>NZ_BOLP01000011.1 GCF_016861695.1 Levilactobacillus andaensis | reverse complement strand
CTGATTCCGACAGCGATTCAGACTCCGACAGTGATTCCGATTCCGACAGTGATTCTGACAGCGACAGTGATTCCGATTCCGATAGCGACTCAGATTCCGACAGTGATTCTGACTCCGACAGTGACTCAGATAGTGACAGCGACTCAGACTCTGACAGCGACTCCGATTCCGATAGCGACTCAGACTCCGACAGCGACTCAGATAGCGACAGTGATTCGGATTCCGACAGCGACTCTGATTCCGATAGCGACTCAGACTCCGACAGCGACTCTGATTCCGATAGCGACTCAGACTCCGACAGTGATTCGGATTCCGACAGCGACTCAGACTCCGACAGCGATTCAGACTCTGACAGTGATTCCGACAGCGACAGCGACTCCGATTCCGACAGTGACTCTGACAGCGACAGCGATTCCGACTCCGACAGTGACTCCGATTCTGACAGTGATTCGGATTCCGACAGTGATTCCGACTCCGACAGTGACTCAGACTCTGACAGTGATTCCGATAGCGACAGTGACTCGGACTCTGACAGCGATTCAGACTCTGACAGTGACTCGGACTCCGACAGTGATTCCGATTCTGACAGTGACTCGGACTCTGACAGCGACTCAGATAGCGACAGTGATTCCGATTCCGATAGTGACTCGGACTCTGACAGCGACTCGGATTCGGATAGTGATTCCGATTCAAACGGCGGATCCGATTCTGACAGTGACTCCGATTCCGAAGGTAACTCCGGCTCTGACAGCGATTCAGACTCAGAAGGCGGCTTAACCAACGGTGGTAACGGAGATTCTGGTAACAATGGTTCTGGCAGCAATGGTGGTGGATCAGGTTCAAATGGTTCATCAACTGGCAATGGGACTACTGGTAACGGAAGCACTGGTAACACTGGCAATGGCACAACCAATGTTGGTAATGGTACGAATGGGACGGTTACTAACTTGGCCGCAACATCAGCAGCAAACACCGCACAGCCAGTCGATCTGAGAACAGCTAACATTGCGACGAACGGAAACGTTCAAAGCGATAGTTCTTCCAACGACAAGAGTGCTGATAAGAAGGCTTCTGCTGACAAGAATGCTACTGACAAGAGTGCAGCTGACAAGGGAACAACCGCCAAGGGTTCAGATGGCAATTCAATCTCCAACCCAGCAACCAGAGACAACAATTCTAAGACTCTCTGGGGAGCTATCGTTGCAGCTATTGCGGCAGCAACCGGTGGGTCATGGTGGTACTTTGGCAACAAGCGTGGCAAGAAGAATGACTAGTAAGTAGCTAGTCAGGTAGTATCTGAAATTTGCTTCAAGTAATACCACGGGTCACTACGGGTCGAACCGTAGTGACTCATACGTCAGAATATGACGGATAGATTAGAAGTGTTTGGCTAAAAGGAGGGCACCCCTATGATTTTAACGACTGTGTTTGCTACTAAAACATTGCAGTTCTTTCTACGAATGTCCATCTACGTTGTTCTTGGAATCGTAGTTCTCTGTGTGCGGGCCTATAATCGGCGTAAGACGCATGACCGTCTGCAGAAACGTACTGAATATATGATGAAACATACGAAGAAAAATAAGAATGGTAAGTATCCATGGGAAGAGGGCGAACCCGTAGTTAAACGGGAACGCTGGTAGAAAAAAAGACTGCCGACCGAGATCGCGTTGATCTCGAGTCGACAGTTTTTTAGTTAGTTAAAATAATGTTAGTATCTTCATAAGTATCCAGTGTATCCACGACCGGGTGGATTTCATCGTGCTACTATGGGCATGAGTTAGGGGACTTTGCGGCAACGGGAAACCAGGAGAGACTGACACACAGTGCGTGGGCTTAGACGGTAGGCCCACGTGTCAGCTCGCTTAGTTTAACGGTGAATGTGATTTTGAAGGGTAACCTTTGAAAAAACTCACTGGGAGTTCGCAAAAAAAGGCCTAGCAGTGCGCCAATCCCACTGCTAGGTCTTTTGTAGGTGCTAGAAATTCAAAACATGTTGACCGTAAAAGAGGTTTAGGCCAAGCTGGTCGCTCAAGGTAGTTGTTTCCTGGGCAGTCACGTTTGCTGGCATTAAGATTAAACCATCCGCATCCGCCAAACGTTTAGAAGCCGTCCAATCCGCAATCCGGTCATCGGTAGCTGTACCGGCACTTAAAATGTGTTCAAATCCTTGATCAGCGAGCCAATCGAGCGCTGCACCGCGGTCCTGCGGCCGAATAGCATCGAAGTCTAAACTAAAGGTCATGGTCATGCCACCGGCAGCGGCAATTAATGGACTGAGAGCCTCTTTGTCGAGTTGATGTTGGGTCGTCAGCGCGCCAAAAATAACGCCATCAACGCCTAATTGTTGGGCCTCTAACAAGTCAGCCTCCATCATCTTAATTTCAACATCATTGTAGGGTGTGTTTCCACCCCGGGGTGCGATGATCAGGTCAAGGGTTACTTGGTGTTCATGAGCGTAACGGACAGCTTCACCCATCACCCCCTTACTAACGGTGGTGCCACCAACAGCAAGGTTATCGGCTAGAGCAATTCGTTTCGCTCCTGCCGTAATGGCATTGGGTAGTTCAGAATAATTTTCTAGTAACGGTTCAACTAATAGCAAAATCGTCATCCTTTCTCTGGCCGCATTCAGCAAAGCGGCTAACAGTATGGTACAATATACGCACTATTTCTTAGGAGGGACCTCATTGAAGACAGACTCTAAGGAGCATCGGTCGTGGTTCTGGAACTGGGTGGTCAACAACCGTTTAGTTTCTATCTTAACAATCACGCTCCTCATTTTACTCATTCTATTAGTGATAAGTAAAGTCCCGTGGCTCGCAACGCCATTTATTTTGGTGGGACAGATTCTAGGCTTGCCGATTATTTTAGCGGGAGTGGGGTATTATTTACTCAATCCGCTAGTGGATCGATTGGAACGATACCGGGTTCGGCGAAGTTGGTCGATTATCGGTCTCTTCATTATTTTGGCTCTCCTCATCGCTTGGGGCATCATTAGTCTGATTCCGATGGTGCAACGCCAGACGACCACGCTGATCACGGAGTGGCCGCAATACTGGCATCAGATGACGCAGACCAGTATGCAGTGGCTACAAGATGACCGGTTAAATGGGGTCCGCAAACAGCTGGATCAATTCAATCAGCAGCTTTCCAAGAGTTCTTCCACGGCGATTTCGGGGTTGGCGAAGAGCACGTTCTCCTCAGTCGGCGGCATTGTGAGTCGGGTCGTCTCAATCGTGGTAGCGGTCGTCACGGCGCCATTCATTCTATTCTATCTGTTACGCGATGGCCACCAATTGCCGGATTATTTGTCACGACTATTGCCGGTTAAACACCGCCAGTCAGCCGTTAATTTACTGACGGAGATGAATCGTCAGGTGAGCAATTATGTGCGGGGACAATTGATTGTGGCCTTTATCGTCGCCGTCTTGTTCTACTTGGGATTTCTAATTGTCGGCTTGCGCTTCGCATTGTTACTGGGAATCGTCGCTGGCGTTTTAAATTTGGTCCCTTACCTCGGATCATTTTTAGCCATGATTCCAGCGGTCGTGGTTGCGGCGTTCATTTCACCATGGATGCTGGTTAAGGTCCTGATCGTCTTTATCGTTGAGCAAACGCTGGAAGGCCGACTCATCTCACCATTAGTCTTGGGGAGTTCACTGAAAATTCATCCGCTAACGATCATTTTTATCCTGTTGATTTCTGGAAAGGCCTTTGGTGTGCTGGGAGTGATTTTAGGGATTCCGGGCTATGCGGTAATTCGAGTCGTGGCAACGGAAATTTTCCGTTGGTATCAAAAATTCAATGGTGGCTATGAGCAACAAGGAGAAAATATAAATGAAGAAAATTGATCAGGCGGCGGCCTTTTTAGCACAACATACGCAACTTTTTCGGTGTCCAGTTTGCTTGAGTCCGTACGCAGAAGTCGAAGGTCACAGCCTCGTTTGTCCCAATGGGCATAACGTGGATCTGTCAAAGAAGGGGACCCTGTATTTCATGCAGCGGGCCGTGGCGAGTGAATATGACAGCGCCATGTTAGCTGCGCGGCGCCGAATGCTGCAAGCCGGTCTCTTTGCTGGGATTACGGATGCGTTTGCGGCGAAGCTTCCCGCAACGCCACAGACCATTTTAGATGTTGGCTGTGGTGAGGGCACGCCGTTAAACGATGTGTTGGCGCAACGTAATGGTCAGGACGCAGCGGTCGGCTTCGACCTCTCCAAGCCGGGAATCAACTTGGCAACGCAACTGGATGGCGGGGCCTTCTTCTGTGTGGCGGATCTGGCGCAGATGCCATTTGCTGACCACCAGTTTACGGCGATTCTGGACCTCTTTTCACCCTCAGCCTACAAAGAGTTTAACCGGGTACTGGCACCCGGGGGCCAACTACTGAAGGTCATTCCAAACTCGGACTACTTGATCGAATTGCGGCAGGCCATTTTTCCGGCCGGGAGTGCCCATGCGACTTACGATAATGGCAATGTGCTTAGTTTGTTCAAAGAACATTACCCAACGGCAACGGCCGAACGCATTCGTTATCAGGTCCCCGTCACGCCGGAACTTTTCCCTGATTTGATGCTGATGACGCCAATGCATTGGGGGGCTAACGAGGAACGTTTGGCAGAGGTCAAGGCTAACCCGTTCCCAGAAATTACGGTAGATGTGACCCTCCTAATTGCTCAACAACCTTAAGTAAAACGTTTGAAGAATTTGTGAAAAAAGCTTGCAGAGCTAACAGTGGGATGTTATATTAAGCCATGAGAAATCGTTTGACAGTCGACATCAGCCAATAACTGTTGGTGGCTGGCAAGTAGCACTTCACTAGAGTAGATCCTCGCCGTGCCCACACCGAGGACCTGCTTTTTTTCTGCCCAAAATTTAGTGATCGTACCGGGTAAAAGAGTCATATTCTCCGGGCGAGAACCCTTGTCAAAGCCCGGGTGAAATGGCTATAATAATGGAACAGAACGAATGTTTGATAACAGAACGGAGAAGAGAATTTATGACGAATCATATTGCCTTATTTGAACCGCTATTTCCAGCGAACACGGGAAATATTGCCCGGACCTGTGCCGGAACCGATACAATTCTGGATCTTATCAAGCCATTAGGTTTTTCGGTCGATGACGCGCATTTGAAGCGGGCTGGCTTGGATTACTGGGACAAGGTTGACGTGCGTTACCACGAAAACTTACCAGCCTTTTTAGACTCTATTCCTGATCCAACCCAACTTTACTTAGTTTCAAAATTTGCCGACCAAGATTACACGGAGCCTGATTATAGTGTGAACGAAAATGATCACTACTTCCTATTCGGGAAGGAAACGACAGGCTTACCTGAACCCTTCATGCGCAAGCACGCTGAGAAGTGCATCCGGATTCCGCAAGATGACACGCATATTCGGGCCCTCAACTTGTCCAATAGTGCCGCCATCGTTATCTATGAAGTCTTGCGGCAACAACAATTCCCTAAGTTAGAGCGGGTTCACCAGTACCCACATGATAAACTTAAATAAGTAAAACATTAATGATAGGTTGCATGGAATTGTCCGCACTGCGGTTGCCAGGGATTCCGCTTGCCATGGGGAACGCCTTCAGCCAAAGTACGGGCTTCCGGCTCGCCTGAAAGCCACGAAAATCACGTGTCTTCCAGGTCGTCCCACGATGTAACCCGGGAAAGAACCCCGGCTAACATCGTCGACACGGCTGGCTACATCCCTGGCATCCTCCGGCTCTGATTGCTTTCGACTACGATAATGGTTGCAGGACACGCTTAATGTGACTGTTGCGGTCCAAACGATAGCGACTTTTGTAGTCATAATTTCAGTTGCCACAGAACATTAGTGTAAGCCGTGAGGTCGCCAAATATGGGCTCAGGCGCGTCGTTCTGCTTGGTCGGCGGTATTTTTCCGCCGGCTTAGCAGAAGACCAACCTTGTAGACTCGGAATTTTCGAGGCTTCAAGTTGTGTCCGCACCGTTCCAGCCCATATCTGGCGGCCGGTAAGGCGAGGGTACCACCATGTTGCCTAATTTTAAGATCAATATTGTTGTCAAATGAATAGTTCATGATGAAAGGGGGCAGTCGGTTGGCTACCAAGAGAAAAACAACGCGACGTCCAGCAAAACGGAAACCAACCAAACGCCGCCGCAAGAGCACACAGCCGTTTCCCTATACCAGCAATGTCATTGGTCTTGTTCTGATTGCGCTGGCTGCTCTAGGAATCTTTAATCTAGGGCTATTGGGAACACTCTGTGCAAATTTAGTTCGATTGGTCATTGGGGATACTTATCAATTTGGTCTCGTCATCGTGGGCGCACTGGGAGTTGCCCTAGCACTCACGGGGACTTGGCCGCACATTGCGCGCCATTATTTAGTGGGGAGTGGTCTGGGTTATGCAGGCTGGCTCTTATGGATTACCGCGAATCATTTTGTGGATGTCAATCAGCACAGCCAATTTTTGACGACTATTTGGCATGCGGGACTCGCCGATCTTTGGACCGGTGGTCTGACGTCGCAGCTGGGTGGTGGGGTCATTGGGGCCTTTGAACTCAGTATTGTGGCTTGGCTGATCGCTCTGATTGGGGCGCAGATCGCCGCTTGGCTGATCATGGTCGCCGGGGTCATCGTTTTCTTCCAGATTCCACTTGCCGATATCGAACGGTGGGCGCTGATGGCTTGGCATACCTTAAGTCAGGGGGTCCAAGCCAGCGGGGACGCGCTCAAGCGTGGCGGTGAGTTGGCTAAAGAAAAGCACGCTCAACGTGAACAACGACAACCGAAGACGGTCACCCCACTTGATCCGGATGACAAGGAGCTACCAGAACCGCGAAGTTCTGCGCAGCCAACTAGTGAAGAACCGAGTTATCATATTACGGTGGCGGCCAACGAAACGTCTAAGCCAGCAGCAAGTTCGGCGGCAGAACCGGCGACTGAAGAAGCCGACCCCGCGGATTCATTGGTCAGCACCACGCCGGTTGATCCCAATTACCAGTTGCCACAGGCAGACCTGTTAAAGCAGGTACCACCAACTGATCAAACAGCTGAGGTCAATGCCATTGACGCAAATACTAAGATTCTGAAGCAGACGTTAGATAGTTTTGGTGTCGATGCAGAGGTTAAAAATGTTAGTTTAGGGCCATCCGTGACCGAGTACGAACTTCATCCCGCAATTGGGGTCAAAGTCTCTCGCATTGTGAATTTAGCGGACGACTTGGCTTTGGCACTGGCCGCGAAGGGAATTCGGATTCAAGCGCCGATTCCCGGAAAATCCTTGATTGGGATCGAAGTGCCAAACAAGGAAGTCTCAACGGTTTCTTTCCGCGACGTCGTTGAAGCCCAACCAGCGCATCCCAACAAGCCACTGGAAGTTCCTTTGGGCCGGAACGTGACGGGGCAGGTCGTCATGATGGACCTCACGAAGATGCCCCATCTCCTGATTGCCGGGGCAACCGGGAGTGGGAAGTCGGTGGCCATTAATGGCATCATTACCAGTATGTTGATGAACGCCCGGCCGGATCAGCTGAAATTGATGCTGATCGACCCCAAGAAGGTTGAGCTGAGCGTGTACAATGGGATTCCTCATTTGCTCACGCCAGTCGTCTCGGAGCCTAAAAAGGCCGCCCGAGCACTGCATAAGGTCGTTGCCGAAATGGAACGACGCTACGAATTATTTTCACAGTTCGGTCAACGAAAAATTTCCGGGTACAATGCCTTTGTTCAGAAGGCCAACGCTGAGGACGGCCAGGACCGGCCAACGTTGCCGTACATTGTGGTCGTTGTTGATGAATTGGCGGACTTGATGATGACGGTCTCCAATGAAGTCGAAGACGCCATTATTCGCTTGGCCCAAATGGGGCGGGCCGCCGGGGTACACATGATTTTAGCTACCCAACGGCCATCTGTGGACGTTATTACCGGACTAATTAAGGCCAACGTGCCATCACGGATTGCCTTTGCGGTCTCCAGTGGGATCGATTCCCGGACAATTTTAGACGCCAATGGGGCGGAAAAGTTGTTGGGACGGGGGGATATGCTTTACCAACCAGTCGATGCCAATTCGCCAGTCCGGGTCCAGGGGGCGTTTATCCCAGATGAAGACGTCTCTAACGTGGTTGATTTCATCAAGCAACAACAATCGGCCGATTACGATGAGGATATGATGGTGACTGACGAGGAGCTTCAACAAGAAGACGCTGGCGACAGCGACGATGACTTATTCGACGATGCGTTGAAGTTCGTGGTCGACCAGCAAAAGGCCAGCACGTCACTCTTACAACGCCAGTTCCGCATCGGCTATAACCGGGCGGCACGTATCATGGATGACCTCGAACAGCGTGGCTACATCGGCCCCCAAGAGGGCAGCAAGCCCCGCCAAGTCTACAAGCAACCAGACAGCGACGAGGGGTCATCTAATTAGGCACGGGTCTTCGCCTTACCGGCCGGCAGATATGGGCTGGAACGGTGCGAACACAACTTGAAGCCTCGAAAATCACGAGTCTTCAAGCTTGGTTTTCTGCTAAGCTGACGGAAGAACACCGTCAACTAAGCAGAACGACGCGCCTGAGCCCATATCTGCCGGCCTCTCGGCTTACACTGTGTGTTTCTGATAACCGAGATAGTCGTTATCAGGTGGATTGTATAGATTTCGGTGTGCAATGTTTTTAACGATTGTGATGGTTAAGCACAATCAGAGCCGGAGGAGGTCAGGGATGGAGCTGGCCGTGAAAATGGCGTTGGCTGGCGTTCTTTGCTAGCCTACACCATGGGCGACTTTGAAGACATGTGCTTTTTACATGGCTTCAAATCGAGCGAGAAGACTGGTGTTTTTCCAGTCTGAAGCGTCCCCACAGCCGCGGAATCCCTGGCAGCCGTAGTGCGGTCAAATTTAGCACTTAGCTCTAATATTTAGTTAATGACTTAACAGACAGCTCCTCTCAGCGCACATGTATCTTGGCCCCACATTCGGGCTGCGGTATTCTGTGAACGTTGGGGGGGAGATTTTTATGGAACTGGGGACCTGGTCTGATTGGTTTGAGGCAGTGGGGGAACTACTGGCGGTGGTCGTTGCGTTGTTTCTGCCGGTATTTCAAGAGCGCAAACAAAAACGACTCACTCGACAGCGGGTGAGTCGCAATATTCGCAGCCTGACCACGACCCTCATGCAGGAGAATCGTGAAGCCGAGCACTGGCAAGAAACGTACCGGTCGTTGCAGACCTTACTACGGTTATATGCGGCACTGATGACGGATGAGCAGGGGGAACCCATCATTGTTATCGGAGAACACCTGCTGACCGTGTTAGCGCAACCAACGCCGGACGCTGAGGAGATAACGACTTCGTTAGCTGAGCTGGCTAACTGTTCGTAAAGTGAGCGGTCAATAAAAAAGACACACGCTGGATTGTCTGCGGACCATCCAAGGTGTGTCTTTTTTTATAAATTATCCCATAATCCCCAATGAGGAAATGGCCCCAAAAACTAAGGAACCAATTGTTGCGATAATCATAATCCAAACAAAGACGTTCGTAATCTTTTGAAATGTTGATTTTTTCTTCTTTTCCATGCGGGCTTAGCCACCTCTTTAATCCAATTTACTCAATTAGTTTACCGTGAGAACAGCGGAATTGCAACCGTCATGGTCAAGTTGTCAACTGCTTGTTACAAAACGTGAATTGCAACTCCCCTGAGAAATCTTTATAATGAGACGGAAAACATTAGTGGGGGGAAGTATAATGGCGTTTTGGGCATCGCCCGCGGGACAACTAGCGATTTTAGCGATCGGCTGGCTGATCATTCGCGCCAGCAAGCGAGTTTTAAAGCGTCGTTGGCCAACTGGATTGAGTACGTGGGACCTCATGACCCCACTGCTCATCTTGTGTTCGGTGATTCTGGTACCGGCCGGTGCGGGAATTATTCTCCCGTGGTTAGTGATCGGCTGGATGAGCGTGGGTATCTTAGTGACACTTATTCAGGCCGTTCATAACAAGGAGTTACTTTATAGCACTTTTTTTAAGACATTTTGGCGGCTGACGGACCTTTTTTGGGCGTTAGGTTTTGTTGTTTGTTTTTTACTTGTTATTAGTTAGTTTATGCATAAATATAAATCATTTTGATTAATGACTCATTTTTTATGGGGCAAAATAATCGCTTAAAGCCACGGTGAACAAGTGTTCGCCGTGGCTTTTTGGGCCTTTGGTGGGAAATTTATAAAAATTCGGAAACGTTGTGGTAGAAAGTGGGGGGGTGTGGTAAACTTGGAAATAGTTACAAACGGGGGGTAATGGCTATGTTCATGGGCGAATTCGAACATTCGATCGACACCAAAGGCCGGCTAATTATTCCTGCTAAGTTTCGGGAACAGTTAGGCGACAATTTTGTCGTTACCCGGGGTATGGATGGCTGTTTATTCGGGTATGCAATGCCCGAATGGTCGGCGTTGCAAGACAAATTGAAAGCCTTGCCAGTCAACCGCAAAGACGCCCGCGCCTTCGTCCGCTTCTTCTACTCCGCAGCAACGGAGTGTGAACTGGACAAGCAAGGGCGCATCAACATCCCTAAGCCACTTCGCGACCACGCTGCGTTAACCAAACAGTGTGTGATTGTCGGGGTTGCTAACCGTTTTGAAATTTGGAGTTCGGATCGGTGGCAGGATTTCTCTGACACCGCTGAAGAAAATTTTGATGACATTGCCGAGAACTTAATCGACTTTGGCATGTAGATTTGAGAAAGGAGAGTGTTTATGGAAGACTTTCATCACGTAACCGTATTACTAAAAGAAGCAGTGGCGGGGTTAGCCATCAAGCCGACGGGCATCTATGTTGACTGCACTCTCGGCGGCGGTGGTCACAGTGAACGCATCCTCGGGCAATTGACGACGGGGCATCTCTACGCGTTCGACCAAGATCAGACGGCCATTACCTATAACCAACAACATTTAAAGCAATACGTGGACGAAGGTAAGTTAACCTTTATAAAAAGCAACTTTCGCGATATTAAAAGTGAACTTAATCAGCGCGGCATTACAGCGGTAGATGGCATTCTCTATGACTTAGGCGTTTCCTCTCCGCAGTTTGACGAGGCTGATCGTGGCTTTAGCTATCAACACGATGCACCATTGGACATGCGAATGGACCAGAGCCAGAAATTGACCGCGTGGATCGTGGTCAATGAATGGGAGTTTAACGACTTGATGCGGATTTTCCACCGTTATGGCGAAGAAAAGTTCGCAAAGCCAATTGCCCGTGCCATTGAACGACACCGCGCAGTCGCCCCGATTGATACGACCGGCCAATTAGTCGAAATCATCAAAGAGGGAATTCCCGCAGCGGCTCGGCGGCATGGTGGTCATCCGGCGAAGAAGGTTTTCCAAGCGATTCGGATCGCCGTTAACGACGAACTAGGAGCTTTAGAAGCTTCGCTGGAACAGGCGGTCTCCTTGCTGGACCTGAATGGTCGCATCAGCGTGATCACCTTCCAGTCTTTGGAAGATCGATTGGTCAAGACGATGTTCCGGGAACATTCGTCACTGCCTGAATTGCCACATGGCATTCCGGTCATCCCGGACAATTTACAACCCGACTACCAACTGGTCAATCGCAAACCGATTTCACCTTCACCAGCCGAGCTGGAAGCGAACCATCGTGCTCATAGTGCTAAGTTACGAATTTTAGAAAAAATTAAGTAGTCTAACTAAAAACGAAAACTCGACATAGGAAGATGATTATTTATGGCGCAGAATAGTTTAGCTGAAGCGGTTCCCCTTTCACCGGAACCCCAACAACGCCCAAACATAGAACAGCCGCAACGTCAGGCTCGCCCGCAAAGTAATCCGCAACGGAATCCTCAGAGCCAAAAGTTACCGGTTTCTAAATTCGAAAAGTGTCTCATGACGGTCTGTGGCCTGATTTTGGCGACACTCATGGTCTTTGTTGTCTCATCAAAAATTGCGATGAGCAACGCCCAACACGAACTGCAGAGTGTGAATAGCAACGTGACAACGATTCAAAATCGCAATACGAACGCGCAACAAGAAATTAATGAGTTGCAGAGTCGGACGCGACTTGATAAAATTGCCAAAAAGCAAGGGCTCACTTTGCAAAACGATAGAATAAGGAATGTAAACAAATAACATGAAAGATTCCCAAAAGCGACAAATGATGAATAAGCAACCACGCAGAAACCGGAAGTACTTTGGCCAGTTTCTGTTTTTCCTTTTCCTCGTGGTATTTGCGGTTATCGTCGGTCGCTTTTCGTATATCTCCATCGGGAAAAAGGTTCAGAACGTTAACCTGAGTGCCTCGGCCCAGAAACTCTATACGGCCAATGAGACCATCAAGGCGAAGCGGGGGACCATTTACGATGCGAACGGCCAAGCGATTGCCGAAGATACTAGTGTGTACTCCCTGTACGTGGTGCTTGATAAGCGGCAGGTGAGTCTGAATGGGAAGAAATTGTACGCCACTAACAAGGAGAAGATTGCGACGGTTTTGGCGAAGTACTTGCCATTGAAGCGTGATCAGGCGCTTAAGGCGCTCTATCCAAGTAAGGCCAACACGTTCCAAGTGGAGTTTGGGACGGCTGGGCAAAACATTTCGTTAACCACTAAGCAGAAAATTCAGTCGTATCATTTGTCCGGGATCAATTTCGTTCAGCAGGAGGCCCGGTTGTATCCTAACGGGATCTTTGCTTCGCATTTAGTGGGCCTGGCGCAGTCACAAACGAGCAAGAATGGTCAAACAACGCTGACCGGGACCATGGGCATCGAACAGGCCTTTAATTCGCAATTGACCGGGACGGATGGGTCACAAAAGATCAAGAAGGATATGTACGGTTACCAATTACCGGGAACCAAGCAGAAGTCTAAGAAGGCTAAAAATGGCGACAATGTTTATACCACGTTGGACACACGGCTACAGACGTTGCTTGAGACCGAAATGAGCAACGTTCAGGGTCAGGTCAAGGCCAACTCGATGAATGCGGTCTTGATGAATGCCAAGACTGGGGCCATTTTGGCGGCTACGCAACGGCCAACGTTTAATGCAACGACCAAGTCAGGTTTAAGCCAGATTTGGCGTGACACGCTGGTACAGGATGCTTATGAACCGGGGTCGACGATGAAGGTCTTCACGTTGGCTTCATCCATCGACAGTGGCAATTACAATGGGAACGCGACTTACCAATCTGGCCGGTACACCATTGGCAATCAAATCGTGCCTGACTGGAATACTGCTGGTTGGGGGACGATTACCTACAACAAGGGGTTTGCGCTCTCCAGTAACGTGGCTATGGCGCACCTGGAACAGCAGATGGGCGCCAAGACCTGGAAGAAATACATTGATCGTTTCCACTTCTTAAAGGGCACGAATTCGGGCTTACCGGGTGAAATGTCCGGGAGTATTGCCTTTCAGCGGCCAATCGAACAGGCCGACACGTCATTTGGTCAAGGGATTCAGGTCACCGTCTTCCAGATGTTGCAGGCGCTAAGTGCGGTCAGCAACGATGGGAAGATGATGAAGCCTTACGTGATCAGTAAGGTCGCTGATTCCGATACCAATAAGACCGTGAAGAAGTACTCGCCGACCGTGGTGGGCAATCCCATCTCGGCGAAGACGGCTCAGGCCGTGCGGAAACACATGGAAGACGTGGTTTACAAGAGCTATGGCATTGGGGCCGACTACAAGATGAGTGGCTACAAGGTCGCGGTGAAGACCGGGACGGCGCAGGTCAGCAACAACGGGAAAGGTTACCTTTCCGGCGATGACAATTATCTGTACTCGGTTGCTGCGATGGTTCCTGCCAGCAATCCTAAATACGTGATGTATATCACAATGAAACAACCACACCTGGGAGGGACGACCGCGACCAAGTTATTGGCTTCGATCATGAAGCCAGTAATGGCACGGGCCCTCCAAGAAAATACCGGATCGACCACGACGAAGACGAACAAGATGCCAAATGTCGCTGGCAAATCCGTGACGACCGCTACGAGAGAGTTGATCAAGGCGGGGGCCACGGTGACGCAGTTAGGGACGGGGACAAAGGTTTTGAAACAGTCCGTCACGGCCGGAACATCGCTCTATCAGGACCAACGGGTATTCATTACCACTGGCGGAACGGTGGCCTTGCCAAGTTTAATCGGCTGGTCAAAGGGTGATGTGGTAAAATTAGCTCAGTTGGAAGGCTTAAAGTTAACTGTATCGGGTGACGGTTACGTGACGAAGCAAAGCATTAAGGCGGGAACCACCGTTGGTGCGGATTCGACACTGGTCGTGACCCTGAAACAAAATAAATAAAAGAGAATGAGGATTGAGAGAGACAATGATGAATGTAATTGTGCCCCTGTTGGGCGGATTTATAATTACGGCGGCGTTTATGCCGTCACTGATTCGGTACTTCCGGGCCCGGCATGAGGGGCAGATGATTCGTGAAGAAGGCCCAACGTGGCACGAGAAAAAGTCAGGCACCCCTACAATGGGTGGCCTGCTATTCATCGTTGCAATTTTAGTGATGACGTTGGCTAGTAGCTGGCTGTTAGCCCCACACCACACACTGTCCACGACTTGGATCTTGTTATTCATCCTGGTCTTGTATGGTGGCCTGGGTGCTTGGGATGACAGTATCAAGCTCTTCCACCGTCAAAATGAAGGCTTAAAGGCTTGGCAAAAATTACTGGGCCAAATCGTGGGGGCGTTGATCTTATTTTGGGTCTACACCCACGAACGGCTCCCAATGGCCCTGCATATCCCGGGGATGGGCAACTGGCACATGAGTGGCTGGTACGCCATCTTCGTCATTATTTGGTTAGTTGGCTTTAGTAACGCCGTCAACTTATCAGATGGGTTGGATGGTCTAGTCAGTGGGTTAGCAAGCATTTCCTTTGCGGCTTATGGTGTGATTGCTTGGCACCAGATGCAAATGAACATTGCCATTTTCTGTTTTGCCGTAGTTGGTAGTCTGCTCGGCTTTCTCATCTTTAATCACAAACCAGCCAAAATCTTTATGGGCGATACCGGTTCTTTAGCACTGGGTGGCGCCTTAGCGGCCGTTTCAATTCTGTTGCATCATGAATTGTCGTTGCTGTGGATTGGGTTAGTCTTTGTGATTGAGACGGCGAGTGTTATTTTACAAGTTGCCTCGTTTAAGTTGACCGGTAAGCGGATTTTCCTGATGAGTCCCATTCACCATCACTTCGAAATGAAGGGATGGAGCGAATGGAAGATTGACTTTACCTTCTGGGGAATCGGTTTGATCACTGCGTTAACTGGATTGTGGGTCATCTTGCCGAGATAAGGACGACTGACTAATGGGCTAGCTTGCTCGTTAGGGTCAAGCTAGCCTTTTTTAGTGGGGTCGATTGTGAATAAATAGTGGAGCACGCAGGTCTTATCGCTGTATAATTAAAGTGTCTGATGTTGGCTGAGAATTATCGCCTCCGGCTGCCAGGGATTCCGCCTGCTGTCCAGCCAAAGGGCGGGCTTCCGGTTCGCCTCAAAGCCACGAAGAACACGTGTCTCCGAGGTCGTCCCACGATGTAAGCCGGGAAGAAACCCCGACTAACATCGTCGACACGGCTGGCTACATCCCTGGCCTCCTGCGGCTGGGGTTAGACGGTGACCGCGACAGATATTTAATGATGCTGCGGGCGCTAGCTTTTTCAGTTGGTCATCCCTAAGTCTGTATGACTAGGCATATGGCTTGAACAGGTTTGTCGGTGTTCATAACTGTCAGTTACATGACGTTAATACAATGCTGCTGGGATGGAAAAGTTATGTAGCCTTTATTTGCAACAGATATTGCAATATAGAGCTAACTTAACCGGAGGCCGTCAGGGATGGAACCAGCCGTGAAAGTGGTGTTGACTGGCGTTTCTTGCCAGGCTTACAGCACGGGCGTTTGAGAGACACGTGTTTTTCGTGGCTTTCAAACGAGCTGGAAGCCCGATTCTTAGCCCCCATGGCAGGTAGAATCCCTGATGGCCGCAGGGGCGTGTAAAGAGCATTAATTTTGGAATCAAAATATTAAAAGCATAAGTGAATGAATGGAGAGCGAAAGGTCATTATGAAGCAGATCACGACGTATACGGGGAAGAAAGTGCTGGTCTTAGGACTGGCGAAGAGTGGGGTCAACGCGGCTCGCTTGTTGAAAAAATTAGGGGCCAAGGTGACCGTCAGTGACGTGAAGCCACTGGCCGAAAACCAAGATGCTCGCGATTTACAAGCGGACGGGTTTACCGTGATTACCGGTGAACAAACGGCCGACCTGCTGGACCCGGGGTACGACTTGATCGTGAAGAATCCCGGCATTTTCTACGACGTGCCAGTCGTTAAGCGGGCAATCGCAGAAAAGATTCCGGTGATTGGTGAAATGGAATTGGTCGGCGAAGTTGCCGACGCCGAATTGATCGCCGTTACTGGGAGCAATGGGAAGACGACGACCACGACCATGATTCAAAAGATGGTCGACCACGACCGGAAAGCCGGTCACGCCGTCTATGCCGGCAACATTGGGATTCCTGCCAGCAAGGTGGTTCAAGAGGTGACGCCGGATGACACGTTAGTCCTGGAAGTCTCCAGCTTCATGTTGGCCGAAACGACTGAATTTCACCCACACATTGCCGTGCTGACGAATATCTTCTCCAACCACTTGGACTACCACAAGACGCGGGCGAACTATGTAGCCGCCAAGATGAAAATCACTGCGAACCAAACGGCGACCGATTACTTCGTGGTCAACTTCGATGATCCCGAATGGCAGAAACTCAGCAAGCAGTCCGCGGCCCAAGTTGTTCCGTTCTCACGGCTGAACAAGTCGGAAGACGGCGCGTACGAGACCGACGGCGAACTGTACTTCAAGGGTGAACACATCATGGCTGCCAGCGAGATCAAGGTACCAGGGGACCACAACGTGGAGAATGCCCTGGCTGCTATTGCGGTGGCTAAGATCAAGGGTGTCAGCACGCAAGCCATCGTGGCCGTTTTGCGGAGCTTCGGTGGGGTTCGTCACCGGACACAATACGTGTTAGAAGCCGAGGGCCGTCAATACTACAACGACTCTAAGGCCACCGACATGGAAGCGACCGAGATGGCACTAAAAGGCTTCAAGGCACCAGTGGTTCTCTTAGCTGGGGGCTTAGACCGGGGCTACACCTTTGAAAAAATGATCCCGTCCTTCAAGGACCACGTCAAGGCCATCATTCTTTTTGGTCAGACGGCGGACCTCTTGGCGGAAACTGCCAAGCAGGCCGGTATCAAGGTTATTAAGAAGACAGAAAATGTAGAAACTGCTGTACCGTTAGCTTATCAACTGAGCGCGGCCGGCGACATCATTCTATTGTCACCAGCCAATGCCAGTTGGGATCAGTATCCGAACTTTGAGGTCCGTGGCGATCGGTTTATCAAGGCCGTTGAGCAGTTAACGGGTAAACAGGAGGAAGTTTAAATGCGATTAATGGTATCAGGTGGCGGTACCGGGGGTCATATTTACCCGGCACTTGCGCTCATCAAAGCACTCAAGAAGCGGGATCCCGACGCCGAGGTCATGTACGTTGGATCCGAACGGGGACTGGAAAGCACGATTGTTCCAGCCAAGGGCATTCCATTTAAGTCCACCCGGATTCAAGGATTCAAGCGATCATTGTCACTGGAAAACTTCAAAACGGTCTATTTGTTTTTGAAGAGTGTTCACGAGACAAAAAAGATGATCAAAGCCTTCAAACCGGACGTGGTCGTGGGAACGGGTGGCTACGTATCTGGTGCAGTGGTCTATGCGGCTGCGCACCTACATGTGCCCACGCTGATCCACGAACAAAATAGTGTCGTTGGGATCACCAACCGGTTCTTGAGCCGTTACGTTGACCGCATCGCGTACGTCTTCGACGCCGCGTTGGATCAACTACCAGCTAACAAGATGGTTAAGACCGGGAATCCCCGGGCTCAGGAAGCCGCTGAGGTCGTTAGTCACTTTAGTTGGTCTGAGTATCAGCTGAAAGACGATGTGCCCACCCTGTTGATTTTTGGGGGCTCACAAGGGGCACCGAAAATCAACCTGGCGACAATTGCCGCCATTCCTGAATTCAATCAGCGCGATTACCAGGTGGTGTTTGTGACTGGGCAGAAACGGTATGACAACGTGATGGACCGGCTAAAGGACGTCACTGTGGCTGACAATGTGGTGATTAAGCCCTACATTAGCAATATGCCCGAGGTCTTACCAAAGGTGGCGGCCATCGTGGGCCGGGCCGGGGCCACGAGTATTGCCGAGATCACGGCCGATGGTATTCCTTCCATTTTGATTCCGAGTCCTTACGTTACCGCGGATCACCAGACCAAAAACGCGCAGTCATTGGCGACAGTCGGGGCCGCGGAAATCATCAAGGAAGCCGATTTGACTGGGGAGACCTTGGTCGCTAAGGCGGATCAATTAATGAACGACGATGCGTTGCGTCAGGATATGGCCGCGGCTTCTAAACAGCTCGGGGTTCCCGATGCAGCCGACCGAGTGTTAGACGTGGTCTTGTCACTAAAGAAAGATTAAAACCAGATCAGTGAATGGAAGGTGAGCGACCGTGAAGCTTCGTTTAAACCGTAACGATCCGAAACAACAGCGATCACTAACACCATGGGAGAAGTATCAGGCGCAAGCCCAGCAGAAACGGCAGCGAGCCAAAACGCCTGGCTGGATCCATAAGGCGAAGCGCATTGGCGATAAGTTACCGCGGCTGAAACATGAACGGACGCGGAAGTTAGTTCGGCGACTGAGCATACTGCTAGGAAGTTTTACTGCCGTTATTTTAGTCATGGTGTACTTGGTTTCGCCACTGAGTCATTTCAAAACGGTGCGGGTGACGGGAAACGTTGCCCTCTCCGCGGCCCAGGTGCAACGCGCAGCGCAGGTCCAGCCGGGAAATTCCATTTTCCAACTGTTAGGGCATACGCAACAGTTGGAAAAACAGGCCGTTAAGCGGAACACGCGAGTCAAGCGGGTGACGATTCACTTCAAACGACCGAATCACGCGACGATTCACGTGACGGAGTTTATGACCGCCGGGTACGTATTGAAGCAAAATCGTTACTATGAAGTCTTAGAAAATGGTATTGTTAGTGAACAGTCAGTGACGCAACCGAAAAGTGGGACGCCGGTCTACGGCAACTTTAAGCACGCCAAGACGTTGCACCGCATGATTCTCCAGTACGCGCAGCTCAATCCAACGATCAAGCGCAGCATCAGTGAGATTCAGGAGTCACCGACCAAAGCCAATCCTGACCGGGTTCACCTCTTCATGAACGACGGCAATGAGGTCTATGCCAGCATCTCCAGTTTCGCGAAGAAAATGGCCTTTTATCCTAGCATTGCAGCGAAGATGAAGGCCAAAGGTGTGGTCAATTTGGAAGTGGGGGCTTACTCATACCCCTTCAGTAAATAATTTCATTTTGATTTCAGCGTTAAAAAGCGTCAATAAGGCTTTTTCAACCCCTAGTAAGTGTGGTAAACTGAAAAATAATTAGGAGAAAAAGCGAATTCATGCAGTGTTGATATTAGATTAACTTAGGAGGTTCCTTTTTCTATGGATAATTCAGGGATGTACGTTGGTCTCGATATAGGAACCACCTCAATAAAAGTCATTGTTGCTGAGAATGTTAAAGGGCAAATGAACGTTATTGGTGTGGGAAATGAACGTTCGAATGGTGTCAGCCGCGGCGTAATCGTGGACATTGACAAAGCAGCGGAAGCGATTCAGCGCGCCGTTCGACAAGCCGAAGAGAAGGCCAGCATCGAAATTCACGATGTGATTGTGGGGATTCCCGCAAATATGTTAAAGATTGAACCTTGTAGTGGGATGATTGCCATTGACGATCAGTCCCGCGAGATCACCGGTCGCGACGTGCGGAGCGTTTCGGCGGCGGCTTTGATTCAAAGCTTGCCACCAGAACGGGAAGTCGTCGACATTTTGGCCGATGAGTTCGTGGTGGATGGGTTTGATGGCATCAAGGATCCCCGGGGGATGGTCGGCGTGCGGCTCGAATTGCACGGGACCTTGTTTACGGGACCCAAGACCATCATGCACAATACCCGTAAAGCCGTTGAACAAGCTGGCTTGCATCTGCGGGGCACGGTCATTAATCCAATGGCCCAAGGCATGATGGTGATGAATGACGGTGAACAAGACTTTGGGACCATCCTGATCGATTTGGGTGGGGGCCAAGCCACGGCAGCCGTTATCCATGATCACCAGCTGAAGTACATTGATGTTGACCAGGAGGGTGGTCAGTTTATCACCAAGGATATCTCGGTGGTGCTGAACACGTCTCTGGACAGCGCAGAGAAGCTGAAGCGGGATTATGGCTATGCCGATTCCGCCCAGGCCAGCGATGAAGATGAATTCCCAGTTGACGTGGTTGGTCAAAGCCAGCCCACGCCAATTTCAGAGAAATACTTAGCAGAAATTATTGAAGCGCGGCTCGATCAAATCTTCCAGCGCTTGCAGGCAAACCTGAATAAGGTCCAGGCCCTAGAGTTGCCGGGAGGAATCGTGTTGACTGGTGGTGTTGCGGCATTGCCAGGCATTACCGACTTAGCAACCGCTGAGTTTGGCACGAATGTTCGGGTCTACGTTCCAGATCAAATGGGGTTACGGCACCCATCGTTTACCCTGGCTTTAGCTTTGGTAAACTACTTTGGGGGACTGAGCGAAATTGACTTACTCATCAAGAGTGCGTTAACGGGTTCGACCCAATTAGCCGATGAAACCGACGAGATTCGTCAACGTGAGCAACCGGCCGACAATGGTGCAGTGGATGCTCCCGTACAATCTCACCAGAAGAGTAAGGCGACACCAAAACCGAAGAAGAAGCGAACCGAAGGAATCAAGAAGTTCTTCAGTGATTTCTTTGATTAACGCGAGATGGAGGAATATAGAATGGAATACTCACTAGATTCTGCGCAAAATAACGGCGCAATCATTAAGGTGATCGGCGTTGGTGGCGGTGGGAACAACGCTGTTAACCGGATGATCACGGAAGACGTCAAGGGCGTTGAATTCATCGTGGCCAACACGGATGTTCAAGCCTTGGAAGCCTCAAAGGCTGAAACTAAGATTCAACTCGGGCCGAAATTGACCAAGGGATTAGGCGCTGGTGCCAACCCAGAGGTCGGTGCCAAGGCCGCTGAAGAAAGCGAAGAACAGATCACAGAAGCCCTTGAAGGCGCCGACATGGTCTTTGTCACTGCCGGTATGGGCGGTGGGACCGGTAACGGTGCTGCACCTATCGTGGCTAAAATCGCCAAAGAGGGCGGTGCACTGACTGTTGGGGTCGTTACCCGGCCATTTAGCTTTGAAGGCCCCCGGCGCGCACGGTTTGCCGCTGAAGGGGTTGCCGCAATGAAGGAAAACGTGGACACGTTGATCGTCATTGCCAACAACCGTTTGTTAGAAATCGTTGACAAGAAGACACCAATGATGGAAGCCTTCCAAGAAGCCGACAACGTCTTACGTCAAGGGGTTCAAGGAATCTCTGACTTGATCACGAGTCCTGGCTACGTCAACTTGGACTTTGCCGATGTGAAGACGGTTATGAAGGACCAAGGGGCAGCCCTGATGGGTATCGGTTCCGCTAACGGTGAAAACCGGACGGAAGATGCCACCAAGAAGGCCATCTCGTCACCATTGCTGGAAGTGTCTATCGATGGTGCCGAACAAGTGCTGTTGAACATTACCGGTGGCCCAGACCTGTCCTTGTTTGAAGCCCAAGCTGCTTCACAAATCGTTTCTGATGCTGCCACGAGTGACGTGAACATCATCTTCGGGACGTCGATCGACGAAGACCTTGGCGATGAAGTTCGGGTCACGGTGATTGCGACCGGGATCGACAAGAAGAAGGAAGAACGCGAAGCTGCTCACAGCCGTGTTGCCCGTCGTGCTGAAAACCAACAACGGACGACTTCAACCAACGATGCTGCTGCCCAAGAGAATGCCCCTAAGGAAACGGACCAAGATCCATTTGGTAACTGGGACATCCGCGAACCAGCGCACCGTCCAGAACCGCAAGCGCGTGCGAACAACTCACATGACGAGTTTGCAGGCGTTGATAAGCCAGACTTTAACATTTTCAACCCGAGCTCAAACGATAGCTCAGCGGCTGATGACAATAGTAACAAGGGTGAAGACACGCCACCATTCTTTAAGCGGCGGCGGAAGTAAGCACCCGCGAACTGTAGAATTCGTTATGAGAGGAGTGGCCAACCATGGCGGAGAAGTTTAGTCTTAGCAAATTTTTCGGAACGAACGATGATTATGACGAAGACTATCAAGAGGATTCAACTCCGGTAGCGACGCCCAAGCCCGCTACTTCCAGTCAACCGGTTGATAGGCGGAAGGTGGTTGCCATGCGGTCTGCGAAAGCCAATTCAAGTCACATTGCGATTTGTGAGCCACGAATCTACTCGGATGCGAAATCAATCGCAAAACAAATTACGGGCGGGGATGCCGTCATTGTAAACTTTGCCCGGGTCGATGAAGCACAAGCCCAACGCATCGTGGATTTCCTAAACGGAACCGCCTTTGCTGTGGGTGGTGAAATTAAGCGGATCGGTGAACAGATTTTTCTGTGCACGCCACATAATTTCGAAGTTAGTGGTGACGTCGCGGTCAACTTAGGAACGCAATTCACGCAATAAAGGAGCGACGCCGTGATATATTTTGTTAGTTTGATTTTTAGAGCCTTAAACTGGCTGGTAAGTGCTTACATCCTGTTAATTGTGGTGTACGCCTTACTGAGTTGGTTGCCGGGCGGCTATGAATCTAAGTTCGGTCGCATCGTTGGCCGCTTGGTGGAGCCGTTTCTAGGCTACTTCAATTTTATTTCATTAGGACCGATCGGTTTTGGGCCGGTCGTTGCCATCGTGGTCTTGTCATTGGTGCAGTATGGGATTCAGTATCTGGGAATGCTAATTCTGCAGCTTATGATATGACGATGATCGCCGATTCATGTCGATTTAAAAATAGATGGGGAACCATCAGCAACTTGAGGGGAGGAAAGACTCGTGGATGAGAACATTACCCAGCATTTTCGCCCGGATGAGGCGCCGTTTATTGATGCCATTACTGGCTGGCTCCAACAGGTTCAAGATGAGTACCGGCCAGTTCTCACTCACTTCTTGAATCCTCGTCAGGTATACATCGCAACAACCTTAGCGCGGCATGCAGATATTCCCGTCCGCTTTAGCGGCGGGCATGAGCATGCGGAAATGCAGCGGGCGTTATTCTATCCGGAGTACTATACGCCGGAAGCCAAGGATTTTGAACTAACCCTAATGCGGGTCGATTATCCGGTGAAGTTTGCGACGCTTCATCACAGTCAAATTCTGGGAACCCTATTAGGCGCTGGCATCGAACGGGAAATTTTAGGCGATATTTTGACCGATGGTGAGGTTTGGCAGGTGGTGACGGAAACGTCGATGGTCGATTATTTGACCAGCCAAGTTGACCGCATCGGCCGAGTTAAGGCCCGTTTGAAATTGGACGACTGGACGCAGTTGGTCCGGCCGTTGAACGAGTGGGAGAGCGAGAGTGCGACCCTGTCGTCACTACGGTTGGATAACATTGTGGGGACCGGGTTTCATTTATCCCGCCACCGGGCAAAAGAGTTGATCGAAGGCGGTCATGTGCGGTTGAACTGGGCAGATACCCTCAAGCCAGACTATGAGCTGGATGTGGCGGATATTGTGTCCGTTCGGGGCTTTGGCCGAATTCGATTGGACGAAGTTGCTGGTCGAACGAAGAAGGAAAAGATTCGGGTCACCCTAGCGGTGTTGAAGAAATAGATGCGGAGGGAACAGTGTAATGGTATTAAGTCCATTAGATATTCATAATAAAGAGTTTGGCACGAAAATGCGTGGTTACAACGTTGATGAGGTCAATGACTTTTTAGACCAAGTCATCAAGGATTACCAGATTACGTTGAACCACAACAAGGAATTAGAAGAACAGTTAGATGCAGCCAACGAAAAGTTGAAGTACTTTAACGACTTGAAGGATTCCTTGAACCAATCCATTTTAGTTGCGCAAGAGGCTGCCGATAAGGTTAAGGCCAATTCGCAAAAGGAATCGGAAATTATTATTCGCGAAGCCCAAAAGCAAAGCTCTGATATCGTTTCTGAAGCAACGAACAAAGGGAATCAAATCATGGATGAAGCTTCCAAGCGAGCTAAGAAGCTGGCAGTGGAAACCGATGATTTGAAGAAGAGTACCCGGGTCTTCCGGCAACGACTACAGGTTATGCTTGAGAGTCAGCTTGAAGTGGTCAAATCCAACGACTGGGATAGCCTGTTGAAGGAAGGGTCCATGTCGAGCTACGAAGAAATCAAGAAGGTCGTCGGTGACCGGCTTGACAACGACGCTGCACAAGGCGTAAACTCGGAAACATCATCTGAGGAAGATGACCAGGTCACGGAAGCTCCTGTGACTGATTCGGCGCCAGACGATGGCGAAACGGTCGTTATCTTCCCAGACAATGATGATCCCCATTTTGACCAAAACTAATAAATAACAGTGGCACAGAGAAACTAGCCAATTAAAAAGAAGGAACTAGCGAGTTAGCGATGGTGGAAGGCTAACACCCACTCTTTTTAGGCGGTATCATTCTCCCGAGCCCCACGGCTGAAGCGAGTAAGCGGTGGCGGTGCACCCCGATACGGTGCTTGAGGGTAAGAGCTGGGTAACCAGTGCTTACTAAAATTGGGTGGTACCACGAACGACTTCGTCCCTTGCGACGGGTCGTTTTTTATATGTTTTTAAAAATGGTGTATTATTTGCCGCACTGCGGCGGCCAGGGATTCCGCCTGCCATGGGGAACGCCTCCAGCCTTCAAAGCGGGCTTCCGGCTCGCTTTGAAGCCACGAAGATCACGTGTCTCCAAAGTCGTCCCACGATGTAAGCCGAGAAAGAACCTCGACTAACATCGTCGACACGGCTGGCTACATCCCTGGCCGCCTCCGGCTCAGATGGATCATTTCCAAAACAAGCATTAAACGCGGAGAAAAAATGGCTGTCCGACTGGATTGATAGCAGTTCAACTGTGAATCAAGAGGGCTGTTATATGTTCAGCTACTATGTAAGCCGAGAGGTCGTCAGATATGGGCTCAGGCGCGTCGTTCTGCTTAATCGGCGTTCTTGGCCGACTTAGCAGAAGACCAACCTTGAAGACTCGGCATTTTCGAGGCTTCAAGTTGTGTCCGCACCGTTCCAGCTCATATCTGCCGGCCGGTAAGGCGAATGCAATGCTCTACCTTTCAGTTTAATATACGTCTCACAACGGTTGCGGTTGACCGGTGAGCTGAGACCAGTGATGGTTTGAGCTCACCGGTTCACCAACCGAGTTACAACAATTTAAGGAGGAAACACGGTATGCGAGTGAAAGACACGCTTAACCTGGGTAAGACCAAGTTTAAAATGCGCGGGAATTTACCAGTCAAAGAAGTTGACCGGCAAAAGGCCTGGGCTGAAAACAAAGTCTACGAAGCCCGACAAAAATTAAACGAAGGAAAGCCTAGCTTTATTCTTCATGATGGGCCTCCATACGCCAACGGTCCTATCCACATGGGCCACGCAATGAACAAAATCTCTAAGGACATCATTGTGCGTTACAAGTCGATGAGTGGGTTCCGTGCCCCTTACGTTCCCGGCTGGGATACTCATGGTCTCCCAATCGAACAACAGTTGACGAAGGCCGGTTACGACCGGAAGAAGATGTCGACCGCTGAATTCCGTGACCTCTGTCGCGACTACGCGTTGAAGCAAGTTGACTTACAACGCGATGGGTTCAAGCGCCTGGGTGTCGCTGGCGATTGGGACAATCCTTACCTGACGTTGAAGCCAGAATTTGAGGCTGCTGAAGTCCGGGTCTTTGGTGAATTTGCTAAGCGTGGGTTGATCTACAAGGGGAAGAAGCCCGTTTACTGGTCATGGTCATCCGAATCAGCTATGGCGGAAGCCGAAGTTGAATATCACGATGTGACCTCACCATCTGCTTTCTACGGCGAAAAAGTCGTTGATGGCAAGGGTGTCTTGGACGATGACACTTACTTAGTCGTCTGGACCACGACGCCTTGGACCATTCCTGGTTCTGAAGGGATTACCATCGATGCTGGTATCGAATACGCCGTCGTTCAACCCGCTGGGGAAGACCGGAAATTCGTTTTAGCTAATGACTTAGTTGCAGAAAACGCCGAACGTTTCGGCTGGAAAGACGTTAAGGTCTTGAAGACCGTGATGGGTCAAGACATGGACAACATTATTGCCCAACACCCATTCATCGCCGACCGGAAGCTGGTTGTGATGTTAGGCGACTTCGTCACGACCGAAACTGGGACTGGTTTGGTCCACACGGCACCTGGTTTAGGGGAAGATGACTTTAACGTGGGTAAGTTATACAACCTGCCCGTCTTAGTTCCCGTTAACGACCAAGGGTACATGACCGCCGAAGCCGGCGAAGACTTTGAGGGTGTGTTCTATGAAGATGCCAACAAGATCGCCCTGGACAAGTTAAAGGCCAACAACGCTTTGCTCGACTACATGCCATATGAACACAGTTACCCATTTGACTGGCGGACCAAGAAGCCCGTTATCTTCCGGGCAACGCCACAATGGTTCGCTTCCGTAGACAAGATTCGTGATGAAATCTTGGACAGCCTAAAGGACGTTAAGTTCCAACCAGATTGGGGCAAGCGTCGTTTGGAAAACATGATCAAGGACCGTGGCGACTGGGTTATCTCCCGTCAACGGGTCTGGGGTGTGCCACTGCCAATCTTCTATGGTGAAGACGGAGAAGCCATCATCACGCCAGAAACGGTCAACCACGTGGCTGATCTCTTTGGTAAGTACGGCTCCAACATCTGGTTCAAGCGCGAAGCTAAGGACCTCTTACCAGAAGGCTTCACTAGCGAACACTCACCAAATGGCGAATTTACGAAGGAAAACGACATCATGGATGTTTGGTTTGACTCCGGTTCGTCTCACCAGGGTGTGCTGGCTGAACGCGACTACTTGGACTTCCCAGCAGACCTTTACCTGGAAGGTTCCGACCAATACCGTGGCTGGTTCAACTCTAGTTTGATCACCAGTGTCGCCGCTACTGGCAAGGCACCGTACAAGCAGGTCGTTTCACAAGGGTTCACGTTGGACAAAGATGGGCACAAGATGTCCAAGTCCATCGGGAACACGATTGCCCCTGATGAAATCATCCAGAAGATGGGTGCCGACATCGTGCGTCTCTGGGTAACCTCCGTGGATACTTCAGCCGACGTGCGGGTCTCAACGGAATCCTTCGTGAAGATCTCTGACAGCTACAAAAAGCTGCGGAACACGATGCGTTACCTGTTGGCCAACACGAGTGACTTTGACCCTGAAAAGGATGCTGTTTCCTTTGACCAGTTGACTGCCGTTGACCGGCACATGCTGTATCAATTAAACGAGTTCACTAAGAGTGTTGAAAGTCATTACGAAAACTTTGACTTCCTGAACATCTACAAGGAACTCATCAACTTTGTTGTCAGTGACTTGTCCGCGTTCTACCTCGACTTTGCCAAGGATGTTCTCTACATCGAGGCAGAGGACAGTGCGGCTCGCCGGTCAATGCAAACGGTCTTCTATCAGATTGCCGTGACGTTGACGAAGTTGATCACGCCGATCCTGCCACACACCGCCGAAGAAATCTGGGACTTCTTGAAGGAACCAGAAGACTTCGTTCAATTAGCAGAAATGCCAGTTGTGATGGACATGGATGACGCCGTGGAAGCCGAAGATGACGACCACAAGTCAACCTGGGATCACTTCATGACCTTGCGGAGCCACGTCTTGAAGGCGTTGGAAGAAGCACGGGACGAGAAGTTGATTGGGAAGGCCGCTGAAGCCCACCTCGACCTGTACGTTGATGCCGATACGGAAGCCATGCTGGCTAAGTTGGACGTTGATGTGCAACAGATCCTGTTGGTTTCCGGCTTAGACGTTGCTAAGTTGGACCAAGCACCAGCCGACGCGTTGACCTTCGACCACATGGCCGTTAAGGTCACGCCAGCTGCCGGTGAGGTCTGCGAACGTTGTCGTTTGACCAAGGAAGACGTTGGTAGCGACGCTGACTACCCACACTTCTGTGCCCGTTGTGCCGCCATTGTCCGGGCCAACTACCCAGAAACGGCCACTGAAGGCTTTGAAGAAAAGTAATTTTTGATTGAAATGAAAGCTCGTAGCCATTGCGGTTGCGGGCTTTTTAATATGATCTGGCTTGGTGGAGAGCTGGTCGCACTGCGGTTGCCAGAGATTCCACCTGCTCGGGTTGTGCTCCGATACAATTTTTGACATTTCACAGTTGCCCAACTAACTAAGCCATTTAACGAGTAATTGAAGTGAAATTGGGTAGAATTAAGGACAACTCAATGGGGTTGACTTGTTTAGCGATTATTAAGTGTCGGTAACCTTGATAAAATTTCTCGTTGGTTAGGCAAGGTATGGGCATGTTGTGCAGCAAATTATTAGCAGATGACCAGGTTAGGCCAGTAGAAAGGTAAACATCAGGTTAGAAAGTTTAAGTGCTCCAAGGGTTAAACGACTATTACATCGAAAATCAATCAGAGCCGGAGGAGGCCAGGGATGTAGCCAGCCGTGAGAATATTGTTAGCTGGCCGTTGGCTAGCTAACAATATGGGCGACTTTGGAGACGCGTGGTCTTCGTGGCTTCAAATCGAGCGAGAAGACTGGTGTTCTTCCAGTCTGAAGCGTCCCCACAGCAGGCGGAATCCCTGGCAGCCGGAGTGCGGCCATTTTTAATCAATATAATCTTTTGACCTTAAGACAGTTGAGAGCTTAAGAATTAGCCAAGCTGAGCGGTTGAGGGAACCATTGTTTGCGGTCGACCGTTCAAGCGAGTATAATTTGGGCTATGTATGGGAGGGAATACCATGTTAACCGGAAAAGTAAAAAGTTATAGTGAACAACGCGGCTTTGGGTTTATTACCACGCCCGCTGATGGTGATATCTTTGTGTACTACACGGCCATCGTTGGTGAAGGATTCAAGAAGCTCGAAGTCGGTCAGACCGTCCAATTCGTGGTTGTTCAAGGGATGCGTGGCCTCCAAGCGGCTAAAGTGACGCCCGTGATCACGGGGACGACTGAGGAGGTTTAACATGGACTTAGAAGAACACGTTGAATCGTCCGAAACGCTGTACGATGGGGTCATTGTCAAGCTGGAACGGCAACAAGTCCGCCTGCCAAACGGGGATACGGCGACACGAGAAATTGTGCGCCACACCGGGGCAGTTGGTATTTTAGCCTTGACCAGCGATAATAAAATGTTTTTGGAACGGCAGTGGCGCGCACCAATTCATGCGGCTACTTTGGAAATTCCAGCTGGTAAGTTAGACAGTCGGGATGCCGACAATGCCGAGCACGCCGTTATCCGGGAGTTGAACGAAGAGATTCGTTATCAACCGGGTCAGTTAAAGCGAATCACTGGTTTTTATTCCAGTGTTGGGTTTTCTGACGAATACATGACACTCTTTTTAGCGACTGATTTAAAGCCGGTAACGACTGAATTACCGCGAGACCAGGGTGAAAACCTCGAACTCTTAACGGTAACGAAGGACGAAGCCAAGGCCATGATTGAAAATGGTGAGATTGAAGACGCCAAAACGGTTACGGCCATCTATTACTGGTTATTACAGAAGTAGGTGACAGCATGCAACAGGATGATCAACCGAAAACGAGAGCAGATTACCGTAAGGAGCAGGAACGCGCTGAAAAGGAATTTCAGGAGCGTGACCGCAAACGGGTGCAGGTCGAAAAGGAATACGCCCGCACTCACGGTGATCCGCTTCCGGATGATGAAGTAGAATCGAATCAACGGGTTAATCCCACGGGTGACAAGCAGCACCGATTGGGTCGGCGACTCAACTGGGCGATTGGCTGGTTGGTCGTGTTGATTATCGCGGTCTATTTGATTCTATTCTTTGTTGAGTTTTAAGTAGCGGCTAGGCGTGGAATTCACGTTTTAGCTGTTTTCTTGATTAATTAAGTAAATAAACATAAAAAAGGAGTTGGCGACACAACATGACATTTGGAATCCTCTGCGCCATGGAAGAAGAAATTAAGGAATTACACGATGCCCTCGAGAACGGGACAACGACCGTCATTCATGGATTGGAATTTTATCAAGGGACCATTCACGGCCAATCCGTCGTTCTGGTCCAATCCGGAATTGGGAAAGTGGAAGCTGGTTTGACGACCGCTTTATTGATTACCCAATTTAATGTTGACGTGATGATCAACTCTGGGTCGGCCGGAGCCTTGGCGCCTGACTTAAACATTGGTGACGTGGTCGTTTCCACCGAAACGGCTTATCACGATGCCGATGCGCGGGCCTTTGGCTACGAATACGGTCAATTACCACAACAGCCAGCTCGATTCACTGCTTCCAAAGAATGGGGCGAAAAGATTGTGGCCGCCGCTGCTGAAACCGGCTTGAAGACCAAGCTTGGTTTGATTGTGACCGGGGATCAGTTTCTGAACAGCCCAGAGACCATCAAGGCCATCATGGGCCACTTCCCAGATGCCTTATCTGGTGAAATGGAAGGGGCCGCAGTCGGTCAAGTTGCCCACCAATTCGACGTCCCTTACGTTGTGGTTCGGGCGATGTCCGACAACGCCGATAATGATTCCGGTGTTAACTTTGATGACTTTATTATTGATGCAGGCCATCGTTCTGCACAAATGTTATTAGCCTTGTTAGCCGCACAGAACTAGCAAAGCTTTTCAGGAGGTTTTTTGAGGATGCAAGAGATTCATATTGATAATAGTAATGCTGTCCGGGAAATCTACCTGGACAACGCCGCAACGACCCCCATGGCACCCGAGGTCCTAAACGAAATGGTCGACAAGATGGCCAACGTTTACGGCAACGCGTCAACACTGTATGGCTTGGGACGTCAAGCCCATACGGTCATGGAAAATAGTCGCCAGGTGATTGCCAAGAGCGTCAACGCTGCGCACGATGAAGAGATCATCTTCACCAGTGGTGGGAGTGAAAGTGATAACACGGCTATTACCCAGACGGCGCTGGCTCGGCAGTCACTGGGTAAGCACATCATTACCACGGAGATTGAGCATGAAGCCGTGTTAAAGCCACTGCACGCCTTAGAGGAGCAGGGCTTTGACGTGACCTATTTGCCTGTCGACGAGTATGGCCGGATCAGTCTCGATGACTTTAAGGCTGCGCTACGTGACGACACCATCCTGGTGACCATCATGATGGGAAACAACGAGGTTGGTAGCCGGATGCCGATTCATGAGATTGGTGAAATTCTAAAGGACCACCAAGCTTGGTTCCATACCGATGCGGTTCAGGCCTACGGGTCACTCGATATTGACGTGCAACGCGACCACATTGACATGTTGTCGACGTCTGCCCACAAGATCAACGGCCCCAAGATGATCGGCTTCTTGTACAAACGGGAGGGTGTCAACTTTCCTAGTTTGATCAAGGGTGGCGACCAAGAAGAAAAGCGCCGGGCCGGAACGGAAAATGTTCCCGCAATTGCCGGGATGGCGGTGGCCGCTAAGCTACTGACGCCGGAGGTCAAGGCCGAAAAGCGGGCCCGGTTCCATGGCTTCAAGGAACAAGTCGTTAAAGGCTTAACCGACAACGGTATTGACTTTGAGATTAACGGGTCCCTTGAGGGGGAAAACCTGGAGCACGTCTTGAACATCTGGATCAAGGGAATCTCAACTTATGTCATGCAGACCAACCTGGATTTGGCGGGAATCGCCGTTTCCGGGGGTTCAGCCTGCACGGCCGGGTCGATTGAACCATCCCATGTGTTGACCGCGATGTTTGGTGCCGATAGTCCGCGAATTGCGGAATCCATCCGGTTATCATTTGGTCAACAGACGACTAGCGCTGACATTGACGCTTTCGTGAAGAACGTCAGTGCCATTGTTAAGCGACTTTCTCACAGTGAGGTGAAGTAACATGCTATTTGCTAAAGAAATGAAAATCGAGGGTGACACGGATACCTACGTGCTCCATCCAAATGTGAAGCCCTATGCGTTGAAGGACGTGGGCTTCCAAATCTCCCATGCCGGGAATTATACGTTGGAACGCTCCGTTGACCCAACGTCACCCTACAATAAGAATCAAATGTTGCGGGTGACCGTGGCCAAGGACCTAAGTGGGTTCAAGATGGCAACGACCAACGCTTCCGGTAACAGCCGCGTCAACATCTTCAAGGGGACGCACGCGGAAGGTAACGTGGAACAATACCACTTTATCTTACAAAACCTGATTGACCGCGAGATCTTGCAAAAGAAGTAGTGGTTGATTATCACTAAAAAACGTCGTTCTCCATGTGGGGACGGCGTTTTTTGATTGGCGTTAGGTTTGGCTAAATCTTGCCGCACTGCGGCTGCCAGAGATTCCGCCTGTTTGTGGTTGTGTTTTACCACGACAACAGTCAATAAAGGATCAATAACGATGGGTACAGTTATTATCCTTGTCGCCTAAGAAGGCTGTGTAAGCCGAGAGGTCGGCAGATATGGGCTCAGGCGCGTCGTTCTACTTAGTTGGCGATTCTTGCCGGCTTAGTAGAAAACCAAGCTTGTAGACTCGGTTCTTTCGAGGCTTCAAGTTGTGTTCGCACCGTTCCAGCCCATATCTGCCGGCCGGTAAGGCGAAAGAATCACCAGGTTGCCTAGTTTTAGTTCCACTGTTGTTGCTAGAACGGGCATGACTGGTATTTTAGAACTAGCTCACCAGCTAGACCCGAAGCCATCGTCCAGGTCTTGAACGTAGAGTGGCGACCGATTTGGCTGGAGAAACTGCTGGAGTTCTGCCGGTTGAAAATCAATCTTGGTGAGCTGTTCCGGTGTTTTCCAGAGTAAGCGGTCGCCATTGCAGGTAGCCGCTGGTAAGGTGGCTGTCGTTTCAACTTGGAAGAGGAGCACAACTTGTTGCCAGGTTTCACCTGGAATTGTGGCTTGGTGATCAGCTACTGCTAGCAAGCGAGTCGGGGTGACTACGACGCCAAGTTCTTCGCGAAATTCACGGGTGATGGCGGCCGCAGCCGATTCGTGGAGCTTGACGCGCCCGCCAATTAGAACAGCATCGGCCGTGGTCGAGGTGGTGACGAGAATGCGGCCAGTCGTGTCAAAGATGGTGCCGGCTGCACGGTAATTGAAGTTACCATTGGCAGTTTCTAGGGTGATGTCATTGGGTTCGTGTTCCATGGGGCGTCTCCTTAGTTGGCCGAGACATATTTGAGCAGACCTCGTTGCCATTCGATGTATGAAAGTATGAGTAACAGCCCAGTGACCAGCGTTGTCCACAACAGGAGCCACGTGGGGTGATTGTGGCCAAATTGGGCCGGAACGTTGGTGATGGCCAATGACGGGATGACCCAGAGAAAGAGTTGTTGAATCATCCGCGGGTAAATTTTAGCTGGTCTAGCCGAGGCCGTCATCAGATCTTCGGGGATGCCATTGAGTGCGGTCAGGCCGTCGACCCAAAAGGCCAGCGTCACCATGATCTGGTTGAGGGCGAAGACGAAAGCAACTCCCACGATGACCGCAATCAAGTAAAACAGCAAATTGAGCGGCGTTGGGTGTAGCCGTGCCAAGATGACGCCCTCGATGATCCCCGTCAGAATCAACGTGACCAGCGAGGGAAAGTCCACCCGGTAACAGGCGTGGAACCAATAGGAGTTTACCGGCCGTAGCAAGGAATAGTCCAAGTTGCCCGACAAAATTTGGTCGGCAAGGTCCTCGTGGGCAGCAACAAATAAAAATTGGTAGGCGTAGCTGATGAGGTTGGCCGTCGTGATGAGATTCAGGTAATCTAGGAAGTTCCAGCCGTAAATGGTGGGCGTAAACGAAAAGTAGACACCCCCGGTAATCAACTCGATAGCATAGAATAAGACGCCGAATAAGGCGGTTAAAATAGTCGTTACCCGGTAGGTCATGGTTTCCGCGAGACTCTGGGTGACCAACACGCGATAAATTTTGACCATTAGCTGCCCACCCCCTCATAGGAACGAATCCCGCGCTGCCAGGTCAATTTGATCAGAACGAGGGCAACGATGGTCCAGAGCATGGCCCAGCCCCCGGTAGTCGCAATTTGACCGAGGGAGAGTTTTCCTAACAGCAGTAAGGTCAGTTGATTTCCGGCCAAGGAAAAGGGATTGTAAATCAGCCAGGAAAAGGTTGCTGGCAGGACTTGGAGCGGAAAGGCCTGGCCTCCGAGCAGTAAGAAGAGGGCGCTCAATACGGGACGCAGGGGCCAGACCTGGACCAGCCAGAAGCTGCAAAGACTGATGGCGGTGATCATAAGAAAGAACATGCCGTACGTCACGGCCATGAGCAAGAGACTGCTGAGGCCATACAGTGGTCCCCGGTGAAAGACGGGGCTGATGATGCCAGTTGCGAGGCCATAAATGATGAGGTAGGGAATGGCCCGTCCGAGGTAATCCCAGAAACTCTGAACGAAATAATTGATGGGCCGCATGAGGACGATGGAAAGATTGCCACTACGCACCAGCCCACTAAATTTAAAGATGGGGTCCGCAGAGAAAATCAGCGCTAGGATATTGACGACAATCAGGTAGAGCACCATTTGTTGCGGTTGGATGCCAGCGATGTCGGAACGCCCGCTAAAATTATAGACAGCTAGCCACATGAAAATGGTGACTAAAACGTTAATAGTAGTGGTCAATAAGTGCAAAAGGAGGTTACCCCGGTAGGCCAACGTGGTCAGTAGGGCATTTTGACAGGTTACCCAGTATTTCATTGTGTTGGCGCCTCCTCCGAAAACAGCTGTGTGAGGATGGCGTCCAGGCTACCGTTGCGCCGAGTCACGCTTAAAATGTGGCGCGGGTCGATCGGCAACGTGGCCAGTGTGGTGGCGTTCACTTCGTAATGGATGGCATCTACCCGGCGAACGTGTGCGGGCAATGGGGCGAGTGGCCCGTCCGTCACGATTTCCAGCAGCGGCACGGTCGCGTAATGACTGATCAGACCGGTCGTGGTGCCATCGAAGATCTTTTTGCCATGGTTAATGACCGCTACACGTTGTGCCAAGGCCTCGATATCCTTGGTGTTGTGGCTGGTCAGGATGATCGTCATCTGGGTATCGTGGTTCAGCTGTTTCAGAAACCGATAGATGTTGGCCTGACTGCTGACGTCGATGCCAATCGTGGGTTCGTCCAGGAAGAGGATCTCCGGTCGATGGATCAGTGCACAGATCAACTCAAACTTAATGCGCTGGCCCAGTGACAATTTACGAACCGGCACATGCAGTTGTGGTGTGACCGCCAGTTCCTTGGTGAGAAAGGCCAGCCAGGTGGTAAATTGGTCGTGGGGAATGTGGTAAATTTCCCGTAACAAGACTAGTGTGTCCAGTGGTGGCAGGTCCCAGGCCAACTGACTCTTTTGACTGAGCATCACGCCGATGCGTTGGAGAAAGGCGGGGCGCTTGCGAAAGGGAACTTGGTCGGTAAAAAGGTGCACGTTACCCGTGTTAACTGGAAGAATGCCGGTCATGAGTTTGATCAGGGTCGTTTTGCCCGCCCCATTGGCGCCTAGGAGGCCGAGAACTTCGCCCCGGTTCACTTGTAAGGAGACGTTCTGAACGGCCGGAACGGTGCTTTTTTGGCGGTGAAACAGGTCGTGCCAAGCGCCACTGAGGCCGGATTGTTTGGTAAAGGTCACGTAGCTAAAACTGGCATGATTGATGGAAATGATGGGTGCGGACATAGGTGTCGCTTCCTTACTTATTAAAATATTATGCAATTCTAATCATTTTTTAATTATAGTGCTGATGGAGTGAGGCGTCTACCTGAAAACGCTCAAAGTGAGTGGATTGGTGAAAGGAAACGCCAGGCTTGCAAAACAGTTGGAAAATGGGTAAACTAGGCAATACTGGATTTATGCGACCTTCAAATCGTAGATTCTCCAGAATCTGAGAGAAATGATGGTGATATCATGCAGGACAACAGCCAAACACGGGTTGTCGTTGGTATGAGTGGCGGGGTCGATTCCTCCGTTGTCGCTTTGCGCTTAAAGCAGCAGGGCTATGACGTGATCGGCGTCTTCATGAAAAATTGGGACGATACGGACGAGAACGGGGTTTGTACCGCCACAGAAGACTATAAAGATGTAGCAAAGGTTGCTTCTCAAATTGGCATTCCTTACTACTCCGTCAACTTTGAAAAGGAATACTGGGACCGCGTGTTCACGTACTTCTTGGACGAGTACAAAAAGGGTCGGACACCGAACCCCGATGTGATCTGTAACAAAGAGATCAAGTTCAAGGCTTTCTTGGACTACGCATTGGAGCTGGGTGCTGACTACATCGCAACGGGTCATTATGCACAGTTGACGCGTGACGAGAACGGCGACGCGCACTTAATGCGGGCCGTGGATCAGAACAAGGACCAGACTTACTTCTTGAGCCAGCTCTCAACTGAGCAGTTGGATCGGGTAATGTTCCCAATCGGTGACTTGGTTAAGCCACAGGTTCGTGAGATCGCTAAAGAGGCTGGTTTGGCCACTGCCGACAAGAAGGACTCCATGGGAATCTGCTTTATCGGTGAGAAGGGCCATTTCAAGGACTTCTTAAACACCTATCTGCCAGCTAAGGCCGGTAAGATGATGACGGTCGACGGTGAGGTCAAGGGTGACCACGCCGGCTTAATGTACTATACAATCGGTCAGCGCCGCGGCTTAGGCATCGGTGGTGACGGTGAGGATAACGAGCCTTGGTTTGTCATTGGTAAGGACTTGACGAAGAACATCCTGTACGTGGGTAAAGGCTATCACAACCCACACTTGTACGCGACGCATTTGTCTGCTTCGGACATTCACTGGGTAAACACCATTGATCGCGGCAGTGACTTCCACTGCACGGCGAAGTTCCGTTACCGGCAAAAGGATACTGGCGTGACCGTTCACTTGAGCGATGACGGTCAGCAGGTCACGGTCGAGTTTGACGACCCAGCCCGGGCCATCACGCCTGGTCAGGCGGTTGTCTTCTACGACGGCGACGAGTGCCTAGGAAGTGCCATTATTGACGCTGCCTACAACAAGGACCGCGAGTTACAGTTAATCTAAACACAGTTAAGAGTGTGACAAAAGGCGGTTAGTCAATGAGCATTAACGTCGATAGACGAATAATCCCGGTTTTGGATTGTTTGTCTATCGGGGTTAAGCGGAGTTGACTGCCTTTTGGCGCACGTTTCCACAATATACGTTCAGAGCGTAAAAAGGGTCTGGGACTTTTGTCCTAGACCCTTTTTGTAGGATACAAACGGTTCAATGTTGCTAGCAATCTGGATAAAATTGAATTTTCTGGCGGAGTTTCTTTGAAATAGCCCCCAAAACTGGCATAATATATAGGATGTACGTGTGTGGCGGTAACATGGCGTGGAGGTCGCCTTACCGGTCGGCAAATATGGGCTGGAACGGTGCGAACACAACTTGAAGCCTCGAAAGCGAGTCTCCAAGATTGGTTTTCTACTAAGCCGGCTAAAAACGCCGACTAAGTAGAACGACGCGCCTGAGCCCATATTTGCCGACCTCTCGGCTTACACTGTGATTTATAGCGACAGAGTGGCTGAATTATCAGTCCAGCTGGATATGCGAGATTTAAGATTGATCGATTGAGAAGCCCATTACAGCATTAGTACGGTTATCAGACATATCTGCTGCGTTTCCTGTGCCAAGTAACGTGATAATTCACAGATGAATTGGTGATAACAGCTCTAACTGATGATTCGATTCGCACTTGGTCTTAACGACTAAAGTGGTAGAGCACAATCAGAGCCGGAGGAGGCCAGGGATGCAGCCAGCCGTGGTAATATTGGGTGCTGGCCGTATGGCTAGCACCCAATATGGGCGACTTTGAAGACACACGGTCCTGGTGTGGCTTCAAATCGAGTCGGAGGACCGTTCCTCAGTCCGGAGCGTCCCCACAGCAGGCGGAATCCCTGGCAGCCGGAGTGCGGCTAATTTAACACAATCTATGTTTAAACCATTTTAAAATAAGTTGTAGTAACCAATAACCAGTATGAGAAGCATTGAAGAGAGTAGAGAAGGGAAGATTACGCGTTGAAATTATACTTTATTCGTCACGGCAAGACCCAATGGAACCTGGAAGGTCGTTTCCAAGGTGCCGGGGGCGATTCACCCCTGTTGACCGAAAGCTACCAACAGATGGTTCAGGTCGGCCACTTTCTGCGTGACACGCCGTTTACCCATGCCTACGCGAGTCCCATCAAGCGGGCGCGGGTGACCGCACGACGAGTCGTGCATGAGCTCCACCAACGGGTCCCCTTGACCCTGATGAGCCGTTTGGAAGAGTTTCATCTGGGACAAATGGAGGGCATGGCCTTCGACGATGTTCGGCAACAGTTTCCAGCCGAGTTGGATGCCTTTCGCAACCATCCGGACCAGTACGACGCGGCGACCATTGGTGGGGAAACCTTTACCGAAGTGATCGACCGGATGACGCCCGCGATTCAAACCATTGTGGCGGACAATCCACGACCAACGGATAATGTGTTGATCGTCAGTCATGGGGCCGCTTTGAATGCTGAAATCAATGCATTACTGGGGACACCACTTGCTGACCTGCGGAAGCGCGGTGGCATTCGGAACACCAGTGTGACCATCCTAGAAACTACCGATGGTCACCACTTTGATTTGATCGACTGGAATGACACAAGTTTTCTAACGGCCGCGGCAACGCCGACCGATACAATTTAGGTGATGAATAATGACAGACAAAAATGAAAAAAGTCGTGACGCGGACAAGCAGCGTTCAGAACGTTTAGTCCACCAATTAGTACAACGCATCGATACCCATCCGGGGGATGCCGACGCCTATTATGAGTTGGCAACGGTCTTAGTCGACCTCAATTCCTATGCACAGGCTGAAGAGTTATTGATGAAGGCTTTAGGATTGTTTGCGGCCCAAAAGGATGTCGTGGAAAAGCTCCGGTATGGCTTGGGCAATGTGTACTATGCCGCTCAGGATTATACCAAGGCGATTCAACAATTTGACCAGTTAGGTAGTCAATGGAAGGGTGCCGGTTACCTCATGTTGGCGCAGAGCTACATGGCTAACGGCGACCACAAGCGGGCGTTGGCCTTTGCTTTAACGGCACTGACCAGTCAGCCCAAGGACGCGGCAACCTTACAAGTGGTGGCCGAAAATCTGTTGGCACTGGGAAATATGGCTCAGGCGGCGCAGTACTATGATCAAGTGTTGGCGTTAGACTTTGAGAACGGCCGGGCGAACTTTGATCGCGGTTTAGTTGCCATGGTTCAGGGCGAACCCTACGTGACCTACTTTGACTTGGCCAAGCAACAAGATCCGACCTATTTTAAAAAGGGCCAGCAACGACTAGCCGATATTGAACGATTTGTGCAAACGCAACAAGGGAAGACGGACAAGTAACGAAGGGAGGCAAGCAGATGGCAACCGAATCACTGGATTTATTTGCGGCGGATAGCGCTGGACAAGCCGATTACGTGGTCGGCACCGTCAGTGCGGTCTTCTTTGCCAGTAACGATAGTTTTTATAAGGTCATGTTGGTCAAGGTCTCGGAGACTAGCTTGGATTGGCATGAGGACGAGATTGTCGTGACCGGGAACTTTGCGGACATTAAGGACGACGTCACGTACCGATTCACCGGGAAACGCGTTGAGCACCCGAAATACGGCGTGCAATTTCAAGCCGACAACTATCAAAATGAGACGCCGACCTCGCGTAGTGGCCTCATTGCCTATCTGAGTGGCGATGATTTCCCTGGATTGGGGAAGAAAACAGCCGAGAAAATCGTTGACGGCCTCGGCACCAATGCAATTGAGAAAATTTTAAACGATAGCAGTGTGTTGACGCCACTTGGTCTGTCACCTAAGGTCGTGGCGACGCTGGTTAGTCAGCTGCAGACCAATAACGGGATGGAGCAGATCATCATTGGTCTCAATGGTTACGGCTTCGGGAGTACCTTGGCGGCGGCCATTTATAACCGTTACCAGGAGAAAACGTTGGACGTGATTCACGACAACCCGTACCAATTGGCCGAAGATATCACCGGGGTCAGCTTCAAACGGGCTGACCAGATTGCCACGCAACTCGGCTACGAGGCGGATCGTCCGGAACGGTTGCGAGCTGGCTTACTCCAGACGTTGAACGACTTATCAGTGGCCAATGGGGATACCTATACGACGGCGAAGCCACTCTTGAACAACGCGTTAAGTCTACTTGAAAATTCACGAAATGTGCGATTGAATCCGCAAAACTTGGCGGACCAATTGCTCGAATTGGCCAAGCAGCAAAAGGTCGTTGGTGATGAGCAACGAATTTATTTGAAATCGTTGTATGATGCAGAATGGCAGATTGCCGAGCATTTACAACGCTTGCTTCAGGCCGATGATCACCGACCGGAATTTAGCGAGGAAGCTATTAAAAAGCAACTGCGCATCGTAGAGAACCAGGCCGACATCGTGTATGACGATTCCCAGACCTCGGCGTTGGCGGCGGCCATTCGCGCCAAGGTGCTCCTCTTGACGGGGGGACCCGGGACCGGGAAGACGACCATTATTCGAGGGTTGGTCAACCTGTACGCACGGTTGTATGATGTATCATTGGATATTAACGAGTATAAGGATAAGCCATTTCCAATCCTGTTGGCTGCCCCCACTGGTCGGGCTGCCAAACGCATGAGTGAGTCGACCGGCTTACCCGCCAGCACGATTCACCGGTTGTTGGGATTGACTGGCCGGGAGAACGATTTAGACGCTGCGGCAACCAAGGACCTGGAGGGTGGCCTGCTGATCATCGATGAAGTGTCGATGGTCGATGTCTACCTGATGAAGACGTTGCTCCGGGCTGTTCCGGATGGCATGCAGGTCATTCTCGTGGGAGATAAGGATCAGCTGCCATCAGTCGGACCCGGCCAGGTCTTCCACGATTTGTTGGATAGTGACCATCTGGATAAGATTCAGTTGGATACGATTTACCGGCAAGGGGATGGCTCATCGATCATTCCGTTGGCGCACGCCATTAAGAAGGGGCAATTGCCGGCCGACTTCACCAAGAATCAACCAGACCGCTCGTTTATCGCGTGTCATGCGGGGCAGGTACCGGCCGTTATCGACCAAATTGTGGCCAAGGCTCATGCCAAAGGGTTCTCGGCCGCTGACATTCAAGTGTTGGCGCCAATGTACCGGGGAACGGCCGGTATTGATCGGTTGAACGTCGTCTTGCAGGATATTTTAAATCCCAAGAAGAGTGAGCGGTCAAAGGAAGTCGAGTTCCGTAATCAGCATTTCCGCATCGGCGACAAGGTCTTACATCTGGTGAATAGTCCCGAAAATAACGTTTTTAATGGTGATATTGGGACTATCACGGGAATTGACCTGGCTAGTGACAAACGCAGTGAAGTCAAATCGGATACCCTGACGATCGCCTTTGAACAGACCGAAGTGAGCTATTCACGCAATGACTGGAATCGCCTGACCTTGGCTTACTGTATGTCGATTCATAAGTCGCAGGGGTCCGAGTTCAAGCTGGTGATTTTGCCAATGGTCAACCAGTATAGCCGGATGCTGCAACGCAACCTGCTCTACACGGCGGTCACGCGGGCAGCCGACATGCTGATTTTGATTGGTGAACCCCAGGCGTTTGAGACCTGTGTCACGAATCTGTCGGTCAACCGGCATACCACGTTGACCTTACGAATTCAGTCGGTGATCGCTCCGGATGACACACCAGCTAAAGATGCTGCACCAGTTGCGGCCACCTCTGAGGCTGAACAACCAACGTTGCCGACAAAGCCTCAAGCCAGTGAGACGGGTGAAACACCGTCAACTGGGGCAATCACGGCGCCGGAAGTGGAATCAGCGCCGACTGAACCGCAGGACTATCGGTTGACGCCAGAATTAGTTTTGGCTGGGGGCATCGACCCCATGATCGGCATGCAAGGGACGACCCCGCAACAATTTATGCCATCGAGCCAAAATAGCTAGTTCAGGCGTTGCGTTTCGTGACAAAGATTGCGATAATATAGACAGTAAAAATTAACGAATTGTGGGTAATCCCCACTGGGAGGCTGTTATGGCAGAACACGTCGAAGCTGGCAGAATGAAAGTCTTTGCCTTGAACTCAAACCGACCACTCGCAGAAAAGATTGCGAAGGCCGCTGGAGTTGAATTGGGAAAAGCAACGATCAAGCACTTTAGTGACGGTGAAATTCAGATCAGTATTGACGAAAGTATCCGGGGGGATGAATTGTTCATCATTCAATCCGTTTCGGACCCAGTCAACACCAACCTGATGGAACTTTTGATCATGGTCGATGCAGCGCGCCGGGCCAGTGCGGATAAGATCAACGTGGTCATTCCGTACTATGGGTACTCACGAGCCGACAGAAAGGCCCGTTCACGGGAACCTATTACGGCAAAATTGATTGCATCACTCATGCAGATGGACGGTGTGAGCCGGGTCATTGCGTTGGACTTGCATGCAGCACAATTGCAAGGATTCTTCGATATTCCGGTCGACCACTTACAAAGCGACCGCTTGTTGACCAGCTACTTTGAAGAAAGCGCGATGGCCGATGAAGATATCGTGGTCGTTGCACCTGACCACGCCGGTGTGAGCCGAGCTCGGCGGTTAGCAGAATTGCTGAGCGCCCCAATTGCCATTATCGACAATCGTGACGATTCCGAAAGTGCGGCACATCCAGAGGCCGTTATTGGGGACGTGAAGGGCAAGCACGCTATCTTGGTGGATGACATTATTGATACGGCTGTCCGCATCACCATTTCAGCGGATGCCCTCAAAAAGGCCGGTGCGGCTGATGTGTATGCTTGCGCAACGCATGCCGTGTTGTCCGGGGATGCCACTCAGCGGATCAATGATTCCGTTCTGAAAAAGGTGGTTATCACCGATTCCATTCAATTGCCAGAGGACAAGCAAAGCGACAAGTTCGTTGTGATGTCTGTGGGCGACCTGTTTGGGAAAGCGATTGACTTGATTTACCATGAAGAACCAGTGGATTCCTTATTCCACCCAGCACCTAAGCGTCAAGAACAGTAAAATCGAATTTTAACGATAGAAAAGCACCGAGGCGGTCTGAAAAATCAGATGGCTTCGGTGCTTTTTTGAATTATTTGTAAGTGATTATGGCCTGACCAACAAATAGTCAAGCCATAATCGCTATGAGTCAAAATTTGATTGGACATCCGTTTCTAAGTCCGGAGCGTCCCCACAGCCGGTGGAATCCCTGGCAGCCGCAGTACGCCCAGACCCAATCCAACCCTACAACAATTTCAAATGTTCTTTTGGCCGGTCATAGTCCAACCAACGCTCCAACTGATTCTGGCCGGCCGTGATGATGACGCAGCAGAGCCAGTACAGAATGGCAATCGTAATGTAGATCGTCATGTAATCTTGGTTTGCACCGGCAACGATTTTAGCCTGCATGAACATTTCGGTCACGGTGATCATGGCCGCAAGTGAGGTACCTTTGAACATGTCGAGTAAAATGTTACCAAGGGCGGGAATGCTGATACGAAAAGCCTGCGGAATGATGATGAACCGCATGACCTTGCGATAGGGCAATCCAATCGAATAGGCAGCCTCATACTGGCCGGGGTCGATCCCCATGAACGCTGAGCGGAAGACCTCGGAGATGAAGGCCGCGGCACCAATCGTAAACGAAAGAATGGCGGCTGGCATGGCGTTTAGGCCAAAGCCAAAGTAAACGATGAACAAAACGACCAGCATGGGCACACCGCGCATAAATGAAATGTAGGCGCGGGCCAACCAGTGAAGCGGCTTAATGTGACTCAACTGCGCCAAGGTCAGTAGCATGCCTAAGACCGTGGCCAGCACAAACGCCATTGCGGTCAAATAGATCGTCATGGGCAGGCCGCTCAGAATCTGTGGAATGGATGACCAAGCCAACTGCGCATTAAAGAAGCCGGGAATCGAGATGTACTTTAACATGGGCGACACCCCTCAATTCCTATTGACCAGTCGATGTGGACTTGATCGTAAAGTTCTTGGAAATGTGAACGTTAGGCTTCTTCGTGACATCGGCACCGTAGTATTTTTCGGCGATTTTCTTGATGGTCCCGTCTTTCAGAAGCTTCTTGATTTCCTTATCGACTTCTTGCTGGAGTTTCGTGTTGCTCTTCTTCATCAAGATACCGACACCCTGACCGTCATCGGTGGTCGTGAAGTACATGTTCTTCACGATGTGTAAGCCGTTGTTTGGCACGGCGGCTAACGCCAATTTCTGCAGGTAGTAGTCGTTCATGATGACATCGGTCTTGCCCTTTTCGAGGTCCTTTAAGTAGACGTCGTTGGAGACGTTGTCATAGTTGACCAACTTGGCCCCTAGCTGTTGAGCGAGCCGTTGATAACTCGTACCTGCTTCACCAGCAGCCTTCTTCCCCTTAATGTCAGCCCAGTTGTGGATGCCGGAATCGTCTTTGTCCCGGACAACGATACTGTTGAACGAGTGCTTATAGACCGTTGAGAGGGCAAACTGCTTCTTCCGTGCCGAGGAGAGGCCAAAGTCGTTCGCTGCCATGTCAGCCTTACCGGAGCTGACGGCCGTCAATTGACCATCGACACTGAGTTCTTGGAACTTGACCTTCTTGCCCAACCCTTTGGCAACGGCCCGCACGACCTCCACGTCAAAGCCCGTTAACTTACTGTTCTTGGACATGTGAAACGACGTGGGATACAACGTTCCCGAGGTGGCGACAATCAATGTTTTCTTGTCGGCAACCTTGGTGTTTGTAGATTTCGACGATGAGGTCTTCCCGCAACCAACGAGACCAAGACTCACCACTAAACTTAACCCTAACCCTAAAACTAACCACTTCTTCGTCTTATTCATCAAGTATTCAGTCCTTTCAATTGTGACCTAAGACGTTTCCAAGTATAACTACTTGAAAACGCTTTTACAACCGGGTATTGTGAAAATTAAATAGGCGCCGTTTCTCAGGGAAATACAGGCCTGATTTGATCATTTATGAACATTGACGCAGGCGGTAGGCCCGTAGTGATGCGATAGTAATCGGTCATTCGTAAAGGGGGTTAGGTTTCTCATTTTACAATGCATTGGCTTAAATTTCACAATTGAATGATTTTAAGTGGATTGGGGAATTAATGGTGGCAGCATTTATGATATGAATGATGAATTCCGGACAAAACTAGGGCTGTATGTCATTAGGTGAGTTTTGAAGAAGAGTGTTCTTGACGGCTTCAAATCGAGTGGGAGGACCGCTCCACAGCAGGCGGAATCCCTGGCAGCCAGAGTGCGGCAATTTCAAATGAATCTGATGGTAACAAGCAGGAAGCTAACTTTGTAGGGGGTTATGCAGATGAGTCAGTTAGAATGGATCGGTGTGCCAGCATTGACGTGGGCCCAACGCGTACGTGATGGCGAGGTCACCAGTCAAGAACTAGTGGAAGCGGCATTTGCCGAGATTGATCGACAGAATTCGCAATTAAATGCGGTCATCACGACGCGTAAGGAAAAAGCGTTGCAGGAGGCGGCAGCGCAGGTCAACACTGGTCAGCCATTTCTGGGCGTCCCTTTGTTACTGAAGGGGCTCGGTCAACAGCTGCAAGGAGAACCGAGTACGAGTGGTTCACGGCTCTTGCGGGATAACGTGGCGACACAGACCAGTTTCTTTGTAAAGGCGTTGCAGCGGGCAGGCTTTATTATTATTGGGCAGACCAATTTCCCCGAATTTGGGTTTAAGAACATTACAGACGCCGAAATCTATGGTCCGGCGCGTAATCCTTGGGACCTGAATTTTCAGCCGGGTGGGTCGTCCGGTGGGGCCGGTGCCAGTGTGGCCGCGGGGGTCGTTCCAATTGCTGCTGGGAGCGACGGTGGCGGTTCGATTCGGATTCCATCGTCGTGGTCCGGGACGATTGGCTTAAAGCCAACGCGGGGGCGAGTGCCAGTTGGTCCTAGCGACTGGCGGTCTTGGCAGGGCGCGGCCATTGATTTTGCGTTGACCCGGTCGATCAAGGATACCGCGGCGCTATTGGATAGCTTACAAACGATTCAACCAGCCGCAGTCTTTCAGACGCCACTAGAAAAGGCCGGGTATCTGGCCCAACTAGATCAGCCCATGAAACCCGTTAAAATCGGATTTACGACTGAATCTCCGGTGGGTACGCCAGTCAGTTCGGATGCCGTTCATGCGGTCGAAGCGGCTGCCCAATTTCTCAGCGAGCAGGGGCTTGACGTTGAGGAGGTCCACATCCCCATCGACGGCGTGGCCCTCATGGAAAGCTATTACACCATGAATGCTGGTGAAACCGCCGCCTTTATGAGTGAGCTGGCAGATGGCATTGGGCGCCCATTGAATCGAACCGATATGGAATTGCTGACCTGGGCGCTGTACCAAACCGGGCAGCATACGAGTGCGGCCGATTACAGCTTGGCACTAAGCAAGTGGGACCAGGCCGCTTGGGCAATGGCCAAATTGCATGCCAAGTACCCGATTATTTTGACCCCAACAACGGCGTGGCCCGCACCTAAGGTCGGTGATACGCTGGTCTCAGCAGAGAATGAAATGGAAATGGCGTCTATCGAGAGCTTCAATCCGCGGGCGCAGAAGCAACTGATCTATGACCAATGGTTGCCGGCACTGACCCGGTCCCCATTTACCCAGCAGGCCAACTTGACTGGTGAACCCGCAATCAGTCTGCCAACGGCGATCACCAAGGAAGGGTTGCCCCTCGGAATCCAATTTAATGCGGCAAAAGGACAAGAATTGGCATTATTGAGGCTTGGTGCTTTATTTGAAGGCGCTGGAAAGTTAGAATGGTTACATGCAACTAAATTGGAATGAGGAGAGAAGATTTTGAAGGGAAAGCAATTTGGAATTTTAATGGGATTGGCGTTACTGGTTGCGGGCGGGTTAGCCGCTTGTGGTAAGTCAACGTCGTCAAATGGAAACTCGGGTCAATTGGCAGCTAAGCAGGTCGTTAAGCTGTCGGCAAAATCCGAGGTCACCACGTTAGACGTCTCGAAGGCGGCCGATTCGACGAGTCTGACCATGCTCTACCATACGCAAGAGGGATTGTATCGGTTGGGTAAAAAAGAGAAGCTCATCAACGCCATGGCAACCAAGACGACGGTGTCTAAGGATGGGAAAACCTACGTCTTCAAGCTACGGTCGAACAACCACTGGAACGATGGGCGTGCCGTTACTGCCAAAGATTACGTCTATTCTTGGCAACGGACGGTCAATCCCAAGACCGCATCGGAATATGCTTATTTGATGGCGGGAATCAAGAACTATGATCAGGTTCAAAGTGGCAAGCTGGCCCCAAGCCAATTAGGCGTTAAGGCCCTGAACAAGAATACGTTACAGGTGACGTTGAGTAAGCCAGTGGCCTACTTTAAGTTACTGCTCGCCTTCCCAACATTCTTCCCGCAAGAACAGAGCGTCGTCGACCGTTATGGTAGCGATTATGGTCACACGAGTGGCAAGACGGCTTACGATGGCCCATTTGTCATGACCAAGTGGCAGGGGACCAACCAGAACTGGGAGCTCGTGAAGAACACCCATTTCTGGGATAAGAAGAACATCACGCTTCAGAAAATGAACTTCCAGGTCGTGGCCGATCCATCGACTGGGTTAAGCCTGTTCCAGAAGAAGGACCTCGATGCGACAATGCTGGACGGGACGCAGGTGGCGAACCTGAAGAACAATCCTAGTTTGAAGACATTTGTCGGTGGGACGACTTACTACATGCAGATGAACCAGAAAAAGGTCAAGGCCTTGCGGAACTTAAAGGTGCGGCAAGCCTTGTCCATGGCCATCGACAAGCAGCAGTTGGCCAAGAGTGTTTTGCGTGACGGCTCGAAGGCACCACTTGGGTTCGTTTCGCAAAACTTGTCACGAAATCCGAAAACGAAGAAGGATTTTGCCACAGACGCCTACGTCAAGAGTGGGGTCACCTATGATTTACCTCAGGCCAAAAAATTGATGAAGGCTGGCTTAAAGGCAACTGGAACGAAGAAGCTGAACCTGACGTTAATGGCAGACGATATTTCCGTAACCAAGACGGTCGCGCAATATGTCCAAGCCGAATTACAGAAGCTGCCAAACGTGAAGGTCACCATCAATAGCTTGCCATACAAGACGCGGCTGAGTCGCTCAAATTCTGGTAACTTTGAATTGGTGCTCTCAAGTTGGGGCGCCGACTTCGCCGATCCAATCAACTTCTTATCGTTGATGAGTACCGGAAACACCAACAACAACGGTGATTTCTCCGATACGCAATACGATGCGGCCATTAAGCGGTCTGAGAATCAGGACGCCAATAACCCAACGGCTCGCTATAACGATTTGGTCACGGCTGAAAAACGGCTGATGACGCAACAAGGGGTCGTCCCACTGTATCAACCGGCAACGGCTGAGATGTGGAATTCCAAGGTCAGTGGTTATGTCTGGAATCCAGCGGGGATGAGCCGAGGCTACCAGTGGATGAAGGTCGAAAAGTAGATTTTTCAGTAAGCTAAGTCGTAATGACGCAAACTTTACGTTGAAATTGAACATCTTTTCTTGAAAGCGGACGGCCTCGGTCGTTCGCTTTTTTGCGGTCTTGGAAAATGTTTCACCCAGTCGATTGCAAAATTCGGAATTGAAATTATTTATGAAACATGTTATACCTGAGGTAGTCACAATGAAAGCGAATACATATAGAATTAGTTGATGAAACTTGGAGGCTGACACCATGCAATTTGATGACTTACTCACTGAACAACGAAATCACCGTTCAACACATATTGATCGGGAGTCCACGTTAGAAATGGTTGCAACGATCAACCGGGAGGACCACCGGGTGGCACGCGCCGTACAAAAGCAGTTGCCCCAGATTGCGGCAGCCATTGATGCTGCGTACCCAAAGTTTGACGAGGGCGGGCGCTTAATTTATGTCGGGGCCGGGACCTCTGGTCGTTTGGGCGTGATCGATGCAACGGAACTACAACCAACCTATGGGTTGACAGCTCAGCAGACGTTTGGTCTCATCGCCGGGGGCACACAAGCCCTGACAACGACGGTTCAGGCTGCCGAAGATTCTCCAGAATTGGCGCAAGCCGACTTGAGTGCTGTGCACTTGACTAGCAAGGATGTGGTAATTGCGAGTGCCGCATCTGGTCAAACACCGTATACGTTGGCTGCCTTACAGTTTGCCCAAGATCAGGGTGCACTGGGTATCGGTTTTTCCTGTATTGAAGGCAGCCCGCTGTCCCAGCTAGCGAACTTCCCAATCACACCGGTCGTGGGTCCCGAAATCATTACCGGGGCCACGCTGTTGAAGGCCGGGACTGCCGAGAAGATGGTCCTCAACATGCTGTCAACGGGAATTATGATCAAGACGGGAAAGGTTTACCAAAACCTGATGATCAACGTGGTCCCAACCAATGGTAAGACCTTTGAACGGGCCAAGAAGATCATTGCGGAAGCCACCCAAACGTCGACGTTAGCAGCGGAACGGGCCTTGGACCGGGCTGGTAACAACGTGCCATTGGCAATCGTCCTGATTGAAACCAAAGGAACGATTGCGGAGGCTAAGGCGTTATTGGATGCAACGAATGGCCACGTCTCACAGGCGGTTAAGCTGAGTGACAAAGGTTAGGGTTAAACGAATATAGCGTAATTTAGAGGAAGTCTGGGAAGTTTCTGGGCTTCTTTTTATTTTGGCTAAAAGTCAGTTGAATAGCGATTTTGTATAATGCAATTTGATGAGATTGGACGGGAACATTGACATGATGTTTCAACTAGAACTTATAATTTATTGATAGAGTTTTCTTGTTGGGTATGGACTAAAACAAATTAGATGTGCTATACAATTGTTTTGCTCTAATAGAATTTGATTGCAAATAGGTTGATATGATTCAATGGATAATTGGGGAAACAAGATAAATTAAATGATGCATTAAATACTTGGTGACAATAATGCTAATGCTGTGCTGAAAGATACGTCTACAAGCTACTTGAAATTATTTCCTTCAACAGTTGCATGAGGTGGAAACACCAAAATCAGAGCCGGAGGAGGTCAGGGACGCAGCCAGCCGTGGTAATATTGATAGCTGGCCGCTGGCTAGCTATCAATATGGGCGACTTTGAAGACGTGTGTTCTTCACGGCTTCAAATCGAGTCAGAGGACCGCCCCACAGTCCGGAGCGTCCCCACAGCAGGCGGAATCCCTGACAGCCGGAGTGCGGCCATTTAAGCAAATCCAATCCCTAACGCCAAAGAAAATAATTTCACAGTGGTTAGACCAATTTTACGCTGAAACTTGACTGGTCCACACCAATTCTCTATACTCTAACTTAGGTATAATTGGAAAGGAATGTGGCAAGACATGTATTTAGCAGATGAACACCGTTACGAGAAGATGCCAGTTCGGCGCGCAGGGAACACCGGGTTCCAACTACCCGCAATCTCATTTGGGATGTGGCACAGTTTTGGCGAAAACGCCAACTATGGGGACACGCGTGATGTGATTTTGAAGGCGTTTGACGCGGGTATCTTTAGCTTTGACCTCGCCGCCAATTACGGCCCAGGCTCATACGCTGCCGAAAGCCTCTTTGGCCAAGTGCTGCAACGTGAATTGATGCCTTACCGTGATGAATTGGTCATCAGTAGTAAGGCTGGGTTCCACATGTGGCCGGGACCTTATGGACAAATGAGTTCCCGTAAGGCACTGACAGCTTCTCTGGACCGTTCGCTGAAGGCAATGGGGTTGGACTACGTTGACATTTACTACAGTCACCGGTTTGACGCAGAAACGTCACCAGAAGAAACGGCGGTTGCGTTGGACGACTTGGTTCGCCAAGGTAAGACGTTGTACGTGGGAATCTCAAATTACACGGAACCTCAAGCCGCAGCGATGATCAAGATCTTTAAGGACTTGCATACGCCATTCGTCGTTGACCAGGTTTCCTATAACATGTTGAACCAGACAGCCAATGACGATGGCTTGTTCGACATGCTGGCCAAGAACAATGCCGGGGCAATTGCTTACGGTCCCTTGGCTGAAGGTCTCTTGACGGACAAGTACCTGGACGGGATTCCAGCAGACGTGGACATTCACTGGTCGAACGAGTTCGTCTTGGACAACGGCCGCGACAAGATGGTCCAGAAGTTACAGGCTCTCAATCAAATCGCCCAGAGCCGTGGTCAAAAGTTATCTCACATGGCCTTAGCTTGGTTATTGCACAACCCAGTCATTACGAGTGTCATCACTGGGGCGTCTAAGCCAGCTCACTTGAAGGAAAACATCAAGGCAGTTCAAAACCTGACTTTTGATGATGACCAATTACAAGCAATCGATAAAATTTTAAAGGCTTAAGTGTTAGAAGCACGGTCCAGTTGATGGGCCGTGCTTTTTTTGAGGCCTGTCAGTAGTCAACAAGGGCGACCTTTAAGACGTGCGTTTTCCACGGCTTAAAAGCGAGCGAGAAGGCTGGTGTTCTTCCAGTCTGAAGCGTCCCCACAGCAGGCGGAATCCCTGGCTGCGACCAATTTGCACTAATTTAGCGGCATCAATTTGTGCCTACACTGGTCTGAAGTAGACAATTCAGCTTTCAACCTTTAACGGAACCTAAATTGACCGTAGATATCGCCGCCTGGTGGGGTATAATAAGGTTTAGTATGAAAACGGATGATGGAGGTTGCTATGACACGCAAAGTAACGATTCGGGACCTTGCTGAAGCAGCGGGTGTTTCGGTAACAACGGTTTCACAAATTTTGAATGGCAAGGGTGAACGCTTCAGTCTCGATACGCGGCGGCGCGTCCATCAGTTGCAAGAAGAATTGGGCTACGTTCCAGATTTTAACGCGCGGAACCTCATCATGAAGTCTGCTCAGACCATTGGTGTGCTGGTTCCTAACCTGGGGAACCCCTTCTTTAGTATGTTCATTCGTGGGGTCCAAGAGGCCAGTCGGGAACGGCACTTTATTCCCCTGATTTTTGGGGCCAACCACGATGAAAAGCTGGAAAGCTACTACGTAGAGGAACTGATCAAACGGGCCGTGGATGGTCTGATCATTGCCAGTGCCTCGATCACCGCGGAGGCCATTGACAATATTCTTAAGAAAAATGGTATTCCGTACCTGTTGATCGACCAAAACGGGGGGCCTAGCCTGGACCGGATTCGGATTGATGATGAACAGGGTGGCCAACTTGCCGCTGAGCATTTACTGGCATTGGGACATCGCAAGATTGCGGTTGTGATGCCAGAACATCCGACCGATAACCTGGTGATTCGTTTGGCCGGGTTCAAGGAACGATTAGCCGAGGCCGGGGTCACACTGCCGGATTCCGCCGTGGTCATCTCACCCATGACGAAGCTGGGTGGCTATCAGGCAACGGCAGGGATCATGGCGCAAAAGCCAACGGCGGTCTTTGCCATTAACGATGAAACGGCACTGGGACTGATGCGTGGTCTGCATGAACAGGGGCTGAGCGTTCCCGCGGATATTTCCGTGATGGGTTACGATGATATTGATTTGGACGAGTACGTGGTGCCAAAACTCAGCAGTATCCGCCAACCCGTGGTCACTATGGGCCAGCAGGCAACGACGCTATTGATCAACCGAATTCAAGATCAGCGGCAGCCTGCTCAACTGGTAGACCTCCCCGTAGAGCTCCGTCAGCGGGAGAGTACCGGTCCGGTGAAATAAATTTCATCTTTTTCTTGTAAGCCTTTTCGAAACATGATACGCTAGGGATAAGCAAAACGGATTGTCCGGCGTGTCGGCAATACGTAAAACGTTTTACAAACGGATAAATTGGTTAAGGAGTGAAGGTTAATTATGTCAAACAAAGTTACGGTTCTAGGTAGTCTCAACGTTGATACGACATTGCGGGTTGCCCGGATGCCACAGCCAGGAGAAACGCTATCCACTGAAAACAAAAGTAGTGCCGCTGGTGGGAAGGGTGCTAACCAAGCCGTTGCTGCAGCCCGTGCCGGTGCTGAAACACGGTTCATCGGTAAGGTTGGTAACGATGATGCAGGTCGTTTCATGGTTGAATCTTTAAAGGATGATGGTATCGATACGAGTGCCATCATCACTGACTCAACGATCGGAACGGGTTCTGCATTCATCTTACTTGACGAAGCGGGCCAAAATAGTATCTTGGTTTACGGTGGCTCTAACCAACAAATCAAGCCAGCGGAAGTGACGGCTGTTGAAAGCGAAATCGCTAAGGCTGACTTCTTGATCGCTCAATTTGAAACGCCACAAGATGCGACTTTAGCTGCCTTTACGGTTGCCAAGAAGCACAACGTGACGACGATTTTGAACCCAGCCCCCGCTGCTAAGATTGACCCTGAGATCTTAAAGGTAACCGATCTCGTTGTTCCTAATGAAAGCGAAAGTGCCATCTTGACCGGTATCGAAGTGACTGATGAAGCTTCCATGGACGCCAATGCGGCTAAATTCCGTGAATTGGGCGTGAAGAACCTGATCATCACCATCGGCAGCAAGGGCGCTTACTACGCCACCGCTGACAGTTCTGGTTTCGTGCCCGCATTCAAGGTCAAAGCTGTCGACACTACGGCCGCTGGGGACACCTTCATTGGGGCCTTGAGCTCACAATTGAAGCCAGACCTTAGCAACATTGCGACGGCGCTAGTCTTTGCTCAACGCGCTAGTTCCTTGACCGTTCAAGGACTAGGCGCAATGCCATCGATCCCAACGCTTGCTCAGATCGAAGCAGCCAGCAAGTAAGCCTTTCAGAAATCAAAATAGTTTATACGACGACCTATACCAATTTTTTCGGTAAAAGGTCGTTTTTTTGTGCACCAAAAACAACCGGTTGCAACATCTTTAAATTGGTATATCCAATATATCTACTTTTACAACTTGTAAATGCCTATTTAACAAGTTTTGCAAAAGGGGTTGCACGATGACAATTAAATTGGTATAGTTATGAAAGTCGATGGTGAGCGTCGATTCTACCGGTAAGATTAACGTATAAAACTCATCTACCAATAACAGACGACCGGAATGGTCTGGTCGCTTAAAGTGAGGTTATTTCTGATGTTGAATGAAAAAGTAATGAAGCAAGTCAGTTTTGATGATACGGACACTCTGGCCGTAACGGCGGTCCGGATGTTGAGTATGGATATGATTTCGCGGGCCCGTTCAGGCCATCCAGGGTTGCCATTAGGGGCTTCACCGATGGCTTATGTTTTATTTTCCCGTCATTTACGGGTCGATCCATCCTTCCCACAGTGGTTCAACCGGGATCGGTTTGTGCTTTCGGCTGGTCACGGTTCGGCAATGCTGTACAGTCTCTTACATTTGAGTGGTTTTTCGTTAAGTCGAACGGATTTGATGAATTTCCGGCAACTGGGCAGTAAGACACCCGGGCATCCAGAGTATGGCATGACCCCTGGTGTGGACGCCACAACTGGTCCTTTAGGCCAAGGTATTGGAATGGCTGTGGGGATGGCCATGGCCGAAGCCCATTTAGCGGCGGACTACAATCAACCGAATTTAAACGTTGTCGATCACTATACATACGCTTTATGTGGGGATGGTGACCTGATGGAAGGGGTCGCGGCTGAATCTGCAAGTTTAGCCGGCCAATTAAAATTAAACAAACTGATCGTGCTGTACGATTCTAACGATATTTCGCTGGATGGACCGCTGAGTAATGCCTGTCACGATGATGTTGCGGGCCGCTTCCTGAGCTATGGTTGGAACTACTCGCGCGTAGCGGATGGGAACGACCTGGATGCTATTGATGAAGCAATCACTGCGGCTAAGCAAAATCAAGATGGTCCGACCTTGATCGAGGTCAAGACACAGATTGGGGCCGGTAGTCCGAACGCGGGGACGAATAAAGTCCACGGGGCACCACTGAATGCGGATGACTTGGAAGCTACGCGGGCCGCCTACGGTTGGGACAACGATCCATTTGCGGTTCCGGCCGAAGTGCACGAACGCTTTATGACGACGATCAAAGCTCGTGGCTGGGCGAGTCATCAGGAATGGTCCAACCTAATCACGCGTTACGCGGCGGTTGAACCAGAATTGGCTAGTCAATTTGCCAAGGGCCTCAGTCAAGACGCACCGGCTGATCTGACGGACGACCTGCCGATTTACTACAAGAAGGATAGTCTGGCTTCCCGGGCAAGCGGGAGTGAAGTCCTCCAGAAATTGAGCGCGGCGTTGCCAAACTTGTGGGGGGGTTCAGCCGATCTCTTTAGCTCAAACAAAACGGCGATTGCCGAAGATGACCGGTTCAGTGCCGAAAATCCGCGGGGCCGAAACTTATGGTTTGGTGTGCGTGAGTTCGCCGAAGCGGCGGCCATGAACGGTATCGCTTTGCACGGGGGAACTCGGATCTACGGCTCAACCTTCTTCGTTTTCTCAGACTACATGAAACCAGCGATTCGGTTGGCTGCGCTGCAAAAGTTACCAGTTATTTACGTGTTCACGCACGATTCGTTGGCCGTCGGGGAGGATGGACCAACGCACGAACCCGTTGAACAGTTGGCGGCATTACGCGCAATTCCTGGTTTAACGGTCTTCCGGCCAGCCGATGGTAATGAGACGGTGGCAGCTTGGCAGTCAGCCTTACAATCGGTTGATCACCCAACGGCCATTATCTTGTCACGGCAAGGGTTGCCAACGTTGCCACAAGCGGCTGCACGGGTTCGTAGTGGCGTTAAGCGCGGTGGTTACGTGGTTCGTGATGCTCAGGGGGATGCAGAGGGCGTCTTGATGGCATCGGGGTCAGAGGTTAAATTAGCTTTAGGGGCCCAAGAACAGTTAGCTGAAATGGGGCATGACGTGCGGGTCGTGTCCGTGCCAAGCTTTGAACAATTCAATGCGCAGTCCGCCGCTTACCGCGAACGTATCCTGCCTACGACATTGCGGCGACGAGTAGCGGTTGAAATGGCAAGTGGGCTGGGCTGGTGCCAGTACGTTGGCCTCGATGGGGCAATGCTGACGCAGGAACAGTTCGGTGCCAGTGGCCCAGGCGAACAGGTCATGGAAATGGCCGGCTTCACCGTTGACCGCGTGGTTCAAGCATACTTGGGGTTGAACTAAAAGTTGTGCAAAGTGGTCGCACTGCGCCTGCCATGGGGAACGCCTCCAGCCTGAGAAACGGGCTTCCGGCTCGCCTCAAAGCCACGAAAGCCGCATGTCTCCGAGGTCGTCCCACGATGTAAGCCGAGAAAGAACCCCGGCAAACATCGTCGACACGGCTGGCTACATCCCTGGCCTCCTCCGGCTTAGGCTGGTGTTTATCCTTAATGAGTTTTGAACACTAGGTCGGGGCCTGTGACTAACCGGATTTGTCTGTTGACAGGTGGTTGGTCGCGGTCAATTCCAAGCCAGAATGGTGATCCATGGAAACTTCGTAGCAGAATACAAAAATGAGGGACGCGAGCACGTAACTGGTTCGGGTCCCTTTCGTGGGTTTAAAAAGCAATTCTAAGCCAGCAATATCGCGGCGAAATATTGGTAAGGCCAAGGGACTTGCTGATTGCATGCGACTACAAAAATTTATGTCAGTTGCGGTACACAAGGTTAATAAAGGTTGCTGGCTTACAATTATGTAAGCCGGTCGGTAAGACGATGAAGCCACTTTTTTAAGAAATATTGCAAACGTTTCCCGAAAATCTAGTAAGTTCATTAAATTCTAGGCAGGAAACCTGCGATTTTAATCGCGGGATGAATGCCAGAACTTAATACTTCCTAAAACATATGTTCCCCTTTTGGACGACCAAAAATGGTATAATTAGTCCAATCTTCAGGGGAGGTAGCTATTGGTTAAGCTAGGACGAACGATTAAATTACGACTCTATCCAGACACCGAACAGTCAGCGGAATTTTTAGCAATGAGTCGAGAATACCAACGATTGGCGAACATTGTCAGTCAATGGATCTTTGATCATGAGTTCCCGTTAAGCTGGTTAAAAATCAATCACCGGCTGTATAAAGTTCTCAGACAGGGCTCACCGTTGAATAGTCAGATGGTTCAGTCCGTTTTTCGAACGGTCGTGGCTCGCTACAAAACTGTTCAGGAACAAATGAAACAACATCCTTACCGTTATAAGAACGAAAACAACAAGTGGATTCGAGTTCCCAGAGACCTGACTTGGTTGATGAAACCTATCCAGTTTCGTCGACCACAGGCGGATTTGGTTCGCCAGAGAAACTATTCTTTTGTGAATGAGATGACACGAGTTTCAATCACGATCTTAAGTAAGCGTACAAAGCTAGCTTTCACCGATAAAGGCTTTGAAGAATACTTCCGAGGCGATTGGAAGTTAGGAACTGCTAGACTAGTACATAATCGCGGCAAGTGGTTCCTACACATTGGTATTACCAAAGAAGTTCCCGACTTTGATCAGCAGGATAATCCAAAGATTGTTGGCATTGACCGTGGCTTACGTTTTCTGGCAACAATCTACGACTACCTGGGCAAGACATTATTCTTTGACGGTCGAAAGGCTTTACGCAAGCGAAAGAAGTTTTTAGAAGTCCGTCGGCAATTACAAAGTAAAGGGTCCAAGTCTGCCAAGAAAAAGCTGAAGCAACTAGCTCAACGAGAGAACCGCTGGATGACCGATGTGAATCATCGGCTAGCTAAGACACTCGTTGTGGCGTACGGTTCGCACACACTTTTTGTTTTGGAGGACTTAACCAACGTGACATTCAACACTGACGATTTGCCTAAGTCCTTGCATAATAGCCATCGTTCTTGGTCCTTTTTCCAACTAGAATCTTTCTTAACATACAAGGCTCAGGCTATTCAAAGCGCCGTTGTGAAAGTGAACCCAGCATTTACCTCGCAAAGATGCCCAAAGTGCGGGCTAATTGAGAAGACTAATCGTCACCACGAAACTCACGAATATCGATGTCAGCAATGCCAGTATCGGTGTAACGATGACCGATTAGGAGCGATGAATATTGAGGGGCTCGGCCAAGAGTGGTTGAGTGGTGTCAAACGACCAAAGATTAAAAAGCTAACAGCCATTGGGTAGATCCTGATGGTTAAACGGGTAGCTGTCAATTACCCGATGATGTTGCCACTATGAGTAGGAGTGCCTTAACGGGCATGTTGGACTACTGTGTCGCCAGGCACGTGAGCGACAAGCCTCTGAATTTATTCAGGGGCAATTGACAAAATTATTGGTATAATGGGGGGTAAAGAAACTGGAGGCGGTTTTAATGGAAATTCGGCGGATCAAGGTGCCAACGGTGTTAGTGTGGTCGGCACCCACAGCGGTGACTAAAACCGATCAGACTTATTTGAAAACTGGGGATTTGGCGGCGTGGTTAGCAGCGCTTAAACCAGCGGACAAAGACCGGTTGGCTGATAGTAATAGTATCGTGACGGAGGCGTTGTTTAACGATCGCGTTGTGCTGGATCGAGTCGATGGTGATTGGGCGCACGTATTTGTGACGCGACAAGGCAATCGGCAGGAACGGCGGGGTTACCCAGGTTGGGTACCCGTGACGCAACTGACGACGACCGACGAAGAATTGACCTATCCCACGACAACGGTGCGGCTGGTCCATGCTGAAACGACATTACTAAATGAGGATCGGCAACCCGTGACGACTTTGCCATTAGGAACATTGTTGACGACAACTGGTCAGGATAGCGAATGGATTCAGGTCGTCACGCCTCTAGGCAAAGGCTGGATCGCTGCTGATGCCGCCAAGCTTGGTGTGACCGGGGCTGATGATGGTGACCGGCTACTAGCGCTGGGCCAACAGTTCATTGGCACACCTTATCTGTGGGGCGGTGTTACACCACAAGGATTTGACTGTTCAGGCTTTATCTATGCCTTACACCGGGCATTAGACTACTACATTCCGCGGGATGCACAGGATCAATTTGCCAATGGCTACCCGGTCGCACCAGAGAGCCTAGCCGCTGGGGACCTCGTCTTCTTTGCCCGTGAACACGGGACCGGCGAGATTCATCACGTGGGAATCTATGCGGGTAGCGGGAAGATGCTCCATGCGCCTAAGCCAGGAGAGGCCGTTCAGTTGGCACCACTGACGGGCAAACTAGCGCCAGAATACGTCGGTGCTCGGCGTTTCTGGCAATAAACGGAAGTTGAAGAATTTTGTAAGGTCATGGTCAAATCTCATCCGCAGACTAGGGAGATGCTATACTGCTTTATAGGAGCAGTATAATGAAAGCGAAAAGAGAGGGATAACCATGAAATTAAAGCAAATTTTGCTCGGAGCTGTCGCCGTTACCTTGGCCATTACTCTGGGCGGTCGCGCGGTATCCGCTGCTGCTGACACCACGGATACAGGCAGCACCAGTAGCTCAGCAACCAGTGGCAGTACCGTCCAAACCAAGGCACTCTCCAAGGCCTATGTGGTCTACGGGGCTGGTTTAGCCAGTGAAGACAAGGACACGGTTGCCTCAGCGCTGGGCGTGAAGTCGAACTACACGGCGTTGACCGCCACGGGGAACGACTACGCGACGTACCTGAATTCGGCTGGAACCAGTGATGCCAGTATGATCAGCTCGGTCGCATTAGCACCGGCGGATCCTGGGACTGGGGTCAAAGTTAACATCGCTAAATATAATGGAAATAACAATATTACCGAAGTTACCGCCCAGCAATATGCCATGGTCGCAACTATGGCGGGGGTCAAGGATGTCATTATCACGGTAACGGCCGACAAAACCGTTTCCGGAGAATCCGCGTTGACCGGGGTTTACAAGGCCTTAGCAGCAGATGGGTTAACGTTAAACTCAGAAAACACGCAGGCCGCTAACAGCGTCTTGGATGCGACCCAACCGGCCATTGATGCCAACAATGATGACAGTAAGTATCCTGGTAAGTTGATGTCGGCAGTGGGGTCCGTTTCCTCAGACCTGGCCAAGCAACGGCAAAATGGCGATGACCTGGCAACGAAGGCCGATATCGAAGCCATGTTGCAAAAAGCCTTGGCTAAGCAGGGGATTGACGGGAAGACCAGTTCGACGCAGATCAATAACATTTCAATTGCCCTCAGCAAGGTTCAACAAGCACCCGTTTCAACCAGTAAGACGTACGTGACGAATGTGACCAACGTAGCTAATAACCTCGCCAATAGTATTGGGGATAAAATGGCTAGCGTGAAAGATTTCGCCAACAGTGCGGATGCGAAGAAAGCCGAGAATTTCATTGTGCAAATCTGGAATAAAATCGTCAGTTTCTTCAAAGGTTTACTTGGCTAAGACCAAGTAAGAACGGTGAAATAACAAAGTAACGGGAGATTTCTCCCGTTTTTTTGTGCCCTTTTTTTGATTTCACAAGCAACTACGCATGATAGACAGTTGTAAAATACAAAAAGCGTTTCCAATAATATCTTGTACCGTACAACTGCTTACACTTTGAAAAAGGTGGATAAATATACGCCACCTGCATTGGTTTTGATTGAATCTTACATAGAACAATCGTTCGCTAGAAGATAAGCGATAAATGCCGGTATAATCAGATTACAGTGGTGCTAAAACTTTTGAAAACGCTTAAGGGGAACACATGTTCAAAGCTAAAAATCTGTTAACAAATCCTTAATATTTCACAAGAAACTGGGAAAACGTGTGGTAAGATTAGTTTGTGATTCGTATTTACTGTGAACGAACGTGACTAGCGCTTGGGTTAGGAAGCGATTGCGTTCCGTGATGAGTTTGAAAATCTTAAGTCATAAAAGGACGTGTTGGTGAAAATGAGTACAGGACAACGAAAAACCAAAGCAGTTGTTGGCGTCGTTGGGGCCATTGGTGCTTTAGCGGCTGGAGCATCCTTGACCGCTAATGCTGATACCATTCAAGTTAAGCAAGGGGACACCGTTTGGGGTCTTTCACAGCAGACTGGCGTTTCTATTCAAGATTTAGAACAGCAGAATTCGATTGACGCAAAGACCGACTTAATTTTTGTTGGTCAACGACTTCAAGTAAAATCAGCTAAAACAACTCAGACTTATTCGGTTAAATCTGGCGATACACTCTGGGATTTAGCCCAGACGTATCATTTGTCGGTTGCCCAATTACAAAAGGCTAATTCCTTAACTGGTGACATGTTAAGCGTTGGTCAGAAATTAGAGATTCCACAAGCCAGTGCCGTTAAGGATGACGCTGCAACGCAGACAACGACGCCAAGTACCCGGCAACAAGCGACCCAAAAGGCCAACGCTGTTCAGGCACAAATTGTCGCTGAACAACAAGCTGCCGCAAGTAAGCAAAAACAACAAACGGCCGCAGCATCATCAAGTTCGGCAATTACTGGTAGTCAAACAACAAGTTCCAGCGCTGCTTCACAGACATCATCTCAGTCTAGTGAAAGTGATCAGACGCCAGCTGCAACGAGCTCAGCAAGTCAAAGTACCACACCGAAGACTTCTACCAGCACGTCCACGGCCAGCCAAACGGCTAGTTCCTCAACCAGCAGTTCGGTTGCTAGTCAACCTGCAACTAAGACGAGTCAGGTTAGTTCTCAGAGCCAGACTAGCAGCAATGCTGTAAGCAGTTCGTCAGTGCAGAGTAGCTCAGCTAAGAGTCAGTCAACGAGCAGTAGCGTCGCAGCTAGTCAGACTCAGAAGAGTCAAGCACCAGTTAGCTCAACTAGTCAATCAGTGACGACACCAACGCAGAGTAGCAGTTCTGTTGCTAAGACTAACGCTAGCACCGCAACACCAACCTCACGGGCAACTGCGACGAAAGCCGTACAAAAGAAGCGCGTGACCCGGTCAGCTGCTAGTGTAACCAGTCAGTCACAGACGCAAGCAACGAGCAGTACCAGTAGCAGTCAAGCAACGTCTCAAACCGCAACCAGTAGTCAATCTGTAGCTTCCAGCTCACAAAGCTCGGCAGTTAGCCAGGCTAGTGCCGGGGCAACGGCAACCACGACGGCTAAGAAAACGAAGCGGATTCGCACAACGACCCAATCAGCCGTTAAGAAGGCCGCTCAATCAAGTCAGCAGACGACCAGCACCAGTTCGACTTCATCATCTGCTAGCGCTGCTACGAGTAGTAGTACTGCTAAGGCAACCACAAATAGTAATTTGACCACGGGTTCCGTGACGAGTCTGGCTTTGAAGCTGGCTTCAGCGAACATCCCTTACGTTTGGGGTGGCTCGTCACTTAGTGGGATGGATTGCTCTGGTTTAGTTGCTTACGTTTACCAGCACGCAATGGGCATCAGTTTGCCACACAACACGGTCTCACAAGAAGCCCGGGTGTCAACCCACTCAGTTGCATCTGCTAAGCCAGGGGACATCTTGTTCTGGGGTGCTAAGGGCGCGACGTATCACGATGCCATTTACATTGGTAACGGGCAATACGTTGCGGCACCAACACCAGGTCAAAACGTCGAAGTTGAATCGATCAGTCAATACTTTATGCCTTCCTTCGCAGGAACTGTTAAATAAGTCAAGCGACATGAATCCGCTTTTCTGACCATTTTTGGCAATCCGCTGAAAAATGTTAAGATAATCGTTAACAAATCCGATAGCAAGTGTTATGATTTCTCGTAGTCATTTAGAGACGAGTCAACATAATTAAATTTCTTGTTAAAGGAGTTGTCAAAAAGGTGAGTAATCGTATGGAGATTCTGGAAGAGTATCGGCAGGCTAATTCACAGTTGGCCACGTTAAAACGGAAGGAATCTGAGAGCGTTCAGTGGAGCTCGGAGACAGTGCAGATTGAACCGCGCTACGGCAAAGAAATGAACGACTTATCCGATAAGTGCGCTCAGCTCGACATGATTCTGGAAGCAATGGATGCTTCAGAAGACTAAAATAACCTGCAAGTGGTTTTGACCACAAGCAAAAGCCCCACCGCTAAAACTGACGGTGAGGCTTTTTTATTTGGAGAGTGGGCCAAAAGGTGGTTAGCTGGTGAGCATTAAGGCTGATACCCGAATAATCCCGAACTTGGATTGCTTGGGTATCAGGTTTAAGCGGAGCCAGCTGCCTTTTGGCGCACGTTTCGACACTATAAATTTGGAGACACAAAAGGCCTGGGAATTCCCAGACCTTTTTTACTGCCTAAATGGTGATATCGAACCAGAAAGGGTAGGATTTGACGCCAACGTAAACGTCAAAGAAGCGACCGCCCATTTCTTCGCCGTCTAATTGCCCGTATTCGATGGCCGGGACGGTTAGATGGACTTGTGTAGCCTGATAGTAGTGAACGGCCTTAGACGTTAAATGACGCTTGAATACTAAACGTAAGGCTAACCACAGTAATTTAAAGAAATGTGGTTTTTCGATTACAACCAAATGTAGTTTGTGGTCGGTGATCGTTGCGCCTGGGGCAATGCCAACGCCACCACCGAAATAGGGATGGTTGGTCGTGGTCACGAGAAAGGAATTGGGATAGATATCCCGTTGATTACCCACGTGAACAGTGAGGGTAAAGCCCGTTTGGTTGTAGTAAACATCAAGTGCCGACGCTAAATAGGACAAGGAGCCCATGTGATGTTTGTTGAGCCAAACCTTGGCCTTTGATTGATTTGCCTGTGAAATGATGGCGGCATCAAAGCCGATGCCTAAGTTGTTAGTGAAGACGCCACGTTCCTGTTTAATTGTTTCGTCGTAACTGCCAATGTCGTAGTCGGTTGCGTGGGTGCACTGAATAATCTGTTTCAGTGCGTCCTCCCACTTCAGGGCCATCCCGGCACCCCGAGCAAAGTCATTGCCAGAACCAATGGGTAAATAGGTCACCGGAATAGGATACTTTCGTGGTAGCTGCGTCAGGCCGTTGATGGCTTCATGCAACGTCCCATCGCCACCGACGGCGAGGACGACCCAATTTTGGTGGGGCTCATCCGGGATTCGTTTGGCAAATTGTTCGCTCAAAAGGACGGCGTGATTCGGATATTCCGAAATTGCCAGCTGGTAGGAGACCTGGGCGGCATCGAGCTGCTCTTTGATTTCTGGCCACAGTGTACCGGCGTGGCCACTTCCTGCGTGCTCGTTTAGAATGATATAGAACTGGACACTCACCGTACTGCTCCTCTCAAAATTTAATCCTTTTCATTATAAACGAAAACTCTAGTGGTGCCTAGTGATTCCGGCAGAACTTTCCTTGGTCGTAAGAAATTATGCAAAATTAGGCTGGAATGTGCGTAAAATGGCAGCCGCAGTGCGACCAGTTATCACCAATCACTGAGAACGCAAAAAAGAGCCCGAGCACAGGGCCCAGACTCTTTCAACCAACTTACTTGGTCATAATAAACATTGGTAAAATCATTGGGTGTCGTTCCGTCTTTTCAAACAGGAAGTTTTGCAGATCGTCGATGACGGCGTTGCGAATCGAAGCTTCGGTCGCCTTCGGATTGCGCATGGCCCGACGAATCGTCTGGAAGACGCGGCGACGACCTTCGTTGAGAAGTTCGCCAGATTCGCGCATGTAGACAAATCCACGTGAAAGCAGGTCGGGACCCGCTTTGATTTCCTGGTTCTTCAAGTCGATGGTGGCAACGACAACCACAAGTCCTTCTTCGGACAAGAGCTGACGGTCACGCAACACGACGTTGCCAATATCACCGATACCGGAACCGTCGATGTAGACGTCTCCAGCGGTGAAGTGACCCGCAACCCGGGCAGAGTCCTGCGTTAAGGCCAGAACGTCCCCGTTTTGGAGGATAAAGCTGTGATCCAACGGTACACCACATTGTTCTGCGAGTTCCGTGTGAATCTTTAACATCCGGTACTCACCGTGAATAGGCATAAAGAACTTAGGCTGCATGAGTCGCAGCATTAACTTTTGTTCTTCTTGACCACCATGACCAGATGTATGAATGTTGTTGACCTTACCATGAATAACGTTGGCGCCGGCTTCTTCTAACTCGTTGATGACCCGGTTGACCGAAATGGTGTTCCCAGGGATCGGGTTACTGGAGAAGACGACCGTATCACCGGGTTGAATGGAAATCTGCCGGTGGGTACCGTTCGCAATTCGTGATAAAGCAGCCATAGGTTCACCTTGTGACCCGGTACAGAGAATCATGACCTTGTCAGCAGGGAGGGAACGAATAGCATTGGCATCAACTAACGCGTCATCGGGAATGTTAAGGTAACCTAGTTCCCGACCGTTAACGATGGCAGCTTCCATGGACCGACCAAAGACGGCAATCTTCCGTCCGTGAGCCAATGCCGTTTCACAGGCCGTTTCGATCCGCGAAATGTTGGAAGCGAAGGTGGCAAAGATGACCCGACCTTCAACTTGATCAAAAATCCGTCGAATCGATTTACCGACCCATTTTTCCGACTTGGTCCAGATTGGTCGTTCAGCGTTCGTGCTATCAGACATCAAGCACAGCACGCCTTCTTCACCCAGCCTGGCCATCTTTTGAAGATCAGGCGGCTGGTTCGTAACGGGAGTTAAGTCGAACTTATAGTCCCCCGTTTCCACGATCGTTCCGACCGGGGTATGAACTGCGACACCTAAAGTATCAGGAATCGAGTGGGTGGTCCGGAAGAAGGTGACACTCATCTTCCGAAATTTGAGCACAGTGTCATCGTCAATTGTGTGTAGTTCAGTCGATTTAAGTAATCCGTGTTCTTCAAGCTTGTTCTTGATCAGTGCCAAGGCGAGCGGACCTGCGTAAACAGGGACGTTGAGGGCCTTTAATAAATAAGGAATACCGCCAATATGATCTTCATGGCCGTGGGTAATCACAAGCGCCTTGATCTTGGCTTGGTTTTCAACGAGGTATTGATAATCCGGAATAACATAGTCGATTCCGAGTAACTCGTCTTCGGGGAACTTAATTCCGGCATCAATCAAGATAATTTCGTCCTGAAATTGAATACCGTAAGTGTTTTTCCCAATTTCACCAAGTCCACCCACGCCAAAGATAGCGGCTTCGTTATTTTTGACGTTTAACTTGTTCATTCATTGAACTCCGTTAATTTGTAATTCGGATTCTCTTGTTCGTAAGCCAACGTCTTTCCTTCGATGGCTTCGATGAATTCGATATTGTGTTCCGTATGAGCTTCCACTAATGCCCGGGCTTCAACTTCTGTTGGGGCTTCCAGGTAAAGTGCATGCGTATCCTCGCGCTTAGGATTCCGCTTTTTATCATTTTGGTAATAGACTTTGTAAATCACAGACAAAACTCCTTTTAATTTTAAACGATTTAACTCGCTAATCGTGAGTGAACAGCGAATTATTTATGTCCTGCCGAACTGCGGGTTGCTTACACAACAATTAGCACAATTTTAGCATAATTTCAGCCACTTGTATAGAAGTACCCCTAGACGACAAAACATGCTATGATTAAACTAGCGTGAAGTGAACGGAGGAGACGCCATGGCTCTAATAGTGGAAGTCATTATTGGCATCATCATTGCCTTTATAATTTATGAAATGATTCGCCGCATGATTGTCCAGCGGGCGACGCGGATGGTGCGGCGTTCTGCGGAGGACGATACCGATGTGGCGGTGAAGGCAGCCTTACAGCGCCTAGTGAATGACGATGTCTTGTCGGAAGACGAGTGTGTGCTGCAACCAACGGAAACGGTCGCCGATGTGTGGGGCCGCGGGGTCATGGCCTTTGAATACACCATGCCCAGTGGGATTGACACGGAACGCCGGTTACCCGAACTTGAAGCGGCATTTAATGATGCCCTCGCTAGTTTTAGTGCGGATCATCAGGTTAAATCAGTGGTCGCGGGACCGGCATTTGTCGTCAGCGACATTTGGGTCTACGAAGGGCATCTCCATGTGGATGTCGCCAATCTGATGAACGAGTCAACGGTTGAGTATTTAAAAGACCTCAAGAAGTTAAACGACCCTGCTGTGAAATAATGCACTATATATGGAAGAAACAGGTTTATCTTTTCGGAATGAAAAAAGTTCTACCATTGAAAATAGGCACCGTAATCGACTATCCCTAGGGAATTTGATTACGGTGCCTATTTTTTGACTGGAAACCGACCGGTCAGGTGAAAACTTACGCAAGTTCGGCCCAAACTGACTTGTCAGGGGAGACACTCGCTAAACGGTAGGGAAGTTTACTTACCTACTGGAGATGTAAGCCATCTGAAAATAACCGGGTTGGTTACAGTGGAGTTGTGCATAAATTACTCAATCATAATCATGTCGTCGTCACGTGTAAACGGCTGGTCTTTGTTGATGTGATCGTAAAAGAGTGTGCCGTGAAGGTGATCGATTTCATGTTGACAAACAATTGCCGGGTAGTTCTTCAAGCGTAATTGGTGCTTTTCGCCGTTCACATCATAGTAGCGTAAGGTGATGCGATCGTGGCGGGGCACGAAGCCGGGCACGTCTTTGTCGACGGACAGACAACCTTCGCCCTCGGTCAAAGCGCCTTGCTGAACGGATTCAGAAACGATGACGGGGTTGATGATGACGTCGGTAAAGGGCGATTTGCCATCTTCTTCGGTCGGTGGGACCAAGACGGAGGCCATCTTCTTGGAGACACCAACTTGGGGTGCCGCTAAGCCAACACCGGCCCGTAAACCGTATTTCTTACATTGTTCGGGGTCTTGAGAGACCACCAAGTATTCCATTAAATCTTTAGCGAGTTGTTGATCTTCCTCTGAGAGAGGGAAAGTCACGTCCGCTGCTTCTTGTCGTAAGACGGGATCACCGTCGCGGACAATATCTTTCATGAGAAACAAAAGCATTACCTCCGCAAAAATATTGTTAGTTACCATTCATTTTAACATACCCTCTAGGAGAAATGAAATGAAAAGAAAACGGTTTCTATTTTCAAAAAAAGTGGAAACTAAAAAATCACAACGCGCCGTAGGGATTTAGCCTAATCCCTTTATCTGTCCGTATGAAAGGGCTTGCATGGCTTCTGAAAAAATGGTACTTTATAAACGTAGTCAGGAAACGCAACGTTAACTCACTCTAGTTAACAATTTCATATCAAGTGAAAGGAAAGTGTTACTTATGGCTAATGGAAGCAAACAGATTGTAGACTTTGCCAAGATCAAAGCTACGATGGCTGACCCATATAAGCACCCGGTTCAAGTCATCGATCGTGAAGGCAAGGTCGTTGATCCAGACACGTTGGCAAAATATTCAGATGACCAACTTGTTGACTTCATGAAGAAAATGGTTTGGGAGCGTACGTTACACGAACAAACAATGAACTTCTCCCGTCAGGGTCGCCTCGGTTTCTATGCTCCAACTGCCGGTGAGGAAGCTAGTGAAATGGGAAGTGTTACTGCATTTAAGCAACAAGACTTCTTATTACCAGCTTACCGTGATTTGCCACAAATGATTCAACACGGGACTACCGTTGCAAAAGGTTTCTTATGGTCCAAAGGTCATGTTGAAGGCAATCAACATGAAAATCCAAACATGTTATTCCCACAAATCATCATTGGCGCGCAATACGTTGAAACCGCCGGTGTTGCTTTAGGGATTAAGAAGAACGGCGATGAAGACCGCGTTGCCTTTGTATACACCGGTGATGGTGGGACATCACAGGGTGACTGGTACGAAGGGGTTAACTTTGCCAGTGCATTCCAAGCACCAGCTGTCTTCTTCGTTCAAAACAATGGTTGGGCAATTTCCGTACCACGTTACAAGCAAACCGCAGCTGAAACGTTGGCACAAAAGGCCGTTGCCATGGGTGTTCCTTCCGTCCAAGTTGATGGGATGGACATCGTGGCCGTTCACGAAGTTTCTGAAGCAGCTCGTGAATATGCCGCAGCCGGAAATGGTCCAGTCGTCATTGAAACATTGACTTACCGTTATGGCGCTCACTCCTCTGCTGGTGATGATCCTTCTCGTTACCGGACCGATGAAGAAACTAAGCCTTGGTTCGATGCTGATCCATTAATTCGTATGCGGAAGGTCTTAACTGACAAGGGTGTTTGGTCACAAGATCAAGAAGACAAGTTAGTCGACGAATACAAAGACGAATTTAAGGAAGCAATGAAGGAAGCTGAAGCAGCACCTGCACAAAAGGTTTCTGACTTCTTGAAGTGGACTTACAATGTGCCTACTCCAGCTGTTAAGAAGCAAATTGCAGAATTCGAAGCAAAGGAGTCGAAGTAATCATGGCTAAAATGACGTATATCAAAGCGATCACTTCTGGTCTGGATCAAGTTTTGAAAGACGATCCTAAGACGTTGATCTTCGGTGAAGACGTTGGTAAAAACGGTGGTGTGTTCCGGACAACTGTTGATTTACAAGACAAGTACGGTGAAGACCGGGTTTTCGATACGCCATTAGCTGAATCTGGGATTCTTGGATTAGCTATTGGTTTGTCCTTAACTGGTTGGCGTCCAATTCCTGAAATTCAATTCATGGGCTTTACGTTCGAAGCAATGGATGGGATTGTTGGGCAATTGGCTCGTGATCACTACCGTTTCGGTGGCCAAAAGAACTTCCCTGTTACTGTTCGGACACCATTTGGTGGTGGGACTCATACCGCTGAAATGCATGCCGACAACTTGGAAAACTACTTCGTTAGCACCCCAGGTCTGCGGGTCGTAACACCTGCTAACCCATACGATGCTAAGGGCTTAGTGATCTCCGCTGTTGAAAGCGACGATCCAGTTCTGTTCATGGAAAACTTGAAACTTTACCGTTCAATGAAGGATGAAGTTCCAGATGAAAAGTACACGGTTCCGTTAGACACTGCCAAGGTTGTTCGTGAAGGTACTGATGTCACAATCGTTGCTTACAGTGCTGAAGTTAACGAATCCTTAGCTGCTGCTGATGCTTTGGCAAAAGATAACATCTCTGCTGAAGTCATTGACCTGCGTTCCTTGTCACCAATTGACACGGACACTGTCTTTGCTTCTGTTGATAAGACCCACAAGGTTGTTATCGTTCAAGAAGCACAGCGGATGGCTGGTGTCGGTGCCGTTGTGGCTTCTGACATTGCTGAAGAAAAGATCATGTCCTTGGACGCCCCAATCGGCCGGGTAGCTGCGCCAGATAGCGTTTACCCATTTGCCCAAGCTGAAAATGATTGGATTCCAAATGCCGATGACATCGAAGCCAAGGTACGCGAAATCGTTAACTACTAATTTAAATCTAAATTAAACGATAAAAAACGATGTGGGAGACATCCTGCATTAGATGAAAGAAAGGAAGTTTTCCCATGGCTTATACGTTCAAACTCCCTGAGCTTGGTGAAGGAATGGCCGAAGGTGAAATTTCTTCATGGCTTGTTAAAGAAGGAGACACTGTTAAGGAAGACGACACGTTAGTCGAAATCCAAAACGATAAGTCTGTTTCAGAATTACCATCACCAGTTAATGGTACTATTTCACAAATTGTTGCACAAGAAGGGGACACCGTTGAAATTGGCGACCCACTGATTGTGATTGATGACGGTTCAGATACGCCACCTGACTTAGGCAAGGGTGGGGATGAAGCCGCTGCTACTACTCCAGCTGAAGAAGCTGCTCCAGAACCAGCTGCTGCCCCAGCACCTGCTGCCGCGCCAGCTCCAGCCGCTGCACCTACTGGTGTTCCAGCTGCTTCTGACCCGAATAAGTTAGTTTTGGCAATGCCTTCCGTTCGTCAATACGCACGGGACAAGGGCGTTGACATTACTTTGGTTGCCCCAACCGGGAACCACGGTCAAATCTTGAAGGCTGACATCGATAACTTTAACGGTGCCGCCGCACCTGCCGCAGCCGCTGCTCCAGCTGCTGCCGCTCCTGAAGGCAAAGCCGTTGCTGGCCAAGCTGTCAAGCCTTGGAAGTCTGACCAACCAGATCTGGAAACTCGTGAACCAATGTCAGCTATGCGGAAGATCATTGCCAAGAGCATGCGGACTTCCAAAGACATTGCGCCACATGTTACCTCATTCGATGAAGTTGAAGTTTCTGCTTTGATGGCTAACCGGAAGAAGTACAAGCAAGCCGCTGCTGACAAGGGCATCCATTTGACCTTCTTGCCATACATGGTTAAGGCTTTGGTTGCTGTTATGAAGGAATTCCCTGAATTGAACGCATCTATCGATGACACGACTCAGGAAATTGTCTACAAGCACTACTACAACATTGGTATCGCTACCAACACTGATGATGGTCTTTACGTACCAAACATCAAGGCTGCCGATTCCAAGGGTATGTTTGAAATCGCTAAGGAAATTAGTGAAAACACCCAAGCTGCATACGACAAGAAGTTGAGTCCTGCTTCCATGGCTGGTGGTTCAATCACTATCAGTAACGTCGGCTCGATTGGTGGTGGCTGGTTTACCCCAGTTATCAACCAACCTGAAGTTGCTATCTTAGGTGTTGGCCGGATTGAAAAGGCACCTTACGTGAACGATGATGGTGACATTGTTGTTGGCCGGATGCTGAAACTTTCCTTGAGTTACGACCACCGTTTGATCGATGGTGCCTTAGCTCAGAATGTTTTGAACAAGTTCAAGGCATTGCTTCACGATCCAGAATTACTGTTAATGGAAGGGTAGGAAAAATATGGCAGATGTTGAAAAAAAGGACACCGTCATCATCGGTGCCGGACCCGGCGGCTACGTTGCCGCAATTCGGGCTTCTGAATTAGGCCAAAAGGTCACTTTAGTCGAAAAATCCGATACGCTTGGTGGTGTCTGCTTAAACGTTGGCTGTGTTCCTTCTAAGGCCTTAATTCAAGCGGGTCACCGGTTGGAACAAGCCAAAGACGGTTCGACTTACGGAATTTCTACGGAATCAGCCGTTATTGACTTTAAGAAGACGCAAGACTGGAAGCAGACTAAGGTTGTTGATCGGATGACCAGTGGCGTTAAGATGCTGATGAAGAAGCACCACGTTGACGTTGTTAACGGGGAAGCTGTCTTCTTAAGTGACACCCAATTACGGGTCATGCCTACGGGCGAAAAGCAATTCATGTCCACCGATACCGGTCAGACCTTCGAATTCAATAATATTATTATTGCATCCGGGTCGCACCCAATCGAAATCCCTGGCTTTAAGTTTGAAGGCCGGGTCATCGATTCTACTGGTGGTTTGAGCTTACCTGAAATTCCTAAAGAATTCGTTGTTATTGGTGGGGGTTATGTTGGGACCGAATTAGCTGGTGCTTACGCTAGCTTAGGCGCTCACGTAACGATCATTGAAGGAACGAAGTCAATTCTGCCTAACTTCGAAAAGGACATGGTTTCCGTTGTCTTGAAGAAGTTGAAGAAGAAGGGCGTTGATGTGATTACCAACGCGATGGCTAAGGGTTCTACCCAAGACGACAAGAGTGTTAGTGTCACTTATGCCGTTGACGGTAAGGAAACTACGATTAAGGCTGACTACTGCATGGTCACCGTTGGTCGTCGGCCAAACACCGATGACTTAGGCTTGGAATACACCAAGGTTAAGTTGAACGACCATGGTCAAATCGAAGTTGATAACCAAGGCCGGACTGCTTCAGAACACATCTGGGCAGTTGGTGACGCTGTTCCTGGTGCTGCATTGGCTCACAAGGCCTTTGCCGAAGCTAAGACTGCAGCTGGTGCCATTGCTGGTAAGAAGACGGCTAACGACTGGTTAAGTGTTCCAGCGGTTTGCTTCTCCGATCCTGAAATTGCAACGGTTGGTTACAGTGAAGCTGCTGCCAAGGACAAGGGTATCAAGGTCAAGACTGCGAAGTTCCCATTTGCTGGGAATGCACGGGCCGTTTCATTGGATGCCGCTGATGGGTTTGTTCGGTTCATCTACACGGATGACGACAACAAGAACATCGTTGGTGCCGAAGCGGTTGGCCCTGAAGCCAGCACCATGGCTGGTGAACTCTCAATCATCGTTAACGACGGCTTGAACGTTGAAGACGTTGCCTTGACGATTCACCCACACCCAACGTTAAACGAACCAATTCAAGAAGCTGCAGACATTGCGATGGGCTTCCCAACGCATCTCTAAAGCGACTACTGAATTTAAAAAAGGATCTCCGCTTGCGGGGGTCCTTTTAGTTTGGGCGACGAAAATGGTATGAGCTGGCTATTTCGAATTTAGGGCTCTTTGGTGCGACAAGGATGAGGATGGGACGCTGGCTGACTTTCCAGTAGACAGATTAAGCACTTCAAGTAATTTTTATGTTTATTCACAAAAAGACAATGTAGGCTGGAGGCAGTTAGATGTGGACTGACCCGATGTAGCCGTGTCTGAGCCCATAATTGACGGCCAGTAAGGCGAATTGAAGCACCATATCGCAGAACTAGGACCGAACAGAACCTTAAAGATAACGGTTACGGCTTGCTATCCCCAACCGTTCACTTATAATGGAGCTATGACGGTATTCGCGTGGGATTGAAGAGCGCGACGCACGTGGATATGACGCGGTATTTCAGTACAATTGTCAGTGGCTGAGGGACCCTCATTGGGGGTGGCCGCTGGTAAATTGGTGTGGAAAAAACAGGCTTTGGCTTGAAAGAGGAGGTCATCATGATGCCAACGTTACTGATTCAGGGAAACTTTGATCAGGCAAATCAACTACTGCAACAACTATTGGTAGCGGATCTACCGCTTGATTGCGTTATCATGCCGAATACGACTGATGATACGCCTCGTTACCAACCGTTAGTGGTGGCAAGTGCGGTGTGCCCTCGGTTAACGATTCGGGTAGGGACAACGGCGGACTATGGTCAAGCAACTTGGCTGGTCGTCTTGGACCGTGATTCGGCTGAGACGCCAGCTAATGAACGTGTGGCGGAACTCCGACTCCTGATGAATAGAATCGTCGAGAACGGTTTTGGGGGCCAATTGATTTTCTGTGGTCGTCAAGATGAGATCTTGACGTATTTTGCGTGGAAATTTTCTGGTTTTCCCCGCCAACAGATCTGGGGACTGGGCACGTATCCGTTGGCGCGCTTGATCACGGCGCGGTTAGCGGAACGCCTGCACGTTGGTCATTCAACGGTCCAAGCAACCGTTGTGGGGACGGCGAGTGCGCCAATCGTGGCCTGGAGTCGGACGTATATTGGCCCAACACCACTCTTGATGTATTTGGCCAATGCCGATGCTAAATTTGGTGCGGATGACCTGTCTAAGATGGGGACTTGGTTAGCGCGTGAGGCAGGGGAACAACAAGTGACGCTCCGTTTCTTGGCGTTGATTCATTTACTCCAAGCGGCCGTGGATAATCAACCGGTAATTGCGGCGGTAACGCACGTTTATCCCGAGGCGCTTGGCTTTGCGGCGGCTGCACCGGTGCTGGTGGCGAAGACGGGGGTCAAGGACCTTATGCCATTGGCCCTGTCGGAAGATGAGCAACAGGATTATGCGGCGCAAACGGCGGAATTGCGAACGACGATTCAAACGATTGAAAATCAACAGACGGAGGGAAAATAGTGATGGCAGAAGAAGACTATGCGTACCCATTGCGTGCGGATTGGACAACCTCAGAAATTGTGACGGTCACGACGTTTTATCAGCTGGTAGAGGCGGCCTATGAACGGTCACAGGGCGTCCAAGCGGTAGAGCTGATTGCAGCCTATCGGGAATTTCAGACGATTGTGCCACAAAAATTTGAAGAAAAGAACATTGACCAGGAGTTTGAAGAGGCTTCGGGCTATAGCATTTATCGCACCATGAAGCAGGCACGCCAACAAGACGGTCAGGTCAAGATGAAAGGGACGACAAGGTCATGAGTTTGGATTGGCAACAGTTGAATCAAGACGTTACGGCACTGTTGAAGGAAGCCCGGCAGCGAGTCCTAGAAAAAATGCAGGATCCCTTGACCGTCGATGAAAAAACGGGACGTAAAGATCTAGTCACCAATGTCGATAAGGGCAATGAGCAGTTTTTGATTACGGGTATTCGCCGAATCGACCCCGACGCTAAGGTGTTGGGTGAAGAAGGTTTCGGGGATCAGTTGACAGATATTAAAGGTCGCGTTTGGATCGTGGACCCGATTGATGGAACCATGAATTTTGTTAAACAACAAGATAATTTCGCGATTATGATCGGTATTTACCAGGATGGCGTTGGTCAGTTAGGCTATATCTACGATGTGATGAATGATGTCTTGTATCATGGCGGCCCGCAATTGGGTGGCGTTTGGGCCAATCAAGACCCGATTAAGGCGCCGACTAACTTAGCTTTACGCGACGGCCTGATTGGTGCTAGCGGGCCGTTAGTCATTCATGACGTGGCCCACATGCAGGCCATTGTCCATGCCAGTGCGGGGATGAGAATCTACGGCAGTGCCGGGATTGAAATGATCAATGTGATGCGGGGCAAGACCCTCGGTTACATTTCTCATCTCAAGCCGTGGGACTTTGCCGCCGGACAAGTTTTGCTGAATACCTTGGGTGTTCGGGTCTCAACTATTGACGGCCAGCCGCTGAATATGCTATCATCTAACCTTGTACTAGTAGCGACGGAAAAAGCGCAACGTGATATTCTCCAAATTGAAGAAGATGACGTCTCACTGTGACACCTGTCACAGTTTTTTTATGCGGCTGGCTGGTACGGATGGACTTTACCAGCTAGAAAAGCTACAATAAGCGTACTTACTGAGGTAAGCATGCCGTGATCCATCTAATTTCACCAAGCACGAAAGGAAGAAATACACTTGAAAATCAGAGATGATATCCGCAACATTGCCATCATTGCCCACGTTGACCACGGGAAGACGACCCTAGTTAACGAAATGTTAAAACAATCCGATACGTTGGATGAGCACGCGTCAATCGAGGACCGTGCCATGGATACAAACGCTATCGAAAAGGAACGGGGCATCACAATCTTGTCCAAGAACACCGCTGTGCGGTACGGTGACAAGCAAATTAACATCTTGGATACCCCAGGACACGCCGACTTCGGTGGTGAAGTTGAACGGATCATGCGCATGGTTGACGGCGTTTTATTAGTTGTCGATGCCTACGAAGGTACGATGCCTCAGACCCGTTTCGTTTTGAAGAAAGCCTTAGACCAACACTTAACGCCAATCGTTGTGATCAACAAGGTTGACCGTGAAGGCGCACGCCCTAGCGAGGTTGTTGACGAAGTCTTGGACCTCTTCATCGAATTAGGTGCTGACGAAGACCAATTGGACTTCCCAGTGGTTTACGCTTCTGCTATGAACGGGACTTCTAGCTACGAGCCAGAACTCGACACGCAGGACCACACGATGAAGCCGATCTTTGACACCATCGTTAAGCACATTCCAGCACCAATTGACAACACTGACGAACCTTTACAATTCCAAGTTGCCATGCTGGACTACAACGATTTCGTTGGTCGGATTGGGATCGGCCGGATTTTCCGGGGTAAGATCAAAGTCGGCGACAGCGTTACTGTTATGAAGCTTGACGGTTCCAAGCAAAACTTCCGGGTTACCAAGTTATTTGGTTTCTTCGGTTTGAAGCGTTTGGAAATCAAGGAAGCCAAGGCTGGGGACTTGATCGCTGTTTCTGGGATGGAAGAAATCAACGTTGGGGAAACTGTTGTTGCTCCTGACACGTTGGAACCACTACCAGTTCTGCGGATCGACGAACCTACGCTGCAAATGACTTTCCGGACCAACGACTCACCATTTGCTGGTCGTGAAGGTAAGTTTGTAACGTCTCGTCAAATCGAAGAACGGTTGAAGCGTGAACTTCATACCGATGTTTCTTTACGGGTTGACGACACTGACAACCCTGGTGCCTGGATCGTTTCTGGTCGTGGTGAACTTCACTTGTCCATCTTGATCGAAACGATGCGTCGTGAAGGCTTTGAATTACAAGCTTCCCGTCCAGAAGTTATCTACAGAACGATCGATAACGTTCGTTGCGAACCATTCGAATCTGTTCAAATCGATACGCCTGACGAATACACCGGTTCAATCATTGACACGCTTTCTCAACGGAAGGGTGAAATGAAGAACATGGAGGCCGTTGGTAACGGTCAAACTCGTCTGACTTTCTTGGCCCCATCTCGTGGGTTGATTGGTTACTCAACTGAATTCTTGTCATTAACTCGTGGGTACGGGATCATGAACCATACGTTCTCCAAGTACATGCCAGTTATCAAGAACTGGAACCCAGGTCGTCACAACGGGACTCTGGTTTCTATCAACTCTGGTAAGGTAACCACTTACGCTATCATGGCCGTTCAAGACCGTGGGATCGTGTTTACTGACGCCGGGACTGAAGTTTACGAAGGGATGATTATTGGCCAAAACAGCCGTGACAACGACATTTCTGTCAACATCACGCGTGGCCGTAACCAAACCAACGTCCGTGCCGCTGGTTCTGAAGATATTGCTAAGGTTAAGACACCATTGAAGATGTCTCTGGAAGAATCACTTGAATTCATCAACGAAGATGAATACTGTGAAATCACCCCAGACCATGTTCGTCTGCGGAAGCAAATCTTGAACACGAGCGAACGGGAAAAGGCTGCCAAGAAGCGGAAGACCGCTGCTCGGAAGTAATCCTAAATTTTAAATGAATCTTTACCGGCAGGGTAAGTGGGTTAACCACGTGTCCTGCCGGTTTTTTTGTCGTAAAATAGCTAGGGAGCTATGATATAATGAAATCATTCGATTATCGCCGTTAACGCGGTAGGCTTGGGGCGACTGAAACGTATGCAAAAGTTAAAATATTTAGATTACTGGCTATTGGTACCGTACTTGGTACTCAGCCTCTTTGGAATTGTCATGGTGTACTCGGCTAGTGCCGATATTGGGAGTCAAAATGGGGGCAGTCCTGGTAGCTACTTGGTCAAGCAGGCCATTTATGTGCTACTAGGAATGGTCATTGTGACCTTCATGTTCAAAATGAACTTGAGTAAGTTACGAGACAAAACAATCTTAAGGTACGCCGGGTATTTGGCCCTGGCAGCATTATTGCTCCTGTTAGTACGGGGACAGACCATTAACGGGGCCGCTGGTTGGTTCCGCTTAGGTCCGATTGGGATTCAACCCGCCGAGTTTGTTAAATTTTACCTGATTGTTTGGCTGGCCAATGCCATCGACCAGCGACAAGACGAGCTCATGGAAGATGGCTGGTGGGCAACGATGCTCCGGCCGGTTGCTATCTGTGCCGGAATCGTTGGGCTGATCTTTCTGCAACCCGACTTAGGTGGGGCCACAATCAATGGGGCAATTATTTTTGTGATGCTTTTGGCGAGTGGTTTTAATTGGCATCGGGCGGTTGCCTTCTTTGGCGGTGCGTTCTTGCTGGTTGTCGCGGTGATTTTTCCCTTGGTGGTTAAGGTGTCTGAGATGGGGTTTGCCAAGAACGTCTATCAGCTACAACGAATCGTGGCGTTCATCAATCCATTCAAACACTCACAGACGGTCGGTCAACAGCTGGTCAACTCCTACTATGCGCTGAGCAATGGCGGTATCTTTGGGGTTGGTTGGGGAAACAGTATTCAAAAGACAGGTTACCTGCCAGAGCCCAACACGGACTTTATCATGGCGATTCTCGCCGAGGAGTTGGGACTGATCACGGCATTAGGTGTGATCACACTACTCTTTTTGATCATCGTGCGGACGGTCCTGATTGGTATCCGCAGTGGATCAGCCTATCAGTCCTTGATTTGTTACGGGGCTGCGACTTACTTGACGGTCCAGACCCTGTTTAACTTGGGTGGGGTCTTGGGCATGCTGCCAATTACTGGGGTAACCTTTCCCTTTATCAGTTACGGGGGGTCCAGTACCTGGACGCTTGCGCTGGTGATGGGCGTCATCCTAAATATCAGTGCCCGGCAGAAACATTATCGGGCGACACATTAGGCGAGTCAACAGAATTTATTGAGGAGGTCAGCAAATGGCATTTGAAATTCAACCACGGCAGAGTTTGATCGTGTATACCTATAGCTTGAAACAGACACGGCAACTGAAACGCTACGGCACAGTGATGTATGTCTCAAAGAAGATGCGTTATGTGGTCTTGTATGTCAACAGTGACGCCGTTGCAGACCTAACTGAACAATTGAATCACTTACGATTTGTGAAACGCGTGGTGGCGTCAAAACGCCCAGAAATTAGTGAAACGTTCAACGGGGTTGCCGAAGAATTCGCCCCGACAACGGCAGCAGAGGATGATGACGAATGAGAATTGTAGCGGGAGATTTTGGTGGCCGACGGTTAAAGGCGGTTCCCGGAATGGCAACGCGGCCAACGACGGATAAAGTCAAGGAAGCACTTTTTAATATTATTGGGCCGTACTTTGATGGTGGGCGGAGTCTGGACTTGTTTGCGGGTTCCGGTGGCCTTAGCATCGAAGCCGTCTCACGGGGAATCGATCAAGCCGTTTTGATTGATCGGCAGTACGCCGCAATTCAAACGATCAAGGATAACGTGGCCGTGACGAAGGCACCGGAACGCTTTGATATTTTAAAGCGGGACGCCAATCGAGCACTAGACGAATTGGCACAGCGGGGTGATCAGTTCAACCTGGTTTTCTTTGATCCACCCTATGCCCAGCAGAAAATCGTTGATCAGATGACTAAGCTACGTGAGCTGAATCTCTTAGCTGCGGACGCCCGAATCGTTTGCGAAACGGATCAGAAGGCCCAATTGCCCGATGACGTTCCCGGTTTTTCATTTGTTGAACGGCGGGACTATGGTATTACCGAATTAACTATTTATGCATTAGGAAGTGAAATGGCATGACAATTGCAGTGTTTCCAGGAAGCTTTGACCCGTTAACCAACGGACATTTGGATCTAATTGCGCGAGCGAGCCGCATGTTTGACCAATTGGTCATCGCGGTCGGTCAGAATACGTCTAAGCAAGGGGTCTTTTCACCGGCAGAACGTGTGGCCTTTATTGAAGCTAGCGTGGCGACACTGCCTAATGTGAGCGTCCAGATTGAAAGTGGTCTGACCGTTGCTTTTATGCAAGCGATTCACGCGACGGTGTTGGTACGGGGACTGCGCAATAGTGTTGACTTCGAGTACGAACAGGGCATTGCGGGGATGAATCGCGCCTTGGACGCCAATATTGATACGGTTTGCTTGATGGCGGACCCCCAGTATCAATTCGTTTCTTCCAGTCTATTAAGGGAAGTGGCCCGCTTCGGTGGTGATTTGACGAAACTCGTGCCGCCCGTGGTCGCTCGTGCCCTCAATGATCGTCTAGAAAGCGAGGGGTAGCCATGCGCAGATGGATCCAATGGTCTTGGCGAGAGATTATCCTGACCGCCGCTATTGTGGTTGCAATCCTGGCCTTTTTCTTTCTGCCCTTGCCGAAGTATATCGAGGGACCGGGAGAAGCCAATGATTTAAAAACATTTGTGACGATCAAGGACCATCCCGATAAGGACAAGGGGAAGTTCATGATTACGTCCGTGGCGCTATCGCAGGCCCGACCAGCGACGTATTTGTATGCTAAATTTAATTCCTACTATAGCGTTGAGAGTGTGGATAGCGTCACGGGTGGCGAGAGTAATGCCACCTATGACCGGGTTCAGGACTTTTACATGCAGAGTGCCATCAATGAAGCCATCTACACGGCCTATCGAGCAGCCAACAAGCCGGTCAAACGACAATACTTGGGTATCTACGTGCTGAGTGTTGATGCCAAGTCACCATTTGCGAAGAAGCTGAAGGTGGGCGATACGGTTACCAAGGTCGACGGCCATCACTTTAACTCGATGACCGGTTATCAACGCTATATTCAAAAGCAACGGGTTGGGAAAAAGACGACGATCACCTATCAGCGTAATGGTCATGACCACCAAGCAACGGCCAAGCTGATGCGGTTACCAACGAAGAAGGCGGGAATTGGCATTATCTTGACCGACAACGTCAAGGTGACCGCTAAGCCGAAGGTCAAAGTTGACCCCGGTGAGATTGGCGGCCCGTCCGGTGGGTTGATGTTTAGCCTGCAGATCTACAATCAGGTGACGGGCAAGAACTTACGTCACGGCCAAAAGATTGCTGGAACCGGGACCGTTGACGGGGATGGTAACGTTGGTGAGATCGGTGGTATCGACAAGAAAATTATTGCTGCCAAGCGGGCTGGTGCGACCGTGTTCTTTGCGCCGTACGTGAAGCCGTCAAAACTGCTACTCAAGTATGAGGAGCACCACATGACCAACTACCAGTTGGCTAAGGCAACGGCGAAAAAGTATGCGCCGAACATGAAGGTCGTTCCAGTGGAGACGTTTAGCGACGCCGTGAAGTACCTGGAGACCCATAAATAAATTATCAAGAGAGAGTGAGACAAAAGGCGGTTAGTCAATGAGCATTAACGTTGATAGACGACTAATCCCGGTTTTGGATTGTTGGTCTATCGGGGTTAAGCGGAGTTGACTGCCTGTTGTCACACGTTTCCGCAATATACGTTCGGAGCGTAAAGAGGGTTTGGGACTGTTGTCCCAGACCCTCTTTTGCGTAAATTTGAAAAAACTTCACCATTAAAAAAATATTCGCCCAACTTTTACGGAGTTAAGCGTAAAGGGGGCAAATTCGGATGGAACGACTTATGGAATGGTGGCAAGAATTTTCGTGGCGACAGCGCATTTTGGTAGTCAGTGTGGGACTGGTCATTCTGAGCTTGGGGTGGTGGCTAGCGGTTGCCCGAGCGAGTCCGGAACCGGCGCCGGCAGCAATTCCCCCGGCAACGACCGTCAGTGCGTCTGCGAAGGGTGAAAGTCGGCTAGCCAGCGAGGCAGTTGGGTCCAGTAGTCAAGTCAGTTCGCATGATAACCGGGTCTTCGTCGATGTCCAGGGTGCCGTGAAACACCCCGGGCTCTACGAATTTGGGCCAGAGATGCGGGTGGCGGATGCAGTGAAGGCCGCTGGTGGTCTCAATACACATGCTGACCGCCAACAGGTCAATTTGGCGACGCGGCTGACGGATCAACAACAACTTTACATCCCGGCAAAAGGGGAGAAAGCAACGGAAACAGCATCCCCAACGAGTTCGGCCAAGACCGCTGGCAGTCAGTCGGCAAGTCAGGCAGCGGCAGTCGTGAACCTAAATACGGCGACGGTAGCGGATCTCCAGCAACTAACGGGTATCGGTGAGAAAAAAGCTCAAAAAATCGTCGCCTTTCGCACCGAACACGGGGCGTTTAAGACGGTCAATGACCTAACACAGGTCCCAGAATTTGGCGAGAAAACGGTTGCTAATTTACAGGACCAACTGACGACATAAAGCCGTGGTATACTTGAAAATAAATTTAGAAATGAGGGCGTTAGCATGAAACGAGAGAGAATTCCTTGGGATCAATACTTTATGTTGCAGGCACTAGTGATTTCGACGCGGAGCACTTGTAACCGGTTATCGGTCGGGGCGACGATTGTGCGGGACAAGCGGATCATCGCGGCCGGCTACAATGGTTCTGTTTCCGGCGATGATCATTGTTTGGATGAGGGGTGCTATCTGGTGGATGGCCACTGTGTTCGGACCATTCATGCCGAGATGAACGCCGTCTTACAATGTGCTAAGTTTGGCGAGGCAACGGATGGTGCCGAAATTTACGTCACGGATTTTCCTTGCCTGCAATGCACGAAGATGTTGCTACAAGCCGGTATCCGTAAGATTACTTACTTACGCAATTACCATAATGATCCATACGCGCAAAAACTGATTGAATTGAAGCACATCGAATTAAATCAGGTCGAAGTTGATCCTAAGTTGCTAACGACACTGTCATTTGATCAACCGCAACACGATTAGTGGCAGCAAACCACTTTTTCTTTATTAGCCTTAGCATTGCGGCCGTTAGTGTCAGTGTGGGCGGCCATCTTTGGGGCGGTCTAGTACTGCTAGCGGTGATGATCATGCGCATCATGCGGTTAGGCAATCGGGTGACCTTGATGATTGCGCTCGGGTGCTTGCTGATTTTTGGCGTACATTTATGGGGCAATGAGCAACGACTTATTCATCGTCAGCTACCGTTATTGGCCCCCGCCCAGGCGACCGAGCTGGCCGTGCGGGTCCAACCGGATGCGGTTATGAGTCGTGGTGCCATGTACTATTTGACTGCCACTAAGGTGAGCAACGGCGAGCGGGTGACGATTCACGGTCGGTTGACATCGGCGGGCCAACTACGGGAGTTACAACGAATTTCGCGGGCTGAAATCTGGCAGATTACAGGCCAACAGCAGCGGTTGTTGCCTGCGACGAACTTCAATCAATTCGATTCGGCGGCCTATTGGCGGCATCGCCAGGTAGTGACCGAAATTAAGGTGACCACTTTGACCAGTCGTATGCCGGCACCGCATCATTGGTGGCAATGGTTTAGCGATTGGTGGCATGCACGGCGGGCCCAATTGATTCGCTATTGTGAACAGTTGCCGGGAGCGCTAAAAGTTTATGCATTAGGCCTGTTACCGGGCGCCAAAGCAGCGGAGTCAATGCTGGAATTGCAGGGGATGCAACGACTGGGATTGCTGCATTTGTTTGCGATTTCTGGGCTTCACGTGGCGTTGTTATTGACGGCCGTGGAATGGGTATTAGTCCACTTACGGTTACAACGGGAACATTGGGAGTGGTTACTCCTGCTCAGTTTGCCGGGGTACTGGATCTTAGCTGGTGCGAGTAGTGGCGTCCTGCGTGCTTGTCTGATGCGCGGCCTACAGTTGGCGGGCAAACGGTGTGCGTTTCACCTGAGTACGTTAGATACGTGGGCAGTGGCCCTGGTGGTCGGCTTGTGGCTGAATCCAGGCCTCCTGTTTGAACTAGGCGGTCAGTTGAGTTATGGCTTGTCTCTAGCGCTTATTTTGCTCCGTACGGAGACTTGGTGGTGGCGTCAGGCAGGTTTGACCCTCCTCGGCTTACCCAGCCTGTTAACGGGTGTTTTTCAGTGGCACAGTCTGACGTTACTGGCAAATTGGATTGTGGTCCCTTTATTTCCAGTGGTTATTTTACCGGTCACTCTAATTGGGACAATCAGTTTTGCTTGGTTACCAGCACTTAGCCGAGGGTGTGCGCAGGTACTAGGTGGTATTGATACGGGGCTGCAGTGGGTCGGGCAGTTGCCGGGAAATGTGTTATTTGGGCGGCCAATGTGGTGGGTCGCATGGTTTTGGGTTGGGGGAACGTGGTGGTTGTTTAGTCGACCAGCAGGAAAAAGACGTCGGTGGTTACGGCTACTTGCGGTCAGTTATATGGTGATGTACGGCGCGATTCATTATCCCTTGACGGGGGAAGTTGCCTATTTTGACGTCGGTCAGGGCGACAGTATTTTGATTCGAGAACCGTTTAACCGTCACATCTCGCTGATTGACACGGGTGGGCGACTGGCCTTCCCCCAGCCGAAATGGGCCGTCGCGCCACCGACGACCTATAATGCAGAACGGACGAGCATTAATTACTTAAAGAGTCGTGGTATTGACCACGTGGATGACGTGTACCTGACCCACCACGATGCAGACCACATTGGCGACCTGCCGGCATTCTTGCGGGATCTGCGCGTGAAACGGATATTGGTTCCAGCAGGGATGGAGCAGGAACCGGGATGGGCGCGACTGTTAGCAAATAGTGCGACGCCGGTGCATGTTCAGCCGATTCAGGTTGGGAGTCCAGTTGGTCTGCGCGTCTTGCATCCGTTTACAGCTGGGCCGGCGGATAATTCTGGCTCACTAGCTCTGCAGGGAGCTTTCGGTCGCCTGAATTTTATGTTTATGGGTGATTTGGACCGGGCAGGCGAACAGAAAATTATGTCGGCGGCCCCGCAACTACGGACTGACGTGTTAAAATTAGGACATCATGGTAGCAAGACAGCTACGGCGCCGGCATTTGTTGCGCAATTACGGCCCCGCCTAGCGATAATTTCGGCTGGCCGGCAGAACCGGTATGGTCATCCGAATCCGGAGACCTTGGCAACACTTCACCAAGCGGCTGTGCCGGCAATGAACACTCAGATGAGTGGGATGATTCGCTATGTGTATACCAGTGGTCGATCAGGGATTTGGCAAACAAAATTAATTTCGAAGGGGTATGCTCGTGACAATCAATGAACTTTTAAAAACGTTAGCGACGGGCGGACACTTGGCTAACGTCTATCTGATCTTAGGTCAGGCGGATTATTTACAACGGCGGCTCAAGACGGGCTTCAAGGCTAGTGTACCGGTCGATGAACAGACGATGAACTTTGCGAGCTATGACATGGATACCGTGCCATTAGCGGTGGCCTTGGATGATGCCATGGCGGCACCGTTCTTTGGTGAGCGCCGCGTCGTTTGTATTGATAACCCCCAGTTTTTAACGGGGGAGACGAAGAAACAGAAGGTCGAACACGATATCGACAGCTTGCAGACGTACCTGGGGGCACCAATGGACAGCACGGTGCTGGTCTTCTTTGCACCGTATGAAAAGTTAGACGGTCGTAAAAAAGTGGTCAAGCAGCTGAAAAAGGTGGCGACTGCCATTGAAATCGGCAATTTTTCGGAACGTGACGTCCGCCAGTTCATTAATGATCAACTGAAGCAGGATGGATACAGTATGGCACCAGCGGCTTTAAATGAGCTGATTCAGCGCACTGATGCGAATCTGACCCTAATGATGAGTGAGCTGCCTAAGTTGGAATTATTTACCCATCCCGAAAAGACAATCGATATGGCGGCAGTCGCCGGTCTGGTGACGCAGACGTTGACGCAAAATGTTTTTGACCTGGTGAATAAGGTGTTGGCTAAGGATACGGCCGGTGCGGTGACGCTCTACAGGGAGCTCCTGCAGGCCAAAGAGGAACCATTGAAGATCAATGCCATCTTGCAGGGGCAATTCCGTCTGCTGATCCAAACCAAGGTGTTAGCCAAGCAGGGGTTCAGTCAAGGTCGCTTAGCAAGTGAGTTAAAGGTTCACCCGTATCGAATCAAGTTGGCGCTGCAGATGCATCGTCGTTTCAAATTGACCGACTTGAATCGGGCATATCTAGGTTTATTTCAGGTTGAGCGCCAGATGAAATCGACGGCGATGGCGCCTGAAATACTCTTTTCGTTGTTCATGACGCAGTTTGCGGGCTACCGGGTCCCGGCTTAAATTTAAAATGAGACAAAAAAGGGGGTCGACCAAATTCATGGTCGACCCCCTGATTGCATCATCTAATCGAGTTGATTAATTGATTACTTAGCTAAACGTGCAGCCATCCGTGACTTGTCACGAGCAGCCTTGTTGCGCTTGATTAAGCCCTTTGAAGCGGCCTTGTCAACTGCAGCACTAGCAGCGCGGAATAATTCTTCTGCGTTGTCGGCGCCAGCCGTCTTGGCTTGTTCGAAACGCTTAACGGCAGTACGCATCGTACTCAGTTGAGCTGAGTTACGTTCGTTTGCCTTGACGTTCGTCTTTGCACGTTCGATTGCTGATTTGATAATTGGCATGAAAATTTCACCTCCGAATGAGAAATCCTAGTACCGGAAATCTTAATTTCAACGTATGTTATTATACAGAAGCCACGGGGTGAATGCAATAGGTTAGCACGATAAATGTAAAGTAATTTTACTTGATAGGCAATGTAGCGAAAACACTTGCTATTTAAACGTGACTCCCGTATGATAGATAACTGTGCTAAGCACAAACCCTTAACTTAGTTTATCTGGCGGCCACCGCCGACTTACTCAGTTTCGGGCACTTATATTGAAGGGTGGTATATTTACCATGGCTATTAGTCAAGCAAAGAAAAACGAAATCATCAAGCAATACGCACGTCACGAAGGCGACACGGGTTCTACTGAAGTCCAAGTTGCTGTTTTGACCGCTGATATCAACGAAATCAACGTTCATATGCAACAACACCGGAAGGACTTCCATTCCCAACGTGGTTTGATGAAGAAGATCGGTCACCGTCGTAACTTGTTAGCTTACTTACGGAAGACTGACATCCAACGTTACCGTGAATTAATTAAGAGCTTGGGTCTGCGTCGTTAATTCGCCGCGCCACTCGGTCCATTTCCTTTATTGGAGATGGGCTTTTTTGTTTACCTCAAGCAAGCTTGCCATCTTGGTTCTTTAAAATGACAAAGTATGGTAAAATAAGAGGAGTTTAATCATGGACGAATCTAGGCTATTTGGCCTACAAGAAAACGCTGATCGACTACTGGTCAGAGATTGAATTGAAACTATCAAAATATACTTGAGGTGAACTTATGAGTGCAAAGATCAAGATTATCCCGTTTGGCGGTGTTCGCGAAAACGGTAAAAACATGTATGCCGTTGATGTTAACGGTGGAATTTATATTTTAGATTGTGGGTTGAAGTACCCGGAAAATGAGTTGTTGGGAATTGACGTTGTCATCCCAGATTGGGCCTACTTACGTGAGAACAAGGACCGAATCGTTGCGGTCTTCTTAACCCATGGTCATGCCGATGCTATTGGGGCACTCCCTTACTTTTTAAGTGAGTTCAACGTCCCCGTGTTCGGCTCAGAAATGACGATTGCCTTAGCGAAGATCGACGTTGCTGCCGAACCTAAGGTGAAAGATTACGATGATTTCCACGTGATCGATGAAAAGACGGAAATTGACTTCGGCGACGTGGTCGTTTCCTTCTTCTCTACGACCCACTCGATTCCAGAATCACTGGGGATCGACTTAAAGACCGATGAAGGCCAGATTATTTATACCGGGGACTTCAAATTTGATCAAACGGCTAAACCCGGCTACCAGACCGACTATGCCCGTTTAGGATCAATTGGTCAGGCTGGCGTCTTGGCGGTGTTAAGTGACTCCGCTAACGCCGAAAATCCAGCGATGAACGCCTCAGAACAAACAATTGCGGAATCTATTGAAGAAACATTCCATTACCGGGATGGCCGTGTTGTCGTTGCCTGTGTGGCCTCGAACATTCTACGGATTCAACAGGTTTTTGATGCTGCGGCTAAGACCGGACGGAAGGTTTGCTTGACCGGGCAGGACCTCGAAGCCATTGTGAATACGGCAATGAAACTCGGGAAATTGTCCTTTGATGACGACCTGTTAGTGACTACGGAACAATTAGACCAGTTGTCACCATCTGAAATCGTCATTTTACAAACGGGTAAGATGGGCGAACCAATCAAGGCAATTCAGCGGATGGCCAACAAGCAAGAAAAAGACCTGAACATCCAAGAGGGCGATTTGGTCTACATCACCACGACACCTTCACACGCTATGGACACCACGGTTGCCCAGACGCGGGACATGATCTACCGGGCTGGTGGAGAAGTTAAGGCCATTTCTGATGAACTGAATTCATCAGGACACGCCTATAAGCGCGACCTTCAGTTAATGCTGAACCTTTTAAAGCCTAAGTACCTGGTTCCTATTCAGGGGGAATACCGGTTGTTAAATGCGCATGCCAATGCGGCCATGGAATTAGGCATGGCGGCTGACCACATCTTTATCCTGGCTAAAGGCGATGTTTTGACCTATGCCAATGGTGAAATGGGTCTCGGTGAAGGTATCGACGTGAGTGACACCATGATCGATGGTATCGGTGTCGGTGACATTGGGAACATCGTGTTACGTGATCGGAAAGTTTTGGCGGACGACGGGATCTTTATCGCCGTTGTGACGATTGATCGGAAGAAGAAACAAATCGTGGCCGACCCTAAGATTACTTCGCGCGGCTTCGTCTACGTTAAGGCTAACAAGGACTTGATGCAGGAAAGCGCCCAGATTATTCGCAAGGCCGTTCAAAACAATCTGGATAATAAGGAATTTGATTGGGGTCACTTGAAGCAGGATGTGCGGGAACATTTGAGCCATTACCTGTTCGAGCAAACTCACAGACGGCCAGTGATCTTGCCGGTCATCATGGAAGTGAACCAGCATCATCGCCGGACGACTGGTAAGGAAAAGACGCCGGCTGAACCAGCGGCACCAACTAAGGCAAAGACTAAAGCACCAAAGTCTAAAGACAAGCCAGCCCCGAAGAAGGACGCTACTGATAAGCCAGCACACAAGCCCCACCGGAACCGAAAGCGTCGGCGGACGCCTAAACCAGCAACACCTGAAACTGATAAAGCATAATTAAATTTGACGGACCGAAAGCCATTTAGGCCTCGGTCCGTTTTGAGTCAAAGAAAAGGGGAGACGGCATGTCAGAATTCACGAGTCCAGCAGCCCGCGAAAAGGCTCTTGCGGCTGCACAGGCGGATTTTAACGCAAAAAACTGGTCGGCAGCCGCCGCGGGCTTTGAACGGCTGTATCAGGACCAGCAAACGGCTGATGTGAACCAATATTTGGTTGCTAGCCTGTATCATGATCAGCAATATACGGCGGCCGAACAGGTGGCTGCTGAACAGGATGGCATTTATTTACAGTCCGGTAAAACTTTTCAGCTACGGCTAGACGTGGCGTTAAAGAACCAACAATTTATTTTTGCTCGAGAATTTTGTGAACTTCCGACTGCTCAGGCATGGCGTGCCGGGGGACTAGCACAAATTGCAGCGGCCGAAGCGGCCAGTCAGACAGAGTTAGGGACCACACAACGGGTGATTGCCAAACAATTTTATCATTTAGGAGACGTGTCGTTTGCCGAACAGCGGCAACGATTAGAACGGGCACGCCAATTGCCACTGGCGCAGTTCATGCAGGGCGTCCAGTACTTGCTGGTCGATCCGTTCCTACACCCCTTAATGCGGGCGACCTTGCTTGAAGAATTATTACGATTACGGACCACCCAGTCAGTTCAGTTGCATTGGTTGGACGATCAGGTTTACACTGTACAGACGAAGGATCTGCGACCAGTAAATGCGAGTCAGGCGGCTGCTGAGATCCAGCATTTCCTACAAGACGAGTTGGGACAAACTGACCCGGTATTGGCGGCCAATGTCCAACAGGTGGTGACACTTCAATTGATGATGCTCTTTCCGTTCATCGACAAAGTTGTCACGCAACCGGTCTTGTGGGTTCGAATTTTAGCAGGGTTACCTTTGCCTGCCGAAGCGTCGTCGACAGAGTTAAATCGAATTTCTGACTGGCAGGAACGATTAAATCACTATTCGGCGGAACTTTTTGGGGCAATTGGGGACGAAAAACACGAAAAACCGTAAATTCAGCGATTTTTTAGTTTACAAATAATTCTGCAGCATATATACTGGTCAAGGATTCTTTTTTGGGAGGGTTCCAGCTTTCCCTTTCCGAAAAGAAGTAGTATAATTTTACGCAAAGGGTGATTAATTTTCGTTAGAAGGTTAATTGCGCTTGCGATAAAATACAGGAGGGTTTCATTAATGGCTGAAAAAGAACATTATGAAAGAACTAAACCCCATGTAAATATTGGTACTATTGGCCATATTGACCATGGGAAAACGACGTTGACTGCTGCAATCACTAAGGTACTTGCTAGCAAAGGTTTAGCAAAAGCCGAAGATTACGCTGACATTGATGCTGCTCCAGAAGAACGTGAACGTGGTATCACGATCAACACTGCCCACGTTGAATACGAAACTGAAAAGCGTCACTATGCGCATATCGATGCCCCAGGGCATGCTGACTACATCAAGAACATGATTACTGGTGCTGCCCAAATGGACGGTGCTATCTTGGTTGTTGCCGCTACTGATGGCCCTATGCCACAAACGCGTGAACACATTTTGCTTGCTCGCCAAGTTGGTGTTGAATACATCGTTGTCTTCTTAAACAAGACTGACCTTGTTGACGATGACGAATTGGTTGACTTAGTTGAAATGGAAGTTCGTGAGCTGTTGTCTGAATACGATTACCCTGGTGACGATATTCCAGTTATTCGCGGTTCAGCTTTGAAGGCTCTCGAAGGCGACGAAGAACAAGAAAAGGTTATCCTTCACTTGATGGATGTTGTTGATGATTACATCCCAACTCCAGTTCGTGAAAACGACAAGCCTTTCTTGATGCCAGTTGAAGACGTCTTCACGATCACTGGTCGTGGGACTGTTGCTTCTGGTCGTATCGACCGTGGGACTGTTAAAGTCGGTGACGAAGTTGAAGTCGTTGGTTTACATGACGACGTTTTGAAGACTACTGTTACTGGTCTTGAAATGTTCCGTAAGACGTTGGACCTTGGTGAAGCCGGGGATAACGTTGGTGCTTTACTCCGTGGGATCAACCGTGAACAAGTTGTTCGTGGACAAGTTCTGGCACAACCAGGCTCAATCCAAACGCACAAGGAATTCAAGGGTGAAGTCTACATCTTGAGTAAAGAAGAAGGTGGCCGTCATACGCCATTCTTCTCAAACTACCGTCCACAATTCTACTTCCACACCACTGATATCACTGGTGTTATTGAATTGCCTGATGGCGTTGAAATGGTTATGCCTGGTGACAACGTGACGTTCACTGTTGAACTGATCCAACCAGCTGCCATTGAAAAGGGTACGAAGTTCACTGTCCGTGAAGGTGGCCACACTGTTGGTGCCGGTACCGTTACGGAAATTGACGACTAATTAATCTAATTAATTAATTGTACCGCGAGGCCCGAAAAGCTCATCTTTTCGGGCCTTTTTGTTTACCATGATTCAGTTGTGATAAACGGGCCAGAATTTCTGAAACCGGGGTCGCTTTCATTTTCAGTCCATTTTAACTGGAAATTCGAAACAATCCCCCGTCATTCACGGACTTTCGGCAAAAACCATTTTACAATTTGGATAGCATAAGGTACACTAATACAGTATGCAATTGATAGAATTGTAAATAGTAATATCTTTCATTTCGGAGGGAAAATAATGGCTGCAAAGTGGGAAAAAAAGGGCACTAATCAAGGCGAACTGACCTTTGAAATTGCTCCTGATAAGATCAAAGAAGGCTTGGACAAAGCTTTCCAACAGACCAAGAAGAACCTGGCTGTTCCAGGATTCCGTAAGGGCCGTGTACCGCGTCAAATTTTCAACCAAATGTACGGTGAAGAAGCACTCTACCAAGATGCTTTAAACATTGTTTTACCAGAAGCTTACGATGCTGCTATTAAAGAAGCCGGCATCGAACCCGTTGACCAACCCCAAGTGGATGTTGAATCCATGGACAAGGGTAAGGCTTGGGTTCTGAAGGCCGTTGTTACGGTTAAGCCAGAAGTTAAGTTAGGCGACTACAAGGGCTTGAGCGTGACTAAGCAAAACACTCGAGTTTACCAAAAGGACATTGACGCTGAATTAGAAAAGCAACGTCAACAACAAGCCGAATTAGTTTTGAAGGAAGACGAAGCTGCTGCTAAGGGCGACACTGTTGTGATCGACTTTGACGGTTACGTTGACGGCAAACAATTCGACGGTGGTAAGGCTGACAACTACTCCTTGGAATTAGGTTCTAACTCCTTCATCCCTGGCTTTGAAGACCAATTAGTTGGTCACAAGGCTGGTGAAGATGTTGACGTTAAGGTGACCTTCCCTAAGGATTACCAAGCCGAAGACTTACGTGACAAGGAAGCAACCTTTAAGGTTACCATCCACGAAGTTAAGGAAAAGCAATTGCCTGAATTGGACGATGAATTCGCTAAGGATGTTGACGAAGAAGTTGACAGCTTAGAAGAATTACAAGCCAAGACTAAGGATAGCTTGAAGGAACAAAAGACGACTGCTGCCCACGACGCAATCGAAGACGAAGCCATCAGTGAAGCTGTTGACAACGCCGAAATTGCTGAAGTTCCAGAAGCCATGATCAAGGAAGATATCGATCGTCAAATGGACCAATACCTGGCTAACATGCAACAACAAGGTATCGAACCTAAGATGTACTTCCAATTAACTGGGACGACTCAAGACGACTTGCGTAAGCAATTCACTGACGGTGCTGAAAAGCGGGTTAAGACTAACCTGGTTCTTGAAGCCGTTGTTGAAGCCGAAAAGATCGAACCAACGGAAGACGAAGTTAGTGCTGAAGTCAAGGACTTGGCTGGCCAATACGGTATGGAAGAAAGTGCCGTACGGAGTGCCCTTTCTGATGACATGTTGAAGCACGATATCGCTATCAAGAGCGCTGTTGACTTGATTGCTGATTCCGCTAAGCAAGACAAGAAGAAAGATGCCGAAGACGACGAGTAATCGTTAACTGACGACAACTTGACCGGGATGACAGACGCCTGTTGTCCCGGTTTTTGTATAAAAAAGTTCAGATTACTGGTGCCGAGGCTAAATAATTTTCTCATAGCGTCAACTGTGGTATAGTACACGATTGATAGGTAATCTGGTTAGTTCGACGAGTTTACTGACCAAAGTAATGTGTAATTAATTAGGCTTAAGCCTGGAGAGAAAGGGTGAGTTTATTGTTTGAAAACACCGAAACGAATGACCCAGTAACTTGTTCGTTCTGTGGTAAATCACAGGATCAAGTGCAAAAGATCGTTGCCGGACCGGGTGTTTACATCTGTAATGAATGTATTGATCTGTGTAAGGAAATTATTGACGAAGATGTCAGCCAAGATACCGCTCAAGAAACTTTAGAGGTACCCAAGCCAGCTGATATCGTTAAAACACTTAATCAATACGTAATTGGCCAAACTGAAGCCAAGCGGACCCTTTCCGTTGCGGTTTATAACCACTACAAGCGGGTCAACGAAATGGCCGATGCTGACGATGAAGGTCCTGAGTTACAGAAGAGTAACATCGCCGTGATTGGACCAACTGGTTCTGGGAAGACTTACCTGGCACAGAGCCTGGCAAAGATTCTTAACGTCCCATTTGCTATTGCGGATGCCACAACGTTAACTGAAGCCGGCTATGTCGGTGAAGACGTCGAAAATATTCTTTTGAAGCTGCTCCAAAGCGCCGATTATGACGTTGACCGGGCCGAAAAGGGTATTATCTACATCGACGAAATCGATAAAATTGCTAAGAAGTCCGAAAACGTGTCGATTACTCGTGACGTTTCCGGCGAAGGGGTTCAACAAGCCCTGCTGAAGATCTTGGAAGGAACCATTGCTAACGTGCCGCCTCAGGGTGGTCGTAAGCACCCCCAACAAGAATTCATTCAAATTGATACCACTAACATCCTCTTCATCGTGGGTGGGGCGTTTGATGGTATTGAAGGCATCGTTAAGCGGCGTTTGGGCGACCAGACGATTGGTTTTGGTGCCGACACCAAGGAACAAAATGTGTTGGCTTCCGGCGATAGCTTGATGCAACACATCATTCCAGAAGACCTTCTGCAATTTGGGTTGATTCCTGAATTTATCGGGCGGTTGCCAATCTTGACGGCTTTGGAAAAGTTGGACGAAAACGACTTGGTTCGCATCTTAACGGAACCTAAGAACGCTTTGGTCAAGCAATACGAGAAGCTGTTGTCCTTGGATGGCGTGGAGCTCCAATTCCAGCCCGCTGCCTTGCGTGAAATGGCCAAATTGGCGATCTCACGGAACACCGGTGCTCGTGGGTTACGGTCGATCATTGAAGACGTCATGCGTGACATCATGTTTGATCTGCCAAGCCGTAACGACGTGGAAAAGGTCATCATTACCGCGCAAACGGTCACGGATCATGCCGAACCAGAATTGGTCTTAAAGGATCAAAAGGCGTCATAATTTTAGTGACGAAAAAAGATCAGCTGCGGCTGGTCTTTTTTTATTCGCAAATCGCAATTGAAATTGGGACACCACCCCCTGACAGTCGTTTTAGTCAATCTGGCTTTAGCCCTTTACAATTAATTTAAAAGCAATCAAAAGGCCGGACACACTGCTTTTGAACCGTTTTCCCAGCAAGTCATGGTCAAGAACAAGCTGCTGTCACCGGAAATTCTGTGTTAGAATGGTGAAAGATATTTTGGAGAGGATGGCACAACTAATGGAAGTAAATCACGTGGAATTAGTCATGAGTGCGGTTGATCCCGCGCAATATCCAACGACGGGGTACCCAGAGATCGCCTTTGTCGGGCGGTCGAATGTGGGGAAGTCGTCACTGACCAACGTCCTCATCAACCGGCGTTCATATGCCCGGACCTCGAGTCAACCGGGGAAGACGCAAACCCTTAACTTTTACAACGTAGAGGATAAACTCTATTTTGTCGACGTTCCTGGCTACGGTTACGCAAAGGTTTCCAAGTCAGAACGTGAAAAGTGGGGGCAAATGATCGAAACGTACCTGACACAACGCGACCAGTTGCGTGGGGTAGTCTCGTTAGTTGATGCTCGTCACGCGCCAACTGCGGATGATATTCAAATGTACCAATGGCTGGCCTACTACGACTTGCCAACGCTGATCGTTGCCACTAAGAGTGACAAAATCGCGCGTGGTAAGTGGAACCAGGCTGTTAGCCAGATTAAGAAGTCCATGGGCTTGCAGAACACCAACAACATCATTATGTTCTCGGCACCCAAAAAGATCGGCAAGGACGCCGTCTGGAATTGGATTGAAGATCAAGCCTTTGGGGAGGAATAAACGTGGAATTTAATGATTATCAAAAAGCTGCTAACCGGACACTGTACGGTAATGAGCAGGTTCTAACGAATTGTGCACTAGGTCTAGCTGGGGAATCCGGCCAAGTCGTTGAGCTGGTCAAACGCTATACCTTTCATGGTAAGGACCTCGATCACGATGCACTCGTCAAGGAAATGGGCGATGTGTTGTGGTATCTGAGTCAAATCGCCCAATGGGCCGACATTGACTTCGATGAGGTGGCTCAAGATAACATTAAACGACTGAATGAACGGTATCCACACGGATTTCAACCAACCCGCTAATTGAAATTGGGCAACATGGTGGTTTCAGCGCCTTACCGGCCAACGGATATGGGCTGGAACGGGGCGAACACAAGTTGAAGCCTCGAAGACCACGAGTCTTCAAGATTGGTTTTCTACTAAGCCGGCGAGAAACGCCAACTAAGTAGAACGACGCGCCTGAGCCCATATCCGCTGGCCTCTCGGCTGACACGTGGGTCCTTTGGTAATGATGACGGATGCTTCTAAGAGCGGCTACTGAGGTCACTTTTAAAGTCGGCCATGTTAATGTTGGTGTGGACGGTATTTCTGGTAGCCATCGCATAACTAATTTGAATGTATCGTAAAATTAAAAGGGACCCACGGCTATATTGTCGTGAGTCCCCTTTATTTAATCTGTCGCGTGGTCTTTGTCGAGTTTGGTCTGGTCTGACTTGGTTAGGCCTTTGGGCCGCTTGTCGTCCTTGTGGGCGTCTTGACGCTTGAGAAACTTGTCGCGCTTGACGTCGGTGGGGTCCATTTGAGCAAATTTGCCGAACATGGAGTCCAAGTCATCTTGTCGTTTAACTTTAAGTGCCAATTCAGCCACCTCCTTGCTTGTTTGCAGTTATCATAGCAGAATTACGGTCGTTTGTCATTTTTCAGTTCGATTTCGAAAGGTGGCCGGTTAAATTTGCGGCCGGCGTGCAGCTAGGTAGGTTAGGGAGTGAATTGCTTGCACCAAACACGCATTCGGCTTATACTTTATAAGCTAATTAATGGACGAAACGGGAGGGATGCGCCTTGGCATCAGAGTATCTAGAACACAAGCTGGCATTATTGCCGGGACTTCCCGGCTGCTACCTCATGAAAAATATTAACAGTCAAATCATTTACGTGGGGAAGGCTAAAAATTTAAAGAACCGGGTACGCTCTTACTTTAAGAGTAGTCATACCGGGAAGACCGCTCAGTTGGTCAGTGAAATCGTGGACTTCGAGACGATCATTACGTCGACCGACAAGGAAGCCTTTTTACTTGAAATTACGCTGATTCAAAAGCACCAACCTTACTTTAATATCAAGCTGAAGCGAGGAACCGGGTACCCCTACATCAAGATTACCAACGAACGCGACCCCCAACTCATCTTGGTCAGCAACATCAAGAAGGACGGGGCATATTACTTTGGGCCCTATCCTAATGTGTATGCCGCCGAAGAAACGATTCACTTTCTCCAGAAGGTCTATCCCTTACGGCGGTGTACCGGCTATCAAGGTCGGCCCTGTTTGTACTATCACATGGGCCAGTGCTTGGGCGCCTGCTTCAAGGAAGTTCCGGAAGAGGACTACGCCAAGCAGATTCGGAAGATCAAGTCCTTCTTAAATGGAAACGTCGGGCGGGCCGAGAAAGAATTGACGACGCGGATGAACAAGGCCGCAGCCGATATGGAATATGAGCGGGCTGCGGACCTGCGCGACCAGATTCGCTACATTGAAGCCACGGTCGAAAAGCAGAAGATCATTTCTAATGACAGCACGCCGCGAGATATCTTTAATTTCTATCTGGACAAGGGCTGGTTGTCGATTCAAGTCTTCTTCATTCGTCAAGCACGGTTGATGAAGCGCGAAAAACGGCTCTTTCCCATCGTGAATACGGCCGAGGAAGAATTGGCCAGCTTTATCGTGCAATTCTATCAGCGTAAGAATACGGTCCTCCCGCGGGAGATTTTAGTGCCCAGCAGTATCGATGGGGATGTCATTGAAGAGATCCTGCACGTGCCAGTCCGGACGCCACAGCGGGGAACCAAGCGTGACTTGCTCGAAATGGCCGGGAAAAATTCGCGGCTCGTTTTGGAAGAGAAATTCCGCTTGCTTGAGTTAGATGAGAGCAAAACCACCGGGGCCATGAAAGAAATTACGGATGCCCTGGGAATTGCGCCCGGGCATAAGATTGAAGCCTTTGACCACTCACACATTCAAGGGGCTGATTTAGTCTCGGCAATGGTGGTCTTCGTGGATGGTCAACCCAATAAGAAGTTGTACCGTAAGTATAAATTGCGGACAGTCGACCATGCCGATGAAACAGCCAGCACCTTAGAGGTTATTCGTCGGCGGTATACCCGCTTACTGAAGGAACACGGCCAGATGCCAGACCTGATTTTGATGGATGGTGGGGACATTCAGATGAACGCGGTCAAGGAAGTGCTCGAAGACGAGTTGGATCTACACATTCCGGTCGCCGGGATGGTCAAGAATGATCACCATAAGACGGCCGACCTGTTATTTGGCCCAGACGATCACCATATTCAATTGGACCCTAAGAGTCAGGGCTTCTACCTGGTTCAACGGATTCAAGATGAGGTCCACCGGTTCGCGATTACCTTCCACCGGCAAGTTCATTCGAAGCATTCATTGAGCTCACGACTGGATCTGATCCCTGGCGTTGGGCCCAAGACCCGGAATAAATTGTTACGTAAGTTTGGTTCTACTAAGAAAATCAGTGAGGCCAGTATTGACGATTTACGGGGCCTGGGCATCAGTAAAGAGGTCGCGCAGACCATTCACATTACGTTAGCGGCGGAGACGGCGGAGATCAAAAGTCCGCGAACCCCATCCCAACTTTGACGTAACAGCCATTTGTCGGTATACTAGCAGGAGTCGAATTGAGAAAGCAGCGTAGGCTGGTTTAGAAAACGAGGAATAAAAAATATGTTTGTAGATCAAGTTAAAATTAGCGTTAAGGCCGGTAACGGTGGTGACGGAATGGTTGCCTTCCGCCGGGAAAAATTCGTGCCCAATGGTGGCCCAGCCGGTGGTGACGGTGGTCGCGGTGGGAACATCGTTTTCGCCGTTGATGAAGGCTTACGGACACTGATGGACTTTCGGTACCAACGGAAATTCAAAGCCAAGCACGGTGGCAACGGGGGCATCAAGCAGATGACCGGCCGTGGTGCCGAAGACACGATTATTCACGTGCCCCAAGGAACGACCATCATTAACGCCGAGACGGAACAGGTCATGGGTGACTTAGTTGCCCCCGACGACTCCGTAATCATCGCTCATGGTGGGCGTGGTGGCCGTGGGAATATCCACTTCGCCTCTCCAAAGAACCCCGCACCAGAAATTGCTGAAAACGGGGAACCGGGACAAGAGTTTGAAATTCGTTTGGAATTAAAGGTCTTGGCCGATGTTGGTCTGGTTGGGTTCCCATCCGTTGGGAAGTCAACGTTATTGGCAACGGTCACGAGTGCCAAACCAAAGATTGCGGAATACCACTTTACAACGTTGGTCCCTAACCTGGGGATGGTGCGTTTGCCAGATGGCCGCGACTTTGTGATGGCCGATCTCCCTGGATTGATCGAAGGAGCCGCTGCCGGTGTCGGATTGGGTTTCCAATTCTTACGACACGTTGAACGGACCCGGGTCATCCTCCATTTGATCGATATGAGTGGACTGGAAGGCCGAGATCCTTACGAAGACTTTGAAAAAATCAATCAAGAATTGATGACGTATGATCCAGATATCCTCAAGCGGCCCCAAATCGTGGTGGCGAATAAGATGGATATGCCGGATTCTGAAGATAATTTGGCCAAATTCAAGGAAGACTTGAAGCAAGACGACTTATTAGCTCAGGCACCAGAAATTTATGCCGTGTCAGCATTGACGCACAAGGGGTTGACTCCCTTGCTACAACGAACGGCCGACATGTTAGCCGAAACGCCACAATTCCCAGTTAAGCAGCCAGAAGTAGCTACGAAGGCTGAGTATGACTTTAAGCCAGAACCTGAATTTACCATTACGCAGGATGCGAATGGGACTTGGGTCTTGGGTGGCGAGAAGCTCTTGAAGCTGTTTAAGATGACCGATATCAACCATGATGAAAGTCTGCTGCGGTTCACGCGTCAGATGCGTGGTATGGGGATCGACAACAGCTTACGGGACCACGGTGCCAAGAACGGCGACCTGGTTCAAATCGACGACTTCACCTTCGAGTACATGGCTTAACACTTTATATGGCTGTTAGGCTGGTAGGGGCTGGTCGCACTGCGGCTGCCAGGGACTACGCCTGCTGTGGGGAACGGCTTCAGACGAAGGGCGGTCTTCCGCCTCGTTTTGCAGCCGTAAAGAACGCACGTCTTCAAAGTCGTCCCGTGCTGTAAGCTGACAAAAACGTCAGCTAACACCACTTTCACGGCTGGCTCCGTCCCTGGCCTCCTCCGGCTTAGACTGTTTTGTGCCAAAAGGGTAGCGGGAACCGTGCAGTCGGTGACTATCACACAGTGTATTGGTGCTGTGTTATCACGGCCGAGTGCTTAAAGATTATTGAATGATGCAACGAAAAAAGACGTTTCCAATCTGCCAGTTGGCAAAAGCGGAAACGTCTTTTTCTATGTGTGTGAAGTTTGATGGAAGTTATTTAGGCTAGTTAAGCTAAGAAACACGGTTGATCTCTTTGGTTGAGTGATCAATTTTATAACTTTCGAGAGCACAGGGTAAATTCAGATTATCATGAGGTAACTTGAAATTTACGGTCATGACGGTCTCGAATGGTTGTAATGGTAATGCACAATCGTAGTCGGAGGAGGCCAGGGATGCAGCCAGCTGTGGTAATATTGGTAGCTGGCCTAGGCTAGCTACCAATATGGGCGATTTTTAAGACACGTGAATTTCGTGGCTTAAAAACGAGCGAGAAGCCCGCTTCACAGGCTGAAGCGTCCCCACAGCAGGCGGAATCCCTGGAATCCGCAGTGCGGCAATTAAAGATTCAGTTTAAGCCAGCCAGTAGGTTTCACAATCTGCTTCTGGTTGGCGTAGGAGCCAGCGAAGGCAATCTTAACGCTACTGAAGGTAGGCTTGGCCTTTTCACTAGCCAATCCGGTGGCAAAGGTGGCGAGCTTGTCATTGGCGGGAATCGTCTTGCCGGCACTGGCATCGCTCAGCTGATTAGAGGCGTTCAGCTGCTGACTGGCCGATAAACGGATGGCTTTAATACCATCAGTGGTTAAAGCCTGTTTTCCCCGGTTATAAATGGTAAACTTAACTTGGATTGTGTAATAGGGACTGTCAAGGTGGGCTAAGTTCAGTGCCTGTGCGGCCATTCGTTTGGCAGCGGCAGTTTCGGCGGTATTCTTGATTACACGTACCGTGGTGACCTTATACGTCAGCTTACCGCTACGAATTGTGGTCTGGGGATGGGTGACTTGGTTCAAGGTGAGTTTGGTGCCGACCTTGTCATAGGTGTACTGGCCGTTACGGGTGAGGTTACCGGACTTGACGTAGCTGGCACTTCTGGTCTGTGCGGTGTCTGGACGATACGTCTGGGCTTCCTTTGAAGAGGAGGCGGCCGTCACCGCAGCATCGGGGTCAGCTGCCTTGTAGTGGCTGGATTGACTGCTACTATCCTTGAAGCTGGCCGTACTCTTTTGGGCGCCGGATTGACAACCGGTGAGTCCTAAGGTCAGTAAACTCAGTCCCAGAACGAATGAAATTTTAAATAATCGCATGAAAAACACTCCTTTTAACCGAGTAAAATTTTATGAGAAATCAGCCGGTAACCGTATAACCGCAAGGGCTCGGTATCGCCGGCCATAAATAAATTAGTTTGCGGATCTACTTGTTGGCAACGTGTGCGGAACTGGTCTAATGTGAGCGCTGGCCCGTCGCCTGACAGCAGGCATAACTGGTGGGTATCAGCACCGACTTGCAGGTCCGTAATGGGGAGGGGCGTGGTGCTCTCCCAATAGAGCTTTAGTGCGGGATGTAGGTCGATCGTCGAAAGATTAAAATCAATGAGTCGCATGCCGAAGCCTCCCTAGTCAAGTCGTCACCTCGATTATACCGAACTTTGTCGTGGAACCCTAATGATATTCACGCGCAAGTTGACTAAGATGCTAGTTGCGGTTTGCACGAAAATCCCCTAAAATAGTGGACGGACTCTAATTATAGAATAGGAACGAAAAAATATGGAAATTGAATTTTTAGGAACGGGCGCCGGTTCACCAGGAAAGTTTCGAAATGTGACCAGTACTGCGTTACGTCTGCTAGATGAACGTAACTCGGTTTGGCTATTCGATGTTGGTGAAGCCACGCAGCACCAAATTTTACGGACGACGTTGAAGCCCCGTAAGATCGACAAAATCTTCATTACACATTTGCACGGTGACCATATTTTTGGCTTACCCGGTTTATTGAGTAGCCGATCATTTCAAGGGGGCAACGCGCCACTGACCATCTATGGTCCCAAGGGCATTCGGGACTTCGTTGAAGTGAGCCTGCGTGTCTCCGAGACCAAGTTATCCTATAAGATTCATTACCAAGAACTAACCAATGATGGCTTGATCTTTGAGGACCCTAAGTTTCGGGTCTATGCCCAACATTTGGATCACCGGATCGAGTGTTTTGGGTACCGTATCGTGGAGAAGGACCATCCTGGCGAGCTACAGGTTGAAAAATTACGGGCCGCGCAGATTCCGTCCGGGCCCGTTTATGGTCAGTTGAAAGCTGGTCAAACGGTGACCTTGCCAGATGGCCGTACCGTTAATGGGCAAGACTTCCTCGGCCCCGCACAAAAGGGCCGCGTGGTTGCCATTTTGGGCGATACCCGGCAAACACAGAATGCATCTCGGTTAACGCAGGACGCCGACGTCTTGGTGCACGAGAGCACGTTTGCGAAGGGTGAGAGCAAGTTGGCACGGTCTTACTATCACTCCACCAACATTCAGGCCGCCGAGTTAGCCAAGCGGACGCACGTTAAGATGCTGTTGCTGAACCACATTTCGGCGCGGTATACGGGCAAGATGGCCGTTGAGCTGCAGCAACAGGCACGGGAAATCTTCAAGAACACCCGTGTGGTGAAGGATTTTGATTTAGTAACGATTCCGTTTCAAAAAATGATTCCAGAGGATGCGAAGTAGCATGAAAAATCAATGGCGAATTGTGGTTACCCTGTTGTTAGTCATCGTGGTGGCGGTCTTTGCCATCTTAAACGTGGAAAGTGTGCCAGTTTCGTTTGGCTTTACGACGGTCCGCTGGCCGTTGATCTTACTGTTACTGGTCTCCATTTTAATTGGGGCCGTCCTCATGATCTTATTTTCAACGATCACGACCTTTCGGCACAATCAGGCCTATAAGGAACTGGAAAAGACCACCGATGAGCAGTTGCAGAAACGCAATGCGGAAATCGACCGATTGACGAAACGGCTACAGAATTCAAATACGAAACAAGAAGTTGGCCAACAGGCAAAACGGATTCAGGAGTTGGAGGCGCAAGTCGCCGACCTCCAAAGTCAGTTAACAACTAAATAGATGTAGAAGGAGAAGAGTGGCGCGTGACGTACCGCTCTTCAATCATTTTAGAGAGGATGGTTTGCTGGTGATTGCTGCACAATATCAATGGAATATTAAAAACGTTGACCAGCCGTCAGCCGAGGCCCAGCAAGTGGCTCAGGCGGTCGGTATCTCACCGATTGTGGCCCAGATTCTGTGGAATCGAGGCGTGCGGACCGAAGCGGACGTGACGGCCTTCTTGACTCCTGGCCCGGAACAGTTACACGATCCTAGCCTGTTACATGATATGGCTAAAGGGGTGGACCGCATCGAGGAAGCCATCGGCGCTGACCAGCAGATTACGATCTACGGGGACTACGATGCCGATGGGGTGACCAGTACGTCCATTCTGTACGAAACGTTGAACGAGATGGGGGCTAAGGTCAACTACTATATCCCCAACCGGTTCAGTGATGGATACGGGCCCAACGTGGCTGCCTTTCAGAAATTGATTGCGGCTGGCACACAGCTATTTGTGACTGTGGATAACGGGGTGTCGGGTAACGAAGCCATTGCGGCCGCCAATGAGGCCGGGGTGGACGTGGTCGTCACGGATCACCACGAATTGCCGCAAGAATTGCCCGCTGCGTACGCGATTATCCATCCCCGGTATCCAGGTGCCGAATATCCTTTCGGGGGCTTGTCGGGTGCCGGAGTGGCGTTTAAAGTCGCCCAGGCTTTGCGTGAGGAAATTCCGCAGGATGTCTTGGATTTGGCCGCTATTGGGACGGTTGCCGATCTGGTACCGCTGGTCGATGAGAATCGGGTGTTGGTCTACTTTGGCTTACAACTGCTGAAGCAAGACGAACGGCCGGGCTTACGTTCGCTAATGGCGGGCGCCGGTATCAAGCCGGAAGAGCTTACCGAACAGTCGATCGGCTTTGGCATTGCCCCCCGGCTAAATGCACTGGGTCGACTGGACGATGCTAGTCCAGCGGTCGAATTGCTGACGACCGTCGATGATAGTCGGGCAAGCGAGTTGGCCCAGCAGACGGAACAGAAAAATCGGCAACGACAGGAACTGGTCCAACAGATCAGTGCGGCCGCTTTAGCGCAAGCCACGGATGACCAGCACAAGGAGCGGCCAACCCTGATCATTAGTGGTCAGAACTGGCACGAGGGCGTGCTGGGAATCGTTGCCAGCAAGATCGTGGAAGCAACGGGCAAGCCAACCCTGGTGCTGAACGTCAATGAAGATGGTCGCGCCAAGGGGTCTGGTCGTAGCGTCGATGCATTTAACCTATTTACCGCTTTAGATGGTCACAGGGACCTAATGACGGCTTTTGGTGGTCATCACATGGCAGTTGGGCTAACGGCACCAGCGGACCAATTAGACGCCTTAGCGACAGCCATGGACCAAGAGGCGGTCGCCCAGAAGTTGACGGAGAGTGGTCCTAGCGAATTACCGGTAGCGGCGTCGCTTAAAGTGGGGGCCGTCACACCGAAACTCTATCAAGAATTGGCTAAGTTGGCCCCATTTGGGACGGATAACGGGCAACCACTGTTTGCCTTTGAAACGGCCACGTTGGCTCAGGTCAAGACGATCGGTCAGGACCACAGTCATTTGAAATTCCAACTTCAAGAAGACGGATCCAGTTTAAACGCCATTCAGTTCGGTGCCGGGAAGTTCGCCTCACAGTTGACGGCAGCACCGGAACAGGCCGCCGTACTGGGAGCCATCGAAGACAACGTTTGGCAAGGGCGGCATTCCTTACAGCTAATGGTCAAGGATCTGCGGCTGACGGAAGAGCCAATCACGGATGCCAGAACGATGCAGCTCCATCAGGCCATGTTTAGCCAGCCCGGAACGTACGTCTTTTTCCATCAAAAGATTTATCAGCAGTTAGTTCAGCAACTGCCCGCAACGGCAAAGGCGGTCGTTTACGATGGCTCAGCCTTAACGCCACTAGACGGTGAAACACCACTGTTTATCGTGGATTGCCCGGATACGACCGGTGATCTGACCGCCGTTTTACAGCAATTACGGCCGCAAAAAGTGACGGCTTATCTCTATAAGAAAGAAAGTCTTTCGCAATTAGGGATGCCAACTCGCGCGCAATATGCTAAACTGTTTAAGTTCGTTGCTACACATCAACAAGTCGATGTGGGACACCAGCTGACGCAACTCGCAACCTTTTTGCAAATTCCACGGACGCAATTAGTCTTCATGATCCAGGTCTTCTTCGAAAGTGGGTTTATCACGATCGAACATGGGGTGATGAACGGTGTGGCGCACCCGGAGCACAAGGAACTTTCTGCGGCACCGAGTTACCAATTACGACAACAACAGATGCAGACGGAGCAGGACCTCCTGTTCTGCACGTCCGCAGAGTTGATTCAGCGTCTGCATGCCCCATTGAACTAATATAAAGGAGCTACTTAAACTTATGGCAACTGATTTTACGAAATACATTGCAAGCGTTCCTGACTATCCTGAAAAGGGAATCATGTTCAGAGACATCTCCCCATTAATGGCTGACGGCCAAGCCTTCCATGACGCGACTGACGAAATCGTCAAGTACGCCAAGGGCATGGGTGTTGAAATGGTCGTAGGGCCAGAAGCTCGGGGCTTCATCGTTGGCTGTCCGGTCGCCTATGATATGGGAATTGGGTTTGCTCCAGCCCGGAAGCAAGGGAAGCTCCCTCGCGAAACGGTCAAGGCAACCTATGACTTGGAGTACGGCACGTCCGCACTTTACATGCACAAGGATGCCATCAAGCCGGGCCAAAAGGTCTTGGTCACTGATGATTTATTGGCAACTGGTGGGACCATTGGCGCCACGATTCAGTTGGTTGAGGACTTGGGCGGTATCGTTGTGGGTACGGCCTTCCTGATCGAACTGAGCGAGCTACACGGCCGCGACAAGCTGAAGGGTTACGATATCTTTAGTTTGATGAAATATTAAAAAATAAAGCGATTGTTTCCTGTATCCGTTAAACGGATGGGGAGACAATCGCTTTTTGATTTGGGTGGTGAAATTACCATATTCTGGCTGACACGTTTATGACGGCCGTTGAGAACGGTTTTGGGCCTAACCTTTTTCGGTTGTCCAACCGATTGTTTCCAACAGCTGGGCAAGCAGGCGATTTCTCAGGTAGTTTCCTGCCGTACCTGGTCCTTGAAGTACTGGTAGGCCTGATTGACGATGTCGGCGGGTGACTGATGATAGACCAACCGGATGTCAGGACGTGAGTTAATCTGACTCTTGGTTAACGTTTCCAATACGGCGTGGGACAGACCTTCGCTCATGAGAAAGGTGAGGTCCGTCTGCTGGCCAGTTGCTTGTTGCGTGATCCAGGGGATACTCTTTTCGTGATTGTTCACGATGATTGGCGAGACGCCGAATGTGCGCAGCGCCTGATTTAACGTCTGCGTTTGTTGCCAGGTCACAATCAGAATCTTTTTACCGGCTAAAATGGTCTTGCCATCGGCTGGCAACCAATTGGTGAAATTCATGGGGTGGGAACGCTGGTGTAGCCGGCGAAGCTTGTCACGGGTTAGGTCATGGGGCGTCACTTCACGATACATCTGCGTGAGGAGTACGCCCTGATTTCCAGTTAACACGCCGGCATAGATAACATCCAAGCGCGGTTCAGCGCCGTAAGCCAAGTCGTAATTAGAGAGGACCTGATCGTCAATAGTCTTGAAGGCAAAGTGGGTGTTGACCTTGATGAAGTAGCCATAGGTCTGCGTTCTTTGCCGGATGACCAATTCATCGAGCCGGAGCTGACGGTAACGCTCGGCAAAATCGGGGAGCCAGCGAATCTGGTGAAAATCGTTGGGGTTCAATAGCGCATCGAGCCGGTATTTCAAATTTTGTGATGAGTCGTTACGTAAAAAATCGATCTTACGGTTCAACTCATGGATTGTTTCCTGGTGAGCAGAGAGAGTTTGATTGAGGGTGGCAACTTGATTTTTTAGGACGTGTTGCTTTTTTTCACTAGCATTTGCACGGGCTCTCTCGACAGGAAGCTGGGCGAGTTGTTTGCGTTGCTCACGAGACAATGGTTGGGGATGCGGCTGTTGCCGAAGCTGACGAATGGCCTGGAGGCGGGTTTCAGCCGTATGTAACAGGTTGGCAGCTTGAAGGAGATAGGTCCGCACGTAGTTGAGCTGGCGTTGGCTGGTCGCGGCGTCGGCTTGAAGAGTTTGGTTACGTTGCGTGAGGTCAATGTTTTCTTTGATGAGCGTCTGGTTTTGCCGAGTTAGTGCGCGATTGGCCTTTTTAAATTGTTCTTGGGACCGTTGCGTAACGCGTAACTTTTCTCGAAGTTCAGGGGCCTGGTTGTGGTTCTGCTCTCGCTGTAGTTGATGGCGTAGGCGCCGAACTTCAGCTTTCAGTGCGGCGTTAGCATCGGAACGGTCCTTGGAGTTGGTCTGAACCGTGGGTTGAAGCTGTTGTTCGTGTTGGCGGTAGCGTTCTAAGAGTTCCGATTTCATATCATGGGCGCGTCGTTTATCCCGTTGCGATTGTTTTTTGAAATTGAATTGCTGGTTAACCATGATGATCACCACCTCTAGTAGAGTTAGATTAAGTTTACTCTAAATGGTAGTCGGCGTGGCAAGATTTGTTCAATAAACGGACTCGGTTAGTTTTGTCACAAATGTACGTAAAAAAAGGCCTGCATACTTCAAAATTTCTCGGACGACTAAGCGAATGAGAAGTTTTGAAGTATGCAGAGCCAATGAAAAAGGAGCATTAGTAAGCCGCCATATGCCAAATATTTTAACAGCGCGGGTGGTCGCGTTATTCCGCAATCATTCCGCGGTGTTGAATCACGAAACCGGTGAGGGTCAGACCGACTGCAAATAGGGCCAGTAACCAGATGACCAGCGTCCAGGAGTGCATAAACTGTTGGAGGTACCCGAAGAGAATGGGACCCACCGCAGCCAGGAGATAGCCTGCCGACTGGGCCATGCCGGAGATGGCAGCCGTTTGAATCGGATTCGTCGTCTTTTCCGTGAAGAAGAGAACGGCTAGGTTAAAGGCAACCCCGGCGCCCATACCGGCAAGCACGCACAGGATGGTTAGGAAAATTAGTGAGTGGATCGGCAGGATGAAGGTCAGCGGCGCCACAACGTAACCTAAGGTCATTACACTCAGTAGAATAGTGACGCCATGCTTTTTGCTGAAGAGATAGGGCACCATAAATGATAGTGGGAGCCCACTCAGTTGGAGTAAGGTGAGCAGATTACTAGCGCTTAACGTCGAGACGCCATGGGTGATTAGAATGCTGGGCATCCAGGTAATCAGTGCGTAGTACACGAGCGACTGCAGGCCGAAGAAAAGGGTGATCAGCCACCCTAACGATTGATGCCAGACACTTTGGTAATGGGGAACGGGGGCCTTCTGGGCAGTCCGTCCGGTTTGTCGTTTCAATTTCAAATTGGGTAGCCACGTCAGTAAGGCCAGAACGCTCGGAATGGAGAGAATGCTCATGGTCGCGCCGAGACTGATGTGGGAGATCAGCAGGCCGGCCAGTGCCGTCCCCAGCGCACCAATAAGCAGCATGGACAGCGTGTACAGGCTAGTACCGAGCCGCAAATTGTTCGCCATGTGGTCCTTGATCAGTGCGGGCACAAGGACGTTGCCGCTGTCGATTCCGATGCCGATGAGAAAGGTCCCAACGAACAGGGCTGGTACGGAGGGGATGACCCGCAGGTAGCTACCGACAATCAGCAGGAAGAAGAGCAGAAAAACGGTTAATTCATTTCCCCAATGTTGGGCTAACCGCACAATGATCGGTGAAAAAATGGCAAAGGTGATGAGCGGAATCGACGTGAGCAGGCCCGCCATGGAGCTGGATAGGGCAAATGTTTTTTCGATGTGCGTCAATAGTGGGGGAATGAAGGTGATGGGCAGCCGTAAGTTGGCGGCGATCATCATCATGCTAAAGAGAAACCACTGACGGTGAGGCTGTGTGTCGGTCAAAAGAAAATCCTCCTAAATAAGTCAATACTTCATTATAGACTGCCAAGTTGCGTTTTGAAAAGGGCACAAAAAAACAGAGTGACCGGGATCACTCTGTTTCAGACAATTAAGCTGTACGTGTTTTCGGGGGGATAAATCAGGTTAAATGCGCGTGGTCGAGGCAGTGGGGATGAGGGCCCTCACCGAGGATGGTCGACCAGCAATAGAATCCATAGTGGTGGCGGGCGACTCAAGCGGACTGAGCCGTCAGGGACGGACAATGTGAATCTGAAAAAAGTGAGAGGCACCGGTGGAATCATTAACGTCCATGGTAACACCCCCATAATTATTAACTAATAATATTGATTAGTTAATAATTGAATTATGCCTGAATTTAGTCTGATGTGCAATCAATATGCCTATGGATAAAAAGAGTGTGACAAAAGGCGATTAGTCAATGAGCATTAACGTCGATAGACGAATAATCCTGGTCTTGGATTAGTTGTCTATCGGGGTTAAGCGGAGTTGACTACCTTTTGGCACACGTTTCGACCATGTATAATTGGCACACAATAAGGACCTGAGACTTTGCCCCAGGCCCTGTCTCGCTATTGTCCCTTACGTGAAAGGTAATAGCTGTAGAGGGCAATCATCAAAGCGACGGCGATGATTGCCAGTAAAATGATGCGCAAGATAGTGACCTTCCTTCATTCATAGAAAAATTAGTTGGTATGAGCAAGTAATCTAGGGACGGTGACCGAGATAGTGAAAGTCAGGATCTCGTCCGTTTTTGTAACAGGCAAATGATTTGGTCAATTCGTTGTGAAAGGTAACGAGGATGGCCGGTGTGGCCCATGTCGAGGCGGCCCAAAAGACGGCGTCGTCGGGCTCGCGATTGTCGTTAGGATAGCGGTAATAGCCAAGCTGGTCGTCCCAAATGGTGCCTTGCGTATTGAGCCAATCTTCGGCGAGTCCCGCTTGAACGACCGCAATAACGTCATGGTTGTCGCGGATGAGGGCAGAGAGTGCGTCCCAGTCAAGTTGCCAGTCGTGAAGTTTGGGGGCCTGCTGACGAGTACCTAAAGGCGTATGCCGTAATGCAATGGGGGTTAAGTCGATAAAATCCATGTGTGTCTGACCTTCTTTAGGATTATACTAACATTAGTGTAACCGATTACAGAATGAGCTTGCAACTATCTTAGTGGCTCTCAGAGAATGAACCGATTTTGAAACTAACAAACGGGACTTTCGTAGAGTGAAACAGGGCTATTAGTCGGTGACTGGGCAGATAATAGAGAGTAACCAGTCGTTGTTTTTTTGCCTATATTAGTATGGTTATATAGTATTCATAAGAAATAAATCTATTTGTAATGGCTTTGTCTTATTAAGAGTCTACACTAGGGCTAACTTAAATTAGAGAGGAGTTTGACCCATGAGCGATCTTTTTATCAGTTACCAGTCTGCCGACCCGCTGGCTCATTCGTTTCAGGTTCAACTCCAGGAGTGGGCACAGCGGGAGTGGGAGTTTCCAACTATCAGTTTCCATGAGCAGCAGCCACCAGTTAAGTTCAATGGCCGACAGTCAGGACGCCTGCGTCGAGAAATCCATCGAGAAATTAAGCAATCGCACCAAATTTTGATCGTGATTAGTCGCGGAACGTGGCAATCGGAGTGGACCGATTGGGAAATTTTAATGGCCCGCAAAGAAGACAAGCAAGTTTTGGCCGCCAAATTGGATAGTACAAACATGATGCCACTGGCGTTGATGGACAGTCAGCCCATCTGGATCGACCCGTTTCGGCCAGAAGATTTGGTGCAGCGGATTATTTAATTTATTCAGGCCTTGCATTTATAGTCATTATTGGTAGAATATATAGAGTAATGACTTGGAGAGTTGGCAGAGTGGTAATGCAACGGACTCGAAATCCGTCGAACCGGCTAATACCGGCGCGCAGGTTCAAATCCTGTACTCTCCTTATTAGATTAGACCTCGTAGGAACGATAGAACAGGAATCCCGTTAGAGTAACTTAACGTGGTTCCTTTTTTTTCAGAATCTGCTAGAAAATAGGGTGAAATTCAAAACAGTTTGCGCATATCTTGCGCGTAAATTGCTTAAATGTTGTTTATGAGGTTATTCAATAGATTGGTAAACTTGGTATTCTTGTTCAAGCCAATCGGATTCATTTTAAGGGGGAAAAGTAAATGTTTACATTACCTATTACACGAGACGATTACGACCTATTGAATCGGCTTGATAAAGAGGCGTTAATTGATGCAGAATGGGTGAAAATTCAAGGCGAGTCTGTCCGCGTGCACTTTAAAGACTTTGAATCATTTGATTCTTTTATGGCAATTTTAAATGATATGGAAGCAACTTTGGGGATGGACAAGGAGCAAGAGAATTTGACACCTATAGGCGTACGATTACAGAACTTGTACGATAAGGCCTATTATCTTGAAGAGGATGAAGAATAACTTGGTACGTTAGCCACACGTAAACATCGTAAATTGAAATAATTCAGAATAGTTTAGATGGGTTTAAGCGTTGCCGATATGCAGAAGGGATGATGAATATTGATGGAACTGGACAATATTGATCCGTATTCTGATAGGCTTCAGGCACTAGAGCAATTGCGACTCGAAATTGAAATTCATATGGATATTCAAATTAAGATTAATAATACTGAATGGTATATAGGATGGCCTAAGGGATCACTGCTTATCTCAAAGAATAACGGTGAATTTGAACATGATTTTAAGAGTGGTGATTCCAAAGAGGTCTTGGATTATGTTGTCGACGGTAAAAAAATTCGTGATCAATGGCGTGACATCGTTATCGTCGCAATGTAGAAATAAAAATTGAATCTATAATTCGTATTTTTTGTTGAGCGCAACAATAATTGCCAAAAAAATATCGCCTATTTATTTTGTCTAAGATTCTGTGTGATGCGGTTTGCTATCCTTCGAATTATCGTAAAACATACTGTGGCCATGCTTAGTTTGGTAGATGAATTTGTCATATAGTGCGAAGCAAATAGCAATTATTAAACCTGTTAATATCAGATGGTGGAGAATCCATAATCCAAGATCGAATATGATTGCTATAGGGAGTAGCCACAAAATCCAATTGCTGAATAACTTGTAAGTTAGCAGACAAATTAGAATCATTAGTAAAAGTAGCACTTCATCACCCCCTAAGAATGGTTATCCAAAATATAAGTCAAACTGGTTATAACTGCCGAATGATGCTTAATGAACCAATCCCCCAACCAACTCTGAATACTAGAGAGGGATAGCTTGGTTGTATTTACGTTTAGTTCTCATTATGAAATACGTTATTAAAATTGAGTTTTGATTCTACAACAGTTATATCAGTTGTAATTTTACTCTACTTAAAGTTGGATGGGAATATTGACAATTATATTCTGCTAAAGCGACAACCTAAGCTTACTTCACCCAAGGACTCTCAATAGACTTCGAAATACCCTTAGCCTGTTTAATTGCTTCTGCTAAGGCCTTAGAAACTTCAGCAGGGGTCTTATCGGTCAAATCCTGTTGCTTGAGCCATTCGTAAGCGGAAGCCTCGTAAATATCGTCTGGAAAACTCATGTGCGTTCACCACCTTTAGTTTGATTATAGCAAATTCCATCAAAAAACCACCAGCCAAATTCGACTGGTGGTTCATTATTTACAAGTTGTTTACTTCTTAGCCGTAGCGGGGACCTTTTGGTGAGCGGCTACCGCCAGTTCTGGGAACCAAATCGCAATTTCGTGGTGCGCGTTTTCTCTGCTATCTGAGGTGTGCACGATGTTGCGGAGAATGCCATCTGGATAGTCATGCGCGAAGTCGCCCCGGATGGTACCAGGTTGGGCATCGTTTGGATGCGTCTTGCCCGCGAGGTTGTGGACGGCCTTAACGACGTCCGTTCCACTGACGATGATGGCAACCAGTGGGCCTTCCATCATGTACGTCTTGATTTCCTCGTAGTATGGCATCTCTGCTTGGTACCTGTAATGTTGATCTAATTGGGCTGAAGTTGCGTTTAGCACCTTTAAAGCCGTAATTTGATAGCGCTTACTTTCAAACCGTGAAATAATTTCGCCAATGTGACCCTCTGCGACCCCATCGGGTTTTACCAATACTAAAGTCTTTTCTGAATTTGCCATGAGTGAAACCTCCTTGTGATTTTTGGGTAAATCGTAAATCAAGGACCTGTTGTTCAATGCATAACAAGTTGCTACCTTAAATTGTAGATTAAACGGTTTCTAACGTCAATTAAATTATTAAAAAAACACCAATCGGATTTATCGATTGGTGTTCATGAACGGGATTAAGCAGGATCGCCCATAATCATCCATAGAATCAAGTAGGCAATGATCCCGGGGAAGGCAGGTGTAATCGCAAGCACGACGAACAGCACACGGGCAATTCCCACGTTCCAGTCAAAGTGTTCGGCTAGGCCGCCAATGACCCCAGCGAAGACTCGGTTTGAAGCGGAGCGATGAATATTCTTCATAATGGCTTCCTCCTTAAGTGATTAAGATTGAAAATCAATTTTATTGAAGAAGTCGACGTGGATGTCATCATCGGTGATTTCGAGCTTGGTGATACTCCCATTGATGGTGGCAATGCCTTCATCCAGTTCGGGCGCATAGCGGTCAACGATGGAGCGAATCGTCATCCCGTGGGAGACAACTAGCACCTGGTCGCCATCCTTGGAATTGTCGCGTAGCTTGTTGAATCCGCGGTCGAGACGTTCCCAGAACATATCATTGCTTTCAGCTTCACCATAGAGGTCGGCTTGGTGGATCAAGTCGCGGGCCTTTTCCAGGCCGTACGTCTTGAGCACGTCGGACTCCGAGGTCAGTTTGACCTGTGCCCCAACGAATTGCCACATCTGGTTTAAGTCGTTACCTTCAAAATAACCGTGGCACTGTTCCCGGAATTCGGGGTACTGATAGGACACGATATTCATGTTTTCTGGATTTTCGTGAAGGGCAATGCTGGCGGTTTCAATGGCCCGACCGGAGTCACTACTGTAAGCAGCGGCAAACGGAATGTTCTTAAGTTGTTCACCGGCACGTTTAGCATCGGCACGACCCTTTTCGGTTAGAGGTGAGTCGATCCAGCCTTGAACCTTGTTATAGTGGTTCAACATCGTTTGACCATGACGCACGAAATAAGCGGTAATTTTCTTCATCTTTCGAAACTCCTTCGTCAACTTCGTAAGTGGTTACATCCTCAGTATAGCAAGCAATCGGAGGGAACGCTAAGATTTTGCTACGGGAAATTCAAATCCCTTAAATTTTTTTGATAAATCAAGGGACGAGGGAGAAAAAGCGTGCTATCTTTAAGGCATAGGAGATGATGCGCATGAGTACTGAAAGCAGTTATCGTTACACGGGGGAGTCACCCGTTGATCTAAGCCAACTGGCGACACGGGTCAGTCGTGTTCCAGAGCAGGCCGTCATTACGACCGCATTAGAGGCAAACGTTGCGACCCTGAGCGATTTGCAGGCAAAATTGTATTCTCAACGGCAAAATGGCATCATTATTATTCTGCAAGGGATGGATACTGCTGGGAAAGATGGTCTGATTCGCCACGTCTTTAGCGGTCTGAATCCGTCCGGAACTAGTGTCGTGAGCTTTAAACAGCCAACGCATCTGCAGTTGGACCATGATTTCCTCTGGCGAATCAATCAAGCCTTACCGCAGCGGGGCCAGATTCGTATTTTCAACCGGTCCCAGTATGAGGACGTCCTGATCAGTCGCGTACATCCGGAAATGCTATTGAGTCAGAATCTGCCTGGCGTGAACACCCTTGATGATGTCGACGATGCCTTTTTCGACAAGCGGTACCATGATCTTCGCCATTTTGAAAAATACTTACGACATCAAGGCTTCATTACCATTAAGTTCTTCCTCCATCTGTCACGCGAGGAGCAAACGCATCGGTTCGAGCGGCGAATCGAGGTGCCTAGCAAAAACTGGAAGTTCTCCCCAAGTGATATGCAGGAGCGGGCTTTCTGGCAGGACTATCAACAGGCCTACACCCAGATGTTGGAAAATACTGCGACCAAGAAACAGCCGTGGTACTTGATTCCGGCAGACGATAAGGGCGTGGCGCGATTGATTGTTTCCAATATTTTGGTCAAGCGGCTACAAGATTTGAATCCGGCTTACCCAACGGTTGACCCAGCCGTCCAACAGAAGTTAAAGACCACCCTGAAACAGCTACAAGAGGGCGAGTTGTAATTAGCAAAAAGGGAAGAGACAGCACGTCTCCTCCTTTTTTAATGGCGACATTTGTATAATACAAGTCAATAAGATTTGCTAGCTATCGGCCTAAAATGGTATGGTTAGCGTAGAATTTTAACGGGAAACGTACAGGAGGAATTAGGTCATGACGGTAGTAGGAATTGATAAGATTGGGTTTTACACCCCCGGAATGTATGTCGATATGGCGGAGCTTGCCACCGCACGTGGGGAAGATCCGAATAAATACTTGATTGGCATTGGCCAGTCCAAACAGGCCGTGATTCCACCAACGCAAGACGTGGTCACGATGGCGGCCAATGCGGCAGAACAATTTTTGACACCAGCCCTTAAATCAGAAATTGGGATGGTATTGTTCGGCACCGAATCGGGAATCGATAACTCCAAGGCAACGGCCGTTTATCTGGCCCACCTGTTGGACCTGCCACAAAACACGCGGGCCATTGAGTTGAAGCAGGCTTGTTACGGGGCCACGGCTGGACTACAATTGGCAGCCGACTATGTGCGGGTCCACCCGCAGGCCAAAGTGTTGGTCATTGGCGCGGACATTGCCCGTTATGGCTTACGCACGGCTGGCGAGGTCACACAGGGTGGCGGGGCCGTTGCCATGTTGGTCACCGCCGATCCGACTATTTTGGCGTTGGACGATGTCAGCAGTTACCACACAGAAGACGTCATGGACTTCTGGCGGCCGACTTACCGGACGGAGGCCTTAGTTGATGGTAAATATTCGACCAACGTTTACCTGGATTTCTTTAAGACGGTCTGGGCAGATTATCAGCAGCAGACGGAACGGACGATCGCCGACTTTGCGGCGTTTGCCTTCCACCTGCCATTTACTAAAATGGGGCGGAAGGGGCTCCGGCAGATTTTACCGGAAGCCACACCCGAACAACAGGCCAGCTTGACCGCGGCTTTTGAAGCCAGTCAAGAGGACAATCGCAACGTGGGCAACTTGTATACCGGCTCACTTTACCTGAGCTTCTTGTCATTACTGCGGCATGGACAATTAGCCGCCAACAATCGCATCGGGTTCTTTAGTTACGGATCCGGCGCGGAAGGTGAGTTCTTCAGCGGGGTCTTGCAGCCGAACTATCGTGATGGCTTTGACGAAGAAAAGTTAGCTAAGCAACTTGCAGACCGGCAACGGGTCTCCGTGGCGGAGTATGAGCAAGTTTATGCCAGCCAACTCAGTAACGATAGCCGCGATGTGCAGCTCGCAGTGGGTGAAGAGACGGCGACCTACTACCTAGCAGGTCGGCAACACGAACAGCGACAATACCGCAAACAATAAATAAAAGGTGTCTGGATCTCCGTAAAGGAAATTCGGACACCTTTTTTTAATGCTAGGCCTTAGGATGCGACTTGGGTGGTGTTGCCAAACCACTTTTCAGTGCGGCACCGATTGCCGGAATTTGGCCGAGGTCGGCAATGTGGTCGTTTGGGACCACAACGACATTGGCGGGAGACTTGGCGAGGTCGCTGAAGGCCGTGATCGATTGGTTCTCGAAGAACCCTGGTTGGGCGTTGCCTAAACTTGAGTTGACGGTGTCGATACGGTATTTTTCGGCATCGGCCCGTGTACGAGTGGCGGTGGCTTCGGCGGTCGCTGTGGCCATCAAGGCATCGTTCTTCGCTTTCGTTGTCAGTTCAATGGACTTGGCTTCACCTTCGGCCTGGGCGATGGTGGCGATACGCTCGCGGTCGGCGGTCAATTGCTTGTCCATGGCGGACTGAATGGCCTTGGAAGGCGTCAATTCGTCGATGTTGGTCCGGTCAACGTTGATGCCATAGGTGTCGGTCAGATCGCCGATGGCCGTGGCCAACTCCTGGTTGATCTTGGCGGTTGAGCCCAAGGCTTCGTTTAAATCCATCCGGCCAATGATGTCTCGCAGATGGCCCCGAACCAGTTGGGCCATGGATTCCACGGAGTCCGTGTTTTCGTATTGGTATTTGACAGAGTTGGTGACGTGGTAGTTTAGCGTCAGACTAGCCGAGACGTCGGCGTTGTCCTTCGTGATCACGGAATAATTAGGTAGGGCCAGCGGCGTCATGGCCAAGCTGACCGTACGAATCTTTTGAATCAGTGGCAGGTAGAAATGAATCCCGGAAGTGACGCTGCGCTTGTATTTCCCCAACGTTTCAACTAAGCCTTCATTATTTTGACGAACGATTCTAATTCCGAGCATTCCGATTCCCCCTAGATTTTCTTGAGTGTTAAAATATTGCCGTTACTCTCCGTGATGGTATAGCTGGCGGTGGGATCGGGCTTCTCAGGCGATTCGAGAAGGTACCGATAGTAAATTCCAGCAACTAACACGAGACCGGACTTGGTGTCGAGCTCCTTACCGGACAGAGAGCGACCAATCAACTGGCGCTGCTCCCAAGTCCCATGCGGTGCTGCCTGAGAGAGTAACTTAACGATGTAGGCGTTGATGCTCCGGCCATCGGCGTCAGCAGCGTTAGATAGGCGTTCGAACAGGCTGTCGTCCATTCGCAGTAAAAAACGTTTTTGTTTGTCTTTTGCCATAATCCTTGCCTCCTGATGATAGCTTAATGATATCACTTTGATATTATTGCGACCATTTAAATGCTTGGTGTCATGCCTGTCGCCTTGCTGGCTGATGCTGGTGATTTCTGTAAGCATAAGCAGGGAACAAACAAGGTGAAATTTTCAACACTGTTTTTGTTAGCAATTACAATTAATTGTGACCAGAGCATTGGAAATTGGCGTTTATTTTAGTCTGTAGATCATGGCGAAGGTCAACTGTGTCGTTGCAAAGAAAAAAGCCTAGACATTATCCGCCTAAGCTCACTGACACTATTCGAAACTATTTTTGATGATGTAGCCATCCTTAAAAATCAACACGGGGGCCTGATTACCGACCCTAATCTTGAAGGTGTAGCCGTTCCCCAGTGATTTCTTCAAAGACGCACTGGTCTTGGCGAAGCCATTGGTGAATTGGGGCCACTTCGCCTTCTTTGCTTGACTGGGGTCTTGTTTCAGGGCCGCAATCGTTTTCTTGAGGTTCGTGTCAGTCACGGTAACCACGTAGGTCTTTGACTGGTGGTCGAAGGTGACCGTGCCCATCTTGTTCAGCGATTCTTGTAATTGCTGCTGAATCTTCTTTTCGGTACTGCGGCGATTGGTGGTCGTCGTGCTAGAACCAAAGGCCTGACCAGATTGTGACGTTAACTTGGCCTTCTTCACGGTATGACTGGTGGCTGGCGCTGCTGATTCGTGTGACCAATAGGGTAACTTCCAGACAGAGATGCCGGTTAGGAGTAGGGCAATCGCCAGGACTAGCCCCGGGCCAACCTTAGACTCGTGTCGTTGAATCGCAAGTGTTAATGAAAAAATGGCAATGATGGTAATTAAGCCACAGATAATGGCAAAGCCAAGAACCATAGATGTCCCTCCCCATGGGTAGATGTTACGAATTTTTTTGACCAATCTAAAAGGGCCAAACTTGTTTTCATTAGTATAGCATGAATTAGTTATAGAATAAATCGGTGACAATCGGTTACTGAAATAGTCGAACATTAGGTCAGATTAGGGTGAAAACGCTTAAATTATCATTTTATAACCGAATATTAATTAAAAATATGTCGTAAAAAGTTAAGCTTTCCAGTATAATAAAGTCATCCCGTTAGATCGCAAGCTTATGGATTTTGGCGGCTACGGACAATGCACAGAAATGAGGAGATTAGTGTGACCAACGTTTACCTAGCAGGACCGTTTTTTGATGATGAACAGATTTCCCGAATTGAACGCGTAGAAAAGGCCTTAGCCGCTAATCCGCGGGTTGACAATGTTTTCAGCCCCCGGTTAGGCGAGATTCCCGGCTTGACTGTCGGCACGCCTGAATGGGCCACGCAAACCTTCCAAATGGATATCCACGAGATTGAACAGGCCGACGTGGTGGTTGCCTTGGTGGACTTTGTAGACGACCAAGTGGATTCCGGGACAGCCTTTGAAATTGGGTACGCCTTCCATCTGAAGAAACCCGTCGTGATCCTTCACGAAAAGGATACCATTCTAAACCTGATGATTGCCGAAGGCCTGCACGCTTATCTACGCGAGGCCGAGGCCTTGGCAGCGTACGATTTCAGCACGCTTCCTGAAAGTCATTATCACGGTAAAGTTATTTAAGTCAAACTAGCAAAAAGAGGGGCCGGGGAAAATTTCCCGGTCCCTCATTCGTTTTCAGTGATTAGTGAACATCGTCGCGGAATAGGCCAACGACCTTACCTAAGATGCTAACGTGGTTCAAGATGATTGGTGCCATAGTGTCGTTCTCGGGTTGCAGACGGAAATGGTCGGCTTCCTTGAAGAATCGTTTGCACGTGGCCTCATTCTCTTCAGTCATCGCGATAACAATATCACCGTTATCGGCGGATTGTTGCCGACGTACAATGACCTGATCACCATTCAAGATACCAATGTTGATCATACTTTCGCCACGAATCGTCAACATGAAGAGGTCATCTTCATCGTGATCGAATTCAGGAGGAACGGGGAAGTAGTCCGTGGCTTCCTGAACGGCTAAGATTGGTTCACCAGCGGTAACGGTGCCCAGAACAGGAATCTGCGTTTGTTTTTCGTGGACGCCTAATTCTTCCAAGCCGGCCGGTGTGATCTCCAATGCGCGGGGCTTGGTGGGGTCCTTAGTCAGCAAGCCTTTCTTGGTCAGGCGGGCGATGTGACCGTGAACCGTAGAAGTTGAGGATAGGGCAACGGCCTCGCCGATTTCGCGGACAGTTGGCGGATACCCTTTTTCATTGACCCGTTCCCAAATGAAGCGAAGAACGGCGATTTGTTTACTTTCAGAAGCTTTGCTCATATTTTTTGCCACCTCGTTCGTCATTCGTAGTATAGTTTAGACTTAGTGTAGCATAGGTTGCCGTCATTTTCAAACAGATGTTCGGGTAAATGAGTTGAATTCTGAAAATAACCCTGATATGATGGACTGTGACTTGAAAACGGGGAGAATTCCCCGGTTGTTGTCGGTCGGGGGAATCGGCTGACAATCCGCAGTGTCATGCGGGCCGACGTGACCGTGCCGGCAACGAACACAATTAAATACTTTAAAGGAGGATCGTTCATGGCAGAACCAACAATGGACACCCTATTAGCAAGAATCAATGAACTGGCCCACAAGGCCAAAGCAGAAGGCTTAACCGATGATGAGACCGCAGAACGGGATCATTTGCGGAAGCAATATCTGAAGTTGTTCCGTGAAAGCTTCAAGAGTCAGGTTGAAATGCTACAGGTTTACGACAAAAACGGGAAAGAAGTTACCCCCGAAAAGGTCCGCGAAATTCAACGGAAAAAGGGGTTGCGTGACAATTAATTACGGAAGCGCGTCTTTTTCCGGGATTCGCGCTTTTAATTTGTCTTAAATTTGTGTAGAATTGTTAAATGAATGACTTCAATGAAGGAGGGGAAATCGTCTTGGCAACTTGGATCTGGATCTTAATCGTCATCGTTGTCGGCTTAGCTTGTGCGGCCGGTGGCTTTTATGGCGCACGCAAGTACATGGAGAAATACCTGAAAGACAATCCGCCAATTAACGAAGACCAATTACGTGCGATGATGTTGCAGATGGGGCAAAAGCCATCCCAACGGAAATTACATCAAATGATGAACGCCATGCAACAAAACGCGTCCTCACCACGTAAGAAATAATCGTCTTGGTTTTTTCAGACTCGCTTCCAGTTTTCTTGGAAGCGAGTTTTTTTAGTTGCATTTTATTTAAATTTCGGTAAAATTAAAAAGTCTGTGTTATATTTTAATCATATTCTAATTTTAGGAGGGGTGTTCGTGAGTATCTTTCACAAATTGTCGTGGTATTTCCGACTCGAATGGCGGCGATACCTGACTGGAATCATTGGCTTATTGTTAACAGCCCTAATTGCCATTATTCCCCCGCGGATCATTGGTAACATGGTGGACGGCATTCACGGGCAATCAATGACCGGGCGCTTATTACTCATTGATCTCGGTTTGATTACGTTCGCTGCGCTGGCTCAATATGGCACGCGTTATATTTGGCGGAATGCCATCTGGGGCGGGGCAGCCCACCTGGAACAATTGTTACGGAACCGGTTATTTAACCACTTCATGCGTATGGATCGGGTCTTCTACCAGAAGTACCGGACGGGTGACTTGATGGCGCACGCAACTAACGACTTGGAAGCCGTTCAACGGGTTGCCGGTGGCGGGATCTTGCAGTTTGCGGATGCCATTATTACCGGTGGGACCACGCTGATTGCCATGATGACGTTGATCGATTGGCGGTTGACGTTGCTGGCAATTATTCCGTTTCCATTCCTAGCCGTTATTTCCTGGTATTTGGGACAAAAGATTCACCGGGCCTTTGGTGAGTCCCAAGCGGCCTTTTCTCGACTGAACAACAAGGCCCAGGAAAGCATTAGCGGCATCAAGGTCATCAAAGCTCTCGGCCAGGATGATGCCGACGTGGCGGACTTCGATTCACAGGTGGATCGAACCATCAACATCAACCGGCGGGTCAACCGCTTGGATTCGCTGTTTGACCCATCGATCACGTTGATCATTTCTATTTCCTATGTGGCAACCATCGTCTTGGGTGGGCTCTTTGTGGTCCACAACGTGATTACAATTGGGAACCTGGTTTCCTTCATTAGCTATTTGGCGATGATGGTGTGGCCGATGTTTGCCGTGGGGATGCTCTTTAACACCATGGAACGTGGGAATGCCAGCTATGATCGGGTCATGGAGCTCTTGGAACAGAAGACGCACATCATTGACCAGACGAATGGAATTACCGAACGGCCACAGGGGACGCTGGACTATCACGTGTCTCAGTTCGATTATCCAGATGATGCCGGCGCCAGTCTTAAACGAATCGACTTTACCTTGCCAGCCGGACACACACTGGGAATCGTGGGGCGGGTCGGTGCCGGAAAATCAACGATTATGAAATTGATTCTGCGGGAATTCGACAATTACGATGGCGACATCGTCTTTGGCGGGCACAACATTAAGGACTATGCGCTGGACAGCTACTTGCCAGCTATTGGTTACGTTCCGCAAGAAAGTTTCCTGTTCTCAACTAATATTTTTGAAAATATTCGCTTTGCGCGTCCCGAGGCAACGAAGGAAGAGGTCGAGACGGCCGCGGCCAAGAGTGACCTCGCTGGGCAGATTGATAGTTTACCCGCTGGTTATGACACGCAGGTCGGTGAAGAAGGAATTTCACTGTCTGGGGGTCAACGGCAACGGTTGGCGATTGCCAGAGCGCTATTGATCAATCCGGAATTACTGATTTTGGATGATGCGTTATCCGCGGTCGATGCCGAAACGGAAGCCGAAATTCTGGCGAACTTGAAAGCCGAACGAGCCAACAAGACGACCATTATTTCCGCTCACCGGTTGAGTTCCGTCATGAATGCCGATGAGATCATCGTGCTGGACGACGGCCAAGTGGTCGAACGCGGGACGCATGACGAGTTGATGGCTGCCCACGGGTGGTATCAACGGATGTTTAACCAGCAACAGCTGGAAACACAAGTGAAGGGAGGCGTTCAATAATGGCAGATAAGCCTTACGAATCAGCGTGGGCCCATAGCATGACCACCAAGGAACAGATGACGGTGATCGGGCGACTGTTTAAGTTCGCTGCGCCTTACAAATGGTTCTTCATCGTGTCGGTCATTCTCTCGGCCACCATCAGTGCGGTCAACGTCTTCTTACCGTGGCTACTTCAAATGTACATGGACCATTATCTGCGGACCAGCAACGCGACCATTGCCATCATGTGGATGTTCGCCGGCCTGTACTTCCTGGGGATGCTGACGCGGGCCATCATGCAATTCTGGCAGAACTATACGAGTACCATGGGCGCCGAGTACATGCTCGAAAATGTCCGGCGTAAATTATTCAGTCAGCTTCATAAAAAAGGGATGCGCTACTTCGACCAAACGCCGGGTGGCTCGATTCTCTCACGGTTGATGAACGATACCATGACGTTCTCCAACTTCTGGGCTTTACTAAATACGTTAATGCTGGCGATCTTTGCGGTCATCTCGTCGTTCATTGCGATGGCCGTGACCGATATGACGGTGGCGCTGTGGACGCTGGTGTTGGTGCCATTTCTGGCGATTACCATTTGGTATTACCAGCACTATAGTTCCAAGGTCTATCGCCGAATGCGGGAACGCTTGAGTGAGCTGAATACAAAACTTGCCGAAGCCATTACGGGAATCAGTGTGATTCAGGAATTCCGGCAAGAAAAACGGACGGCGACGAACTTTGAAAAGACCAACGAGGCCTATTACGATACGCGTAAGGCCATGATTCGGACGAACTCCTTACTGTTGAGTCCCATCATTAACTTGTTTTATGCGTTAGGAACAGTCATTGTCCTGAGCATTTTCGGGATTCGCGGGTTACACGAGGTTGTGGCTGCCGGGGTGATTTACGCGTTCATTACCTACCTCAACAATTTCTACAGCCCCATGAGCAACATGATGGATAGTCTGAGTGACTTCCAAAACGGGATGGTTGCCGGGTCACGGGTGTTAAAGGTCGTTGACGACCAAACGCTCGCGCCAGCTCAACACCCAGTGGCGGATGCGAAAATCACGGAAGGAAAAGTTGAATTCCGACACGTGACGTTTGCTTACGACCAGGAGCATCCGGTGTTAAAGGATGTGTCGTTCGTTGCCGAACCCGGTCAAACGGTGGCTTTAGTGGGCCAAACGGGATCCGGGAAGACGTCGACCATCAACGTGCTGATGCGATTCTACGAATTTCAGTCCGGTGAAGTCTTGATCGATGGTCGCGACATTCGGGAGTACCCCGCCGAAGAACTCCGGTCAAAGATGGGCTTAGTCCTGCAGGAACCGCAGCTCTTTTACGGGGATATCCAAACTAATATTCGGATGTTCAACCCGACCATTTCGGATGATCAGGTCCAACAGGCGGCGCACTTTGTTCAAGCCGATGAATTCATCGAACGGTTGCCGAAGGGCTACGCGACACCCGTATTGGAACGGGGGACGGAATACTCTGCTGGTCAACGGCAGTTGATTACATTTGCCCGGACAGTGGTGACCGATCCGAAGATCCTGATTCTCGATGAAGCCACGGCCAACGTGGACACCGAAACCGAAACGATGATTCAAAACGGGTTGGACCGGATTCAAGAGAACCGGACGACCATTGCCATTGCCCACCGACTCTCCACGATTCAAAACGCCGATTTGATTCTGGTCTTGAACCAGGGAAAAATCGTTGAACGTGGGACGAACGATGAGCTGATGGCCCAACACGGCTACTACTACGACATGATCCAGCTGCAGAACGCGGCACATGAAGATTAGTTAGATTGTGTTGAAGTGGCCGCACTGCGGCTGCATCCCTGGCTGCCTCCGGCTCTGACTGAGCTTTCTGGCGGCGGTGGCGCCGAGTTCAGCGGCTGAATATGTTAGGAGTTGACAATTTTTTCTGTGGTTGTTAGTTGTGAGGAGCTATCAAATTATCTTTTTGGTAGTACTCCCATGATAAACTTGGCAGTTAGCTCATACGTTTCTTAACATCCGAAGTCAAAAAAGCCTCATCGGTTAATCCCTAAATTGGGGGTAATCGGTGAGGCCTTTCTTATAGGTTAAGCTGAGATTAGTCTTTTTTGCCGGTGACGTCGATGTAATGGAAATTCGGATCGATTTCCTTGTCGAGTTTGTCGAACGCGGCTTGCATCTGTTTTTCGATTTGCGCTTGGCCCTCTTCGTTGAGCTTTAGCTTACGGTCGATGGTGATCGGCGTTCCAAAGGCCACGGTGACTTTTTTGTGCGAAAATAGGCGTTTGAACGTCAGCGGACCTTGGTAAACGGCGGGAACTAAGGGGACACCGGCCATTTTGGCAATGACGGCGGCGCCACCCTTGAGCTCGGCGGAGTGCCGTGAGCCAGATGGAAACATGATCAGTGACAGGTCGCCTTGGCGTAGGATTCGGACGGGTGTTTTGATTGCGGATGGTCCCGGATGGTCGCGATTTACCGAAAAACCATTGACATGGTAGAGCAGCCATCGGAAAATGGGGTTCTGGAACAACTCTTCTTTTGCCATGAAGCTAAACTTTCTGGGACTTGCGGCTAACGCAAAGTAGACAGGATCAAACCACGTCCGGTGAGGTCCCACCAAGACGTAAGGTCCGTCCGGTAAGTCTTCACGGTGTAAGTAAGTGGCGCGGCCGTTGACCAGAAATAAGATGGCCCGGATCAAGCCACGTAGAAATGAATAAAACATGTGTCGCACTCCTCTCGCAACGTTGGTATTTAATCCAGTATGCAAAAAAAGCGGCGCGGTTGCAAGTTATCTGAAAAATATTTGAAAAGGAAGTGGTGATTGTGACGACATTAAGACCCGGCGAACGCATCGATCAATTGTACAGTCAAGATATCCAAATCATTCAAAGCCCAGAGGTGTTCGCATTTTCATTAGATGCCGTATTGCTTGCTAATTTTGCGAAATTACCACTGCGCGCGACTAGTCAAACGGTCGATCTGTGTGCGGGTAATGGAGCGGTCGGCCTGTTCATGAGTCATCAGACTAGAGGAAAAATTGCCGAGGTCGAGCTCCAACCCCGGCTGGCAGATATGGCCCGGCGAAGTGTCGCGCTGAACGGCTTGGAAGATCAACTGACCGTTTATGAGGGAGACTTGGCAACGGTCAATCAGTGGATTCCCAAGGATTCCGTGGACGTGGTCACCTGCAATCCACCGTATTTTGCCGATCTGCCGCAGAGCCAGAAGAACCCGAATCCCTATCTGGCGATTGCCCGTCATGAAATCACAACGGATCTCGCGACCATCGTGGCCACAACGAGTGGTCTTCTCAAAATGAACGGGAAGGCCTACTTTGTCCACCGACCGGACCGCCTGTTGCAGCTGTTAGAGTTGATGACGGCGAACCGGTTAGCGCCTAAACGTGTCCGGTTGGTCCACCCCAAGCCGGGCAAGGAGGCCAATATGGTCTTGGTCGAGGCCATCAAGGATGGCAAGCCCGGGGGTCTACGTTTCCCAGCACCGTTAGTCGTTTACGATGAAAACGGGGAGTATTCGGCCGAAGTGGGGGCGTTACTCTATGGCGAACACTAAGGCCTACTATTTCTACGTGTTGCTCTGTGCGGACCAGTCGCTATACGGCGGGTTCACGACCGATGTGGCCAAACGATTTGCCACCCATCTTGCGGGTAAGGGCGCCAAGTATACCAAGGTCCACCGCCCGCTGAAAGTCCTGTACAGCGAGGCATTTACCAGTAAACACGATGCCTTGCACGCCGAATGGGCCTTCAAACACCAAAGTCGAGCAAAGAAGCTTGCTTTCTTAGCTGAACGGGGTATCTCCATAACTGGGTAAGCATTTGACTAAGCAAACACTGACGTCTATGGTACACTCAATCCGTATAACCAACTAAGATAGTTCAGCACCCTAAGGAGGAGCTTATTGTGAAAATTATTGCCTATGGAATTCGAGACGATGAACAGCCTTACTTAGAACAGTGGTCACAGCAACAAGGTATCGAGGTCAAGGCCGTTAAGGAACTCTTAGACGACCAGACCGTTGACCTGGCAAAGGGATACGATGGCGCTGTCGTTTATCAACAGAAACCGTACACGGCGGCCGTTCTCGACCGCTTGGCTGAAAATGGGATCACTAACCTTTCCCTGCGTAACGTGGGGGTCGATAACGTGGATGCGGATGCGGTCAAACGGAACGGCTTCAAGGTCACCAACGTGCCGGCCTACTCGCCAGAGGCCATTGCCGAACTGACCGTGACCCAACTGATGCGATTGCTGCGGCGGACGCCAACGTTTGACCGGAAGCAAGCCAACGGGGACCTGACCTGGGCACCGGACATCGCGGATGAACTGAACAAGATGACGGTCGGGGTCGTTGCCACGGGTCGAATTGGTCGCGCGGCAATGAAAATCTACCAAGGCTTCGGGGCTAAGGTGATTGCCTACGATGTCTTCCACAATCCAGAGTTGGAGAAGCAGGGCATCTACGTGGATACGCTGGATGACCTGTACGCTCAAGCCGACGTGATCTCCTTACACGCACCAGCAACCAAGGACAATAACAAGATGCTCAACGATGAGGCCTTTGCGAAGATGAAGGATCACGTGTGGATCTTGAATCCGGCTCGGGGCGCGCTGATCGACACGGACGCCCTGATTCGCGCACTGGACAGCGGCAAGGTTGCCGGGGCGGCGTTAGACGTCTACGAGGACGAAGTTGGTATTTTCAACACGGACTTCGGCAGCTTTGACGCCATTCCGGACGAACGGTTGAAGAACCTGATGAAGCGCGAAAACGTGCTGGTTACGCCGCACATTGCCTTCTACACCAAGACGGCCGTGAAAAACATGGTCCAATACGCGTTAAACAACAATAAACAACTGATCGAAACTGGTCAGGCCGAAAATGAAGTTGTGTTTTAACTAAAATGGCAGTGGTACTTTCCTGGTGGGGAGTATCACTGCTTTTTTGATGTGGCGATTAGAAAATGAAAGGCCTCAATAGTCCACTTATCAGGTGCAAGTGGGGATGAGAAAATCGGACAATGAAGTTTTAGAGACGCGGATAAGAATAGTTGTAGCGAAAGACGCAATGAAAGTTGAACGCAAATTACAAGAACAAGTTAGTCACTAGGACTAAATACTGATGTCAAGGGATTCTCATTGGTTGGAGTTTAGTAT
>NZ_BOLP01000010.1 GCF_016861695.1 Levilactobacillus andaensis | reverse complement strand
AGCAAGATCAAAAGCCGTCAGTTTTTGAAAAACATGAAAACTGACGACTTTTTTGGAAGGTATGAATAATTCAGGTAAGAAGCATGTATTTATGGTTGTTGATGAATCTTTGAAGATAAAAAATAGGAATTCAATTAGGACAAGAAGAGTCCTAAAATTATCAAAGCTTTCAGAGTTTAGATTAGTTTTAAATGGAACACCGATGTCTAAAAATGTTTTAGATTTGTGGAGCCAATTCGAATTTCTTTCACCTAAAATTCTAAGTATGAGCTACTACGAATTTTTAAATAATTTTGTAGAGTACATTGACTATAAGGATCCAGGCAAAAGGCTAGAAATTAGGTCATTTAGAAATTTGGATTATCTTTATAGCATTATTGAACCGTTTGTTTTTGATGCGAAGCTTGATTTGAACGTGTCTAGTCGAAATATTAAAGTTGACTATTTTTTAAGTAGAGAGGCCGACGATAAGTATCACGAAATCAAGAGGCACTATCTTTATGGATATAGTTCACTTGACGATAACATCTTTATGGCAATGGTTCAAAAGATGCAGCAAAGCTACTGTGATGATGATGACAAGATTGAAACTGCTATAAAAATTGCTGATAAGCTTGGTACAAGCGATACTTTAATTTTTTGTAAGTTTCTAAGAGGTGAAGAAGCGCTTAAAAAACGTGATCCCCGATTAAATGTTATCACTTACGGCAAGGGATCTTACGGGCTGAATTTGCAGAGCTATCATCATATTATTTTTTATGACAAAACATTTGACTATGCACAACTCGAACAAGCAAGGCGCCGTATCTATCGAATTGGTCAAGATGAAGATGTCACTTATCACTACTTAACTGGGGACGTTGGTTTAGAGCGCATGATTGATCGAAACATCGAGCATAAGGAGTCGATTTTATCCCATTTCAAAGGGATGATTGCTAAGGGCAGAAAGAAGGAATTGCTAGATGAGCTCTAAACACTATCTAAAGATTAATGTCTATCAAGCGGCTCAAAAACGACTGAATTTCGTATTTTCTAACTTCGATAATGTTTTAGTGGCATTTTCTGGTGGCAAAGATTCTGGCGTATTACTTAATTTGACAGTTCAATACGCACTCAAAAATGACTGTATGAGTAAGCTGTCGATGTATTTTTTAGACTACGAGGCTCAGTATAAGGCCACCATGGACTATGTGAAGGACGTATTTGACGAGTTCCCTGGTAGCAAATATTGGCTGGCCTTACCAAATTCGGTTCCGTCAGTAACGTCTATGACGAGCGGCCATTGGATACCTTGGGATAAAAGCAAGAAGGATATTTGGGTTCGCCCAATGCCGAGTGCAGATTATGTCATAAGTGAAGACAACGTTCCTTGGAATTACACTCCGGGAACAATCGATTACTCAGTTCAAACTGATTTTAATAAGTGGTTTGCTAAGAAAAATGGTAGTACCGCCGTTCTCATAGGAATCCGGGCTGATGAGTCGCTTGACCGTTACCGTGCGATTAAGTCAAAAAATAAAGTTAATGCGTTTGCTGGTAGAAATTATGTGACCAAGGTAGCCGATGGAGTGTACAATGCCTACCCAATATACGATTGGAGCGTTGAGGATGACTGGACTGTTAACGCTCGGTTCGGATTCAGCTACAATCACTTGTATGATCTGCTGTATCAGGCTGGGGTTCCACTTAACAAAATGCGGGTAGCAAGCCCATTTCTAAGTCAGGGAATCGATTCTCTTTACCTGTATCGAGTGATTGAGCCAGATACTTGGGGTAAGATGCTTGGACGCGTCAATGGTGCAAATTTTGCCAGTATTTATGGCCGCACGAACGCCATGGCGTGGCGCGACATTACTCTGCCGAAGGGATATACATGGCAGTCCTACGTTAAGTTCTTGTTGTCTACGCTGCCAGAAGACAGTCGCAAAGATTATGAACGGATTTTTGCTACGTCAATTAAGTTCTGGAAAGAACGTGGTGGGGTCTTGGACGACAAAACGATTGATCAGTTGAGAGAGGCTGGAGTTCCAGTCAAGATAGTAGGTAAGACAAATTATAAGACTGAAAAGGTAGCCGTAACTTTTAATGAGTATCCGGATGATGTCCCCGTTGACAAATTCAAACTCGTACCGTCTTTTAAGCGCATGGCGATTACCATCATGCGGAATGACCACACGGCCAAGTACATGGGCTTCAGCCGTACCAAGGCTCAAAATGAAAGGAGACGTAAAGCAATTGAACGATATGAAAACATCCTCTAAAAGTTTTGTTTCCCCTGCATATAATGTTTTTCGAATTCCAGTAGAAAAGATACAGGCAAACTCTTATAATCCCAATCATGTTGCCCCTCCGGAGATGAAATTACTTTACCAGTCAATCAAACAAGATGGCTATACAATGCCTATCGTTTGCTACTACCTAAAGGACGAAGATAAATATGAGATTGTCGATGGGTATCACCGGTATACCACCATGCTTAAGCATAAAGATATCTTTGAGCGGGAAGGAGGTTGTCTGCCTGTTACCGTGATTGATAAACCACTAGATGATCGAATTGCCTCAACCATTCGCCATAATCGGGCCCGCGGAACGCATGACGTTGACCTGATGGTGAACATTGTTGAAGAGCTTACCGAGTCTGGCATGAGTGATCAGTGGATTATGAAAAATATTGGTATGGATGCTGATGAGCTACTGCGTTTAAAGCAAGTAAGTGGAATTGCCTCTCTTTTTGCAGACCGTGAATTCGGCCACGCATGGGATTGACTGAAGCATCGATAGCAAATAAAACCGTCCTGTCGATTGGCAGGGCGGCTTTATTTGCTATTTAATTTCTCCATGGCCGGTGACGGCCTCCATTCCTTCACGGGTTACGATTAGTTGCCGTCCTAGTAAACGCACGGTCCCTTCAGGAAAGCGTGTTGGATTGCTCCGTAGGATCTGTCGCACGTAGTCAGGGGCTTTCCCCCAACGCAATGCGGCTTCTTTAGCGGTCATGATTTCCTCATCGTTTAAATTGATATGTTTTGCCAAGTTAGTCACCTCATATAATTCTAAATAGACGGAGAATGCTGACAAGTAGTGATAAAGAACTGACAGCGATGGCTACGTAAAGAAGCTTAGTTATCTTTTTGCTCATAATAAAGGCCTCCGTGTTATAATTTGGGTACAACGAAGTAAGGGCCTTTCGACCCTTACCTTGTTACTTGTGTGGAATAAGGGCTTCGATGATAACCGTAATGCCTTGAATGATGTTGATGACTAGTAGTATAGTTGTCAAATCTGCATTACGTTCTTCGGAGCTCTTTTCCTTTTTGTGCTTCATTCCCTCATCTCCTTTACATCTATTATAATACACCTGTTAGTGTACACTGTCAAGTGTATATTGTGAAAAAATAAAAAGAATTCATAGTTTTATCCGTGAATTCTTAAGTCGTTTTTACTGATATCAAGGTGTTTGTGACGATTTACAGCATGAGCAGGGAAGGGATTGCTGAAGATGAAAGAGTACTTCTGTGCGATGAATTGTCCCGTGGCGTCGTAGTCGCCATAGATGACGGTCTTCAGTGGTAAGACGCTGGTTCGGACTTGATGCCAGTGCTCAATTGCGCTATCTTTAAGTAAGCAATTGACAGATTTTTCACCTCAATCCCATTATAACGAACAAACGTTCTTTAACTCAATGCTTTTTTAAATCTCGATTTATTATAGTAGAAAGCATTCTTCGCAGATTCTTCGCATGAGTATATCCCATTAAGTACAAACTCCGGTGCTACAGGGTTTGCGGGGTCTGTCCCCATTGGATACATATTCCGTGCGGGTGATACTTAAGACGACGTTTATAAATAAAGAGCACTGAATCGTTGATTTGACAACGCTTCAGTGCTCTTTATTTTTTAGATATTAACAAAAAAAGAACCAGCATCCGAAAATGCCAATTCTTACTTGTCGCCATCCAATTTGAAGAGGTGGGGCTTCCCATAGAACCAACCTTGACGAAGATCAATCTCTAGGTCATCGGCCATTTCATGTTCTTCCTCATTTTCGACCCCTTCAAGGATCAAACGGAGCTTGTATTGTTTCGCAATCTTATTCCAAAAATTCAGGGCTTCGGGAATTTCATTTTCACGTTTCTCCTGCCGGAAGTTTTGCATGGCAAACTTGATTTCACTGGCGTAAGGGAGAATCGGTTCCAGGTGGTCATACGTGTTGACCCCGGTACCAATGTCATCCAAGCTGAGTTGAATCAAATGGTCGTCGAAAAAATGGACCTGATCGATAATCTGTTGATTGGAGACCTTTTTGTCGGTGACCTCTTCAGTGACCTCTAAAACCAAATTCACCGGATAAATGTGCCGCTGAGCAGCAATAATAGCATTGGCAATGGTGGGGTCAATGAATTGGCTTTGGTTAACGTTAAACGAAACGGAACCGATCTTTAAAGCTAACTTTTTGGCCGTCCGGTCGATGAGGTCTGCCTGAACATCGATGGGAATGGACGCAAAGTCGTGGGGTAGGACCCACTTGCCATCAACCTGCTGACGAATCAGCAACTCATAACCAATCAACGAGTTGTTGGAGACGTCTAGTTGTGGCTGAAGAAAATAGCGATACATAGTCATAAGTTCCTCCTTACAGGTCGTCTGCTACCATCATACTTTATTTTGACGATTAAAAATAGAGTAAATCAAAGGAAAAATTGGACAGGGTGGCGTTTTTGGTCGTATTAATTTTGGACACAACATATTATATTATATAAAGGTTTATGGTTTTATTATATGGTTTGCCTTATAGTAGGAGTAGTGAGTTATTTAGCCCGGGGTCGTATTTTCCGCTGTGGAAACGCGGACTAGCTGGGAATAACCGGTGTTTTAGTCGACAATCGGTTTCTAAACTTAACTAACGAGGAGAATGATTAGACAATGGCATGGTCAATTTGGCTAGTTCCCCCAATCATCACAAGTGTATTCTTTGTTCTAGGGGTCATTACGCTGTACTGGTCAATTTTTAATTGGGTGACGGCGAAGGTTGAATCACAAAACAAACCAGTTAACGTCAAAAGGGTTCAGATTGCCATCGGGACGACATGTGCCGTCGTATCGGTGTTTGCATTACAATTGATCGTTCGCGACAGTCATTTATCGTGGACGTTTACCAATTTTCAACTCTTACTGTTGATTTTTGTAGCTTATTTCTTACAACTAAAGATTCCCCATTGGCTGATTTTCTTGGCCGGGGTTGGCTTTATGCTGATGAATGGTAACTCTACAGCAATTTTGTCGTGGGTTTACACGATTTTGTTCGTTATATTTTACGTGATTTCTTATCAACAGAGTACCCATCTGTGGCGGTGGCCGTTTACGCGGTACATCACCATTGCGATGCTCTTTGCCATGGCGTTGTGGTTCCTGGTCAAGCTACGTTTCCACTTGGATTGGAACACGTACTTCATTGAACTAGGGGATTACGCTGTTCTGGCATCGCTAATGTACGGTTACTTCAAGATCCAAGATAAGGACCGCCGCATTAAGGACCGACTCTTCCAGTCCGCTAACTGGGATGCGTTGACTCGTGTTCAAAATTATGCGGCGTATGACCGGGCAATTGCGTACCAATTTCAACAGAGTACCGCGCACAATACGGACCTGTCGATGGTGATGTTCGATATCGACCACTTTAAGCACGTCAACGATACCTATGGTCATTTGGCTGGGGATGAAGTTCTCAAGCAGGTTGCCAGCACGGTCACGGCGACGCTGAAGAAAGTTGACAGTAAGATCATCTTATATAGAACCGGTGGGGAAGAGTTCAACATTATCTTCCCGGATTACGACTTGAATCGGACGCGAGAAGTGGCCGAACAAGTCTTTGATGCGGTGAAAGAACTTGAGATTCCGTACAATGATGTGGTCTTAAACGTGACCATCTCCGTTGGGGTCTCGGTCTTGAGCGCTAGTGATCACAACCCGCTGGACTTTTACAAGCGGGTCGATGCGAACCTCTATCATTCGAAGAAGAATGGTCGCATGCAGATTACGGCTGGTTAAGTAAAGGATAATTCGAACGAAGATTCGTGCCAAACGGCCAAATTTAGTGTAAAATGGCTGCTAGTCGTGGGAGTGTCTACGACGGATTGGAGCGATTATCGTGGTTTTACTCTTATTGTTACTCTTATTGTTATTCCCAATTCTCCGGTTGGTCTTTGGCCTAGCCGGATGGTTACTGGGAATCGTCGGGACAGTGATTATCGGGGCCATCGTCTTAGTTGCCTTTGCCGCCTTATTCCGGTTCTTCTTGATTGCCGTTGTGGTCGTCGGGGGACTGTGGGCGTCACGCGCGCTATTTAATTAATGTATAGGAAAAGGGGCCACAGAAGTGATAAACTTCCATGGTCCCTTTAGTTTGCGCCGGATAAGCGCTTATTCAAATGAGAGCTCAACCAAATAAGTGTGTTCCTCTGGCACGTAGCCGGTAGTTATCCAGACCTCACGGTAGTCTAGCTTAGACGTTCGTGTCTGGTCAAAGAACGTATTGAGGAGATCCCCGTTTTTAGCTAAAAAGTTTTCATCCATCCGGTTGACCAACAGGTGGCCCGCTGGGAAGTAAATATCAGCGTTAGCGACCGAAACCGTATCGGGGACGCCAATGGTAATGACGTTACTGTTGCGTTGCCGAATGAACCGGACCTGTTGCGGATGTCGGTGGATGTAGGTTAAGACGTTATAGATTGAATCAGAGTTGCTCGCCACAGTTTTCTGTCTCCCTTCGGTGTCTACTATTGTAACAAATATTTTTAGCTTTACCAGTGGGATGTTTAGTCAATTAACTGGTTGGGGGAGTTGGTCGAGTGGTGGTTTTGCTTGGGAAAATGGTGTAGATGACTGCTAAATTAGTAAATTTATTATCAGCCGAGCCCAAACTGACACTAATGGCCTACCTCGGAATTATTCTGGTAATGACCGTTGGCAACCAGTGAGAAGACTGGTGATTTTGACCGCAAAGCCGGTGGATAGTTTAAGTCAATTGCCCCTGAATGAATTCAGAGGCTTGTCGCTCACGTGTCTGGTAACACAGTAGTCCAACATGCCTGTTAGGGCACTCCTACTCGTAGTGGCAACATCATCGGGTAATTGACGGCTACCCGTTTAACTGCCAGGTTTACCCAGCAGTTGTTAGCTTCTTAATCTTTGGATGCTTGATGCCGCTCAACCAATCCCGTCCCAACATCTCAATATTTATTGCTCCTAATCGGTCATCATTACAACGATACTGGCATTGTTGACACCAATATTCGTGCGTTTCATGGTGACGATTAGTCTTCTCAACTAGACCGCACTTTGGACAGCGTTGTGAGGTGAATGCTGGACTCACTTTCAAGACAGCACTTTGAATAGCCTGGGCCTTGTACGTTAAGAAAGATTCAAGCTGGAAGAAGGACCAGGAACGGTGACTATTGCGTAATGCTTTAGGTAAGTCATCGGTGTTGAATGTCACATTGGTTAAGTCCTCCAAAACGAAAAGTGTATGCGAACCGTATATCACAACGAGTGTCTTAGCTAGCCGATGATTCACATCGGTCATCCAGCGGTTCTCTCGTTGAGCCAGTTGCTTCAGCTTCTTCTTGGCAGACCTGGTACCCTTACTCTGTAATTGCCGACGAGTCTCTAAGAATTTCTTCCGCTTACGTAAGATTTTTTGACCATCGAAGAATAGCGTTCTTTTTTCACTATCAAAGGTAGTTGCCAAGAACCGTAAACCACGGTCAATACCGACAATCTGTGGTTTACCTTGTTGGTCAAAATCAGGAACCCCTTTGGTAATACCAATATGGAGGAACCACTTGCCCTGGTTATGGACCAATTTGGCGGTACCGAGTTTCCAGTTACCAGTAAAGTATTTCTCGAATCCTTTGTCAGTAAACCCTAACTTAGTCCGTTTACCTAGAGTGGTTATCGAGATTTGCCGTATCTTATCCACGAAAGAATAGTTGCTCTGGCGAACCAAATCTGCTTGTGGCCGATGAAACTGAATGGGCTTTACCAACCAGCTCAAGTCTTTGGAAACTTGAATCCACTTGTTTTCTTCATTCTCGTAGCGATAAGGATGTTGCTTCATTTGTTCTTGAACTGTCTTGTAGCGAGCCACAACCGTTCGAAATACAGACTGGACCATCTGACTATTGAGCGGTGATCCTTGTCTTAATATTTTGTACAGATGGTGGTTGATTTTTAACCAACTCAGTTGAAACTCATGGTCAAAGATCCATTGACTGACAAGATTAGCTAATCGTTGATATTCATGGCTCATTGCTAGAAATTGATCTGCTTGATTTGTGTCCGGATAGAGTCTCAGCTTGATTGTTCGTCCCAGCTTAGTCAATAGCTACCTCCCCTGAAGATTGGTTTAAGTATACCACGTTTTGCTCTTGAGAAGGGGAACGTACGTTTTGGAAACAGTTAAATTCTGGCATTCATCCCGCGATTAAAATCGCAGGTTTTCTGCTTAGTTGTTAATAAATATTGTCACGAATTGATTTAACTGACGCATTATTGAGGAGGTGTGAGCAAGGAAAATTTGCGAGTAATCCTTTATTGCAAACCGAATTGAGCAGAGTATAATTATCGCATATGCAGTTTTGAAACTTTTACAGAGTGTACAGTATAGAAAGAAGGCCAAAATTCAATGATGCGACTTGCCCGTAAACACTTGGACTGGTGGGCAGTAGTCCTTGCGGTGGGTTTTATGATTATTCAGGTTGCCTGTGATTTATCGTTGCCAACATTAACCTCTAATATCATTGATAAAGGGATTGCGAACAATGATATTGGCTACATCTGGCGCACTGGTGGCCAGATGTTGCTCTTAAGCTTTATCGGTGTGCTGGGCGCGGCGGGTAACGTTTACTTTGCGTCAACACAGTCGCAGAAGATGGGGCAGCGGATTCGGACCAGCCTCTTTAAGAAGGTCACGTTTGCCTCGACCGAAGAGTTTGAAACGGTTGGGAATGCCTCACTGATTACCCGGACGACCAACGATGTGGTTCAGATTCAAAACGTCATGGTCCAAATGCTCCGGATGATGTTGATGGCACCAATCATGTTAATTGGTGCTGGTGTTCTGGCCTACGTCAAGAGTCCACGCTTAACGCTGGTCTTCTTGGTGGCCTTGCCAGTATTGGCAATCTTTACCGGGGCCATCATGGTCTTTGCCGTGCCATTATTCAAGAGTCTTCAAAAGAAGATCGACCGGATCAACTTGGTCTTCCGTGAAGGCTTGACCGGTGTCCGGGTTATTCGGGCGTTCAACCAAGATAAGTTTGAACAGGACCGCTTTGAAGGGGCCAACCAAGACTACACCCAAACTGGGATCAAGGTCTTTATGATTGTGTCGTTGATGTTCCCGATTATCACGTTGATCGTGAGTGGGACCAACATCGGTATCGTCTGGTATGGGGGCCAATTGATTGGTAACCAAGCCCTTGAGGTTGGGAACCTGGTTGCATTCATGACTTATGCAACGCAACTGTTGATTAGCTTCATGATGGTTTCCATGGTCTTTGTCTTCGTTCCCCGGGCACAAGCTTCTGCTGCGCGGATCAACGAGGTCATGGACTTGAAGTCGAAGATCAACGATGCCGATGCACCAGTTGATTTGACGCAGGGCCAAGCTAGCTTAACCTTTGACCACGTTAACTTCCGCTACACGGGTGCTGAGAAATTAGCGCTGGCCGACGTGAACTTTAACGCGACGGCCGGTCAGACTGTGGCGATCATTGGGGGAACCGGTTCTGGGAAATCCACACTGGTTAACCTGATTCCCCGGCTATTTGATCCCGAAAGTGGTCAAATCAAGTTGAACGGGACGTCACTGACGGCGGTTAGTCAAAAGGCATTGCATGATGCAATCTCGATCACGCAACAACAGGCTGTATTGTTCTCCGGAACGGTTCGTAGCAACATGGTCTTCGGGATGCCTGATGCGACCGACGACCAGATTTGGCACGCCTTGGACGTGGCTCAAGCCAGCGACTTCATTAAAGAAGAGGGCGGCTTAGACATGACCGTTGAACAAAACGGGGATAACTTCTCCGGTGGACAACGGCAACGGCTAGTCATTGCGCGGACAATTTTGAAGCGCGCCAGTGTCTACATTTTTGACGACTCCTTCTCTGCCTTGGACTTCAAGACGGACTCCCTGTTACGTCAAGAATTGCGTAAGGACGACCAAGTTCAAGCTGGTGTGACCGTCATCGTGGCCCAACGGGTATCTACGGTGGCCGATGCCGACCTGATTCTGGTCATTGACGGCGGGAAGATCGTCGGTCAAGGGACACATGATGAGTTGAAAGCAACTAACGAAACGTACCAAGAAATTCTGGATTCACAACTCCGAAAGGGGGACGTCATCGATGCGTAATGGACGCGGTGCCGCTACGAAACAGCGGCCACAAAAATTCTGGGGAACGACTTTCCGGTTGTTCCGCTACATGAAGCGCTGGCTCCCCGGTATCTTCGTCGTCTTAGTCTTTGCCGTGGTTTCGGTAATCTTGCAGATCAAGACGCCAAAGATTTTAGGTGAGGCCACAACGGAACTCTTTAAGGGTGTGATGAAGGGCCAGGCTGAATTGAAAGCCGGAATCGGCATTCATAGCTTCCCAATTGACTTTAGTAAGATCGGCCACATTCTGATTGTCGTCGGTATCATGTATGCCGGGGCGGCCTTGTTTGGGGTCGTGCAACAGTTGATCATGAGTTGGATCTCGCAAAAGGTCGTTTACCGGTTACGGCGCGACTTGAAGCAAAAGATGCAACGCCTGCCAATCGGTTATTACGATACGCATAGCAACGGGGACTTAATGTCCCGGATGGCGAACGATATGGATAACATTGGTGGGACGCTCCAACAAACGCTGTCACAAATGGTAACCAGTGTGCTGACCTTCTTTGGGGTGCTGTACATGATGTTAACCATTAGTGGTTGGTTGACGTTGGTTGCCCTGATCTCCGTGCCACTGAGCTTACTGGTGGTCATGATCGTGGCACCAAAGTCACAACGGTTCTTCGCGAGCCAACAGAAGAACTTGGGACTGTTGAACAACACGGTTGAAGAAACCTATGCGGGTCATACGGTCGTCAAGACGTTCAACCGTGAAGGGGTGACCCAAGAAGAGTTTGAAGAGCACAACCAAAAGTATTACCAATCAGCGTGGAAGGCTCAATTTGTGTCTAGCTTGATCTTCCCCCTGATGAACTTCGTCAAGAACCTGGACTACTTAGCCGTTGCGGTTATTGGTGGGATTCAGGTTGCTAACGGGACGGTTAGTTTGGGGAATGTGCAGGCCTTCCTGCAATACACGAACCAATTCTCTCAACCCATTACGCAAATGGCGAACTTGACCAACACGATTCAGGCGACGATTGCGTCTGCTGAACGGATCTTCTCCGTCTTGGACGAGGAAGACATGCCCGACACGGCGACGGCTGAGGTTCCAGCAGCAACGACACCAGCGGACAGCGTCATCGAATTTAATGACGTGGCCTTCCAGTACGTGGCAGACAATCCGCTGATCGCCGACTTCAATCTGAAGGTCAAGCCGGGTGAAATGGTCGCTATCGTTGGCCCAACTGGTGCCGGGAAGACGACCATTATCAACCTGCTTGAGCGGTTCTACGATGTGAAGTCCGGGGAAATCAAGTACCGGGGCCAAAACACCAATACCGTTGACCGGGCTGGTTTGCGCCGGAACTTTGCCATGGTGCTGCAGGATACCTGGTTATTTACCGGGAGTATCTTCGACAACATCAAGTATGGTCGTGAAGACGCCACGGATGATGAGGTCTACGAAGCAGCCAAGGCTGCCCACGCCGACACCTTCATTCGTCAGCTGCCAGACGGTTACGATACGATCCTGAATGAATCAGCAACGAACATTTCGCAAGGGCAACGTCAATTGTTGACGATTGCTCGGGCCTTCGTGGCTGATCCCGACGTGTTGATCCTGGATGAGGCAACGAGTTCAGTCGACACGCGGACGGAAATGCTGATCCAGCACGCCATGGAACGTCTCTTGGCTGGCCGGACAAGCTTCGTGGTTGCTCACCGGTTATCCACGATTCAAAATGCCGAAAACATTGTGGTCATGAATCATGGGCACATTGTTGAGACGGGGAACCATGAGAGCTTGTTAGCTGCTGATGGCTTCTACGCCGACCTGTACAACAGTCAGTTTACGGGTAATAATTTAGCTTAATCATTTCAAAAAACGAGTGTCGCACGAGAGACGTAGGTCTTGAGTGCGACGCTTTTTTGTACAGACTAAGTTAGGTTCAGTCTTGCTTGTTCCTTGAAATATTGGTAGGCCTGGTTGACAATATCTGCTGGAGATTGTCGATAAACCAAGCGGATATTGGGGCGCGACTTAATTTGAGTCTTCGTCAACGTTTCCAGGACCGCGTGTGAGAGGCCTTCACTCATCAAGAAAGTGAGGTCAATCTGCTGGCCAGTGGCTTGCTGTGTGATCCAGGAGATGCTTTTCTCACGATTATTGACGATTGTTGGGGCGGCGCCGAAGAAGCGGAAGGCCTGATTCAGGGTTTGTGTTTGCTGCCAAGTCACAATCAGGATTCGTTTGCCGGTTAGAAGGGCTTTGCCATCGTCGGGGAGCCAACCCGTGAAGTGCATGGGATGTGACCGCTGATGAAGGCGCCGCATTTTGTCACGATTGAGGTCATGAGGTGTCACTTCAGCGTACGTTTGCGTGAGAAGGACGCTGTGATTGCCTGTTAAAATACCGGCATAAATAACATCCAAGCGTGGTTCAGTGCCCTGGTCCAAGTCATAATTGGGCAGAATTCGGTCGTCAATCGTCTTGAATGCCAGGTGGTTATTAATTTTGATGAAGTAGCCATAGGTTTGTTTCTCATGGCGAATAGTTAAGCTTTCGAGCCGCAATTGGTGATAGCGCTTAGCAAATTCTGGTAACCATGGGATCTGCTGGAAGTTTTCAGGTGTCAGGAAAACTTTTAAACGGTCTTCTAAGTGTTGTGGCGAGTCGCTGTGAAGAAGATTGATCTTTTGATGGAGCCTGCTTATGGATGCCTGATTGGCAGCACGTTCTTGCTTGAGGCGGGTTACCTTATCCTTCAACATGCGTTCCCGTTTTAGGGCCAAGCCAAGCTGTTTCTTAACGAAAATGAGTTTATTAAGTTGCTTTCGCTGGTCACGAGTTTGCTGAGACCTTTGTGAGAATTGCTGGAACCGCCTGGCGTTTTTGAGGCGATTCTCAGCGGCCTGAAGTAGGAAGCCCGCCTGAGCAAAGTAGGCCTGAACGTAATTGATCTGTCGTTGAGTCATGGCGGCATCAAGCTGTTGGGCCTGGTAGCGGTGGACGATATCGGCATTTTCCCGCTGGAGTTCTTGGTTTTGTTGGCGGAGTGCTTGGTTTTCTTGTTTTAGACGACGCTGTGATTGTTGGGTAATGCGTAATTTTTCCCGTAGTTCGCTAGCCTGCTTACTGACCTGTGCCCGCTTTAATTGACGACGTAGACGGCGAATTTCGGATTTCAGGGTGTTATTAGCGGTCGGATGATCATTTGAGCCGGTTAGTACGAGTGGGGAGCGTTGTTGCTGTTCACGTTGCCGGTAGCGTGCTAGAAGTTCTGATTTATTGTCCTTGGCACGCCGCTTGTCTTGTTTTGACTGCTCGATAAAATCAAACTGTTGATTAACCATGGGAACCACCTTTCAGAATAAGTAGATTAAGTTTAACCTAAACGGATGGCGATACCGAGGGATTTGCTCATTCATATTTTTATAAAAAGCATTATTTTTTTAATGTGACGGCGTACATTTTGCGTGCAGAAACTCCCGGTTAATCCTTAGGGTTTGTTGTCATTTTCACCAGAGAATTGCGTCCACGGGCCAGCTGTGGGTACAATGAAGGCTAGAGAAAGTAGAGGCGATGGCGATGACTTATCCACAAACAAAGGCGGCGCTGCGGCGGTTGGTGACTGAAAAGGTCGTGCCGGGCGTGAGCTATGCGCTAATCGATGGCGATAGCGTGGAAATTGGAGAAATGGGGCAGGCGGCACTAGTCCCGCAGCCGGAAGTTTTGCGGCCGGGGATGGTCTACGACGTGGCCTCACTGACCAAAGTTGTTGGGACCCTCAGCGTGGTGCTCCAACTCTTGGACCAAGGACGACTCCAACTGACGGATGCGGTGTCACGGTGGTTACCGGAATGGCAGGACAGCCGGGTCACGATACGTCACTTGCTGACGCATACGTCGGGCATCGTTGGCTACATTCCCAATCGCAATCAGCTAAACGCAATGGACTTAACGCACGCCTTGCTTCACCTGCATGTGGGACCGACATTTAATCGGAAAATGGTCTATGCGGACATCAACTATATCTTCTTGGGCTGGATTGTCGAGCGTGTCTTGGACATGCCGATTCAAGTGGCGGCTAAACAACGCGTCTTGGACCCACTAGGGATGACACACAGCACGTTTACACCGGCTGACCCGCAGCAGTGTGTCCCCACGGCAATCACAGCCGGTCGGGGATTGGTCCGTGGTGAGGTTCACGACCCCAAAGGTTACGTTTTGCAGCGCCGGTGCGGCTCGGCTGGCCTGTTCAGTACGGCTGAGGATCTGGCAACGTTCTGCCACGCTTATCTCCATCCGGAGACCTGTCCGGCGGTGTTGCCGCCAACGTGGGTTCATCGGCTGACCGAAGACTGGACACCAACAGGACAGGCCGGTCGCTCACTGGGCTGGGCTCTGACCGCCACCCAATGGCCACGACCGCATCGCGTCATCTGGCACTCCGGCTTCACGGGCACGTACTTGGTCATCGACCAGCAAGCACAGCAAGCCATGGTATTTCTCACGAACCGGGTCCACCCGGTGGCACCAAACTTACCGTACCTGGACCAACGTAATGCGGTGATTGGCACTTACTTGGCTGAGAAATAGTTGATTAATGTCTGGACTTGCTGAGGATTCCGCACTGCGGCTGCCAGGGATTCCGCCTGCTGTGGGGAACGTCTCCAGACAAAGAGCGGTCTTCCGCCTCGCTTTGAAGCCGCGAAGAGCACGCGTCTCCAAAGTCGTCCCGTGGCGTAGGTTGACAAAAAACGTCAACTAACGCCACCTTCGCGGCTGGCTACATCCCTGGCCTCCTTCGGCTACGATCGGTACTGTCGACATGACAGACGTTCAAACCCAAAAATACTGTAGGTGCCAGATTGTGGGAATTGCTGCAGTCTCACTGGTTTTGATTTTGTTGCCGGAGGACATCAGTGTAAGCCGAGAGGCCGGCAGATATGGGCTCAGGCGCGTCGTTCTGCTTAGTCAGTGTTCGTTGCTGGCTTAGCAGAACGACCAAGCTTGGAGCCTCGTGATTTTCGAGGCTTCAAGTTGTGTCCGCACCGTTCCAGCCCATATCTGCCGGCCGGTAAGGCGATGGGTCATACTGTGCGGTCAATAGAGCATACGAAAAAGGACGTTGTCCCGCCGGAAATGGCTGGATAACGTCCTTTGTGTTGGCATTAGAAGGTTGCGGGAATCGGTAAAGCTTTCTGTTGACTGAAATCGGCGTCCGGATACTTCCGTTGTAAGGCGGCCACCAGCAAATGCTTGGCGATGTCGCCGTTTCTGGTGAGAATCGGGCCGTGGAAGTAGGAGCAGTAGACGTTCTTGTAAATCGCGCCTTCTGTGCCGTCTTCACCGTTGTTTCCTTTACCGGAGACCACATTACCTAGGGGACGTTCGCCATCGCCGAGGAATGTCCGGCCTTGATGGTTCTCAAAGCCGTGGTACGTCTCGCCAGTTTCTTGGTTTTTAATGACGATGTTACCAATAAACCGGTTGTGGTCTTGCGCCAGCGTATAGTGGTCCAAGGCGCCGATGCCGGGCAGCTTTTCACCATCGGCTCCGATGTAGTAGTGACCGAGTAGTTGGAAACCGCCACAAATGGCCAGTAGGGGACCATCAGATTCGATGAACTTGGTCAATTCGGCCTTCTTGGTCTGGATATCCTGAGACACAATGGTCTGTTCGAAGTCCTGCCCGCCGCCGAAGAAGGCTAGGTCGTAGTCGGCCGCCTTAAAGTCTTCCTCGAGGCTGACGACGTTAACGTTTAAGTGGACGTCCATTTGCTTAGCATAGTAGTTCAGTGCCAAGATATTTCCGACGTCACCGTAAGTGTTCATGAGGTCGCCGTACAGATGGGCGACGTTTAATTCGTAAGTCATACGCCGAGACCCTCCTTGATGTAGCCCTTGGTTGCTAAAATTTTCCGTAATTGCAGCATGGCCGTGTAGGTGGCCAGCACGTAAACACGTTCGGTTGGCACCTCTTTGATCCGGTCGACCACTTTCTCCAAGTCGGGTTCAACGATGTGCTTGTCGTCGGGAATCCCAGCGACTTTCAAACGGAAGGTAATGTCCTTGTACCGTTCGCCACCAGTGATGACGGCGGGAATGTCGCGGTTCGTTAGCTGTTCGAAATCACCGTCCCAGATCCAACTGGTATCGATGCCGTCCGCGTAGTTGGCGTTCAACAGGCCAACCAGTGAAAATGGATGCGTGTCCGTCCCAATCATGTGGAGGACTTGGTCGAGGCCTACGGGGTTCTTCACCAGAATAATCGTGACCCGTTTGCCATCGACGTCGATGACCTCTTGCCGTCCGAAGACTTGTTGGTTGGCGTTAAAGGCGTCACTGATCTGTTCGGGGTCGACGCCCATGAACCGACCAACGGCATAGGCAGCCAGTGCGTTGTAGATGTTGTAGGTCCCGCCGACCTGAATCTTGAAGGGGTGACCGTCAATTTCAAATTTTGAAGACGTTGGCGTTTGTTCACCTAGCTTGGTCAAACGGTAGGTCAACTCTGGCCGCGAGAAGCCACAGTTCGGGCAGAAATACTTGCCTTGGTTACTGTAGGTCAGGGAGTGGTAGTGCAAGATGTGCTCACAGTTGGGGCACAGCACACCGTCCGTGTTAGGTCTAGCCTTGAAGTCGCCATCGGGTTCGTTATCGAAACCGTAGTATTGAATCGGGTTCGGGAGTTCCTTAGAATGGAAGATCGGCGAATCGCCATTGGCAATGATCGTTGCGTTTGGTACCAGCGCCACGCCATCCAGAATCTTTTGGTAGGTGGTGTAGATTTCACCGTAGCGGTCCATTTGATCACGGAAAATGTTGGTGAACACAAAGGCCTTGGGCTCAATGTACTGTGTGACCTTGATGACGTTAGCTTCGTCGACTTCTAAAACGGCCAGTGGACGGCCAGTCTTGGGGTTCTTGGCGTTAAGAAAGGTCGTGACGATACCTTGTTCCATGTTGGAACCGGTCGGGTTGGTCAAGATTGCTGGGTACTTTTCGTGGAGCACAGAAACTGTCAATGCGGTCGTCAAGGTTTTCCCGTTAGTCCCGGTAATAACGATGACGTCGTATTTGGCCCCGAGGGTTCGTAAAATGTTGGGGTCGAGTTTTAATGTAATTTTACCTGGGAGAGAACTCCCCCCGTGAAGAAACGTGTGGAGAAACCAGTAAGAGGATTTCCCCGCGAAGGTGGCTACGCCGCTTCTGAATGACATGGATATTTCGCTCCTTAATCGCGACAAGATTTTTTAGTGTCGGGTACCTTAATATTCAAGCCTTAATTTTAGCATTTTTTAAGCGTTTAGGGGAGGACCTTGCTTGAACTTTGGGAAATCGCAAGGAAAGTTTGCTTGCGTGACGGTCGAATTTTGCCAGCTAATCAGCTATAATAGATAGAAACTGTCAAAAAGGTGGGAGTAACGTGGCGCAGCTATTTTTCCGTTATGGCGCAATGAACAGTGGGAAGACCATTGAGATTCTTAAGGTCGCTCACAATTACGAGGAACAAGATAAGCGAGTCATTATTATGACGAGTGGGCTGGATACCCGTGATGAGGTCGGTTACATTGCTAGTCGAATTGGGCTCAAGCGTAAGGCGCACCCAATCTTTAAAGAGACCAATCTGTATGATGAAATTGAACGTATCGATGCTCAGGCCAACTGTGTGCTGATCGATGAAGCCCAATTTTTGACCAAGGCCCACGTGCTGCAGTTGGCGAAGGTTGTCGACGAGTTACACATTCCCGTGATGACCTTTGGCTTGAAGAACGATTTCCGTAACGAATTGTTCGAAGGCTCCAAGTACCTCATGCTGTACGCGGATAAGATAGAAGAAATGAAGACCATCTGCTGGTTCTGTACCAAGAAGGCCATCATGAACTTGCGGTTCCACGACAACAAGCCGGTCTACGAGGGTGAGCAGGTTCAAATCGGCGGCAACGAGGCCTACTACCCAGTTTGCCGGCGTCACTACTTCAATCCACCATTAGACCAATTCGGCAAGCAGGATAGCGATGCAAAATAAGCTCGGCTTGGCCGGGTAAATGTGATAAACTGGCAGTTCTGAGGCAAATCACATGTGGGCTGAAAGATGGGTTGTGCTGGCTGGTCGCACTGCGGCTGCCAGGGATTCCGCCTGCTGTGGGGAACGGCTTCAGACGAGGGGCGGTCTTTCGCCTCGCTTTGAAGCCGCGAAGAACACACGTCTTCAAAGCCGTGACGGTGGTGTAAGCCGACATAAGACGCCAGCTAACACCACCGTCACGGCTGGCTACATCCCTGGCCTCCTCCGGCTCAGATTGATTTTTTCTATGACCAGGCGCTTGAAACTGTAAGTAGCGAATAGATAGATACAGCATAATTTATGACAACTAGTATGGCTATGATCTAGCGTGTTTTGTTGCCATAAACTACCAACGTAAGCCGAGAGGTCGGCAGATATGGGCTCAGGCGTGTCGTTCTGCTTGGTCAGCGTTCTTAGCTGGCTTAGCAGAAGGCCAACCTTGAAGACTCGGCACTTGCGAGGCTTCAAGGTGTGCCCGCACCGTTCCAGCCCATATCTGCCGGCCGGTAAGGCGCAAGTAATCACCATGTAGCTCTTACGTAAAATAACACAATAAAAATGTAGTTCCACAAATTGAAACGAGGTTAAATCGAATGGACGAAATGTTTGACAAGCTCCAAGCCGTGGCGGACCGCTACGACGAATTAAATGAACTGATCAGTGACCCTGAAGTGATTGCGGATACGCAAAAATTCATGGCCCTCTCTAAAGAAGAAGGGGAATTGCGCGAGACCGTCGACAAGTATCACCAATACCAAGACGTGACCAAGCAGATCGCCGATGACGACGAGATGTTGCGTGAAAAGCTCGACGATGACATGGATAGCATGGTCAAAGAAGAACTGAAGGACCTCAACGAACAAAAGGCTAAGTTGGAAGAAGACATCAAGGTCCTTCTTTTGCCTAAGGACCCGAACGATGACAAAAACATCATCATGGAAATCCATGGGGCCGCTGGTGGGGATGAAGCCAGTTTATTTGCCGCCGACCTGTTTAGCATGTACTCCAAGTACGCCGAACGCCAAGGCTGGACGATCGAAGTCGTTGACGAGAACGCTACCGAAGTTGGTGGGTTCAAGGAAATCGTCATGATGATCTCCGGGGACAAGGTCTACTCCAAGCTGAAGTATGAAAATGGGGCGCACCGTGTGCAACGGGTCCCAGTTACCGAATCTGCTGGTCGGGTACATACCAGTACGGCGACCGTTGGGGTGATGCCCGAAGAAGAGGATGTTGATATCGATATCGATCCTAAGGACATTCGGACCGACGTTTACCGGTCATCTGGTGCCGGTGGACAACATATCAACAAGACGTCTTCTGCCGTGCGGATGACCCACTTGCCAACGGGAATCGTCGTTGCCATGCAAGATGAACGGTCACAACAACAGAACCGGGCCAAGGCCATGACCATTTTACGGGCACGGGTCTACGACTACTACAAGCAACAAGAAGAAAATGCCTACAACGCGGAACGGAAGTCTGCCGTGGGGACCGGGGATCGCTCCGAACGGATTCGGACTTACAACTACCCGCAAAACCGGGTGACCGATCACCGTATCGGGTTGACGCTGAACAAGCTTGACCGCATCATGAACGGTGAATTGGATGACGTCATTGATGCATTGATTCTGTCAGACCAAGCCGCCAAGCTTGAAGACTTGAAGAACAATGGCTAAGCTGACTTTTTTTCAGCTTTTAAAGGCCGCTGAGCAACAGTTGGCTGCCGCTGGTCAGGATACCAGTGCGGCGCAGTATCTGTTGTTGGAGGGTCAAGCGTGGTCGTTTACCACACTAGTTCAACATTACCGTGACGCCGTGCCAGTTGAGTTGGCGGCGACCTATCAGGACCAGATCAAACGGGTCTGTGCCGGCGAGCCCGCACAATACATTCTGGGACACGCGCCATTTTACGGGCGGGAGTTCCAAGTGACCCCGGCGACACTGATTCCCCGTCAAGAGACGGAAGAATTGGTCGAGTGGGTGTTGGCCGTTGCGAAGCCGAAAACTAGCCTCTTAGATGTGGGGACGGGGAGTGGCGCTATCGCCATTTCGCTCAAGGCGGAGCGGCCAGATTGGACGGTCACCGCGACGGATATTTCTGCGACGGCAGTTGATGTGGCACGACAGAATGCGCAGCAGTTGCAGGCGCCAGTCACATTTACCGTAGGCGACCTACTGGAACCGGTACGGGGGCAGCGATTCGACATTATCGTGTCGAACCCGCCTTATATTGACCGCGCGGAGTTGCCCGTCATGGACGACTCCGTTAAACGTTACGAGCCGGATTCAGCGCTGTTTGCGGATGACCACGGGTTGGCGTTTTATCGTCGCTTTGCGGCTGAACTGACCACGGCCTTACAACCGGCTGGTCAGTTTTTCGCTGAAATTGGCTATCATCAGGGGGCAGCGGTGCGTGAAATTTTTGCACGTGCCTTGCCAGGTGCCACGGTGACAGTTAAAACGGACATCAACGGCCATGATCGGATGGTTCGCGTTCAATTGAAAAGTTAGGATGGGAGATTAGAGAATTAATGGAAACGAAAATTTTTCAACCAAATGAAATTGATAAGGCGGCCGCTGCCATTCGGGCGGGCCAGTTGGTGGCTTTTCCCACTGAGACCGTCTATGGCTTAGGTGCCGACGCCACCAACGAACAGGCCGTTAAGCAGGTGTACATTGCCAAGGGCCGTCCTAGTGACAACCCACTGATCGTTCACGTCACGGGCGAGGACACGGTGAAGCAATACGCCCAACCGTTGTCCGACAAGGCCGAAGCGCTGATCAAGGCGTTCTGGCCGGGGCCCTTAACGTTGATCTTTACCTTACAACCCGGAAAATTATCGAAGGCAGTCACTGGTGGTTTAAATACCGCGGCTTTTCGTAACCCGGACAACCAGGTGACCTTGGACTTGATCAAGGCGGCTGGTGTGCCGTTGGTTGGGCCTTCTGCAAATACGTCCGGGAAGCCTAGTCCAACCTTGGCTAAGCACGTTTATCATGATTTGAACGGCAAAATTGCCGGCATCTTAGATGACGGGCCAACCCAAGTCGGTGTTGAATCGACCGTGCTGGACATGTCGACCGAAATTCCAACGATTTTGCGTCCAGGTGGTGTGACCGAGAAACAACTGGAAGCCGTGATTGGCACAGTTCAATCGAATCACCACAAGGTCGGCAAGGGTGAGATTCCTAAGGCCCCTGGGATGAAATACAAGCATTACGCCCCTAACGCACAGGTCACCATCGTCGACAACGAAGCCGACTGGCCTGCAGCGTTGGCTTGGGCAGCGCAACAGGACGGTACGATTGGGGTCATGGCGTTAGATCATATCCTGACGGCCGACAAACTGCCAACCAATACTGAAGCCTTTTCACTGGGCGCTGACATGACCAGTGCCAGCCACCGTTTGTTCGCGGGTCTGCGTCATTTTGACCTGGAGTCACCCGTGACGGGCATCCTGGCACAAGGGTTTGCGGCCGAGGGCTTGGGTGCGGCGTACATGAACCGCTTGAACAAGTCCGCCGGGCAACAACATTTTGAAAAGTAAATTAATGGGGCACGTTGGTCGTTAAGGCTGACGTGCTTTTTCTAATGGGAAAAATGATAGCATCTGTGTTCGTTGGGCGCCTACAGTTTTTTCACCTTACCAGTCGTCAGAAGGTCATCGTCAATTGATGGCTAGGAGAAGTTGTTGTTACCGATTGAAACTGAAATTTGGATTGTACAAAAGAAATTTAACGGAGAAGTGACTGTCCCACGAACTAACAGAAATTCTGACCAGCGAGGGTATAAACTAGTTTATCCTTTGTCGTTGAACACTTGTTGGCCAGACGTTATTGTTATTGGGCTTAGTTAGGGACTCTAAACTGATTTCTTGTGGGGAGCTCAATCTGAGCCGGAGGAGGTCAGTGATGTAGCCAGCCGTGGTAATCTTGTTAGCTGGCCGCTGGCTAGCTAACATGATGGGCGACTTTTAAGACACGGGTTCTTCGTGGCTTAAAAGCGAGCGAGAAGACTGGTGTTCTTCCAGGCTGAACGTCCCCACAGCAGGCGGAATCCCTGGCAGCCGGAGTGCGGCCATTTTCAGTATTTTCTTGTTCAAGAGGCAACTAATTTCATCAAAGGGTAGGGCAGTTTGTAGGGACGCATACCGCAACGCCCGGTATAAAAAGATAAATAAGCCATCGTGGCCCCGCGACACTAGAAAATTTGGTAGAATAAAATTAATTACAGTTCAGGAGGGATCGCCAGTGAATTTTAAAGAAAAGGATCCAGCATTATGGGGCGCCATTGCGAAGGAAGAGCAACGTCAAGAAGATACGATTGAATTGATTGCTTCCGAAAACATTGTGAGCGAAGCTGTGCGGACAGCACAAGGGTCCGTATTGACGAATAAGTATGCTGAAGGTTATCCGGGCAAACGGTACTACGGGGGAACCCAGTACATTGACGTGGTTGAGCAGCTCGCCATTGACCGGGCTAAGAAGCTGTTTCACGCCGAATATGCGAACGTTCAACCTCACTCCGGGTCGCAGGCCAATCAAGCCGTCTATGCGGCATTTTTGAAGCCTGGCGACACGATTCTCGGAATGGGCCTCGATGCCGGTGGCCATTTGACCCACGGCGCCAAAGTCAATTTCTCTGGTAAAATCTACAACGCCTATAGTTATGCGTTGAATCCGGATACGGAACTCCTGGACTACGATATGATTCGTGAAGTGGCGCAGAAGGTTAAACCCCAGATGATCGTTGCGGGGGCGTCCGCTTACTCACGTTTTATTGACTGGAATGCCTTTCGAAAGATTGCGGATGAGGTCGGCGCCTATCTGATGGTCGACATGGCCCACATTGCCGGGCTGGTCGCTACGGGACTACATCCTAGTCCGGTTGGCATCGCTGACGTAGTGACCACGACGACGCACAAGACGTTGCGCGGGCCACGGGGCGGTTTGATCCTCTCTCAAGAAGAGAATGCTAAACGGATCAATTCAGCTGTATTCCCAGGGACGCAGGGTGGCCCATTGGAGCACGTGATTGCTGGGAAGGCCGCGGCGTTCTTCGAAGACTTACAACCGGAATTTAAAGATTACGCCAAGCAGATTATTGTGAACGCCCATGCGATGGCTGATGAGTTTGCCAAATTACCAGCCGTGCGGGTGATTTCCGGTGGAACGGACAATCACTTAATGACGCTTGATCTGTCGGCAACGACGCTCAACGGGAAGCAGGCTCAGGACTTGTTGGATAGCGTCATGATCACTACCAATAAGGAAGCTATTCCAAATGAAAAATTGAGTCCGTTTAAGACGTCCGGTATCCGTATTGGAACACCAGCCATCACAACGCGGGGCTTTAACGCCGATGAATCACGCGAGGTTGCCCGACTGATCGTGCAGACGATTACGCACCCCGATGACGAGCAAATTTTGGCTGATGTCCGGCAACGGGTTCATGAGTTGACCAGTGCCCACCCGTTAAATGCCTTACCCTAGAAAAAAGTTTTAGAAAAAACGTTTTCATTTAAAATTTGTCCGTTTTGCAAGCGAAGATAATGGTACAATTGTAAGAAATCATAAAGGAGCGTTTATTCATGGGGAAGTTTCAAGTACTTGACCACCCGTTGATTCAACACAAACTGACGATTATCCGGAACAAAGACTGTGGGACCCGCAGTTTTCGGGAGGTTGTCAACGAAATCTCGACTTTAATGGCATATGAGGTTTCACGCGATATGCCGCTTCAAGATAAGAAGATCGAGACGCCAGTGGCTAAGATGACGGCCAAAGAGCTTTCCGGTAAGAAAGTGGCCATTGTTCCAATCCTACGTGCTGGGATTGGGATGGTCGACGGTATCCTAGAGTTGATTCCTGCTGCTAAAGTCGGACACATTGGGATGTACCGGGATGAAGAAACGCTCCAGCCTCATGAATATTTTGTTAAGTTGCCGTCCGACATTGATCAGCGACAAGTATTTGTTGTGGACCCAATGTTGGCGACCGGTGGTTCTGCAATCATGGCGATCGATGCCTTGAAGAAGCGTGGCGCAAGCAACATTAAGTTTGTCTGCTTAGTTTCCGCTCCAGAAGGGGTTAAAGCCTTGCAAGAGAAGCACCCTGACGTGGATATTTACACGGCGGCTCTTGACGACCACCTGAACGAAGATGGCTACATTGTGCCTGGCCTCGGCGATGCCGGAGACCGGCTGTTTGGGACGAAGTAAACTTTAAAGAGATTCGGCTAATTCGGCCGAGTCTCTTCTTTGTTTCAGTAAGGTCACTTTTTTAATGATTTGAGTTGGTTTTTTTAGCGGGGCGTTTGCGCACGCAAATAGACTGTGAAAACGCTAACTATCCTTTTAGGACTTGAATTTTACCCAAGTGGTTGGGAATGTTTAGCCTGTGAAAAATTGTTTTGTTTTTTGTTTGGATTGGTGGTATCATTTCCAGTGTATTTGAATGGAGCACTCGCTTCGTTCGCTATTCCGCTTTTCTTGAGAAGACCGCTTGCATGAAGGGGTCAGCTTAGGGATTGCGTCCATATAGTGTTGAAAAGAGGTGATATTCGGTGAGTGATGATCCAGTTTCAACCTTCCAGTTCCTGGGACTGACATTTAGTACTGCTAACGTTGTATCCGGTTTGGTTGTTTTCCTACTGGTAGTGGCAGTCGTTTTTTTCACTTCGAGGAAATTGGCCATGAAGCCAACCAAGGGGCAAAACTTCTTGGAATGGCTGATTGATTTTACCAACGGAATTTTGAAGGGATCCATTCCTGCCGGCGATGTCGGTAAGTTCGGTTTGTGGGGGTTCACTCTGTTCCTGTTTCTCTTTCTTTCTAACGAAATTGGGTTGTTTATCCAGGTGGCGACTCGAAGTGGGGCGACGATTATGCGTAGTCCAACTTCAGATCCCATTGCGACGTTAACGTTCTCGTTGATGACGATGATGATCGCCCAATTCGCAGGAGTTTGGAAATTAGGTTACAAGGCGCACTTTGCAAACTACATGAAGCCCTTTGTGTTCTGGCTTCCAATCAGTATTTTTGAGGAATTCACGAACTTCTTGACGTTGGGTCTTCGTATTTTCGGGGTTATCTTCTCTGGTGAAATGCTATTAGGGGTAATCTGGAATCTGGCAGTTTCACACGGTATTGTAACGATGATTATTGCATTGCCAATCGAAATGGCTTGGCAAGGATTCTCCGCGTTCTTAGGAGCTATCCAAGCGTTCGTTTTCGTTACGTTGTCATCAGTTTATATTTCTCAAAAGCTAGAACTCGAGGAATAAGTTTTATCTAATTTAAGGAGGAAACACAGATTATGGGAGCTATTGCAGCTGGTATTGCTATGTTTGGTGCCGCCATTGGTGGGGGTATCGGTGATGGTATCGTTATTTCCAAGATGCTAGAAGGTATGGTTCGTCAACCTGAATTATCAGGTCAATTACGGACGAACATGTTTATTGGTGTTGGGCTGGTTGAAGCCATGCCTATCATTTCCTTCGTTGTTGCTTTGATGGTTATGAACAAGTAGTTACAACGAACAACCGGTAAAAATTGTAAATATCTGATAGCAAAAGGAGGTGTCAATAGATGCTCTCACATTTAGTAGTTGGTCAGACGCTTTACTTTGGAGATTCGCTTTTCTATATTATTAGTTTCGTACTTTTAATGTGGATCATTAAGATCTTTGCATGGGGTCCAGTGACGAAGATGATGCAGGACCGGGCTGACAAGATCAGTAATGATATTGACTCAGCAGAAAAGTCCCGTACCGATGCCGCTAGCTTGGTTGAAAAACGCCAAGCAGCTTTGGCAAATTCTCGTTCTGAAGCCCAAACGATTGTGAGCGATGCCAAGTTCAATGGTCAACAGCAACGCGAACAAATCGTGACGCAAGCACAAGCGGACGTTCAGACGATGAAGCAAAATGCCCAAAAGGATATTGAACAAGAACGTCAAGACGCTCTGTCCGATGCCCGTAACGATGTGGCGGATTTATCTATTGAGATTGCTTCCAAGATCATTCAACGAGAATTGAAGGCTGACGATCAAAAGGCGTTAATTGATTCTTATATCGAAGGGTTGGGGAAGCAACATGAGTCTTAATAGGGCAACAGTAGCCAAGCGCTACTCTAAAGCATTATTTGATTTGTTGTCCGAAAAAGACCAACTGGAGTCAGGCTACACAGAGCTACAAGAACTTCGGCGTATCTTCCAGGACAACCCAAAATTGAGCACGATGCTCTCAGACGCTAGCCTGCAGGTTGCTGATCGCGAAGCGTTACTTCAACCACTGTTGAAGCAAGCATCACCGTATATCAAGAACCTGATTCAAATGGTCTACGACTACGGTCGCGTGGAAAACTTGGTCGATATTATCGATCAATTCCAGGTCTTATATGATGAACTACATCACACGGTTTACGCACAAGTAACGACGGCAGTAGAATTATCTGATGACCAAAAGTCACAGATTGAGACTGCTTACGCCAAGCGCGTGGGTGCCGAAAAGGTCATTTTGAGCAGCCGGGTTGACCCCGCTGTGATTGGTGGCGTCATCGTTAAGGCTGCTGATACGGTTCTTGACGGTAGCTTACGAACTAAAATTAATCGTTTACGGCAGCAACTGCTAGCATAACGAATTCGGTGATAAAGAGGTGAAACTTTCATGAGCATTAAAGCTGAGGAAATCAGTGCTCTAATTAAACAACAATTAGAAAGCTATAAAGATGAAATCTCAGTTGAAGAAACTGGTACGGTTACTTACGTTGGTGACGGTGTCGCTCGGGCCCACGGTCTGAACAATGCGTTACAAGGTGAGTTACTGTTGTTTGATAACGGGGTTTATGGGATGGTCCAAAACCTCGAAGCCAGTGACGTTGGTATTGTTATCTTGGGTGATTTCACTGGAATTACTGAAGGCGATACCGTTAAGCGGACTGGCCGAATCATGGAAGTTCCCGTTGGCGAGCAATTAATTGGCCGGGTTCTTAACCCATTAGGTCAACCAATTGACGGTAAAGGGGACATTTCCACAGACAAGACGCGTCCTATCGAACACAAGGCACCTGGTGTTATGGACCGGCAAGGGGTTAGTGAACCTCTGCAAACCGGTATCAAGGCCATCGATGCTTTGGTTCCAATCGGTCGTGGCCAACGTGAATTGATCATTGGTGACCGGAAGACTGGGAAGTCCTCCATCGCCATCGATACGATCATTAACCAAAAGGGCCAAGATATGATTTGTATCTACGTCGCTATTGGTCAGAAGGCTTCTACGGTACGTTCACAGGTTGCTACGCTGGAAAAATTCGGCGCTATGGATTACACCATTGTCGTTACCGCCAGTCCTTCCGAACCAGCACCATTGCTCTACGTCGCACCATATGCCGGCGCAGCGATGGGTGAAGAGTTCATGCACAACGGCAAGCACGTGTTGATCGTCTATGATGATTTAACCAAGCAAGCCGATGCCTACCGTGAACTTTCCTTGATTCTGCGGCGTGCGCCAGGTCGTGAAGCTTACCCTGGTGACATTTTCTACACCCACTCTCGTTTGTTGGAACGGGCAGCTAAGTTAAACGATAAACTTGGTGGCGGTTCAATGACGGCTTTGCCTGTTATTGAAACCAAGGCCGGTGACGTTTCTGCTTATATTCCAACCAACGTTATTTCCATCACCGATGGTCAAATCTTCCTGAACAGTGATTCCTTCTATTCAGGTATTCGACCAGCCATGGATGCCGGGACTTCTGTTTCTCGGGTTGGTGGGGACGCTCAAATCAAAGCCATGAAGAAGGTTGCTGGGACATTGCGGTTGGACTTATCTGCCTACCGTGAACTTGAATCCTTCGCCCAATTCGGTTCTGACTTGGATGCCGCTACTAAGGCACGTTTGGACCGTGGGGCCCGGACCGTTGAAGTCTTAAAGCAAGGCTTACACGAATCTGTTCCCGTTGCTAAAGAAGTTATTATCTTGTTTGCTTTGACTCATGGTCATTTGGACAAGCTTGAAGTGGCTGACGTCTTACGTTACCAAAACGAACTGTTTGATTACATGGACGCTAGTCACCAAGACCTTGAAGACACGATCACGACGACCGGGAACTTACCTGAAGGTAACTCTCTGGAAGACGCCATCGCTGAATTCGATACGACTTTCCAGCCGACTGCCAAAGCAGATGATACGGCGGCCAACTCGGCTGATTAAGAGTACTTGAAGGAAGGATGGTGAGAAATAATGGCTGAATCAATTCATGACGTTCAACGTCGAATTACGTCCACGAAAGCAACCCGTCAAATTACGGCGGCGATGCACATGGTCTCGACGGCGAAGTTAAATAAGATTCAGAAACAAGCAGTCGGCTACCAAGACTATGTTTCTAAGGTTAAGGCTGTCGTCATGCATCTTTCGCAGTCTCATCTGTTGGATAATTCCTCAAGTAGCCTGCAGTCGAACCGTCCAGTAAAGAAAACCGCATATTTAGTGATCACCTCCGATCGTGGAATGGTTGGGAGCTACAATAGCAGCGTTTTACGGGATGCCAATGCGTTCATTAAAGAACGGACGCCAAATCCTGACGACTACATGGTGTTAGCCGTTGGGGGCACTGGTGCTGACTTTTACAAGCACCGTGGCGTTAACGTAGCTTATGAATACCGTGGCGTCAGCGACGTTCCTGAATTCAATGAAGTTCGGGAAATCGTCAAGACGGTCACCACGATGTTCAACAACGAAGTCTTCGATGAACTCTTCGTTTGCTACAATCACTTTGTTAACCGGATTTCATCCCGTTTTCGGGCTGAAAAAATGTTGCCAGTCGATGGGGAAGCCCTGTCTTCTGATGCGGCAAACGATACGAAAGCGACACCGTTAACGGCTGAATACGACACAGAACCTTCTGAAGAGGGTGTTCTGCAGGTCGTACTGCCACAATACGCAGAAAGCTTAGTTTACGGTGCGATTTTGGACGCAAAGACGGCCGAACATGCATCAAGTACCAATGCGATGCAGTCTGCTACTGATAATGCCGATGATTTAATTGCGACCCTGCAGCTGCACTATAACCGTGCGCGTCAAGCAGCGATCACGACTGAAATCACCGAAATTACCGGTGGGCAGGAAGCCTTAAAAAACTAATGACGGGAGGAATTAACGAATAATGAGTGCTGGTAAAATTGTTCAAGTTATCGGACCTGTTGTTGACGTTGAATTCCCGTTGAACGATGAATTACCTGATATCAACACTGCCCTTAACATCAAAAAAGATGATGGTAGTGTCCTTGTAACCGAAGTTGCCTTGGAATTAGGTGACGGGGTTATGCGGACCATTGCCATGGACGGTACCGATGGTCTTCGCCGGGGATTAGAAGTAGAAAACACTGGTGCTTCTATTTCTGTTCCTGTTGGTGACGACACACTTGGTCGGGTATTTAACGTTCTCGGGGATCCTATTGACGGCGGTGCCGAATTTGGACCAGACGCAGAACGGATGCCAATTCACCGTGACGCACCTAAGTATGACGAATTAAACCCTTCAACTGAAATCCTGGAAACTGGGATCAAGGTTATTGACTTGCTCGAACCTTACGTTCGTGGTGGGAAGATTGGGTTGTTCGGTGGTGCCGGTGTTGGTAAGACCGTTTTAATTCAAGAATTAATTCATAACATTGCTCAAGGCCATAACGGGATCTCCGTCTTCACCGGTGTTGGTGAACGGACTCGTGAAGGTAACGATATGTACTGGGAAATGAAGGGGTCCGGGGTTCTGAAGCAAACGGCCATGGTTTATGGTCAAATGAACGAACCTCCTGGTGCCCGGATGCGGGTTGCCTTGACCGGTTTGACGATTGCGGAATACTTCCGTGACGTTAAGGGCCAAGACGTTCTGTTATTCATCGATAACATTTTCCGGTTCACGCAAGCCGGTTCTGAAGTTTCTGCTCTGTTAGGGCGGATTCCTTCAGCCGTTGGTTACCAACCAACGTTGGCTACTGAAATGGGTCAGTTACAGGAACGGATCACGTCGACGAAGAAGGGGTCTATCACCTCTATCCAAGCCGTTTACGTGCCTGCCGATGACTATACCGACCCTGCTCCTGCCACGACTTTCGCCCATTTGGATGCAACGACCAACTTGGAACGTTCTTTGACGCAACAAGGGATTTATCCAGCCGTTGACCCATTGGCTTCAACGTCAACTGCCTTGGCCCCTGAAATCATCGGCCAAGAACACTACGATGTCGCCACGGAAGTTCAACATGTTTTGCAACGGTACCATGAATTGCAAGATATCATCTCTATTTTAGGGATGGATGAACTGTCCGATGAAGAACAGACGATTGTTAACCGTGCTCGGCGGATTCAGTTCTTCTTGTCACAACCATTCTCCGTTGCTTCACAGTTTACGGGTATGGACGGGAAGTACGTTAAGTTGGAAGATACGATTCGGAGTTTCAAGGCAATCCTCGATGGGAAGTATGACGACCTACCAGAAGATGCCTTCCGGAACTGTGGTGCTATCGAAGACACCGTTGAGAAAGCAAAGAAAATGAACGCTGCCGTTGCTGACAAGTAGGGAGGGATTCTAATTGGCTGATAATCAATCAGTGTTATCTGTTAGTATCGTTACCCCTGATGGTCGCGTCTATGAAGGAGACAGTGATTTACTAGTTGTCAAAACGACAATTGGTGAATTAGGGATCATGCCGAATCACGTGCCGCTCATCGCTTCACTCGAAGTTGATGAGACGCGGGTAAAATTAGGCGATCACGAAGATGAAATTGCCGTTAACGGTGGTTTCATTGAGTTCTCCGACAACGTGGCAACCATTGTTGCAGACAGTGCGGAACGTCAAGACGATATTGATGTTGACCGGGCGCAGAGTGCACGTCAACGGGCTGAAGAAACGATCAAGAAGGCGCAAGAGTCTCATGATCCAGATACTTTAGCACGGGCTGAAGTCGCTTTGCGGCGTGCCATCAACCGGATTAACGTTGCTAATCATTAAATATTGTGTAAACCATTTTCGGTTTGCTTTAAGCGAGCACTTCCATTGCGGAGTGCTCGCTTTTTTGCTACCATGGCGTCAGGTTCGTTCGGTTAATATGGTTAATAAAAATAATTGTAATATTACAAATGCCGTTTTTAAAGGAATCACAGGGACACACACGAAAAATTATGCTATAGTTAGTGAGAATGTTTAGGAAGGATTGAGGTAATGAAACTCATTGGGTTACAGGCCATATTAACGATCATCAGTCACTTGTCTTTTATCGCGTTAGCATTTTGGGCGATTTCAGCGTTGCACATTGAGCGACTAATGACGTTTTACCCTCGACAATCGCGCGTCTTGATTGTGATGTTAGCGGTTGCGGTCGGCTTCGCTTGTAGCTCATTCTTTTTGGACTTCATCAATAACGTTCGTAATCTGGGCTATCTTTTGTGATTGGCCTATAAAAATCTTTGGAGGTATCCCATGGAAAAAATTGTCGTTCATGGTGGGAACCGCTTATCTGGTGTGGTCCACATTGAAGGGGCCAAGAATGCCGTGTTGCCAATCTTAGCAGCGTCCATTCTGGCTCAAGACGGACTCACTCATTTAGCAAATGTTCCGGTTTTGTCTGATGTTTATACAATGAATAAGGTTCTCCGTTTCCTGAACTTGCGCGTCGATTTTGACGAAGCCAAGCGGGAAGTGACGATCGACGCGACGAAGCAAGTTTCTAGTGAAGCGCCGTTCGAATATGTCTCCAAGATGCGGGCATCAATCGTCGTCATGGGGCCACTGTTGGCTCGTCTCGGCCATGCCCGGGTAGCGTTACCTGGTGGTTGTGCGATTGGCACGCGGCCAATCGACTTACATTTAAAGGGTCTCGAAGCATTGGGTGCCCGGATCGAACAGCATGATGGCTACATCGAAGCCTTTGCCAATCGGCTACAAGGCAGTCACATCTACTTAGATTTCCCAAGTGTAGGTGCTACGCAAAATATTATGATGGCAGCTTGCTTGGCTGAAGGGACAACGGTTATCGATAACGTTGCCCGCGAACCAGAAATCGTGGACTTGGCGAACGTCTTGAACAAGATGGGTGCCCGGGTCCGCGGTGCTGGGACTGAAACGTTGCGGATCGATGGGGTCGAGAAGATGCACGGTGCCGAACACAGTGTGGTTCAAGACCGAATCGAAGCCGGCACGTTCATGGTCGGTGCTGCCTTAACTCACGGAAATGTGTTGATTAAGGATGGTATCGTTGAACATAACAAACCTTTAATCTCAAAAATGCAAGAAATGGGCGTTCAAGTCACGGAAGAACCTGCTGGTATCCGTGTAATCGGACCAGACAAGCTCAAGCCAACGGACGTGAAGACGTTGCCATATCCGGGTTTCCCAACTGACATGCAGCCTCAGATGACCATTTTACAGTTGGCCGCTGAAGGCACGAGTACCATGACCGAAACGGTATTTGAAAACCGCTTCATGCATTTGGAAGAATTACGGCGGATGAACGCTGAATTCCAAATCAACGGTCGCACGGTCGTGATGCACGGCCCAACTGATTTCAACGGTGCCGAAGTAGCCGCCACGGACTTACGGGCCGCCGCTGCCTTGGTCCTCGCTGGGTTGGTTGCCGATGGCTACACGCAGGTCACGAACCTGAAGTATCTGGACCGCGGTTACTACGACTTCCACAAGAAGTTGACCGCGCTGGGTGCCGAAGTTAAACGGATCGACGTTCCTGACGATGACACGGTTGTTCTGAAGAACACACACGTTAATAATTAAGTAATCATGGGGTGGCAGTATTTGCCGCCTTTTTGTTTCTGTAACTAAAGGTTGAAAGTTCTAAAATACCAGTCACGCCCGTTCTAGCAACAACAGCGGGACTAAAATTAGGCAACCTGGTGATTCTTTCGCCTTACCGGCCGGTAGATATGGGCTGGAACGGTGCGAACGCAACTTGAAGCCTCGAAAGAACCGAGTCTACAAGCTTGGTTTTCTACTAAGCCGGCAAGACCCGCCAGCTAAGTAGAACGACGCGCCTGAGCCCATATCTGCCGACCTCTCGGCTTACACAGTATTCTTAGACGACGGAGATAATGACTGAAACAGTCGTTATCGATGGGGCCGAAAACGCTAAATCTCCACGTTTTCCGAGTGTTGTTGTGATAGAACACAACCTGAGCCGGAGGAGGACAGGGATGCAGCCAGCCGTGGTAATATTTTGAGCTGGCCAGTGGCTAGCTCAAAATATGGGCGACTTTGGAGACACGTGGTCTTCGTGGCTTCAAAGCGAGCGAGAAGACTGGTGTTTTTCCAGTCTGACGCGTCCCCACAGCAGGCGGAATTCCTGTCAGCCGTAGTGCGGCTATTTTATATTGGTACTGGTTTAACCAAAGAAAACGGTAACAAAGGGGCTTAACCGAACATTCCCCGAGAAATCATTTAGTGTTCGCAAGGATTATGGTATAATGAAATGTTGAAAATTGGCATTAAAAATCAGGAGGACGCATAAGTATGGCGAAAGACATTGGAATTGACCTAGGGACCGCGAACGTTTTAATCTACGTGGTCGGTAAGGGTATTGTATTAAACGAACCGTCCGTTGTGGCAATCGATACCAAGACGGATAAGGTATTAGCGGTGGGTTCAGAAGCTTACCGGATGGTTGGACGGACACCAGGCAACATTCGGGCAATTCGTCCCCTTAAGGACGGGGTCATTTCTGATTTCGATATTACCGAAGCCATGCTTTCCTACTTCATCAACAAGCTTAGTGTCAAAGGCTTCTTATCCAAGCCTAACATTATGATCTGTGCACCTACGAACATCACGGAAATCGAACGTAAGGCCATCATTCAGGCCGCTGAAAAGTCCGGTGGCGCCAAGGTTTACTTGGAAGCTGAACCTAAGGTCGCCGCTTTGGGTGCCGGGATGGACATCTTCAAGCCTAGCGGTAACATGGTTATCGACATGGGTGGTGGAACCAGTGACATTGCGATCCTGTCTCTGGGTGACATCGTAGCTAGCCGCTCAATTCGCGTTGCCGGTGACCGGATGAACTCTGAAATCGTCAACTACGTTAAGCGTAACCACAACCTGATTATTGGGGAACGGACCGCTGAAACCATTAAGATCAAGATTGGGACCGCTTATCCAGAACCTGGCAATGAAGAAAAGACCATGGCTGTGCGTGGCCGGGATTCCGTTAGTGGGATGCCGACCGAAGTGACGATTACCGCCGCTGAAGTTGAAGAAGCCATTCATGATTCCGTTGAACAAATCGTTTCCGCAGCAATGGCTGTCTTGGAAACGACGCCACCAGAATTGGCCGCTGACATCATCGACCGGGGCATTATGCTGACTGGTGGGGGTGCCTTGTTAGACGGTATCGACAAGTTGTTCTCAGAACGCTTAACGGTGCCCGTCATCATTTCCGAAGACCCACTGGACAACGTGGCTAAGGGTGCCGGCGTTCTGCTGGAACACATGGACACGAAGACGGCTAAGGAAAACAACGACTAGTAAGTCATTAAAGGGGGACTGGCGATGCGCCACCTACTAAGCTTCTTGGTGCGGGGATATCAGCGGTTTATTTCACCACTATTTCCGCCGACCTGTCGGTACTATCCGACCTGCTCGACTTATATGTTGCAGGCGTTAGAGAAGCACGGTGCATTTAAGGGAAGCCTCATGGGCATCGCGCGGATCTTACGGTGCCAGCCGTTCGTTCGGGGCGGCGTGGATCCGGTACCGGATCACTTCACCCTGAAGCGTAACGTGGCAGCGGAGAAAGAATACCGTGAAGCTATGAAATTGGATCAAGAACCCCCCATCAAGTAAAGGAGAGTTGGCATGAGCAAACGAGAAAAATCTGTAGAAGTTACCGTTGACGACCAAAAGTTGCCGGACGGTGGAACGATGTCCGTGTTAAAGATTGGCGACGAAACCATCGGAACAGTTACCCCAATGGACGACCGTTTCGAAGCCCAATTGAATGACGGCGACGTTTACCGCGTTAAGACGGTCGACGAAGGTGTCGAACTCCTGTTGCGGGATTACCACCTGCATCGCGGTTAATAAATTTTAGTAAAGTTGGCCGGAGTGTGACGTTATCGTACACTTCGGCCTTTATACTTACAATGAGCGTGAACAACGAGACTGGTTTGGTCGTTGCTTGATTAGGCGACAAACTGGGTGTCTTGGACCTTAAACTAGAGTCGACCATTTAAAATTGGCCGATGGGACCAAGGGAATAATCTATTTTGAATTAAGGAGCAATCATTGTGGCAAAGAATGCGACGGAACAACGAAGCGAGCCTGATTCCCGGATCGACTGGGGAATTATCTTCTGTGTCCTGATGTTAGCGCTGATTGGGCTAGCATCAATCTACGTGGCGGCGACCCACGATAGTAGTGCCACCAGCATTACGTCGGCCGTGGTTTCTCAATTGATGTGGTACATCATTGGGACGGTCGCCATCGTGATTATTATGCAATTCGATTCAGAGCAACTATGGAAGGTGGCGCCAGTGCTTTACTGGCTGGGAATCTTCCTGTTGGTAGCCGTCCTGTTTCTTTACAGTCGGGTGTACTACCAAAATACCGGGGCGAGAAGTTGGTTTGCCATTGGTTCACTGACTTTTCAACCCTCAGAAGTCATGAAACCCGCCTTCATCTTGATGTTAGCGCGGGTCGTGACGGAACACAATAACGCTAATCCCTTGCATACGGTGCGAACGGACTGGGTGTTGATTGGAAAATTGATTCTGTGGACGTTACCAGTCGCCGTTTTACTGAAGCTGCAAAATGACTTCGGGACCATGTTGGTGTTCTTTGCCATCGTGGGTGGGGTTTTACTGGTTTCGGGAATTACCTGGAAAATTATCGCGCCGGCCTTTGCGACGGTCGCGGTTGTCGGGGGTGGTGCGCTGACACTGGTGACCACAGACTTTGGGCGTAAGATCCTGGAGAAGGTCGGCTTCCAGGCCTACCAATTCTCCCGGGTCGATAATTGGTTGCACCCGTCATCCGATACGTCCAATTCCGGATACCAACTCTGGCAAAGTATGAAGGCCATTGGATCCGGTGGGATCTTTGGGACCGGGTTCAACGTGTCGCACGTGTACGTGCCCGTCCGTGAATCCGATATGGTCTTCTCCGTTATTGGAGAAAACTTTGGGTTCATCGGCGGCTGTATCCTGATTTTCTTGTACTTCCTGTTGATCTACCAAATGATCCGGGTGACGTTTGATACGAAGAACGTCTTCTACGCCTACATTTCGACCGGGGTTATCATGATGATCCTTTTCCACGTGTTCGAAAACATTGGGATGAGCATTGGTCTCTTGCCACTGACGGGGATTCCGTTACCGTTTGTTAGTCAAGGGGGGTCCGCATTGATTGGGAACCTGATTGGGATTGGCTTAATCATGTCAATGAGGTATCATTATAAGAGTTACATGTTTAGCCGTAACGAATCGTTTAAGTAGAAGGAGACTGTTTACACATGAGTGAAATGGTAAAGTATTTCTGGACTAAAGCTGTTAACGACGGTACGCGAATTGGTTTAACGACCGAGGGTCAAGACGAACTCGGAACGATTAAGTTTGCTAAATTGCCAGAAGTTGGCGATGACGTGAAGAAGGGTGAAAACCTGTTGAGCGTTGAAGCTGACAAGGCAGTTTCTGACATTCCTAGTCCTGTTTCCGGTAAGGTTACCGCTGTTAACCCAGCCTTAGCCAACGATTTCGATGCTTTAAACGGTAGCGATGTAGATGCTGCATGGTTCGTCGACGTCCAAGAGGACTAAGCACGAACTGAAGCATGGCGTTGTCCCTCTTGGGGGATGACGCTTTTTTTGTACCGCGGATTAGCTAAACTTGGCCGCACTCCGGCTGCCAGGGACTACGCCTGCTGTGGGGACGCTTCAGCCTGAGAAGCGGGCTTCTCGCTCGCTTTGAAGCCACACTAAAATCGTGTGTTTTCAAAGTCGCCCATTGTGTTGGCTAGCAAAGGACGCCAGCCAACACAATTACCACGGCTGGCTCCGTCCCTGACCTCCTCCGGCTCCGGTTGATGAGCTACAAGCATGCTGTTAAGGTGTGTCTGATCATCTACTTAATACGATTGGTGGGACGCTTGCTAATTGTGAGTTTGATTTAAGTCCAGATAGATGGCTTCTTGCTAGTTACAAATGTGTAAATTGAGCGGCACAACTAATGCTATCGCTAGCGAATGAATCGTGTCCCTAATCGGTTGAAACGATAATTCTAGTAGATACTTAGGGTTTTCATCTCTGGTCGGGTATAATAAAGGTAGTGGCAGTTGATGAAGTTTCTCAAGTAAGGACAGTTAACTAGTTGTCGATTTGCTTGGTATATACATATATCTAATGCCAGCTGAAATTTATTGGTGATGCTTACACTTGTTGTCGTAACGCAAAGAGCATGGAAAGTAGCTAATCCAGTGTAATTTCAGTTACCAGATATGGGCTCGGGTAGGTCTCTCAACGTTGGTCATGGAAAATGCAATTAGAGCCGGAGGCGGCCAGGGATGTAGCCAGCCGTGGAAATCGTGGTAGCTGGCAGCTACCACGATGGGCGACTTTGGAGACACAGGTTCTTCGTGGCTTCAAATCGAGCGAGAAGACTGGCGGTTTTCCAGTCTGAAGCGTCCCTCACAGCAGGCGGAATCCCTGGCAGCCGCAGTGCGGACCAGCCCACACAATTTTAGTTATACATACAGTTGACGCGTTGCTGTAGTCGACCGACAGTTTTTAAATTTAGGGGAATGGAGTGAGTGACATGGAAGAAAAGAATGTTTTTCATATCAACGGGTACCTGGGATTAGTCATTGTTTTGGCACTGATCATCGGGGGCGGCTTTTTACTTGCGACCGGCACGATGATCGTGCTGGGTGGCCTGATTATCGTTGTGGCCGTCTTGGCTGCCAGCAGTCTGACCATTATCAGCCCCAATCAATCTAAGGTGCTGACGTTCTTTGGCCGTTACATTGGAACGATTCGTGAGGCCGGTCTGTATTTAACGGTGCCCCTCACAAACAAGTCAACGGTATCGTTGCGGGTCCGGAACTTCAATAGCGCCATCTTAAAGGTCAACGATCTTCAAGGGAATCCCGTCGAAATTGCGGCGGTCATCGTTTTCAAGGTGGTCGATACCAGCAAGGCCTTATTCTCAGTTGAAGATTACGAACGGTTCGTGGAGATCCAAACTGAATCCGCAATTCGACACGTGGCTTCCGAGTATGCCTATGACAACTTTGGTGATGGCAAGGAATTAACGCTGCGGAGTAATCCGACCGATGTGTCCAATCGGCTGACCGAGGAGTTGCAGGAACGGTTGAACGTCGCCGGTGTTGAGATCATCGAGACGCGGTTGACGCACTTGGCCTACGCGACCGAAATTGCTTCGGCCATGTTGCAACGGCAACAGTCACAGGCAATTCTGTCGGCCCGGAAAATCATCGTCGAGGGGGCCGTTTCCATTACGGAAGGTGCCATCGATCGGTTGGGTGCCGAGACGAATTTGAAATTAACGGATAACCAAAAGCTACAATTGATCAATAACATGATGGTTTCAATAATTAATGAACGCGGGTCGCAACCGGTGATCAATACCGGGAAGATCGACTCGTAATCAACTGATGGAGGGTTTTTGATGGATGAGCAGATAGGCGCGGTCATGCAGCAACTCGCGACGTTAAATGAACAGGTCAGAAGCGGTGAGGTCTACCAATCGCTAGGCACGCGGCTGGGAAAGGTGATGGACGGTATTCACCGGCAACGGCGGACCCCCGTCACGCTTCCAGACGACGATGACGGAGTGAAGGACATCTTGGCCGACCTGACCCGGCAACTGGGCGAAAATGTCCCGGTCACTTTGTCGCGGGAAAAAATGGGCGTTTTGATCGATCACCTATCCTCAACCGATCCTCAGATTCGCTACAATGGCATTAATTTTTCGGTGTACGACGCCTTGCAGCAAGACGCGTTTGATTCCGCACAGATGAAATATTTGTTTGAGCGATTGACGCAACAACAGGATCTATTTGATCATATTCTCGAACCCGCCAATGCGGCCGTCTTTGGGCGTTCCGCCCGGCTGGCATTACTTGCGGTCCTGCTACACTTTATGAATCCGAGCGAATCGCGTGACATGGACCTCCGGCAAATCGTGCTCCTCGCAGCGACCTATATTTGCTTGGAGACGGACACGCGAGGCTTCGTGAATCACCAGGGCTGGGCGCACGCCTACACGGCCATCACGGACCTGCTAGCGGTTTTAGCGGGTAATAGCAATCTGCCGCGCGCCGACAAACTCTTCCTGTTGGTGACGCTAATGGAACGCTTAAAGCGCCTGACCACGCCACTTATCTATGGCGAAAACGACCGCATGGCAACGTATCTGGTCGAGTTGGCGAACCGGCATCCGCTCTACGAAACGACCTTCTTGATGACCCTCAAACAGTGGCGCCAGCAAGTGGCCTATAAGCGGCGGCCGGATACCATTGCGGGGTGGAACCAATTTTTCAACCGGAAACGACTGGTAGATGCACTACGGTTACACCAAGACTTGCCCGTTAAGCTCCGAGAATACTTGAACTCAACTATCGATTTTTTAGGCTGATTTTATTCTCAATTTTTAAGAGAAATGGTATACTGAAGGCTAACCGAAATATATACGATAGGATGAGTGACAACATGGAAACGAAAAGCAAGTTACACGTAGGTCTATTATTCGGTGGTAATTCCTCGGAGCATGATGTGTCTAAGCGCTCTGCCCACAACATCTACGATGCAATGGATAAAGCCAACTACGATGTTAGTCTATTTTTACTGACGCGAGATGGATTTGTCCTGAGTGATGCCGCTTCACGGCGCGTCTTCGATGGTGAAGACGAGGCCGCTGTGGCGACTGAGGAAAAGACCAAGGTAGACCCTTCCAACCCATTGGCACCCATTTGGAATTTATCTCAGGCAAAGGACATCGATGTTTTCTTCCCAATTATCCATGGTAACTTGGGTGAAGACGGTACGATCCAAGGGCTTTTCCGCTTATTGAAAAAGCCTTATGTGGGGAGTGGCGTCTTGGCATCGGCTGTGTCCTTTGATAAGGATATGACGAAGCAGGTTTTGACGGCTCATGGCATTCGCAACACGAAGTATGTGGTGTTAACGCCGGATAACCGCGACGCATTTGATTACGCCACGGTTCAAGCTAAATTAGGCGACAACGTCTTCATCAAGCCCGCGAACCAAGGGTCTTCGGTCGGCATTCACAAAGCAGGTAACGCCCAAGAATACAACGATGGCATTGCTGACGCTTTCCGGTACGATTACAAGGTACTGGTTGAACAAACGATCGATGGTCCCGAGGAAGTCGAAATTTCCATTTTGGGTAACGAACATCCCGAAGCTTCTAAATTAGGTGCAATTCGGGTACCAAAGTCGGATGTTTTCTACGACTACAACAACAAGTTCGTCGATGCTAGCGGTGTGACCTTTGAGGTACCCGTTGACTTACCAGCAGACCTGACGCAAGAAATTACGCAAATGGGCCTGCAAACGTATGCGGCATTGGGCCTTAAGGGCATGGCTCGTATCGATTACTTGGTCTCCAAGGATGGGGTGCCATACGTGGGTGAGGTCAACACCTTACCTGGGTTCACCAACATCAGCTTGTATCCACAACTGTGGCAAGCAACGGGAATTAGCTACGCCGACCTGATCGACCGCCTGATTCAACTCGCTTTGGATGAGTTCAAGGTGCAAGATCAACTGGCTTACGACTTTATCCCACTGAGCGACAACTCGGCGGCCTCAACGTACAAGCCAAAGAACTAGTTATTAGTTATAAATTGGTCGCACTCTGGCTGCCAGGGACTACGCCTGCTGTTACCATAAGACAATTGCGTAAGCCGAGAGGTCGGTAGATATGGACTCAGGTGTGTCCGCACCGTCCCAGCCCATGTCTGGCGGCCGGTAAGGCGAAGGATACATTAAGTTGTCTAATTTTTAGCCAATGCTGGTAGTTATAAACTTTCAACTTTTAGGCATTAAAAGCAACAACAAGTCGGCTGGGAGCGGAAACGTTCCGGCCGGCTTTTTTTGATGGGAGGGACTTTATGCGTGAGAAATGGCGCCAGCTACAGCGGAGTTGGCGACGGGGGCTGACATCGCCAGGGTTATTCCGGGGATGGGGCCTGCTGATCCTAGAATTCAGTGGCTTGCGATTATTGGCGACACGGCCGGGGTGGTCGGTGGCACTGGTTCTAGTGCTGGCGGCGACGTTGGTGACTAGTGCCGTGCAACTGACGGAATTGGCGTTGACGCTGGCCAACGTTCCCACCAGTGATCGTCGTGTCAGCTATCGACTGGTTGCCCAGCATTGGCTCACGTGGTGCGGAGTGCTAGTTGCCGTGGCTATTTTGACGGTGCCCTGGGGATTATGGGGATTAGGTAGTCGTTTCTTGGTGCGCCTTCCCGTACCGGCCAGCTGGGTCAACTTCGTCGGTCTCAATCGCCGTCCCGTCTTAATGGTTGCGGCGGTCGTCTATTTTCTGATTGCTGGAATCGTTCTCTTGCGTGGCCCGCACTATTTTCGCCGACTCACGCCGCAATTGACCCAGCCAGGATCCGTTTGGCAAATGGTCACCGGCCTGATGACGGGGGGCGGATTGACCTTGCTGTGGTTGGCCGCTAGCGAGCTGCTGGTGGCCGCCAACGTTTGGGCTGGACAAGTGATGCAACCTGGGCGAAAAATCGTGGCTGGCGTGTCGCTGTGGCTGATTTTAATGGGTTTTACTTTAGTGGCCATTTTAACGGTGATCACGATCATTTGGAGCTGGACGGGGCAACAACCCCAACGGTCCAGTTACCATCGCCGACCCCTTTGGCGATTGGTAGCGGTGACCGGAATAATTGGACTAGTGGTCGTGGGACAGACGATGACGCAAACGCCGCGGTTTACGACCGCTGCGCTGATCAGTCACCGGGGCGTTGACCACCATCAGGCCGTCCAGAATTCAGTGACGGCGCTACGCCTGATCCACCGGCAGCGTCCAACCTATGTGGAGATGGACCTCCATGAGACGAAGGACCATCAGTGGGTGGTCCTGCACGATGAGAATCTGCAGGTGCTCGCGAAAAAACGGGTCACGCCGCATCAATTGACCCTGCGTCAGCTTCAGCGCTTGACGCTGCGTGAAGATGGTCATCGGGCAAAATTAGCCGGGTGGCCGGACTACTTGCGGACGGCCGAGCGGTTGCATCAACGTTTGCTGGTGGAAATCAAAACGACCCCGCAAGATTCGCGGGGGATGACGCGACGATTCGCCCGACAATACGGCGAACGGCTAGTCCGTGATCACGCGGCGGTCCATTCACTGGACTACCGGGTCGTTCGTCAGCTGCGAGCGACAACCCCTAAGTTACAGGTGGGGTACATTACGCCATTCAATTGGGTAGCTCCCAACGTGGTCCCAGCCGACTTTTATTCCTTCCAACGGATCTCGATGAGCCAGCAATTCTTGGCGGCGGCGCACAGCACGGGCGCACCGGCTTACGTGTGGACACCGGATTCGCATGCAGCGATGACCCGGACCTGGGCGATAGGGGCCGATGGTCAGATCACCAACGAGTTGACGCGACTGCGGGCGGTGACCCAGCAGAATCCGGATGCTAACTGGTGGGCGGTCATTCAGAACTTTATTTTGAGCTATGTTTAGAATAGCGAGAGTGGGACAAAAGGCGGCTAGTCAATGAGCATTAACGTCGCTAGACGACTGATTCCGGTCTTGGATTGTTTGTCTATCGGGGTTAAGCGGAGTTGACTGCCTTTTGTCGTACGTTTCCGCAATAGACGTTCGGAGCGCAAAACGGGTCCGGGACTTTTGTCCCAGACTCGTTTTTGTTTTGGCTATTTATGACAGTTGCTAAATAGATTAACAACGAATATTGTGGCGCATAAATATATTTATATACGGTAGGGAGAACGCTAATATAAATATATTTATTTTAAAATGATAAAATGGTATAGACAGATTAGAGTTCCTTCATAAACTGGTTTATTGCTTGTAATTCCTTATAAATCGCTTATTATAATAATTAATGATGAAGCAACCGAACGGTTATAATCATCATCAGGGAAAAATCATCGGTGAATCGTGTGACGGGTCGGGGGACGGTCACTGGTGGTCGCTTAGACAAATGTTCGGTTTTTATCATAAATTGGTAAGTTGCCCAGCATCACGATTCGTGAGGGAGAGATGAGATGCGTTTACTAGGGAATAAGATCAAACAATACCGTAAGCAAAAGAATTTATCGCAACAGGAGCTCGCCGAGGGAATCTGCACGCAAGCGACTGTGAGTCTGATGGAGAAGAAGAATAAGGTGCCCAGCATCAAGATTATTTTACAGATCTGTCGGCGGTTGAATGTGTCACTGGGAGATATTCTGTCTGGTCTAGGGAGTAGCATGGACGACCAGTTTGAAGCTATTTCTCAGGCGATTCGGCACGATGATTACCCAACTGCGGGCGAGCTGTTGACTAAGGTCAATATGACCAACGTCCAGAATTCGTTTGATCGGGAACGGTATCACTATTATCGTGGCTTTATTGAATTGAACACGCACAACCGGCCAGATGAAGCCATTTTCCATTTTAATTTATTATTGCACCGGTCTTACCGGATGCCTTGGGATCTGTATGCCATCGTCGGTAACGTGGGGATGGCGTCAGCCTACGTTGCGCGTAAGGAATTCGACAAGGCTCACTATTACTTGAACGAGGCGGCGGGGTACCTGGACGATTTCGAGTGGCACGATGAAGCTAACTTTAAACGGTTAGTCTGGGCGCGCTACCAGATTGCGCTGATGTACTTGGAATTAGACCAACCGCAACTCGTCATTGAAAATGTGGAAGCGGCGTTGACTGCCGTGAAGAAGCAAGCCTCCTTGTACCTCATTGATGTGTTGTACGAGGTTCGGGGACAGGCTGAACAGGCCTTGTTAGCGACCGTTGCCGCTAAACGGAGCCTGACGATTGCTAAAACGTTGGCGTTAGTGACGCATAACGTGGCCCTACAGGAACGTTTAACGAGGTCTCCACTAGGCGCAGTGGCCGATTAAAGTTGAATAAATAAGGAAACCAGCCGAATTAACCTATTTTGGCTGGTTTTAATTTACAAAGACAAAAAAACACCGCCACCCGAAATCCGGTAGCGGTGTTGCTGTTTCAAAATAACTTAGCCTTCTGGTTTTGTAACCTTGGCTGGTTGGTTGTTCAAATCAGTCCGAACAACGATAACGTCGCAGACAGCTGTCCGGGTCACGTATTCCGTTACAGAACCGATTAGGAGCCGTTCAACGGCATTCAGTCCAGTAGCACCGATCATAATCAGGTCGGTATCGTTATCCCGGGGAACGTCGCGAGCAATAATGGTCTTCGGCGCCCCGTATTCAATCGCGTAGTCAATGCTTTGCAGGCCATCAGCCTTTGCATCGGCAACGTACTTGTCGAGTGTCTTCTTTGCCGTTTCCGTGACTTGTTCAACCATGCTGGTATCGAAGCTGGAAATGTTTTGGAAAGCCCGCGTATCAACAACGTGAACGAGATGTAAATCAGCATCGTTACGTTTAGCCACAGCGACCGCCTTCTTAAAAGCTAATTCGGCTTCGTAGGACCCGTCAACTGGAACTAAAATGTGCTTGTATTGTTGTAACATATTGTTCACCTCTCATTACTTTATACTCTTATCATACGTTATTTACCGCCAAATAAAAAGCAAAATGGTAAAAAAGGTGCCGAAAGTTGTAACCGGTTACCCCTTAGGAAACCAGTGCAACAAGATGAGCTGTAGGGCCATGATGGCGATGACCCCAACCAGTAATACGGCGGCCAGAAAAATCGTATTGTTCATGATGGTCGCGGCAGCCGAGAACACACCGATGATCATCATGATCACCCCACCAATCGACAAGACGCGTTGTAATTCACGACTTTCTTCAGGATGAAAAACTAGAAATGGCCGTTGACGGTGATTAAAAAAGTACCAGCCAAGTCCAAAGGAAATCAGGGTGTAGCAAATCATTAGAATCGTTATAGCCAAGAGAGGACTCCTCCTTAAATTATCTATTGCTTAGTATACCCGAGTCCAAGCGTAAAAGCAGTAGGGGAGTGAAATTAGTGTTAGGGAAACAATTTCCGCTTGAAGCAGAAATTGCGGACGGGGCTGGAAAATGTAACTGGTTGGTTAAGCCTGTTGGACTGGTGTCCGCTAGGTAGAGTTGGCGTGTATTCTATGCGACCAGTATTACATAAAAGTCACCAGCTAAACTAGGTATAGCACGGCTGAGAAATTAAAGGTTCTTGGGTTCTCAACCAGTATAATTGCAAACATCAATCAGAGCCGGAGGAGGACAGGGATGCAGCCAGCCGTGGTAATCCTGTTAGCTGGCCGCTGGCTAGCTAACAGGATGGGCGACTTTGAAGACGTGGGTTCTTCACGGCTTCAAAGCGAGCGAGAAGCCCGCCCCACAGGCTGAAGCGTCCCCACAGCAGGCGGAATCCCTGGCAGCCGGAGTGCGGCCATTTCAGCAAATCCGATTTTAACAAATCTATTGTTTTAAGAGACACCCAAGAAAGATTAATGGGCAAAAGAAAAAGGCCATTCAATGGAATGGCCTTCAAAGCACGAGGCTTTGTTTGATCTAAGTGGTGCCGTTAATTGTCTAGTCATGTTGACCCGCGATGACAATGCAGGGGGGAGCGTCTGATAAAGTTTTTGACTTCCAAGTGAAAAGGCATGTCAGCTGCGATATCGTTAGGCGTTCCCGTTTAAGAATTACTTGTTCGGCAACTTGTAGTGAGACAACGCGTACACCTTAGAACCACTTGTATATTATCATATAAATTATAAAAATACAATTTTTCCATTACCGGTTGGCCTGTCGGAGTCGCCGGTACTGTTCGGCCAATTGAGTCTCGAAGCGGCCGTTGGTTTTGGGTTGGTAATACTCGACGCGTTTGAGGTCGTCGGGCAGATATTGTTGCTTGACCCAATCTCCGGGGAAATCGTGTGGGAATTGGTAGTCGTTGCCGTGGCCGAGCTTCTTGGCACCGCTGTAGTGGGCGTCTTTTAAACGGTCAGGGACGGCCCCATTATGACCGTTCATGACATCGGCTAAAGCGGCGTCCATTGCCAGAATGCCAGAGTTGGATTTGGGCGACAGGCACAACTCAATGACGGCGTCGGCTAACGGGATACGCCCCTCGGGTAGACCAAGTTGTTGGGCAGCCTGAACGGCTTGAACCGTCCGCCCGGCAGCCGGTAAATTGGCCATGCCCACGTCCTCGTAGGCAATGACCATCAGCCGCCGGCAGATAGAAGGCAGGTCACCGGCCGCAACCAGTTGGGCAAGATAGTGGAGTGCGGCATCGGTATCACTGCCCCGAATCGACTTTTGAAAGGCAGAAATGACATCATAATGGGCATCGCCGTCTTTGTCGCCCATCAAGGCCTTGCGTTGAAAGCAGGCTTCGGCCACTTCAAGTGTGACGTGAATCTCACCATCTTCGGCGGGAGGCGTAGACTGCGCGGCCAATTCGAGACCGTTCAGGGCACTGCGCAGGTCGCCGTTAGTCGCACCGGCCATGAATCCCAGTGCGTCGTCATCGACGGTCAGATTTAGTTTGCCCAGGCCACGTTCCTCATCCGTCATGGCTCGCTGCAAGGCAGTCTTGATGTCGTCCAGTGAGAGGGGGTGGACTTCAAAAATCTGGGTCCGACTCCGAATGGCTGGATTGATATTGATATAGGGATTTTCGGTGGTGGCACCGATCAAGACGATACGGCCACTCTCCAAGTGAGGCAGGAGAAAGTCTTGCTTGGTCTTGTCCAAACGATGGATTTCATCGAGCAACAAAATGACGGTGCCGCTCATTTTGGCTTCTTCGGCGACCACCTGCAGGTCCTTCTTGGTATCGGTGGCGGCGTTTAATTTGCGAAAAGCATACTTGGTAGAACCGGCGATGGCACTGGCGATACTTGTTTTACCGATGCCGGGCGGCCCATAAAGAATCATCGATGAAAGTAATTTAGCAGCCACCATGCGGGCGATGATCTTCCCGGGGCCGACGAGGTCTTGTTGACCGACGACTTCCTCCAGGCGCCGAGGCCGCATGCGGTAGGCTAACGGATGTTGTGCCAAAGAACGGGACTCCTTTCTTAGTGTCCTAGCAGCTTGTCGAACCAGCTCTTCTTAACCGGTTGTGCGGGTGTTGCCGGTGACTTCGGTGGGTATTTTTTACTTAATGCAATGGGACTTTGGTCGATAGCGTGATCACTAGCCACGACTAGACCAAGGTCACTGTCGTTGACGCCGTAGATGATGTCCTGGCGAATCGTAAATTTTAGATTATGCTGACTTGCCAACTTGAGGTACGGGGCGAGGTCGGCCTGGTCAACGTGGCCGTTTAGGATGACCTGATAGTCTGGGTGCGCGCTGATCTCCGTGATAAATGGATTCAGATTGTCGCGGTCCGTGACTTCAGCGATGGTCATTGCCAAGGAGACCCGCTCACGAAATGTGCCCAAGTAATGGCGCTGCTCATCGGGATTGATCTTCGGCGTGCCGTAGACGGAATTTTGTAAATGTTGCTCCATTTGACTCTTTTCTGCCATGGGATTCCCTCTTTTCAAGTTAGTCTCACTAGTATAACATGGAATCGGATAGACGTTTAGGAAGGGGGCTTTGGGATGTATCAGGACCAAGATTTTCACGTGTGGGACGACCAAACGTTGCCGGGACGCTTGGGAAAGATTCGGGCCCAAATTGATCCGAAATTCGTGCAGACGGTCACAGAACTCGCGCCAGTTTTTGCGGAGCTCGCCGTGCCGATTTACGACCATATTTCGCAGCATCGGCGCCGGTCGAAAAATCCGCCGCCGGATACCTGGGTTGCGTTTAGTACGTCCAAACGGGGGTACAAGATGTTGCCGCATATCGAGGTGGGGTTCTGGGACGACCGGTTCTTTATTTGGTTGGCCGTTTTGCAGGAAGCGAAGAACTGCCAAGCCTTACTGAGTAGTCTGAAGGAAGATACGGTCATGCGGCTACCGGTGGGCTTTGCGTGCGGCGGTGACCATACGGACAAGGACTGCGGGGTGCCGTTGACGCGGGAGAATTACCAGGCGCTGATGGCAACGCAGCCGAACCGGCACGCCGAATGGCAGGTTGGCCGTAACTTCATGCGGGGCAGCGACTTCTTCACGGTGTCGGCGGCCGAACAGACGCAGATCATTCAAGACACTGTACGAGCATTGTTGCCGCTGTATGATCAATTGATTCGTATTTAATGTTGACGGGGAATCTGGAAGTTAGTTTCCAGATTTTTCTGTGTTCTGGTGGTTGGTTGCAATTGCTGGGACACATGTGTAGGCTGAAACATAACTGGGGTCGAAGGGGGATTTTTAGTGATTGAGATACTGAAACGGTGGTGGCAAAACCCGCTGACAACGTATTATTTGGCGTTGGTACTGCTGATCATCATTGCGTGGGAGGTTCGCGACTTCCTGTCGTTGACGCTCTTTACAATTATTTTTATCTACTTAGGGAATGCGGCCATCATGGGCATCGAGCGTCACGTTCATCTGCATCATTTGTGGTCGACGCTACTGGTCTACATCCTATTTCTGGGGATTTTGGTGGCGGCATTTGGCCAGATCATTCCGCCGCTGGTGTCGGAGGCGTCTAGTCTGCCGCACACGTTGGACGCACTGATCAAGACCTATCCGCAGCTGGAAACGTCCGTCACCAAGCTGGTGAAAAATCTGTCGCAAAATGCGTCGGTCATCAGCAATGGGAAGATGCTGTTTACTAGCGGAATCGGTAAACTCTCACGGCTCAGTTCAGGGGTGGAGACGGTGGTCTTGGCCTTCTTCTTCAGTTTTATTTTTAACCTGACGAAGAATCAGCTGAAGACGTTCGCCCACGCCTTTACACGGAGTCGCTTTGCCGGTCTGTTCGTACCGATGGGCGAGCTGATTTTGAAATTTGTCCACATCTTCGGCACGGTCATTGAAACTCAACTGGTGATTTGCACGATCAATACGCTACTGATGGTCTTAGGGCTGTGGGCAATTGGCATGCCTAGCTTACTGATTTTGGGAATCCTGGTCTTCTTCTTAGGCCTGATTCCGGTGGCTGGGGTATTGATCTCGCTGATTCCACTGACCGCGGTAGCCTTTATCACGGGTGGTCTGATCCGCGTTCTGGCGGTACTGGTACTGGTCATCTTAATTCACATGTTCGAATCGTACTTCCTCCATCCGCGGCTAATGGCAAACGCCACGAACCTGCCGATCTTCGTCACTTTCATTACGTTGATCGTCAGCGAGCGCATCTTTGGTGCCTGGGGATTGCTAGTTGGGGTGCCACTGGTGGCGTTCTTCCTAGATGTCTTTGACGTGCAGCTGAAACCGAAGCGAATTACGTCGGAAGAACTGGCGGATAAGAAATAAAAAGTGCATCAAAATAAGCTTAGCACCCCAAAGTGAGTAGGGGATGCTAAGCTTTTCTTGTTGAAACTAGTGAACGAGTAACTTGGCAATGATAAAAATAATCAGCAAGCCAGTGTAGTAGGCCAACGTTTTATTAGTCACTTTAGGCGTCTTGTTGTGGCGGTCGCGTAACCACAAGACGAAAACGACGAGTAAGGCGATTACGGCCAGACCGAGTAGGATGTTTAAGATGGATGACACGCTCATGACGACATTTAGGATAGGCATAGTGAAGCCTCCAGTATGTATTTCTGCCAGCAGACGAGCTGCTGGCAGATTATGATATGAAAAAAGCCCTGCCAAACGGCAAGACTTCGTTCAAACCAATTAAGAACTTAATCTTAACGGTTGTAGTATTCAACGATAAGAGAATCGTCGAGTTCTGCATCTAATTCTTCACGTTGTGGTAAGCGGGTAAGGGAACCTTCCAGCTTGTCAGCGTCGAATTGGACGTATTGTGGACGACCAACAACGGCTTCAACAGCGCCCTTGATGATAGTCATGTCCTTGGACTTTTCACGAACTGAGACAACTTGGCCAACTTCGACTTCGTATGAAGGGATGTCAACGCGCTTGCCATCAACAGTGATGTGACCATGGTTAACCAATTGACGAGCTTGACGACGAGTCGTTGCCAAACCTAAACGGTAAACCACGTTGTCCAGACGACGTTCGAGTAAGATCATGAAGTTAGTACCATGGGTACCTTCCTTGATCTTGCCGGCACGCTTGAACAAGTTGTAGAATTGACGTTCAGTCATGCCGTAAGTGAACCGGAGCTTTTGCTTTTCACGCAATTGCGTACCGTATTCAGAAAGCTTCTTTTGACGACCTTGACCATGATCACCAGGTGCGTAAGGACGACGGTTTAATTCTTTACCAGTGCCGGAAAGGGATACCCCTAAACGACGGGAAATACGCCAGCTTGGGCCAGTGTAACGAGACATAGATAGTTCCTCCAATAAAATATTATTTGGAGTAAAATAAGCTGTATATAAGTTTAGTATTCGTGCAGGTTGCTTTGCAGGTTTCACCGTATGCAGCCGCAGGTTACTTCCTGAACCAATTGAACGGCAACAATCTGTTGACGAGCTTACCACTTATCGCTGCATTATTTTACACAAACACCAGTATAACCAGAATGGCTAGTCTTTGTCAATGTGTTTCAACAAAACACGAGCGAATTCTTCCAAAACGGCTTGGTCATCCGCTGAGAAACGGTCCTTGCTAGGGGAGTCGATGTCCATGATACCAATCTTACCGTTAGCGGTGGTCAGGGGAACGACAACTTCCGCATTACTGGCGGAGTCGCACGCAATGTGGCCCGCAAACTGATGGACATCGGCGATGCGTTGGGTCTCCTGCGTGGCTAAGGCCGTTCCGCAGACGCCACGATTATTTTCAATGTGCATGCAGGCCACGTTGCCTTGGAAGGGTCCGAGGACTAAATCGTCGGTTTCTGGCTGGTACAAATAAAAGCCGGCCCAGTTAACATCGTCCAGGGTTTGTTTCAACAGTGCTGACGCATTTGACAAGTTAGCAATGACGTTGGTTTCTCCATGTAAGAGCGCGTCAAGTTGTTCAGTGATTAAAGGATTAATTGAATCACTCATTTAAAAAGACCTCCTGTGGATGATTGTGGTAATTGAATATAGGAAAAAAGGTTAAGGTAATCATGAAAACCTAGTGAAGCGTAAGCGTGACTTATGCTATAATCGAAATTAGATTAAATTGTAAAATGAACCGAGTTATTTTGCAACTCGTTAAACGTTTAAAAGCGGATGAAGGATGGGGTCAAAATGTTAGGTGTTCTAATCGGAGTCGTCGTAGTGGCGATTATCATCTACGTTGGTGTACTCGTTTACCAGCAACGAATACGACAACAGGTGGCGGCGTTAACTGCAAAAAAGAAAACGATGGTGGCAATTCCACTAGCTGACGAGGTCAACCTTGTCGGTGAATTAAGTTTGACCGGGCAGTCGTTGGAACAATACCAACAGTTGCAGGCCGACTTTACTGACATCAATGAGAACCGGTTTACCCGTATCGACCAGCAGCTGGCGAAGCTGACCGAAGACTCACGGGGGCTAAATTTGGTGGGCCTACGTCGCGACCTCAATAAGGTGGTTGAGTTGGTTAACCAAACGGATGAACTTGTCCAGTCCGTTCAGGCCAAACTAGCAGCCTTACAGGAAGTCGACAAGCAACACCGACAGGCCGTTCGTGATTTGGAGCAAAAGTACCAGGACTTGCGGAAGACGCTGCTGGCGAAGAACTTTGCGTTTGGTCCCAGCATTGATGGTCTCGAAGAGCGACTCAGTCAATTAGAAGATAATTTCGACACGTTCACGCGGTTGACCCAGTCAGGGGACCACGAACGGGCCGCCGATGTGTTGAGTCAATTACAGGACGATACGGCTGACCTTGAAGACCTCATCAAGGCCATCCCACCGCTGTACAAAGATTTGACCGTCGTTTATCCCGACCAAGTTAAGGAATTAAAGGGTGGCTATCAACAGTTGACGGCCGACCACTATCAATTTGGTGACGAAAACATTCCTGAGTTGATTCAACAAGTCGCTGACCATATTAGTGAGAACCTAGACACGTTAAGTAAATTGCGACCAGACGATGCTAAAGTCGTCAACGACCGGATTTCTGGCCAAATTGATCAGCTCTACGATTTAATGCAAACTGAAATTGATGCCAAGGACCCAGTCGAAGCCAACCTGGATGGCGTGGCTAAGTTTATTGCCCACGCGCAAAACCAGAGCCACACGTTGCTTAGCGAATTGGATCGCCTGAGTCAAAATTACACGTTGGATCATCAAGAGCTGGAGACGGCACGTGAGCTCAACGAGCAGTTACGAGCCATCGACGGCATCTATCAGCGTGACGTACAGGATCTGACCGGGAAGACGGCGACCTACTCGCACGTTTTGGAACATCAAAAACAACAAGAAAAAGACTTGAAGCAAATTGAAGAACAACAAGCACAGATTTTAAACAGTGTGGCTGGGTTGGCCGATGAAGAACGGCAAGCCCGTGACACCCTGCAACAGTTCGACTTTAATCTACATAGTTTACGGCGCCAGGTGGAGAACTTAAATCTCCCCGGAATTCCGCAGGATTACTTGGATTATTTCTTTGTGGTTCGCGATGAGGTGGCGCAGTTAGCGACCGATATGGATCAACCCCAGATCGATATGGAGCGAATCACCAAGCAATTACTGATCATTCAAACGGATCTGGACACCTTGCAGGAAAAGACGGATGACCTGATGGACAGTGCGCAACTGGCAGAACAACTGCTGCAATACGCAAACCGTTACCAGACGAGTCATGAGAACGTCGCTGAAGCCAGCAAGAAGGCCGCAGAACTATTTGAAAAGAATCACCAGTACGCACAAGCACTGGAAACCATCGCCACGGTATTAGACGACGTGGAACCCGGCTCCTACAAGCGTTTGGAAGATGCCTATTACCAACGTAAGGGAACGGCGAAGCCAAAACGCGACGACGAATAAACTGATTTAAAATTGAACACGGGCGTTACGTTAAGCGACTATGAGTAATAGTGACGCTGACGTAACGCCCGTCTTAGTTTTTTAAGCAGAGGTATTTGAACAAAGCACTGTTTGAAAACCGTTGCTAGTCGTCTTCGTACGTTCAGCTTGAAACTGACTTATCATGATGTGTGGAATGCGATGCTGCTTTCGTTGAATACTACAACCGTTAAGGTTTATTACTGAAGTTGTTTTCGGACACTAGTGTAAGCCGAGAGGTCGCCAGATATGGGCCTAGGCGTGTCGTTCTGCTTAGTTGACGGTGAACTTCCGCCGGCTTAGCAGAAGACCAAGCTTGTAGACTCGTGGTTTTCGAGGCTTCAAGTTGTGTCCGCACCGTTCCGGCCCATATCTGGCGGCCGGTAAGGCGAAGGTACCACTAGGTTGCCAAGGTAAGGACTACCAGTTCCTAAGGAAATTCACCAGAAAACCACGTGATTTAGGCCGCGCCACTTGTGGTTCGTAAGGTTTGTGTTTATAATGAGAAAGAATTTCTATCGGAGTCGAACCAATAGAAAAGAGATAAGAGGGTTCTGTATGATTTATTTTGATAACAGTGCAACGACCAAGGCAGCGCCCGAAGTCGTTGATACTTATGCAAAGGTCAGCGCAAATTACTGGGGTAATCCTTCAAGCTTACACAAGTTTGGGGAACAAGCTTTTAACCTGCTTGAACAATCCCGGCAACAGATCGCTGATTTATTAGGCGTCAAGCTCAGTGAAATCCTATTCACCAGTGGTGGTACCGAGGGTGATAACTGGGCCATCAAGGGAACAGCGATGGCTAAGCGGGAATTTGGGAACCACTTGATCACGACCGAGGTCGAACATCCAGCGGTCCACAATTCCATGGAACAGCTCAAGCAACTGGGTTTTGAAGTCACTTATTTACCAGTCGATGAAAACGGGCGGGTCTCCGCAGAAGACTTACGGGCCGCCATCAAGCCATCGACGATTTTAGTGTCCACGATGGCTGTGAACAATGAAATCGGGGCCGTACAACCACTCGATGAAATCGCGGACGTCTTGCGTGACTTCCCCCGGATTCACTGGCACATTGATGCCGTTCAGGGAATCGGGAAAGGCTTAGCCGACAAGATTTTTAACGATCGCGTTGACTTTGTAACGTTCTCTGGCCACAAGTTCCATGCGCCACGTGGTATTGGCTTCATGTACAAACGGCAAGGTCGTAAACTGGACCCATTGATGGCTGGTGGGGGTCAAGAACGTAATCTGCGTTCTGGGACCGAAAACTTACCGGCTATCGCTGCCATGGCAAAGGCCTTGCGCCTGTTGCTCGACAACGAGTCGTCGAAGGTCAAGCGCCAACGTGAGATTCGTTTGGCCATTTTGCATCACGTCGAAAAGTTCCCGAACGTGACGATTTTCTCTAAGGACCTCCCCGTCTTTGCACCGCACATTCTGTGCTTTGCCATCGCCGGTGTCCGTGGTGAAACCATCGTGCACGCCTTCGAGGAACACGACATTTACATTTCAACGACGAGTGCTTGTTCTTCTAAGAAACACGTAGAATCTAGCACGTTGCAAGCTATGAAGATCGATGACGGCATCGCTACGAGTGCTGTGCGAATCTCTTTGGACGAACACAACACCATGGCGGAAGCCGAAGAATTTAACCGCGTGTTTGACGAGTTATACACACAATTTGCCAAATTAAACTAAAAGCAACAAGCAAACGAAAGGGGTCGCGCAATGGAATACAGCGAAATTATGGTCCGTTACGGCGAGCTGTCGACGAAGGGTAAGAACAAAAAAGACTTCATCAAGCAGCTGGGCCAAAACGTCCGCAAGGCGCTCAGTACCTTTGAAGGTATTGAAGTCAGAGCACAACACGACCGCCTACATGTGACGTTAAACGGGGCGGACTCGAAAGCTGTTATGAAACGGTTGAAGGGTGTCTTTGGTATCGAAAACTTCTCGCCTTCGGTCAAGGTCGAAAAAGATATCGATGCCATCAAGGAAACGGCCGTGGCCATGGTCAAGGAAAGCTTCAAACCAGGCATGACCTTTAAAATCAATACGCGGCGTCAGGATAAGGAATTCGAGTACGATACCTACCAGATGAACGAAATTCTTGGGAGTACGCTACTTGAAAGCATCCCCGAACTGACCGTTAAGATGAAACACCCCGACCTGGAACTACGGGTCGAAGTACGGATGAACGGGGTCTTCTTATCCGGTGAAACCGTTCAAGGTGCCGGTGGGTTGCCCGTTGGGACTGGTGGCAAGGCCGTTATGATGCTCTCCGGTGGGATCGACTCACCGGTTGCGTCCTACTACGCTTTGCGGCGCGGTGTCAAAATTGATATGGTCCACTTCTTCAGTCCGCCATACACGTCCGAACAAGCCTTAGCTAAGGCTAAGGAATTAACGGCGCGTTTGGCTGGTTACTCTGGTGGCATTCAATTTATCCAGGTGCCATTTACCAAGATTCAGGAAACCATCAAGGAAAAAGTTCCCGAAGGTTACCTGATGACGATTCAACGACGCTTGATGTTACGGCTGACGGCAGCGATTGCCGAAAAGCGTCACGCCAAGGGAATTTTCAACGGGGAATCGTTGGGCCAAGTGGCCTCACAAACGTTGGAAAGCATGGCGGCCATCAACGATGTTACGTCCATGCCAATCTTACGGCCACTCTTGTCGATGGATAAGACGGAAATCATCAAGGTTGCCGAAAATATCGACACCTATGACCTGTCCATTTTGCCATACGAAGACTGCTGTACGATCTTCACGCCGCCAGCACCCAAGACGCATCCTGACTTGGAAAAATCGCGGAAGTACGAAAAGTACATTGACGTTGAAGGCTTGATGCAGGAAGCACTCGACGGGATTACCATCACGGAAATCCGGCCAGGGGACAACTACCTGAACCAGAATGAAGACGTGTTTGCTGAATTATTGTAAAAAGAGTGCGCCTAAGGGCGGTTAGCTGGCGAGCATTAAGGCGGATAAGCGAATAATCCCGAACTTGGATTGTTTGCTTATCCGGTTTAAGCGGAACCAGCTGCCCTTAGGTACACGTTTCAGCAATTGAAAATTAGAGACATGAAAAAGGACCGTGCAATCGCTGCACAGTCCTTTTTGTATACAACAAATTTAGTTAACCGCGTGCCGACTCTTTTTCCCGTCAATGATGTCCTTAGCATCATTTAACGCGATTTCCAGCCCGTTCTTCACGGCCAGTTTGGTAAAGAAGGCGACGTGGGGCGTAACGATCACGTTTGGCATGGCGTTCAACTCTTGGAAGTCCTTGGGCGTCTCGGCATATGGCTTTTCGAGACGGAAGAAGCCGACTTCGTTAGCCAGCGTATCCAGTCCGGCACCAGCGATTTCCTTGGCCTTGAGGGCGTCAATGAGTGCTTGCGTGTCGACCAATTCGCCACGGGCCATGTTGATCAGAATGGCGTTGGGCTTCATTTTCTTCAAAGCAGCCGCGTCGATGATATTCTTGGTCGAGGGGAGCAGTGGCGTGTGTAGCGAGATAATGTCGGATTCCTTTAAGACCGTTTCCAGGTCGGTGTAGGTCGTATAAGGCTCCAGACCGGCATCGTAGAAGGGATCGTAGGTTAAGACCTTGGCACCCAGTGCGCTGTAGATCTGGGCGGTGGCCCCACCAATGTGCCCGGCGCCAATCAGACCGACCGTGCAGTTGAAAATCTCAGTACTGCTCATCGATGCGTCCCAGGTAAAGTTGCCAGCGGCCATGCGGGCTTGATACTCACCGATGTGGCGCAGCAGGTACATCGCTTGCGTCACGCCCATTTCGGCAATGGCCCGTGGTGAGTAGGAGGCCACGTTGGTCAGGGTGATGCCGTGCTTGCTAGCAGCGGCAACGTCCTGATTGTCGACACCGACTTGACGAACGGCTAGTTGCTTGATACCAAATTTTTCAAAGGTGGCGTAGGCCTCTTCGGTAACGGGGGCAATTCCTTTAGAGGAGACACCATCATACCCCTTCGCTAATTTAGCCGTGTCCGCGGTGAGCGCTTCACTCGTCGTGCCAACCTCGACGTTATTTGCCTTGCCCCAGGCCTGCGCGTAGGGTTCCTCGATATCGATAACACCGTAACAAAAGATTTTCAATCTGAAAGCCTCCAATTGATATTTTTAAACCGCTTTCTTCAATTGAACTACAGAGGGGGTAGGGAGTGCAAGTCGAAAGGTGGTTTTTGGTGGAATTTATTTCTGGGTATTAGGCAATGTATCGTCCCCAGACCAAACATAATATAATTAACTTTATATTATATTCATGGAGGATACTACTTTTGAAGATGGACTAAATATGGTACGGACAATATCAAATTAAGTAGTCTTACGAAGCAAGAGTAATAAAATAAAAGCACAGTCTGAGCCGGAGGAGGACAGGGACGTAGCCAGCCGTGGTAATCTTGAAAGCTGGCCGCTGGCTAGCTTTCAAGATGGGCGACTTTTAAGACATGTGTTTTTCATGGCTTAAAAGCGAGTCGGAGGACCGCTTCTCAGTCCGGAGCGTCCCCACAGCAGGCGGAATCCCTGGCAGCCGGAGCGCGGCCATTTCAAGCTATACTTTTCCTTGATAAAACCGCTATAAATCACTCATTAATTAGTTTTTTCGTATTTTCTACCAAAAAGCTTGTCTTTCACCCGCTGAATGCGCGATAATTGAAGCAATTAATCGGTGAAGAGCCGATAAATATCTCGAAGGGGTTGATCTGCGTGGAAGTTACACGACTCGGCGATACATTCTCTCTTTCCGGCGACTTGCCAGAAGTAGGGGATCAGTTACCAAAGTTTAAGGTGTTTGATCAGGACAATGTCAAAGTTAAAACTGCTAATTTAATTGGTAAGGTGACTTTGATCAGTGTTGTTCCGGACCTCGATACGCCCGTTTGCACGATTCAGACGCGGAAGTTTACCCAGCAGGCAGACCACTATCCAGACGCCAGATTCTGCACGATCTCAAATAATTCGATTGCAGAACAAACTGGTTGGTGTGCCGCTCAGGGTGTGGAAAACGTTGACCTGTTATCCGATGAAGAATTGTCATTTGGATACGAAATGGGCCTGTACGTTCCTAACCTGGGGAACCTGGCCCGGTCAATCTGGATCATTGATGACACTGGTAAGATTGTTTACCGGCAAATCGTCAAGGAACAATCGAGTGAACCAGATTACTTGGCTGCGATTAACGCCCTCGAAAAGTTAGTCCCACGTGTTGACCTTTAGGCTAAAATTGAGTAGACTATGTGAAAGTGGCGTTGAACAAGTCAGTAGTATTAGTTAGACCGCTTAGAGAGCCGGAATTGCTGGGAACCGGTGGGTCAGACTAACACGAAAGTAGCTTGCGAGCTGACGGACTGAACCAACAGTAAGTCCGGACCGGAGCACTCTCCGTTAACAAAGAAGTTAAGTGGGGCATGAACGCCCAATTTAGGTGGTACCGCGAAGAAATCTTCGTCCTAATTTTTTAGGATGGAGATTTTTTTGTGCCATCAGACGTTAACTTCGTGTAGACAAGAAAGGAATTGATTACAAATGGCTGATAAACAAATCGATATGCCAACCAAGTACGATCCGACCGCCGTTGAAGCGGGTCGGTACCAAACTTGGCTCGACGAAGATGTTTTCAAACCCAGTGGTGACAAGAAAGCCACCCCTTATTCCATCGTTTTACCGCCACCAAACGTTACCGGGAAGCTGCATTTAGGCCATGCCTGGGACACGACTTTACAAGACATGATCATTCGGCAAAAGCGGATGCAGGGCTTTGATACGCTCTGGATTCCCGGGATGGACCACGCCGGTATCGCCACGCAAGCTAAAGTCGAAGCTCGTTTACGCGAACAGGGGATTACCCGTTACGACTTAGGTCGTGAAAAGTTCGTCGACAAGGTCTGGGAATGGAAGGACGAATACGCCGCCACCATCCACAAGCAATGGGCCAAAATGGGCTTGTCCATGGACTACTCCCGTGAACGCTTTACCTTGGACAAAGGCTTGTCCGATGCCGTTAAGAAGGTTTTCGTGACGCTGTACAAGAAGGGCCTGATCTACCGGGGCGAGTACATCATCAACTGGGATCCCCAAGCACGGACTGCACTGTCTGATATCGAAGTGATTCACCAAGACGACAAGGGTGCTTTCTACCACGTTAAATACCCATTTGCCGATCCTGATTACACGTTTAACGGCAAGCATTACATTGAGATTGCCACGACCCGTCCTGAAACCATGATGGGGGACACCGCCGTTGCCGTTAACCCCGATGACGACCGGTACAAGGACTTAGTGGGCAAGAAGGTTATCCTGCCATTAGCCAACCGCGAGATTCCAATCATTGCCGACCAATACGTTGACATCAACTTTGGGACCGGGATGGTTAAGATTACGCCTGCCCATGATCCTAATGACTTCTTAGTGGGTAACCGTCACAACCTCGAACGGATCAATACTATGAACGAGGACGCTTCTATGAACGACCGCGCCGGCAAATATGCTGGCATGGACCGTTTCGACGCTCGTAAGGCCATGGTTGCTGACCTGGACGACCAAGGGTTAATGATCAAGATCGACCCAATCGTCCATTCCGTTGGTCATTCCGAACGGACCGGGGTTCAAGTCGAAGCCCGGCTCTCAACGCAATGGTTTGTGAAGATGAAGCCACTTGCCGAAGCCGCTATCAAGAACCAAGAGGGCGACAACGCGGTTGACTTCGTGCCAGAACGGTTCGAACATACCTTTACGCAGTGGATGGAAAACGTCCATGACTGGGTTATCTCCCGTCAACTCTGGTGGGGTCACCGGATTCCAGCCTGGTACAACAAGAAGACCGGTGAAGTCTACGTCGACGAAGAAGCGCCTAAGGATATTGAAAACTGGGAACAAGACCCTGACGTCTTGGATACCTGGTTCTCCAGTGCCCTATGGCCATTCTCAACGATGGGCTGGCCAGATGAAGATAGTGCTGATTACAAGCGTTACTTCCCAACCGACACGTTAGTTACCGGTTACGACATCATCTTCTTCTGGGTTTCTCGGATGATCTTCCAAAGCCTCGAATTTACTGGTAAGAAGCCGTTTAAACACGTGCTCTTACACGGATTGATTCGGGCCGAAGATGGTCGGAAGATGAGTAAGTCTCTGGGGAACGGAATCGACCCAATGGACGTCATCGACAAGTACGGTGCCGATGCCCTGCGGTGGTTTTTATCTACCGGCTCAACGGCGGGTCAAGACGTTCGGTTCAGCTATGACAAGATGGACGCAGCCTGGAACTTTATCAACAAGATCTGGAACGCTAGCCGCTTTGTCATTATGAACTTGGGCGAAAACACCAAGCCAGAGGTTCCGGCCGCTGACAAGTGGGACCTGACCGACAAGTGGATCTTAAGCCGCTTGAACGACACGGTTAAGCACGTCACGGAAATGTTTGACAAGTTCGAATTCGGTGAAGCCGGTCGGGCATTGTACAACTTTATCTGGAACGACTTCTGTGACTGGTATATCGAAATGAGTAAGGAAGTCTTGACGGGCGACGATGAAGCCGCTAAGGCCAACAAGCAGGACTTGTTAGCTTACGTCTTGGACCAAACCTTACGCTTGCTACAACCAATCATGCCATTCGTAACGGAAGCCATCTGGCAAGCGATGCCACATGACGGTCAATCCCTGGTCACGGCGGCTTACCCAGTCGACCACCCAGAATTTGACAACGCCACGGCGGAAGCCAATATGACGAGCTTGATCGACTTGATCAAGGCTGTCCGGAATATCCGGGCCGAAGCCAACGCACCAATGTCTACGCCAATCGACTTGCAGATCAAGACCAGCAACGACCAACTCCACAGTGTCTTTGAAAACAACCGCGACTACATCGACCGGTTCGTTCACCCCAAGAACTTGGAAATTGGTGCCGACTTGGTTGCACCGAAGTTAGCCATGACCGGTGTCATCACGGATGCCGAGGTTTCCGTTCCGTTAGCCGAATTGGTCGACCTTCATGACGAAGTCAAGCGCTTGGACAAGGAAGTTGACAAGTACACGGCCGAAGTTCAACGGGCAACCAAGAAGCTCGGCAACGAACGCTTCGTGGCCAACGCCCCAGAAGACGTGGTCAACGCCGAACGTGAAAAGCAAGCAGATAACGAAAAGAAGTTAGCGGCCACGCAACAACGGTTAGCCGACATCAAAGCACAACTTTAAGCTTTAAAAGGTAAATCTAAAATAGTCCGAGAAATCAGCGCTTGCTGACGTCTCGGACTATTTTTTTGATTTATGTGGTTGTGAAGTGTTCATCTGTGGGACCAGATATGGGATCACTCCGGCTAGGGAAACCCCGATTGCGCCTAAGCTACTTGACGTCAAGAACGTTATCATCGCTATCCACGGTAACTCGTTCGGTGTCTTAAGTAAGTATACCGAACGAATATTCAACGATGACAGATTAAATATGACTAGCAAGATGAAAATGGGGAAGTAGTCCTTCCAACTCGGAGTTGCCACATCCGTGGGGGGAATTGGCACTAGTGATTGCTCTAGTAATAGTGCTGATGGTCTAATCAAGGATTATCACAAGACGGCGAGGACTTGGGGCGTCAATCTTGGCAGCCATTGCAGCAGTGATGGGTGGATCATGGAGGGTTCTCGATAGCCGGTTAAAGAAGGACAAGCAAATGTTGCCACAGGAGTAGCAAATAGTAACAAAGAATGGTATAAAAGGGTATACTAAGTTTATACCCAAAATGGTTCCCTTGGGGCAAAAATGGGGGACTCGTATATTAGATAAAATAATAATTGTGAGGGGCGATTCTATTCATGAAAAAATCACTGATAAAACAATTCAAAGAGGCCGTCAGTGACCTTGGATCAGTCAAGAATTCTACTTTGGGGAAAGCCATTCTGGCACTATCTACTTCGGATCAACGGCACCGCGCTAACGTGAAATTTATTCAAGCTACTAGCGCAGACCAGGCTTGGGCGGAAGTCACAAAAGAATTGGCACCATTACCGCAAAATATTTGGGTGCGAATCGATGTCATCGATGGTGTTCAGCGCCGGCCTTTAGCCGATCTACAGCAAGATCTAAAAGTGATGACGCGTATGAATTTTTGGCGGCGCGGCGTCAGTTTTGATACTGATTTCAAAACAGCACTCCTTGAAATGGAAATTAATGGCCATGAGTTCTTTCACCCTGGTGAAAACCACCAGGTAGGAAAAAATCAATCTGATTCATGGATGGATTTTGAGCAAATAACGGATTACTTGGCAAAGCGTTCTGGGAACACTCCTCAAGATTTAGCTGATAGCAAATATATTTGGAGTTTCAATACGTTTGGAATCTTCTCAGATGGTGAGCAAATTTGGCCACTCTCTTCGTTAGAGGACGGAACGACTGGAATTCGACAGTTGGCCAACCCCAAACAAGAGATTAAAACCTATTTGACGGCCGGTGAGGACTACTTAGCACGGCAAATTGGCGATGACGGCAAATTTATTTATGGGTACTTTCCAGCGATGCAACGGGTGCTATCTAACTATAATAGTGTACGACATTTCTCTTCGATTTACGCTTTATTGGAAGCGATTGCATTTACCGGGAAGCACGACGAAAAGTTAGCTAAACGGGCACTCGAGTGGGGAATTGACAATCTAACGGTCAGCAAGGATGGCGCCCTCTTTGCGATTGAACACCCCAAGCAGGGCAGCCCCGAAATTAAACTTGGTGCGCAGGCTATGTTAATTCTGGCGCTATGTAAGTACCAAGAGGTTACGCAGGATGCACAGTTCCAAGATTTGGCTGTACAAGCCTTTCGTGGTGTTGTGGCCTTCCGTCAGCCTACAGGTCGGTTTAACCACGTCTTGAATCCGGACTTAACGGTGAAGGACAGCTTCCGAATTATCTACTATGAGGGTGAAATTGCGTTTGCTCTGATTCGGTTGTTCGAGTTGACCAATGACGATGAAATTCGGCAACAAGCACAGCAAACCTTAGACTTCATGGTTGCTAACGAATACGGTAAATATCATGATCACTGGATTGCTTACGCCACCAACGAGGCCCTGCAGGCTTTCCCTGAGAATCGAGACTATATGGTTATGGGGTTGCAGAATGCTTACAGTAATTTGCAGTTCATTGAGGAACAGGTCAGTCCGCACCCAACCCGGCTTGAGTTGTTGAATGCCGCGGTCAGATTGATTGATGTGATTCAGCAAACGGGGAACGATGGTCTTTTGGAGAAATACGACGTTCAACATCTGCGAGAAGTTTGGCAGAAACGGGCTGAACACGAATTGGCAGTAGGTGCGTTTGAACCGGAAATTGCGATGTTTTTCTACAGACCAGCGAAGTTTGTCGGCGGATTCTATACGCGTAACGATCACTTCCGAACCCGAATCGATGATTGTGAACACTTCCTCTCTGGCCTGATCAACTACTACAATTACAAGTATTAGGCGACGACCAATCCTTATCTTCACGAGTATTTTTGAGAAGGTTTAGCTGCTTATTCGAATAGTAATTATCCGTGAAAAATTTAGCGGATAAATTTTAGGGGGTATCTGGATGAACTACTTTGTGGGGGCGTATTTAAATAGTCAACTGACCGGTATTGAAAAAGCGCAGGTTAATCGAATTCAGTTATTTGCGGATGCCGGGCTACCTGCCCAATGCTTGTATACAAAGTACAACCCAAAGATTCATGCAAATGCGGCCAAGTTTGGTCTGCAAGGGAAGTGCTTTACATTATATGACTATTTCCAAGAGGCAATTGATGATCAAGCCGTTGCCAAAGATTGGGTGAAATACTGGGAGGAAACCTGTCATTTTCGATTGGAATTTGTGGATGTTGCGCCGGATATTCGCGTCTTTGATGAACATGATCACTATGTTCTCTACGCACATTTCACTGGAGAAGATTATCAGTGGCCAGTCTATATGAACTTTTTCGATAGTGATCATCGGAAGGTCAAACGGGACTTGTATGATTCTCGGGGGTTCCTCAGTCAGACTAAGTTCTTAAAGGAACGGCAGCGCGTCCAAGCGGAGATCTTTTATAACCGCGAGGGGCAGGTCAAGTTGGAGAGAACCTATTGGGAAGTCAATGACCAGACTGTTCTGAAACGCATCATCGTAAAGGATTTTCAACAGCGCGATTGGTTCTTTGACACGGAGGAGGAGCTCCAGACATTCTTCTTCGATACACTGTATGCCACTGGCGACGTGTACTTTTGTGATAAGAATGGGTACATTGGCCAGGCAATGGCGAATACGGCTAGCAACGTAAAGGTTTGTGCCGTCTTTCATAGTACCCATGCCCGTGGCCAGGCTGATGTGATGGGGTCACCATTAAAAAACTCATATCGCGTCCCACTTTCACAACCGGAGAAGTTCAATCGGTTTATCGTTTCGACCACGCTCCAGAAAAAGGACCTTTTAGCCCGCTTTGATAATTTACCACCAATTGATGTGATTCCTGTGGGGTATGTGCAACCGAATAAGGTGAATTTACGGCAGAAACAACCGAACCGAATCATTGGTGTCGCCCGTTTCTCGCCGGAGAAACAGGTGCTGCATCAGATTAAAGTGGTTGAACGGTTGGTTGCGGAATTTCCCGACGTTGAGCTCCATTTGTTTGGCTTTGGCGCACAATCTGAAGAGCAACCATTACGCGATTACGTCGTGACGCATGACCTGACAGAACACGTTTTCTTTCGCGGATTTGTGACGGATCTGGCCGCAGAATATACTCAAGCATCGCTGGAAATGGTGACCAGCAACGAAGAGGGCTTTTCATTGGCTACGTTAGAGGCATTAAGTTATGGCGTACCAGTCATTAGCTATGATATTCGCTATGGGCCAACTGAACTAGTTGAAGACGGCGTTAATGGTAACCTGGTCGAGCGTGACAACCAGGACATCCTGTACTGGAAGGTGCGGTCGTATTTAAAGGATGCTAAGCTGCGGAAGACTTACATGAAGAACAGTTTGCGATTGGCGAAGCGCTATACTGAGGCGGCGACGATTGAAAAGTGGCGGATATTGCTGGAGGAAGTGTAGCAATGGCTGGTAGCCTGTCAGTGAACGATGACCTTGCTTTAGGTTATTTGGGGAGGACAGAAAATGACGGTAGAAATCAATGGCATAACTTTTTTCCAAACTAATTTAGACTATCAAGAGAAGCATACCCGTAAAGTCATTCAGGTTACGCCAGCGGTGAGGGAGCTTTTTCGCCAGCACCAAGTTCTAACGCATTTAAAATCTGGACGTGTCCGGTTTCCATTGGAGACAACGATTGAGGTCAGTCACAATGTGGCCATTGAACCCTTTGCGACCTTCCCAGTTGGCAATCGTCTCTATCCAATGGGGGCCTTTAGCTATTCTCGGAGCGAGCTGCCAATCAACACCATCGTTGGTCGTTATTCATCGATTGCTACAGGCGTGAGCCGCATGGGGGCCAACCATCCCATGGACCGTTTCTCAACGTCAATTGTGACTTATGAGAGTGACAGTGCGGCGATTAACGCTTATCGCAATCAGCAAACCTCTGAGTTTACAGAAATTGCGGAGTCACAGCATCTTGATCAGCCCGTAATTATCGGTAATGATGTGTGGATTGGACAGGATGTCACTTTTTCCTCGGGTGGACTTGCAATCAACGATGGTGCAGTGGTTGCGGCCAATTCGGTGGTGACCAAGGATGTGCCGCCGTACGCTGTTGTGGCGGGGAATCCTGCGCACATTGTGAAGTATCGGTTTGACTTTGCAACGATTCAGCAGTTACTAGCGCTGCGATGGTGGCAATATGACTTTGGCCAATTCAGCACGGTGCGGGCCGATGACGATATTGGAGACTTTATTGATAAGGTATTGGCGTTGCAGTCAGCGGGACAGCTACGTGTATTTGAACCGACACCGCTAACGTTGACGGACTTTTTAAGATAACCGTTGGAAGCGAGACATGATGAAAATAATTATTAATGCACAGTTAGTTTAGGTCTATAAGGATTTTCAGATGGGGCTTGTAGGAGAATGCTTTCACTACCTAATAGGGATGGCTGTTCGCGGTAATTAAAAAGGGCTTCACTGGTTTGCGTAATGCATATTAGTGAAGCCCTTTTGTGATTAAAGGCAGCACCTAATGACTGGCCGGATTAAATTAAAAAAAAGGGATAGCAATTGCTGTAAACTATAGTTTTGCTGACTATGGTTGTACATCTCAGCTCAACGTTTGTCAGGGCAACAATCAATCTTAGACGCAGCAGGCGGAATCCCTGGCAACCGAAGGCGACAATTTTCAGCAAGTATCGTCAGCAATATAATTGCCTCTTCACTACCAGGAAAAATCTGCTAGACTGAGAAATAGCGATTAGTCGGGAGGTTTTAATTTTGGTAAAAACGTATGCTGAAGCTCTGCAGTTTATTCACGGCAGGGACCGGTTCAAGAAGAAGCCCACGCTGAACCGAATGCGGCAGTTCATGCACACCCTGGGGGACCCGCAGGAGCAGTTAAAAGATATGATCCACGTTGCCGGCACCAATGGTAAGGGATCCACGGTCGCCTTTTTACGGGACCTGTTCATGGCCGAGGGACAGACGGTCGGGACCTTTACCTCGCCGTTTATTACACGATTTAACGAACGGATCAGTACGGATGGTCAGCCCATCAGCGATGACGACTTGATTACCATGGTCAACCGGATTCAGCCCGTGGTGGCACGGTTAGACCAGGAGTTGGCCGAAGAGGGACCAACGGAATTCGAAATTGATACAGCGCTGATGTTTTGTTATTTCGCCAGCCACCCCGTGGACATTGTGATCGTCGAAGTTGGACTGGGCGGGTTGTACGACTCGACCAACATCATTCAACCGGCCGTGTCCGTGATTACCACGATTGGTATGGATCACATGAAAATTTTGGGTGACACGATTCCTAAGATTGCTGCGCAGAAGGCCGGCATCATCAAACCCGGTGTCCCCGTAGTCTGCGGGCGATTGACACCGGATGCCCTGGAAGTCATGGACCAGACGGCCGCTAAGAATCAGACCGAGGTGCGGGCACTGGACCGGGATTTCCACGTTCAGAATCAGCCGGAACCTGGGTGGGGTGAGCGCTTTGACTACACCTGGAATGACTTACGCTGGCGTCATTTGGAAGTTGACCTGCTTGGCCAATATCAAATTGACAACGCAGCGACGGCGCTCACGGCATTTGTCACGTATCATCAATTGCGCGACCTGCCGTACGACGTTGCCGATATTCGGACGGGATTGAAGCACACCGCGTGGCCAGGCCGGTTTGAACGGTTAACAAACGAACCACTGATTGCCATTGATGGGGCCCACAACGAGCCCGCCATGGTTGAAATGGTCCGGCTGTTGCGGCAACACTTTAAGCAACACGACATCTACATTGTGCTGGCAGTGCTGGCCGACAAGCAGTACGAAAAGATGGTGCGGACCCTATTGAAGGTGCCCAACGTCCATATCATCGTGACACAGTTTCAGGGCCCGGGCAAACGAGCGGCTGCAACGCCACAAGCTTTGGAAGACGCGGTGGCCTCAAACCGGCGAGTTACCATGGCGACCGATTGGCCAAGTGCCTTAAAAGAAGCGATGGCGAACATTTCAGCCGATGATTTGATTCTGTTGACGGGCTCACTCTACTTTATTTCGGAAGTTCGGCAATATTTTAAAGAAACTGACGAATAATTCGTCTCCTTTTACGGAGTTAACCGTAAGGGGATGAGTTGATGCAACGAGTAAAAGTAACGAGTCGTACGGAACGCCAGCTGGTTGGGCAAATTCTGACTCAGCTGGGATTGACCACCGTCAAAGAGACGGACCGCTTCTTCCGCTACTTCCATAGCGTGGCGAACTTACGCTATGCAAGTCGGCGGCAAACACAGCGCTACGTTGCGGGTCATAGCAAACGGTTGGCGTTATTGACGGCCATTGACCTGGGTCGCTGGGCCCAACAGGCACCGCGGCAGATTCTAGGAGAGGTACTAGCTAGTAGCCAGCTTGGCCAACTCCTGATGGATGACTTGCGTTATGTGCCGCAGGAGCGTTTAGAGGTACTGGTGGTCGATGCCAAACACCAGATTATTGAGCGACAGACCGTCTTTCAGGGGACGTTGGACAGTTGTCCGGTCCATCCCCGCGAGATCTTCCGGGTCGCCGTGTTGGCGGGTGGGTCGGCCATTGTGATCGCCCATAATCATCCTAGTGGGGTCGCGGAACCATCGGCGAATGACCTGCGATTTATGCGGCGACTGGCCCATTGTGGGGAATTGATGGGAATTCCGTTGCTGGATGGTTTTGTTATTGGGCTAACCACCTACTTTAGCCTCCGCGAGACCGGCCAATTACCGCTTACGCAGGGGGTAAATGAGTCAGAACCTTTAAAAACTGATTAAAATCACTCTTTGCTATTTCTTTCTCGTTAAAAGTTCGGTATTCTTGACATTGACGACGTGTTCTCACGTAGATAGGTATGTTATAATACGTCTATCAATGAATAAGACAAAGCATATTAATATTTTGTTGACAATGAAGGGATGAAACACAGTGTTCGGATTAGGAACGAAAAATATTGGGATCGATTTAGGTACCGCCAATACGATTGTGTATGTTGACGGTAAAGGAATCGTTCTTCGCGAACCTTCTGTTGTCGCCAAGAACACAAAGTCTGGGGAAATTGTGTCCGTTGGTGAAGACGCTCGGGCAATGATTGGCCGTACTCCGGCAAGCATTGTTGCCATTCGGCCCATGAAGGATGGGGTTATCGCCGATTACGATACAACGGTTGCCATGATGAAGTACTTCATCGACAAGACAGTTGGTCGTTCAGGCGGTAAGCCTTACGTTATGGTTTGTGTGCCAAGCGGTGTAACGGAAGTTGAAAAGCGGGCCGTCATTGACGCAACCCGTGTTGCTGGTGCTCGTGATGCATACGTCATCGAAGAACCATTTGCTGCAGCCATTGGTGCTGGGTTGCCCGTTATGGACCCAACCGGTAGTATGGTTGTCGACATTGGTGGTGGGACGACCGACGTTGCCACGATTTCCTTAGGTGGGATCGTTTCTAGTCGTTCAATCCGAATGGCTGGCGACAAGTTGGATGACGCCATTTCGACGTACGTCCGCTCGAACTTCAATTTGTTAATCGGTGAACGGACGGCTGAAAAGCTGAAGATGGACATTGGTTCCGCTTCAGTTGAAGATGCCGCTAAGATCGAAGGCGCCACGATTCGGGGCCGCGACTTAGTTACTGGGTTGCCAAAAGCAATTGAAGTCTCCGCGGTCGACGTGGCGAAGGCCATCCAAGAACCCGTTCAGGCAGTTATTACGGCAATCAAAGAAACACTCGAAGAAACCTCACCAGAAATCGCAGCTGACGTGATTGATCACGGCATCGTGTTAACTGGTGGTGGTGCATTACTCAAAAACTTCTCTGAAGTGATTGCGGATGCAACCAAGGTTCCGGTCTCCATTGCAAATGATCCGCTGGATTGTGTGGCAGCTGGTACTGGTGAATCCTTAAAGAGTATCGATGTCATGAAGAAAAAATAGGGACTAGCGGGAAGGCAGCTTCCCGCTTCTTTATTGTGACGGTATGCTTATCAATTTAATGAACATACCGAACAAGATGGAGGTCAAACATGCAGAAATTTTCTTTCAATCGGCGACTGGTCATTATCATTGTCTGCTTGATTGTTAGCTTTGCTTTGATGACGGTGTCCGTAACTATTCGTAATAAGAAGTCAACGCCACCACTGATTCAGCAATTTGGCAATGATATTGTCGGGCTGGTCGACCGGGTCGTTGCGTTACCTACTAACGGTCTAAGCAGTTCAGTTAGTTCCATTTCGGAGTTGTTGAACACGTATCAAGAAAACCAACAACTCAAGCAACAGGTCAGCGAACTGGCACAGACCAAGGTGCGGGACCAGACCCTCGCCAAAGAAAACAAGCAATTGAAAAAAGAACTCAAGTTAAATGCGTCGTTGACAGACTACACGGCTGTTTCCGCCGCAGTGATTACACGGACGCCATCGTCTTGGCAAAACCAAGTGGTCATCAACAAAGGGGCCGCAGCGGGTGTTCAGAAGAACATGCCCGTGATGTCTGGCTCCGGTCTGATTGGCCGAATCGCCGAAGTGAACAAGACCAACTCTAAGGTTGAATTGATCACGGATAACAACGATTCTGCCAACCGCTTTGCCGTTCAGATTACCACCAAGTCCGGCACCACGGTCAATGGTGTGCTGAGTGGCTACAAGTCAACGACTGGCCAAATCACGATGGACAACATCACGACCAAGGCCAAGCTCAGTAAGGGTGACAAGGTTGTGACGAGTGGCCTCGGTGGCGTGACGCCTAAGGGCCTGTACGTCGGGACGGTCGCCAAGGCTTCGGGTTCTGATTACGGTTTAGCAACTAAACTTTATATCACACCTGCAACGGACCTGAGCAGCCTAAACGTTGTGACGGTAGCCGTTACGAAACAGTAGGGGGGATAAGTCGTGTATCGATTATCAAAGTTACGCTTCGGCTTCCCCATTGGTTTATTCTTACTGTTACTGCTAGATGGTTCGATCAGTCAGAGCTTTAGTGTGCAACTGTTCCGCTATCCGTCGGCGATGGTCAGCCATCTCGTCGTGTTGTGGTTGGTTTGCGGTGCTATTTTTGAGGCCGACCAAGGTGAGGCTTATCCCATGCCATTAGCGGTGTGGGCGGCTATCGCGGGGGCAGTTTTTGACTTGTACTATACCGGTATTTTCGGGGTATACGTCTTTGTCTTCCCCGTGGTCATCTATGTGACGCGGCGGTTAGTGCTGTACATTCGGCCTAACTTTTTGAGTGGCCTGTTGATCTACTTCATCGACATTACCATTGTGGAAGCGTTGGGGTATCTGGCGAGTCGGGCAATTCATTTGACGACGATGTCCGGCAGTTCATTTTTGGTGAACACCCTAGGACCTACACTTGCCTTTAATTTGGCAATGTTTGTAATTTTATATTTCCCCATTCGATGGGTGTATAATTGGTTAAAATAGGTGAAGGGAACGAACGCTATGCAAGCTGCCGTATTACGGGGAACGCAAAACGGCTATGATTTGGTGCTCAAACAGTCGGCAAGTTTGGACCAGATCTTGGTCGATCTAAAAGCACTACTAGAAAATCTCAAGGTCGATCCGCAAGTGATGGACACCACGGTTTCATTGGATGTCTTGACCGAGGATCGCATTTTGACGGCCGATGAGAAAACTAAAATTGAACAACTTGTGGCGGGTTATCCGCGATTTGAAATTCATAAGATTGCGGCGAACGTGATTACGTTGGCGGATGCGATCCAACTCCGCGAACGGGAGAACGTTCACCTATTGAGCAAAATAATTCGTAACGGTCAAGAAGTGGTCATGCAGGGGGACGTCTTGTTCCTGGGCACGATTCACGAAGGTGGTAAGCTCCGGACAAGTGGCAATATCTTTTCCATGGGTAACGTCGCCGGCATTCTTCAAGCGGGTTATCCCGATGATGAATCCAAGCTGATTATGGGAAATCTTCAGACGGCACAACAAGTCCGCATTGCAGAACAGTTTGACATCGTGGAACCAGAGCAACTGACTGATTCGCGGCAAACCATCGCTTACGTTAACGACCTGCACGTATTGTCGTACGGTAAGCTTGAGCAATTAAAGAAGATCAATCCAAAGTTGTATAACCAGATTGGAGGAATTTAGAAATGGGAAAAGCAATTGTGATCACCTCCGGTAAAGGTGGTGTGGGTAAGACCACAACGAGTGCCAACATTGGGACGGCGTTAGCCTTAATGGGCAAACGGGTGTGTCTGATGGACCTCGACATTGGGTTACGGAACCTGGACGTGGTGTTAGGCCTCGATAATCGGATCATTTATGATATCGTGGACGTCGCCGAAGGCCGGGCTAAGTTGCCACAGGCACTGGTCAAAGACAAACGCTTTGACGATAAGCTTTACCTGTTGCCAGCCGCACAAAATACCGATAAGACGGCCCTCCAACCTGAACAGGTCAAGGAAATCGTGGACGAACTGAAGCCGGATTACGACTACGTTCTGATCGATTGCCCGGCCGGAATTGAACAGGGATTTATGAACGCCGTTGCTGGTGCTGACGCGGCCATTGTGGTCACCACACCAGAAATTTCGGCCGTTCGTGATGCTGATCGGGTCGTGGGATTGTTGGAACAACATCCCTTGACCGAGGCACCACGCCTGTTGATTAACCGGATTCGCCGGAACATGATGCAGGATGGGTCCATGATGGATATCGATGAGATCACCCATCACCTGGGCATTGAACTGCTCGGAATCATCTTTGATGACGATGCGGTCATTACCACGTCCAACAAGGGTGAACCCATCGTCATGCAGACCGACAATCCAGCTTCACAGGGCTACCGCAACGTTGCTCGGCGTCTAGAGGGTGAAACGGTGCCCCTGATGAAGATCGAGGAACAAGAGGATACTGGTTTCTGGCACAAGGTCAGTGGCTGGTTCCATCGTGGTTAATGTAAAATTTTAAAATTTAGAGACTGGTGGGTTGCGTTTTGACGCGGCTGGCCAGTCTTTTTGCATTCAGAGATAAAATGATTAAGATCCGGATGGACGCGGGCTGGTCGCACTGCGGCCATTCATGCTCAATAGATAGTCCCATAATCTATCCAACAACTCCCATTTTAAAGCTAAAGTGAAAATAAAGACTTGACGCTAGCCAGAATTAATCGTAATATATTGGCAACGAAACAAAAGACGTTGAACAGAAGAGTAGAGTAGCTAAGGATCACCAGAAAGCCCCGCTGATGGAAACGGGCGGTCTTAGTTAATCGAACCACATCTGTGAGTTGACCGTTTGAAACGAGTAGGATGGTCCGGGGTAGCCCGTTATCGCTGGAGTTGCTTGCAACTCACTGAGGTCGTTTTAGTGATAGAACGACGAATCAGAGGTGGAACCACGATGTGATCGTCCTCTTAGGCTTTTGGGCCTAAGGGGACTTTTTTATTTATTCGGGGTCGATGTTGCAAGCAACTCGCTGAGTCGGCGTGGCGTGAGCCCGTCGAGTACATGAGGTGGCACCGCGTTGATACGCCCTCTTGAGATGAAAGTCTCAGGAGGGTGTTTTTTGTCGTCTGGATGCCAAATGACATAACTAGCTATTAGAGTTGTTAAAGGAGGAAGCGCACTATGCATTATTTTAGCGAGATTTTACCATCATTGATTTCCGGGACCGGCATGACGTTGTCCATCTTCTTTTGGACCATCATCGTCTCAGTTCCCTTAGGTATCCTGGTTGGGTTGGGCATGAAAACTAAATTTAAGCCCTTAACGTGGCTTATCGACATCTACGTTTGGCTGATGCGGGGGACACCACTGTTACTGCAACTGATCTTCGTTTTCTACGGCTTACCAATTATCGGCATCGTTTTCCAGCGTTACGACGCCGCCTTATTTGCCTTCATCCTGAACTACACGGCTTACTTTGCCGAAATTTTCCGGGGTGGGTTGCAGGCCATTCCCGTCGGTCAGTATGAAAGTGCCCGGGTGCTGCGGTTAACGCGGTGGCAGACGCTACGGAAAATCGTGATTCCCCAAGTGGTCAAAATCGTCTTACCTTCCATTGGAAACGAAGTCATTAACTTAGTCAAAGATTCCTCGTTGGTTTATGTTATCGGTTTAGGCGATTTACTTCGGGCCGGCAACGTAGCCATGGCGCGCGATGTAACGATTGCCCCAATGTTACTCGTCGGCATTATCTATTTACTGTTAACGGCTGTCTGCACGTTAGTTTTGCACCAGTTGGAGAAGCACTACAGCGCTTGGCGTTAGAGAAAGGATGGTCAACATATGTTAGAGCTTAAAGGAATTACGAAAAAATTCGGTGGCAAGACCATCTTGGACGACGTTAATCTCACCGTGGAGGATGGCAAGATCTTAACGATCGTTGGTCCGTCCGGTGCAGGGAAGACCACGCTACTGCGGTGTATCAGTGGCCTGGAAGAAGTCGACAGTGGCAACTTTATTTTGGACGGTCAGACGTTCGACCCCGCCACTAATCGGGACAACGATTCTGTTATCGGGGTCGTCTTCCAGGACTATCAACTATTTCCCAATCTGACGGTTTTACAAAATGTGACGCTGGCACCGACGATGGTGTTGAAGCAATCCACTAGCGATGCCAAAAAGGAAGCCAAACGGTTGCTGGATCAACTGAACTTGGGCGACAAGGCAGATCTGTTTCCGTACGAGCTATCTGGTGGGCAAAAGCAACGGGTCGCCATCGTGCGGGCATTGGCCATGCACCCCAAGTTACTGTGCTACGATGAACCGACTTCGGCGTTGGACCCCGACTTACGGCGCGAGGTGCAACAGATCATTGTGAAGCTCCGCGATGAAGGGATTACGCAAATCGTGGTCACTCATGATATTCCCTTTGCCGAAGCCATCGCTGATCAGATGATGCGAGTCGAACCCAAGGATTAGGAGGCAACACGGATGAAAAAATTAGGACGTATTTGGACACTAATTGCCGTGATGATTGGCCTCAGTGGTGTGCTGGCAGGGTGTACGACCGTCACGCAGCGGGCCAACAAGGTGGATAAGTGGTCACAGATCGAAAAGAAAAAGAAGGTCGTTGTGGGCCTGGACGACAGCTTTGTCCCAATGGGCTTTCGGCAAAAGAGTGGTAAATTGGTCGGGTACGATATTGACCTTGCTCGCGCCGTGTTTAAGCTCTACGGCATCAAAGTCGATTTTCAAACGATCGATTGGTCGCTGAACGTTACGGAACTTCACAACGGCACGATCGACCTCATCTGGAATGGGTTCTCAATTACCCCACAGCGGGCAAAACAAGTGGCCTTTTCCGACACCTACCTCAATAACGACCAGGTCTTGGTGACGTTGAAGAAGAGCAAGATTAAGTCGTTTGCGGACATGCAGGGGAAGGTCTTGGGTGCCCAAACCGGGTCGTCCGGTGCGCAGGACATCGACGCGCACCCAAAGTTGCTGAAGGACCGCATCAAGAATCACGAAGCCGTGACGTACGATTCCTTTACCAACGCCTTTATCGACCTCAATGTGGGCCGCATCAAGGGGTTACTGATCGATAGCACCTACGCCAACTATTACGTTAAGCACCAGGCGCACCCCGAAGATTACCGGGTCACGGTGGGGAACTTCCCTAAGGAAAAGTTCGCCGTGGGTCTGCGCAAAGGGGACGTCACGATGCGGCGTAAAATCAACGCGGGTCTCAAGCAGTTGGCCGAAAACGGCACATTGGAAAAGATCAACGAGAAGTGGTTCGGTAAGAAAGTCGATACCCCATTGTTAGATTCCAAGTAAAATAATTGCAGCGATGACTATTCTTGTTGCCTCGAAAGACTCGAGGCGGCAAGGATAGTTTCTTTTTTGCTAATCATCAGATTGATCAGGAAAATATAGTGTTGCTGATGCTTGTCAGTAGTCAGCGATGTTTTCAGAATGGTTGGCGAGCTAACAGGATGGGCGACTTTGGAGACTCGCGTCCTTCGAGGCTTCAAATCGAGTCGGAAGCCCGTTCTTTGGCTGAAGCGTCCCCACAGCAGGCGAAATCTCTGGTAGCCGCAGTGCGGAAATTTTCCTCAATACGGTCCTTACCACAACCGGCAATAAATTCTAAGTAACCCCCGATAATCACAGTTAGGCCGCGACATGGTGAGCAGTCTAACTGTGATTTTTTGGTGGTCGTCGCTTGTATTTAAGGCGTGGTTCCCTTAGAATTAAACACCGATTAGGTTTTTGCTGAAGGAGGCAATAGCGCGTGCATTTTCGCATTCGAGACGGGGTAACGTTAGACTTGGTACCCACTAAACAATTCAAGACTATTGGTATCAAGGTGGACTTTGTAGCGCCTCTGCAAGCAACGGCGATTACGGCGCGAGCACTGCTGGCACAAGTTTTAGAGACCAGTACGGCAGCTTATTCCACCCAGACGGCACTGGCTAGGCAGTTGTCGCGGCTCTATGGGGCCAGTTTTGGTATTAGTGTCATTAAGTTAGGGACTAAGCATGTGATTCGCTTAACGGTCTCTGTAGTTGATGAACAGTATTTGGACCAATTTGCGGACAAGACGCCATTGTTTGAACAGGGGATGGCCCTCTTACGGGAGGTCTTGTTTAATCCCTTATTACCACAGGGCAACTTTGATCCGGCAACCTTTACTCAGCAACGGCAGAACTTATTAACGGCGATTAAATCGCTGGACGATGATAAACAGTACCTCGCTAACCGGCGTTTACAAGAACTCTTATTCACCGGTCAGCCAGCCCAAGCCATGAGTGCCTTGGGTGACATCACCACACTTGGTGAGTTGTCAGCCACAGCCGTCTTACAGACGTATCATGACATGTTGGCAAACGATGCGGTCCACGTGGCCGTCATCGGTGACGTTACACCTGAACGGGTTCAAAACGCACTAGCTGACTGGCCGTTGACCGACCGGACGGTAGCCGACCAATCGCCATACTACCGCTGGGAAAAGCGCGACCACGTGCAAAATGGGGACGACTTAGCCCCCGTTGTTCAGGCCAAGCTTAACTTAGGTTATCAACTGCCGGTTTATCGGGATGACGAGGACTTCCTGCCTGCCGTGGTCTTTAATGCGGCCTTCGGTGGGTCACCATTGTCCTTGCTCTTCACGAACGTCCGGGAAAAGGCGAGTCTGGCCTACTATGCAAGTAGTGGCTACAGCCCGTTTACCGGGACCCTGTCCGTGCAAGCTGGGATTCAAGCCGAGAATCAGGACCGCGTTGTGGCCATTATTGGTGAACAATTGCAGGCCTTACAGCGTGGTGAACTGACTCCGGAATTATTGGCTGAGGTGAAAGCGAGCCTATTAAATACCCGTCTGGCTGGTTTAGACAGCCCACAACGCCGATTGACCGGCCTCTTGAACTCGCAATTAACACAATTAAATGAACCCTTAAAAGAATGGCAGGAAAGCTTGGCAGCCGTGACGATTGCCGATGTGCAACGCGTCGCGCAAAAGGTAACGTTGCAAGCAACCTACTGCCTACATGGAGGTGCCCAGCATGCTGAATAAACAAGTGTATGACCGGTTGGGCGAGACCATTTACCAAACCACACTGGCTAACGGGTTAAAAGTCATTTTAATGCCTAAGGCTGGTTTTCATAAGACATTTGCCATCATGACGACCGACTATGGATCAACCGACAACGAATTCGTTCCTCGTGGTCAGACTGAACCCGTACGTTTTCCAGACGGGATTGCCCATTTTTTGGAACACAAGTTGTTTGAAAAGAAGGACCATGACGCTTTTGACCTCTTTGGCCAGTACGGTGCCAGCGCCAATGCATTTACCAGTTTTACGCAGACCAGTTACCTATTTTCAACGACCAGCCATTTAAAGGAAAACTTGGATATTCTCTTGGACTTCGTGCAGCAGCCTTACTTTACGGCGGCAACGGTGAACAAGGAAAAGGGGATTATCGGCCAGGAAATTCAGATGTATGACGATGATCCGGGCTGGCAGAGTTACTTTGGGATGATTGGGCAACTGTATCCCAAGGAACCGCTGCATATTGATATCGCCGGGACCGTGGATTCTATCGACAAAATTACCGCCGATGACCTGTATGCGGCGTACAACACGTTCTATCAGCCCAGCAACATGAGCTTGGTGGTCGTGGGGCAACTCGACCCAGAAGAAACCTTGGACTGGGTGACTGCCAATCAGGCTAGCAAAGACTTTGGCCCCGCTGAGCCGATTAAACGGATTCCGAGCCCCCAAACGACACCGGGTGACATCGTGCCAACCGTGACCCGTCATTTATCCGTGACCCGGCCTAAGGTCAGCATCGGTATTCGGGGCTTCAATGAGGTCCCAAGTGGCCGGGCCGGTTTGGCTTACAGCGTGGCTTTGTCGTTATTGTTTGACCTGCTATTTAATGATACCAGCGATAATTATTTGCGGCTGTACGATGCCAACGTGATCGACGACAGCTTTGGCTATGACTTCCAAGTCCAACGTGGGGCGCAGTTTGCCCAATTGGCTGGTGACACGGATGACCCAGAAACCTTTATCAGTGAGCTGACGGCGATTTTGGACGATGCACCAGCGCAGTTGAAGGCGGCGGAGAGCCAGTTTGAATTGGTTAAGCGTGAGGCCATTGGTCGCATCATTGGAGCCATCAATTCGGTCGAAGCCATTGCCAACCAGTATGACGGACCGTTATTTGCGGGAGCCACCATTTTTGATGAGCTGGCGACACTTGAGGGGATGCAGTTCACGGACCTCATAGATGTTACCCAAACTTTCTTAACCAACAGTCAGCGTACGACCTACACGATTTTGCCCTAACTGGAGGTTAAGAAACCGTTAAATCCTGAAATCTGGGAGCAGTTGCTAAAAATGCGGCGGCGCCTATGCTATACTTTGCATGATAGAGAAATTTTGAACAGGTGGAGAATTTAATCATGAGTGATAATAGTAAAATTACATTGGGAAAGACGCTAAAGGATGCGCGGATCGCCAAGGGCTTTACCCTAGACGACCTGCAACAGGCGACGAAAATTCAGAAACGCTATCTCATTGCAATCGAAGACCAAAACTTTGACGAACTTCCCGGTGACTTTTACGTCCGGGCCTTCATCAAACAATATGCGGATATGGTTGACTTGGATGGTGCAGAGCTGTTAAAGCAATTTGACAGTGCCTTGCCAAGTACCCAAACGCAAGAGTACGTTGATAAAGTCAACGAAAACAATCCCGAGACCCGTTCACAACAACGGCAGGTCGATGAACGCTACGTGAAACTGCGGCGGACGATTCCAATCGTTGGTATCGTTGTGGTCGTGCTGGTCGTGTTGATCGGTATCTGGGTGGCCGCTTCTCGTAATGGTGGTTCCTCGACTAAGAATAACGTTGATAGCAGCTCTGTGAGTGTATCTGGCAGTAGCAGTAGTAGCGTGAAGTCTAGCAGCTCCAGCAAGAAGTCTTCTTCTAAGAAGTCTTCATCCAAGAAGACGGCTAGCTTCAAGCAATTGAGCACCACGACTTCTGGGTCAACTTGGGAAATGAAGAATGCCGCTTCCAAGCCAAAGATCAGCTTGTCCGCAACCGGGAGCGCTTGGCTTTCTGTCACGGCTAATGGGTCTACGGTTTGGCAAGGGATATTGTCCAGCTCAACCACGCATTCCTTGACGTTACCTAGTTCCGCAACGAGTGTGACCTTTAAGTTTGGGAACGCACCGGCAACTAAGGTAAAGGTCGATGGGAAGAGCTTTGACTTTACGTCAACGACGGCAACCAGCAGTGCTTCTAGCTCAAGTTCGAGTGATACGACGACCTCAACTTCAAGCAGCACGACGACCACGTCTCAAGTACAAAGCGTTATTTTGGAATTCAAATAGTCAAAGAGCGGGTCGGTCCGTGGCGACCGGCGCGCTTTTTGTGTGAAGTGGGAATTTAAGGAGGAATTTTTTGTGAACTTGCCGAATCGGTTAACTATTATTCGAATTATTTTGATCCCCGTCTTTCTGTTACTACTGGTCCTACCCTTGGACTGGGGGACGGTGACCTGGTTGGGAACGGCGATTCCCGTGACCCAAATCTGGGGGGCACTGATTTTTGCAGCAGCCTCTATTACGGACTTCTTGGACGGACAGATTGCTCGGCGCCAACATCTGGTGACAAATTTCGGGAAGTTTGCTGATCCTCTGGCGGATAAAATGATCGTCATGACGGCCTTCATTCTGTTGGTCAACATGGGGGCCGTTCCAGCATGGGGCGTGGCCATCATCGTTTGCCGGGAATTAGCAGTAACCGGACTGCGGTTGATCGTCGTCGAGACTGGTGGCAAGGTGCTCGCTGCCGCTTGGCCAGGGAAGATCAAGACGACGACGCAAATGGTCGGGATCATCCTCCTGTTGTTGAATAACATCGGCTTTGGCACGATTCACATTCCAATGGCCCTGATCTTCTTCTACATCTGCCTCTTCTTCACCATTTACTCCGGGATCGACTACTTCGTGAAGAATCGCGAAGTCTTCGCAGAGTCCTCAGCAGAATAAACATGTTATGATAACCTTCGTTGACTAACGAGGGTTATCTGTCGTTAGAGGGGTGTGCTTGAATTGTCGCACTGCGGCTGCCAGTCGCCTTACCGGCCGCCAGATATGGGCTGGAACGGTGCGAACACAACTTGAAGCCTCGAAGAACACGAGTCCCCAAGCTTGGTTTTCTGCTAAGCCAGCAAGAAACGCCGACTAAGCAGAACGACGCGCCTGAGCCCATATTTGGCGGCCTCTCGGCTTAAATGGTAGTCCTGTGGCAATATAAGCCTGTCACTAACGGCGTTACCATTGTGCTCTATTTCTACTTTGAGGGCACACCTGAAATTTGATCGGTACGTTAGAAAATTAATTTGAGCCGGAGGAGGCCAGAAATGGAGCCAGCCGTGGTAATTGTGTTGGCTGGCGTCCCTTGCTAGCCTACACAATGGGCGATTTGTAGACGCGGAATTTTCGCGGCTTCAAATCGAGCGAGAAGACCGGTGCTCTTCCGGTCTGAAGCGTCCCCACAGCAGGCGGAATTTCTGGCAGCCGGAGTGCGGATCAATCAAATTAATTTCAAAAAGTTTTGCTGAATAAAAAATATTCGTAGATTTTTTACGGAGATAACTATGTAACCGTAGGAGGGGTCACCAATGCAAGCGGAGATTATTGCCGTTGGAACGGAAATTTTATTGGGACAAGTCGTGGATACCAACTCAGCGTTTATTGCGCGCGAACTGGCCGAGGCGGGGATTGAAGTTTATTATCATTCGCTAGTGGGCGACAATGCTGATCGGTTAACGGCGGTGTTGGAACAAGCGCGGTCGCGAAGTGATTTGGTTATCATCAGTGGTGGCTTAGGGCCGACCAAAGATGACCTGACTAAACAGACCGTTGCCCAGTTGCTCGGGGTCAAGCTGGTTGAGGACGAGGTCGCCATGGCAAAGATCCAACATCACTTTGCCGTGACCGGTCGGAAATTGACGCCTAATAATCGTTTACAGGCACTTTATCCAGCCGGTAGCCAATCCCTCAAGAATACGACGGGGATGGCCGTAGGTGCCTTCTATCAGTCTCCTAATGGGGCAGATATGATGCTGTTGCCCGGACCGCCAAGCGAATTGGAACCGATGTTTCTAAAAGAGGCATTGCCCCGCCTGAAGCAGGCTTATCAACGCCAAGAGTATTTGGTATCACGGGTACTAAGATTCTTTGGTATTGGCGAATCACAGCTAGTGACGGAACTGGGGGACTTGATTGCCAACCAGACGAACCCGACGATTGCCCCGTACGCTAAGGAAACCGAGGTCACACTGCGGTTAACGGCCAGTGCTGAAGATGAGGCGGCTGGAGAACGCTTGTTGGCCGACATGATTGCAACGATTAAGGACCGAGTGGGTGACTACCTCTACGGTTATGGCGACGACAACACGTTAGCCCAGGTGGTCGTTAAAGAACTGATTGCCCGCCACCTGACCATTACGGCGGCCGAAAGTTTAACGGCCGGCGAATTCCAGAGTACGTTAGGTGACGTTCCGGGGGTCTCAGCTATCTTCCCCGGCGGATTTGTGACGTACGCCAATGAAGCAAAGCATGCGTTGTTAGGTGTTCCTGAAAAAACGATCGACGAACAAGGGGTCGTGAGTGAAGCCACGGCCAAAGAAATGGCGGAACGTTCCCGCCAGAAATTGGGCACCGACTTTGGATTGAGTTTTACCGGGGTTGCTGGTCCGGATGCGTTGGAAGGCCAACCCGCGGGAACTGTGTGGGTCGGCTTAGCCCAACGGGGACAAGCCCCGCAGGCTCAGTTAATTCGGTTGTCCGGCACTCGGGCTAAGATTCGCGAAAGAACGGTCATGACCGGATTAGACTGGATTCGCCGGATTTTGCGGGATGAAAAATAAAGGGGAACTTTTGTTCTTCTTTTGCTTGCATTTTCGAACATAAGCCGGTATAGTGTTACTTGAATATTGATGTTTCAAAGGAGGATTTGGATGGCTGACGAACGACAAGCGGCGTTAGATAAAGCGCTGAAGAAAATTGAAAAAGACTTTGGTAAGGGGTCCATCATGCGGATGGGCGACAATACCAAAATGCAAGTAAGCGTCGTACCATCTGGCTCGTTAGCTCTTGACGTAGCGTTAGGAGTCGGCGGTTATCCCCGAGGACGAATCGTAGAAATCTACGGTCCAGAATCTTCAGGGAAGACGACCGTAGCCTTACACGCCGTTGCCGAAGTGCAAAAGCGTGGCGGGACTGCGGCCTACATCGATGCTGAAAACGCCTTGGACCCAGCTTACGCGACGGCCTTAGGGGTTAACATTGATGATTTGCTCCTCTCGCAACCGGATACCGGTGAACAAGGGCTGCAAATTGCTGATGCCTTGATTTCCAGTGGTGCCGTTGACATCGTGGTCGTTGACTCCGTTGCCGCTTTGGTTCCACGTGCCGAAATCGAAGGTGAAATGGGTGATGCTCATGTGGGTCTCCAAGCCCGGATGATGTCCCAAGCCTTACGGAAACTTTCCGGGACGATCAACAAGACCAAGACGATTGCCTTGTTCATTAACCAAATTCGTGAAAAGGTTGGGGTTATGTTTGGTAATCCTGAAACCACGCCTGGTGGTCGGGCCTTGAAGTTCTACGCCACGGTTCGCCTTGAAGTTCGGCGTGCAGAACAGATCAAGGACGGCACCAACGTGATTGGGAACCGGACACGAATCAAGGTCGTTAAGAACAAGGTTGCGCCGCCATTTAAGCGTGCCGAAGTCGACATCATGTATGGTCACGGGATTTCTCAAACCGGTGAACTGATCGACATGGCCGTTGAAAAGGACATCGTTGATAAGAGTGGATCATGGTACTCTTATGGCGAAGACCGAATCGGTCAAGGTCGTGAGAACGCCAAGCAATACTTGGCTGACCATGCTGATATGATGGCTGAAGTGAACCAACGGGTCCGGGCCGCTTACGGGGTTGCCGATGAAGACGACGCCCCTAAGAAGGCTAAGGATGACGCTAAGGGTAAGGATAAGACGACTGAGAAGGATACCAAGTCTAAGGCGAAGCCAAAAGACACGGCCACTCAGATGAATCTGACCCCAGATACGCCGACTAAACCAGAAAATAAATAAGTTGTTCCTGTAAAACGTTGTTTCTTCTTTCGACCGAGAGTCGGGGAACCACAGCGTTTTTTTAGTCTCCGTAAATGTTTTCGTGACAACCGGTCCAGATTCCAGTGAGTTTAGTTGACAGCGTTCATGGCAACCATTAAAATTGAACTTGTGTCAGTTATCATAATCACCATCTAAAAAAAGTCTGATTTTAAATTAGTCATTTTTGATGATGCGGAGGTGGAATCATGAGTGTTCCAATTATAATCCTCGCAATCATCGCTATCGTTGTTGGTGTTGTGGGCGGGTATTATTTTCGTAAATCTGTCCATGAACGCAAGCTAGATGCTGCCAAGTACACTGCTGAAGGTGTCTTGACGGAAGCCAAAAAGCAAGCTGAGACTGCTACCAAAGAGGCTTTACTTGAAGCCAAAGAGGACAGCCACAAATATCGTGCAGAGGTCGAACAAGAGCTGAAAGAACGTCGTGCCGAAGTTCAGAAGCAAGAAGACCGCTTGATTCAACGGGAAGAAACGTTAGACCGGAAAGACAACTCTCTGGAAAAACGGGAAAATTCGTTGAACCGACGCGATAAAAAGCTTAGCGGTGAAGAACAGAATTTAGCTAAGAAGCAACAGCAAGCAGACTCACTGATTGAAAAACGCCAGGCAGCGGTCGAAGAAGTCGCTGCCTTATCCCAGGAAGATGCGCGTGACCTGATCATTTCAGAGGCTAAGAAAGCTCTGGCGGGTGAACGTGCCAAAATGATTAAGGAAAGCGAAGAGACGGCACGCAAGACGGCCCAGGCAAATGCCAAGGACTTGATTGTGTCTGCTATTCAAAGAAGTGCTGCCGATATGGTGACTGAAACAACGATTTCCGTTGTGACGTTGCCTAACGACGACATGAAAGGCCGAATTATTGGTCGTGAAGGGCGGAATATTCGGACGTTGGAGACGTTGACCGGGATTGACCTGATCATCGATGATACGCCTGAAGCCGTCGTTTTGAGTGGCTTCGACCCGTTACGGCGTGAAGTTGCCAAAATTGCCTTGGAGAAGTTGATTCAAGACGGCCGGATTCATCCGGCACGGATTGAGGAAATGGTAGCAAAGGCCAAAAAAGAACTGGACGAACACGTCCGGGAGCTTGGCGAGCAAGCAACCTTTGATCTCGGGATTCATTCCATGCATCCCGAATTGGTTAAGCTCGTTGGTCGTTTGAATTTCCGAATTTCCCACGGGCAAAACGCGTTGGCCCATTCAATTGAGGTTGCCAAGATCACTGGGGTCTTAGCAGCTGAACTAGGTGAGGATGTTACGTTAGCAAAACGTGCAGGATTATTACATGATATTGGCCGCGCTGCAGAGCATGAAGATGACAATTCTTACATTACGACTGGAACTGAACTGGCAAAGAAATACCGGGAAAGTTCTGTTGTGGTAAATGCCATCGCTGCTCAGGCAGATCAAACGGCACCGCAATCCGTTATTGCGGAACTGGTTGGCACCGCTGATATGATTTCAGCCACCCGACCAGGCGCACGTTCCGATTCTCTCGAAAGTTACATCCATCGTTTGGACAAGCTAGAGACGATTGCCAATGCCTTTGATGGCGTTGACCATAGTTTTGCCATCCAAGCTGGACGTGAAGTGAGAGTCATTGTGCGGCCCGAGAAGATTTCCGATACGGATGCCGTTGTCTTGGCACGAGACATTAAGAAACAAATTGAAGAGGACCTGGATTACCCAGGCCACGTCAAAGTTTCCGTTATCCGGGAAGTCCGGTCAGTTGAATATGCGAAATAAGTCAGAGAAGCTAGGCCAATTTTGGTCCTAGCTTTTTTACGTCAATCCAACTGATTTTGGCGTTTTGCGGCGATTGAACACCTCATGAGCCGAAAGCTAAGAATTCATGGTAAAATATAGGTTATTGCCGCTTGGTAGATTGTGGGTAAACCACGATGTAACCCAGCTTATGTAAAAACTGAGGATTGAATGATGGCCTATAACGCGGCATTTTAGTATTTAGTAGAGGACTAGTCTGTCAATCAAGACAATTAGTGGCGTTCCGTTTCTGATTGTTACGATTAAGGCACCATGTACTGTGAGCTTTTTGACCTGATGGATAACGATTTAAATGGTCATTCTCTAAGCGTTAGCCGAGAGGTCGGCAGATATGGGCTCAGGCGCGTCGTTCTGCTTAGTCAGCGTTCTTAGCTGGCTTAGCAGAAAACAAAACTTGGAGACTCATGTTTTTCGAGGCTTCAAGTTGTGTTCGCACCGTTCCAGCCCATATCTGCCGGCCGGTAAGGCGAAATGAGCACTAGGTTGTCTAGTTTGTATACTAAGTATTGTTGGTATTTAGGCGCTTTTAATCTTCAGTTAAAATTATAAATAGTGCACATAGACCTGGTTAAAGACCAGATGGGCCCGGTGGGGTCTAGATAGGGGAACGAAGATGCGAATTTTGTTTGTTGGTGACGTTGTTGGAAATATTGGTGTCGCTATGATTCATGAGTACTTGCCACAGTTAAAGCGGGACCTCAAGCCCCAAGTGACCATCGTTAACGGGGAGAATTCAACCCCCGTTGGTCGTGGAATCAGCCAGAGCATTTACAAGCAGATCCTAAAGGACGGCGCGGACGTTGTCACGATGGGAAACCATACGTGGGATAACGCCGAACTCTATGATTTCATCGGTGGTGCCAACCGCCTCGTGCGACCCGCTAACTTTCCTGGGGACACCCCCGGACAGGGCTGGACGAAAGTAAAAGTGAACCAACAGACCTTGGCCGTCGTCAACATGCAAGGTCGAGTCTTCATGAATCCCATGGACGATCCCTTTGCGAAGATGAAGACCTTACTGCCCGAACTAGACACGGACTTTGTCTTCGTCGACTTCCACGCCGAGACGACCAGTGAAAAGCGGGCCTTTGCCATGCGTTACGATGGCCAACTCTCCGCGGTCGTCGGCACCCACACCCACGTGCAGACCAGTGATGCCCAAGTTTTACAGGGGGGTACGGCCTTTATGACCGAAGCCGGAATGACCGGTCCCGCCGACAGTGTCTTGGGAATGAAGTCAGATAGTGTCATCGAACGGTTTGAAAACCAACGGCCGACCCGCTACACGGTCCAGGAAGTCGGTCCCGGACTGTTATCCGGAGCCGTCATTGATCTCAACGATAAGACGGGGCACGCGACGAGCATCAAGCCAATCTTGATCAGCCCACAACACCCGTATCAAAGCTAAGCTCTAACGGAAGGATGAACCATTTTTCATGACGAAAACGAACACAACGCCCATGATGGTGCAGTACCAAAAGATTAAGGACCAGTACCCCGATGCCTTTTTATTCTACCGTCTCGGCGATTTCTATGAAATGTTTAATGAAGACGCCGTCAAGGGGTCCCAACTCCTGGAATTAACGTTGACGACGCGGAGTCACAGCGCGAAAAATCCCATCCCAATGTGTGGGGTGCCCCACAAGGCTGTACAAAGTTACATTGATATTTTGGTCGACCAAGGCTACAAGGTCGCTATTTGTGAGCAGATGGAAGACCCTAAGCTGGCCAAAGGGATGGTCAAGCGCGAGGTCATTCAACTGGTCACCCCCGGAACCCAGACCGATACCGGCGCTGCGGGGGCCAAACGCAACAACTATTTGACCGCGTTGACGATGGTGGCGCCCGACCAATATGGGTTTGCGTACACCGACCTGTCGACCGGGGAACTCAAAGCCGCTGAAATTAATGGTCGCGAAGCCGTCCTCAATGAGCTCATGAGCCTCCAGACCAAAGAAGTCGTTATCGATGATACCGTTGCCGAAGACTTGCAGACGACGATGAAACAACTGAGCGTCATGATCTCTAAGCAACTGGAGGTTCAGACCAGTTCGGAATTAAGTTACGTGGAGCAAGACTTGACCACGGCTACGTTGAAACAGGTCGTGGGGTTGCTGGTGACCTACGTGACGGTGACACAGAAACGTAGTCTGGCGCATTTACAGCGGGCAGTGGCCTACCAGCCCACGGCGTTCTTGAAGATGGACCATTCATCACAGACCAACTTGGAAATCACGCAGAACCTGCGCACCAAGAAAAAGTCCGGAACCCTATTGTGGCTATTGGATGAAACGAAAACGGCGATGGGGGGACGGCTGCTTAAGCAATGGCTTGACCGGCCGCTGATCAATCGCCAACAGATCGAAGACCGCCAAGCCAAGGTTGGGACCTTACTCGACCACTACTTTGAACGCAACAGCTTACAGGCCGAGCTCGTCAAGGTCTATGACCTGGAACGACTCGCCGGCCGGGTGGCATTTGGGAGCGTCAATGGGCGAGACCTGATTCAACTGCAAACGTCGCTGGAACAGGTGCCCCAGATTCAGCACACGATTGAGGAGCTGGGGGATGCGGTCTTTGATAGTATGCTCAACAACCTCGATCCCGTGAGTGACGTGGCCGATGCGATTCGTGAGGCCATCGTTCCCGAACCACCGCTGTCCGTTGCGGATGGTGGTGTCATTCGGGATGGCTTTAACGCCCAACTGGACGAGTACCGTGATGCCATGCGCAACGGGAAGACCTGGCTGGCGGAAATGGAAGCCCACGAACGTGAAGTCACCGGCATTAATAACTTGAAAATTGGCTACAACCACGTCTTTGGCTACTACATCGAGGTGACGAAGGTCAATCTCGACAAATTACCGGCTGACCGGTACGAGCGGAAGCAGACGCTGGCTAACGCCGAACGTTTCTCAACGCCGGAATTGAAGGAAAAGGAACAGTTGATCTTGGAGGCCGAAGAAAAATCGGTTGCCCTGGAGTATCAGCTGTTTGTCGACCTACGTGAACAGGTCAAAAAGGCCATCACCCGCCTCCAGAAGTTGGCGGCAACGATTGCCAGTCTTGACGTGTTGCAGAGCTTTGCCGTGGTTAGTGAAGACTACCATTTCGTCAAGCCTACTCTGGTCAAGGGCCACCAATTAAAGATCAAACAGGGCCGGCATCCGGTCGTTGAAAAGGTCTTAGGTCGCCAATCCTACGTGCCGAACGACGTCACAATGGATGACCAGACCAATATTCTACTGATCACCGGGCCCAACATGTCCGGGAAGAGTACCTACATGCGGCAACTCGCACTGACGGTCATCATGGCCCAGATGGGGTGTTTCGTACCGGCTGAGACCGCGGAAATGCCGATTTTCGACCAGATCTTCACGCGAATCGGTGCGGCGGATGACTTAATTTCCGGTCAGAGTACCTTCATGGTCGAAATGCAAGAAGCCAACCACGCCCTGAGTCAAGCCACGGCCAACAGTCTGATTTTATTTGATGAAATCGGCCGGGGAACTGCGACTTACGATGGGATGGCGCTGGCTCAAGCCATCATCGAATACGTTCACAATCGCGTGCACGCGAAGACACTGTTTTCCACGCATTATCACGAATTGACGGCGCTGGAGACTTCCCTGAAGCAACTCCGCAACGTCCACGTTGGCGCGGTTGAACGTGACGGTGACCTGGTCTTCTTACACCAAATGCAACCGGGTCCCGCCGACAAGTCATACGGGATTCACGTGGCTAAATTAGCTGGGATGCCCGACAGTCTCTTGCAACGAGCCGACGTGATTTTACGGGGCTTGGAACAGGAAGCTAAGGAAAAACCAGCGGTGGCGGCGGTCACAGCGGCTACTCCTGTTGAGGAGCCAGAAGTGGCGGTTGAACCAGTCGCAGAGCCGGCCACAACTGTCGCCAAGCCAGAATCGGCGGCAGTTGAGCCAACATCGGCAACTGAACAACCGGCAGAAGCAGAAACCCCAACAGTGGCGACAGATCAACAACTGTCCTTATTTACGGACGAGCCAGAGTTGAATCCGGCCCAAGCCAAGGTTTTGGCCCAGCTAAAGGACCTCAACCTAATGGGGATGACGCCGATGGCCATTATGAATCAAGTTTATCAATGGCAACAAAAATTGTTGAAGTAGTGTAGAAAGGAAGGGGCGTTATGGCTAAAATCCATGAACTAGCGTCGGTGTTAGCCGACCAGATTGCGGCGGGTGAAGTGGTTGAACGACCCGCTTCCGTCGTCAAGGAATTGGTCGAAAATGCGGTCGATGCCCACAGCACCCAGATCGACATTACGGTCGAAGAGGCCGGTCTGCAGCGCATTAGTGTGGTCGATGACGGGGATGGCATTGCCGATGAGGATACCGAGATGGCCTTCAAGCGCCATGCCACCAGCAAAATCACCGACCGCCGGGACCTCTTTCGCATTAAGTCACTCGGGTTCCGGGGTGAAGCGTTGCCCAGTATCGCGTCCGTTGCTGATGTCACGCTCACAACGTCCACGGGTGGGGTGGGCACGTTGATTCACAACGTTGGTGGTATCATCAAGGAACATACCGCGGCAGAGGCACGCAAGGGGACGACCGTGACGGTCAACGATCTCTTTGGTAATGTGCCCGCCCGACTGAAGTATTTGAAGTCACCGGCAACGGAGCTGGCGCGAATCACGGACATCGTGAACCGGCTAGCCTTGAGCTATCCCAATATTGCCTTTTCCCTGGTCCACAATGGTCGCGAGTTGACGCGAACGGCCGGCCGGGGGGATTTGCAACAGGTGATTGCCGGTATTTATGGCGTTCAGAATGCCCGGAAAATGGTGGCCATCAACGGCCAGAGTCCGGACTTTCAAGTCAAAGGGTATGTCAGCTTACCTGAACTGACCCGGGCCAGTCGGCAGTATATTTCACTCTTGCTAAATGGGCGTTACATCCACAATTTCCAGCTCAGTAAAGCGTTGGTGGCGGGGTATGGGTCAAAACTCATGGTCGGTCGTTACCCAGTGGCCGTTCTGGATATCACCATGGATCCGCTGCTGGTCGACGTGAACGTTCACCCAACGAAGCAGGAAGTCCGTATCAGTCAGGAACCAGAGCTGACCAAGTTGATTCAGGAGACCGTGTTCAAACGGTTATCCCAGGAAAATTTGATTCCGGATGTCTTTAATGACATGCCGCAAAATAAGCGGGAAGCGTCGACCACGGATCAACTGACAATGGCGTTGAATGATGTGTCCGCCAAATACGACATGTCGACCACGTCAGCACCGTCACCGGCAACGATGGCGCCAACGCCACAGATGGCGGCTCCTGCGCCGGAAGAATCTGCCGCAGCCACGCCGCAACCGGCAGTGGCTGCAGGACCCCAACCGCTACAAACGCCGGAAGAGGTTCCAGTCGACCCAGTCGTCATTCATGACCGCGCGGATTTCAATCAACCGGCTGCGCAAGCGTTTGATGCTAAATACCGGACGGAGCGAGTTGCTGCGCCTTTGGGCGGTTCTGCAGTTAAGCAGGAACCAGTACCGGAAGTCACTACGGCGTCTTTGAATCATCCAATCCCGGCACAACGGTTTCCACAACTACGGTATCTAGGCCAGGTCCACGGGACGTATCTGTTGGCCGAGGCCGATGATGGGCTGTATTTGATCGACCAACACGCTGCTCAGGAACGGGTTAACTACGAGTTCTACCGGCAGGCTATCGGCGAGGTCAGTGACGACGAGCAGAAATTACTGGTACCCATCGTCTTGGATTACCCGACCACGGACATTTTGGAACTCACGAACCATTTGGAAACGCTGGCGACGGTCGGTATCCATTTGGAATCGTTTGGGCCGAATAGCCTCATCGTCCACGAACACCCGACCTGGTTTAAGGCCGGCCAGGAGACCGATACGATCAAAGAAATGATTGATTGGGTTCTGAAGGACGGGAAGATTTCCGTCGCGGCGTTCCGTGAAAAGACGGCCATTATGATGAGCTGTAAACGCGCCATCAAGGCCAACCATCACTTGGACGACCAGCAGGCACGGGCCTTACTGAAGAAGCTGGCAACGGCCGAGAATCCGTTTAACTGTCCTCATGGCCGGCCCGTGCTGGTTCATTTGACGGACCAGGATCTCGAGAAATTGTTCAAACGGATTCAGGATCCACATCACAGTGGGGATGACTGGGGAGAGTAAATTGTTTCCGCACTCCGGTGGCCAGGGATTTTGCCTGCTATGGGGGAACGCCTCCAGCCTGTGAAGCGGGCTTCCAGCTCGCCTTGAAACCACGCAAAAGTCACGTGTCTCCAAGGTCGTCCCACGATGTAACCCGGGAAGGAACCTCGGCTAACATCGTCGACACAGCTGGCGCCATCCCTGGCCGCCTTCGGCTCTGAATGTGTGCTGTCACGACAATTGTTTGGGGCTTGTGTACTCTACGTTGTTGTGGCCTAGATATGATAGTGAATGTTGTAGTTATTTTCACTGTTGCCATAAATCATCGTTCCAGCCCATATCTGGTGGCTGGTAAGGCGAAGGAACCACCATGTTTCCCATAACCAACAGGAACTTTCAACGTTCAGCTGTCAGTTTGACCGCCTAGTGTGGTACAATTTGAAGAGCAAACATATGTTTTCTTAAAGGAGATTAACTGGCATGTACGAATACCTTCACGGGACGGTGGCGGCCGTTTACCCGGACCACGTGGTAATTGACGTGAACGGCGTGGGTTACCTGGTCAACACGGCCAATCCCTACCGTTATGCGGTCAATGACGACCCAATTACCATCTACGTTTACCAAGCGGTCAGTGACTCTGCACAGACGCTGTACGGGTTCGTAGATTACGCAGAAAAACAACTCTTTTTAAAATTGATCAACGTTAACGGAATCGGTCCGAAGAGTGCCTTGGCAATCTTGGCCAATCCGGACCATCAGGGGCTGATGTTGGCCATTAAGACCAATGACGTCAGCTTTTTGACGAAATTTCCTGGCGTGGGGAAGAAGACCGCTGGACAAATCGTCTTGGACTTGCAAGGCAAGCTAGATGATTTGGACCCAGCCGACAACAATGAGCTCTTCACCCCAGAAGTGGCTGGGAGCACCGGCGATAATCCGAAGTTGGATGACGCCATTGCGGCCTTGAACGCGCTCGGGTATAAGGAAACCGCCGTTAAAAAGATTTTGCCACAACTCAAGCAGACGGCGAGTCAGACCACGAATGATTATCTGAGCGCCGGCTTGAAACTGTTAACCAAGTAACGCGAAGGGAGGAATTTTAATGGCCGATGATGACCGTCTCGTCTCACCCGAACCAGAGGATGAGAACGAAGATTCAATTGAAAAGTCGCTCCGGCCGCAGACGTTGGCCCAGTACATTGGCCAAGAGCCCATCAAACACGAACTGCGCGTCTACATTCAAGCGGCTAAACAGCGTGAGGAGTCCTTGGACCATGTGCTGTTGTACGGGCCACCCGGCTTAGGGAAAACGACACTGGCGATGGTGATTGCCAACGAAATGGGTGTGCACATCCGGACGACCAGTGGCCCGGCCATTGAAAAGCCGGGCGACCTGGTCGCGTTACTCAACGAATTACAACCGGGCGACATTCTCTTTATTGATGAAATTCACCGCTTACCGAAAATCGTTGAGGAAATGCTGTACTCGGCGATGGAAGACTTTTACATCGACATCGTGGTCGGGCAGGGGCCAACTGCCCATCCCGTCCATTTCCCATTACCGCCGTTCACCCTGATTGGGGCGACAACGCGGGCGGGTCTGCTGTCATCGCCACTGCGGGATCGGTTTGGCATCGTCGAACACATGGCATACTACCAAACCAATGACCTTCAGGAAATCGTCCTCCGTTCTGCGGACATCTTTGACACGACGATTGCGACTGAGGGGGCGCACGAGATTGCATTGCGGTCTCGCGGGACGCCGCGAATCGCGAACCGGTTGTTGAAACGAATCCGAGATTTTGCGGAAGTTTCGCCGGATCACTCGATGATCGACGTCGAAATTGTCGACCACGCGTTGTCCCTGTTGCGGGTTGATTCGGCCGGGCTGGATTCGACCGACATCAAGCTGCTGGAAACCATGATCGACTATTATGATGGGGGACCAGTTGGCCTGAACACCCTTGCCGCTAACGTGGGTGAGGAGACGGAGACCGTGGCCGCCATGTACGAACCGTATCTGCTGCAACGCGGGTATTTGAAACGGACGGCCCGGGGCCGGGTGGTCACTGCCGCTGGTTACAAGCATCTCGGTCGGACCTTGCCGGAAGATAATCGCGGGTAAGGGGTGCGTCATTTTCAAAATAAAGGACGATAATGCCGAACATCTGAAGAATTTTTAGAAATAATTGGACGGATTCCTTGGATTCTGGTAAAGTTGTCCAATAGATAGGATACGAAGGAGTGTAAGACATATGGGTGGACAATACTCAACTTTAATTATTTTAGTGGTCTTCTTAGGTTTAATGTATTTCTTAATGTTACGGCCACAACAAAAGCAACAAAAGAAGCACCGGGACATGATGAGCGATTTGAAGAAGGGTGACCACGTGGTTACTATCGGTCGCTTACACGGTGTGATCGACGAAATCAACCAAGCCGACAAGACGGTAACGTTGGATTGCGATGGCATCTACTTGGTCTTTGACCTGCGTGCCATTTCTAATGTGACCTCACAAGCCCCAGCCGCTGTTACCGCACCGGTTGCTGCTAGCGAAGCCGCTACTAAGGAAGAACCAGCTGACGACGCCAGTGCTGACAGCGCTGCCGCAGAACCAGCTAGTGAAGCTGCTGCCGATGACGCAGACGATTCCGAAGCAACTAAATAAGCTTATGAGAGAGTGGTTCCCATTACGGGCGACCGCTTTTTTTTCGGCCAAAATTTGGGTGACCTTTTGATTGAGAACAAACGCGTGTTCGATTATAATTTAAATAGTAATGAGAATTGGTGTGAGCTGGCTGCCTCCAGTTTAGATTGTGGTTGTCACAATAAATTTTGAGGCGTACGCATCTGAATGATTTGCGGCACCGCTCCAGCCCATATTTGCCGGCCGGTAAGGCGCAAGAACCACTACAGTTGCCAATGGAACAAGCCATATAATTAACCAATAAGGAGGTGAGCCGGATGGTTCCAGAACAATTTACGCAGCGAAAAATTATTCACGTGGACATGGATGCCTTTTATGCATCCATTGAGGAGCGGGACCATCCGGCGTTTAAACGCCATCCGCTGATCATTGCCCGTGACCCCCGGAAGACTGGGGGCCGGGGCGTCGTGACCACGGCGAACTATGTGGCTCGGCAGGCTGGGGTGCACTCGGCGATGAACGCCAATGAAGCGTTGAAGTTAAGCCCCAACGCCATTTTCCAGGAACCTAATTTTCCCTTATACCGACAGATCTCTGATCAGATTCATGCTATTTTTCATGAATACACGGATAAGATCGAGCCAGTGGCGTTTGATGAAGCCTACTTAGACGTCACGGAGAACAAGCACCACATTCATTCGGCGGTGCAAGTAGCCCACGCCATCCAAGCTGAAATTTATGACAAGACGCACCTCACGTGTTCGACGGGAATCTCTTATAGCAAATTTTTAGCCAAGGAGGCCTCCGATTTTCGCAAGCCAGTGGGGGTCTGCGTGATTTTGCCGGAAGATGCGCATGACTTCTTGATGCGTTTGCCGATTGAACGTTTTCGTGGTGTGGGAAAAAAGACCGTGCCCAAAATGCATGACTTGGGAATTCATAACGGCGCCGACCTTTATCAACGGTCGCAGTTGGAGTTGATTCACGACTTCGGCAAGTTCGGCTATATCCTCTATCAGCGAGTACGCGGCATCGACGACCGGCCCGTCGAGTATCAACGCGAACGCAAGTCGATCGGGAAGGAACGCACGTATGGCCCGCCACTACAGACGGTCGGCGAGGTTGAAAACCAATTGCAGAAGCTGGCAGAAATGGTGGCCGTGACGGTCAAACAGAAGCAACGGCACGGCAAGACACTGGTTTTAAAGCTACGGGATAGCGAGTTCAATACGATTACCAAGCGCGTGACCCAGGCGGACTTCCTGACAAATGACCCGCAAGTCTATTACGATTTGGCCTTGGAGCTCTACCACAGCGTGGCGGCCGACGATGAGCAGGTTCGCTTGTTGGGCATCACGATTACTGGCTTGGCTGCGCAGACGTTTGAAAATGTTCGACTGCCGTTGTTCGGCCAGAACTAGAGTTAAATATGATTAAGGGGGAACGGTGGCAGCTGGTACCGTTCCTTTTTCGAAATAGCCTATTTAGCAGATTAAGTAAATCAATTTAATGATTAACGAATTTTTTAGATTTCGAATAGCCCAAAGTTGGTTGAAAGGTGTATGATAGGACATCTCAAATAAACTTTTTAAACGGTTTAAAGGAGTTCGGTTATGCAAAATCTAGATTTAACCAATTTGGTGTTGGGTGCTTGGCTACTGTTTGTTGTGATTAAACGGCAGTTGGCTCCCAAAGTAGTCCGGTTTAAACTGGAATTTTTCGTGCTGGTGGCGTTGTTGGGAGTCGCTTCGATTGGGGATGCCTTCAACAAACAACATCTACAAATCAGTATTTCACAGGCCATTATCTTTGGCGGCTTAAGCTTGGCTAGTGCGGTTATTTTCGCACTGTTACGGGCTTGGTCCTATCGTTTCTGGGTCGACAATAATGGGCTGGTGATGCGCCAAGGAAATTGGTTAACGCTGGTCTGGTGGGTCGTCGGTATTGCCGGTCACTTGGGGGTTGATCGGTTATGGACCGGGAGCTCGGTCACGTTATTGCTTTATTTAGGGATTACCTTGCTGGTCCAACGAGGCTGTGTTTGGTGGCTAGCTAGTCGGAAGTACCCAACGGAAATGCGTGCCAATGCGGCGCTACAAGCCGAACGTCACCGTGACCGTAGAAGACATCGGCGTCGAGAATAAAATTGAAATGGACTGTCAGAGTCATACGCTACCTTCTAAGATGGAAAGAGCGTGTGGCTTTTAATTTAGTTGGTTTCATCATAGTAGAGTGTAGAGTGCAATCGGGGCCAGCAAACTTACTAATTTTTTCAACGACATGGCCGAAACGTGTAACCAAGGGCAGCCGGTTCCACTTAAACCTGATAAACCAACAATCCAAGCCCGGGATTATTGGTTTATCAGCCTTAATGCTCGCCAGCTAACCGCCCTTAGTTACACTCTTTTTCATATAAGCGCAGACTTTCTTTGAAATTACCCGCCAAAACTTGTATACTGAAACGCGGTATCGACGCGTCTTGGTCGACAAATCGGATAGAAAACGGGTGAACTATATGGCCATTGAAGCTGCCATTTTAGAAGAAATTAAAAAGTATCAAACAATTATTATTCACCGTCACCAACGGCCTGACCCCGACTGTATCGGGGCTCAGCTAGCCTTACGGGACATTTTACAAGCAAGTTTTCCGGACAAGAAGGTCCTAGCCGTCGGGAAACATTACCCGGGCTTTGACTGGATGGGTCAAGCCGACCAAGACGTGGCGGATGAAGTTTATCACGGGGCGTTAGTGATCGTTGTGGACACGGCTAACCAACCACGGGTAGACGATGAACGGTGGTCCACGGGGGCTGCCGTCATCAAAATCGACCACCATCCCAATGACGATGCCTTTGGTGACCTGCAGTGGGTCTTGGATCAAGCATCCAGCACCTCTGAGATCATTTACGATTGGTTCGCTAAGAATGAATCGGAATTGAAGATGCCTGACGATGCCGCGCGGTTACTTTACGCGGGCATTATCGGGGATACCGGGCGTTTTATGTACCCGGCCACCTCTGCGAACACCTTTGCCGTTGCCAGTAAGTTGCTCGGTTATGACTTCTCAATGACGGCTGTTAATCAAGCCGAAGATGAGATTTCACCAGCCATGGCGCGGCTGTCCGCTTACGTTTACCAGAACTTAGAAATTTCACCTAGTGGGGCGGCTTACTTGAAGCTGACCGACGAAATCGTTGAATCATTCGGCCTCGCCGCCAGTGATTCGACCTCTGCCGTGGTGCCATTACCCGGTAAGATCACGTCGGTCGTTGCTTGGGCCATCTTCGTTGAAGCTAAGGACAAGACGTTCCGCATTCGCTTGCGGTCCAAAGGGCCTTCCATCAACGAACTAGCCAAGAACCATGGTGGGGGCGGTCACGCGCTCGCCAGTGGTGCCACTGCCCACGATCAGGCTGAAATTGACCAGGTTATCCACGAACTCGATGAACTCGTGGCTAACGATAAAGGAGAAAATGAATGACCGCAGATTTTAAAGAGTTTAAGTTGCAACCGTACTTAATGACGGCTCTGCACAAGATTGGGTTCACAACACCCACCAAGGTTCAGGAAAAATTGATTCCCGTGATTGCTGCGGGGAAGAATGTTGTCGGCCAATCCCAAACTGGGAGTGGGAAGACGCATACGTTCTTGCTACCCATCTTTAACCAGTTAACGTCAGAAAACCAGGTCCAGGCCGTTATCACCACGCCGAGCCGGGAACTGGCTTACCAGATTCACGCTGCCGCTGAACAGTTGGCCGCGGAATCTCCATTTGAGATCCGGATTGGAAACTATGTTGGGGGAACCGACAAGCAGCGCCAAATTAACAAGCTGCACCATTTCCAACCACAATTGATCATTGGGACACCAGGTCGGGTCTTGGACTTGATCCAATCACAAGCGCTGGACGTGCACACCACCCGGCAGTTCGTGGTCGATGAAGCCGATATGACCTTGGACTTAGGGTTCTTAGATCAGGTCGATAAGATTGCTGGGCGGATGCCTAAGGACCTCCAAATGATGGTCTTCTCCGCAACGATTCCACAACGGCTCGATCCATTCTTGAAAAAGTACATGAACCATCCCGTTATCGAAGAAATCCCGTCCGCAACGATCATTTCGGACACCATTGATAACTGGTTGATTTCAACCAAGGGCCAAAATAAGAACCAGTTGATCTACCAATTGATCACGATGGGCGAACCATACCTGGTCCTGATCTTTGCCAACACCAAGACACGGGTCGAACAGATCCACGACTTCCTGCAGGCACAAGGTATGAAGGTCGCTATGATTCATGGGGGCATCAAGCCGCGTGAACGGAAGCGGGTCATGCGTGAAGTGAAGAACCTACAGTACCAATTTGTCGTGGCGACCGATTTGGCGGCCCGGGGAATCGATATCGAAGGGGTCTCTCACGTCATTAACGATGACATTCCAGAAGATCTCGACTTCTTCGTCCACCGTGTTGGGCGGACGGGTCGTCAAGGGATGCCTGGGACGGCCATCACCCTGTACTCACCAGGTGAAGAAGCCAAGGTTGCTGAGATCGAAGCGATGGGCATCAAATTCCAGCCTAAGCGGATCAGCAACAATGAAATCGTTGACTCCTATGACCGGAACCGACGGACACAACGGCGGAAGAGTACTGAAAAGCTTGATCCAACGCTGATTGGTTTCGTCATGAAGAAGAAGCGGAAAATCAAACCTGGTTACAAGCACCAAATCAAGCAAGAAATTCACCGGAAGAAAGACCAAGAACGGCGGATTGCCCAACGTCAAGATGCCCGTAACGAGCGGAAGCGGCGGAAGCGTGAGTCAGACCGTTACCAATAAACGGCCGAACTTATGAAAAGGGCGCCAGCCTGATTGACAAGCCGGCACCCGCCACCTATAATTTCAAGTGGACAATTAAATATAACTTCGAGGACATACCCTTGAGTCGTGATTTTCAGAAACGTTTTGGTCGCTGTGAAAAACGAGTCAGGATTCAAGTGGTGCTCCCTCAGTTTCATCGCGACTCAGCGTTATGAGTTTAAGAGGTTAACGATTAAAACATCGTTGCAAGTAGAGTGGTACCGCGCTTCGGCGTCTCTGCAGGCAACGGTGTTTTTGACATTTTTTTGGAGGTTATTGAGAGATGAAAGAGCTAACAAGTAGTCAAATTCGTCAAATGTACCTCGACTTTTTTAAGTCGAAGGGCCACACCATCGAACCAAGTGCGTCACTTGTCCCTAAGGACGACCCATCTTTACTGTGGATCAACTCTGGGGTTGCCACGATGAAGAAGTACTTCTCTGGACAAGTTGTGCCTGAGAACCCACGGCTGACCAGCTCACAGAAGAGTATTCGGACCAACGATATTGAAAACGTTGGGAAGACTGCTCGGCACCACACGTTATTTGAAATGCTGGGGAACTTCTCCGTTGGGGATTACTTCAAGAAGGAAGCCATCACCTGGGCGTGGGAACTGCTCACATCGCCAGATTGGTTCGGCTGGGATCCAGAGAAGCTGTACATGACGGTTTACCCTAAGGATACCGATGCCAAGGCCGACTGGGAAGCTGCTGGCGTTGCGCCAGACCACATCATTCCGGTTGAAGATAATTTCTGGGATATTGGTGAGGGTCCTTCTGGTCCTGACTCCGAAATTTTCTACGACCGTGGCGAAGCCTTTAACAACTTAGCCGACGACGATCCTGAAAACTACCCTGGTGGCGAAAACGAACGTTACCTTGAAGTCTGGAACATCGTGTTCTCTCAATTCAACCATGAGCCAGATGGCAGCTACAAGCCACTCCCACGGAAGAACATTGATACGGGGATGGGTCTTGAACGGGTCGTTTCGATTTTCCAAAACGCCCGGACGAACTTTGAAACCGACCTGTTCATGCCAATCATCGAAAAGACCGCTGAATTGAGCGACGGCAAGACTTACGGTGCCAACAAGGAAGACGATGTGTCCTTTAAGGTGATTGCCGACCATGCACGGGCAATTACCTTTGCTATCGGTGACAGCGCTTTGCCTAGCAACGAAGGTCGTGGATACGTTATCCGCCGGCTGATTCGCCGGGCCATCGTCAATGGTCAAAAGCTGGGCATCAAGGGGGCCTTCTTGGACCAATTGGTACCGGTTGTTGGTCAAATCATGCAATCTTACTACCCAGACGTTTTAAAGCAAGCAGACTACATCGCTAAGGTCGTCCGTTCCGAAGAAGACCGCTTTGGCGAAACGCTGGACGGAGGACTAACGCTGCTGAACAGCTTGATTGCCGACTTGAAGAAGCAGGGTGGTACCCAAATTGATGGGGCCGACGCCTTCAAACTTTACGATACGTACGGGTTCCCAGTTGAACTCACCGAAGAATATGCGGATGACGAGGGCATCACGGTCGATGTTGACGGCTTCAAGGCCGAAATGCAGAAGCAAAAGGATCGTGCCCGTAACGCCCGTGGGAAGCAAACGGCGATGGGCCTGCAACATGACCTCTTGATCAACGTCAAGACGCCAAGTAAATACGTGGGCTACACGCAGTTGGCCACGACCAGCAAGCTGACGGAACTCGTTGTCGACGACCAGTTGGCCGATGAAGCCACGACTGGCACCGTTGAAGCGATGTTCGATACCACGCCGTTCTACGCTGAAATGGGTGGTCAAGTCGCTGACAAAGGGGACATCTTGGACGAAGACGGTCACGTGGTTGCCCACGTTGCCGACGTTCAACACGCGCCTAACGGTCAGAACTTACACACCTTAACGGTCGTTGCACCGCTGAAGAAGGGTGCTACCTACCAGTTGAAGGTTGACACGGTCTTCCACAGCAAGGTTGAAAAGAACCATACCGCGACCCACTTGTTGGACAAGGCTTTACGTGAAGTCTTTGGCGAACATACCCAACAAGCTGGCTCGCTGGTCGAGGGCGACTACCTGCGCTTTGACTTTACCCACTTTGGTCAGGTCGATCCCGCTGATTTAGCCAAGGCCGAAGCCATTGTTAACGAGAAGATCTTCGCAGAACTTCCCGTCACGACGGTTGAAACGGATATCGAATCCGCTAAGAAGATGGGCGCGATTGCCTTATTCAGCGAAAAGTACGGCAAGCTGGTTCGGGTTGTTAGTGCTGGCGACTTTGTCACTGAATTCTGTGGGGGGAACCACGTGAAGAACACCAATGAAATTGGTCTCTTCAAGATTACCTCTGAATCCGGTGTGGGTGCCGGTGTTCGGCGGATCGAAGCCGTGACCTCAGGTGCCGCTTATCGCTACCTGCACGACCACGATGATATTCTGCACGCCGTAGCGACCGATTTAAAGGTCACTCAGGTGAGTGAAGTGGCATCAAAGGTATCTGCCTTACAAGCACAGGTAAAGAGCTTAGAACAAAAGCAAGCAGCCTTAGAAGGCAAATTGGCTAGTCAAGAAGCCAGCGCTGTCTTTGACAACGTCACTGAAGCTGGTAACTACAAGCTGATCAACGGGACCGTTCAAGTCTCCAAGATGGACCAACTGCGAGCCTTAGCCGATACTTGGCGGGAACAAGCCTTATCCGATGTGCTGGTCTTAGGTGCCGAAGTCAATGGCAAGGCCAACCTGATTGTTGCCGTTAGCGCTGACAAGCAAAAGCAAGTCAAAGCCGGCGACCTGATCAAAGCCATCTCACCAAAGATCAACGGTGGTGGCGGTGGGCGGCCCAACCTGGCCCAAGCCGGTGGGAAGAACCCAGCGGGCTTACCAGACGCCATGGCTGCCGCAGTCGACTGGTTGAAGGAACAAGACTAAGCTGTTTGTCTGAGCTGGCCGCACTGCGGCTGCCAGTCGCCTTACCGGCCACCAGATATGGACTGGAACGGTGCGAACGCAACTTGAAGCCTCGAAAATTCCGAGTCTTCAAGCTTGGTTTTCTGCTAAGCTGGCAAAGAACGCCAACTAAGCAGAACGACGCGCCTGAGCCCATATCTGGCGGCCTCTCGGCTTAAATGGCAGTCCGATGGCAACATGGGCCTAATCCTTGTTTATTTATCGTTGGTGTCTGTTGATTGCTGATTAGTATTATTGAGGTGGCCAGTCTGAGCCGGAGGAGGCCAGGGATGGAGCCAGCCGTGGTAATTGTGTTGGCTGGCGTTCCTTGCTAGCCTACACAATGGGCGATTTGTAGACGCGGGAGTTTCGCGGCTTCAAATCGAGCGAGAAGACTGGCGCTCTTCCAGTCTGAAGCGTCCCCACAGCAGACGGAATTCCTGGCAGCCGCAGTGCGTCCAAGATTAGCAAATCTTAAAAATAGAATGAAGATAGGCGTTGCGACTGGACTGATGTAAGTTGATCAGGACCGTGCAGCGCCTATTTAGTTGCCGCGGATGGTGCTTAGGGCTTAAACTGAAATTGAGAAATCACTAGCCCATTTTCAACCGGTGGCTACCTGGCACAGGGGTCGCAGTATTACGAATAGATTACATTGGGGGTCGTGCGTTGTAGTTTATCCGTCAATCGAGTAAAATTAAGGCTAAGTGAGGAAGTGCGGGGGTGTTTTATAGTGAGTTCATTAGACAAAACGATGTATTTTGACTTTGGGGCTAACCAACCAAAGGATGTTCACGATACACTGGTAACGGTTTATCAAGCACTAGAGGAAAAGGGTTATAACCCAATTAATCAGATTGTCGGGTACCTACTATCGGGCGATCCTGCGTATATTCCACGTATCAATGATGCGCGGAACTTAATTCGCAAGCATGAGCGTGACGAGATCATCGAGGAACTAGTTCGCGTTTACTTGAACCAGAATGGACCGGTGAAACCGTCATGAAATTAATGGGTTTAGATGTAGGATCTCGTACCGTAGGGATCGCGATTAGTGATGCTCTGGGCTGGACGGCTCAGGGGATTGAGATTATTCCCATCAACGAAGAGGAAAAGGTCTTTGGGTTGGACCGCGTGGCCGAGCTCGTCGAATCACATGACGTGCAAGGGTTTGTCGTGGGCCTACCGAAGAACATGAACAATTCGTTGGGGCCCCGGGCGGCAGCATCCCAGCATTATGGTGAGATGTTGACCGACCAATTTGGCCTGCCCGTCGACTTTGAAGACGAGCGGTTGACAACCGTTGAAGCGGAGCGTATGTTAGTGGAACAAGCTGATACGTCACGCCGTAAGCGAAAAAAAGTGATTGATAAATTAGCAGCCGGGTTAATCCTGCAGAACTATTTAGATCGGCACGGAAAATTAACCCGAGAAAAGTGAGGTTTCCCATGAACGAAGACCAAGAACAAATCACATTAGTTGATGAAAATGGTAACGAAGAGTTATACGATGTCCTGTTTACTTTTGAATCTGACGACTTTGGTAAGTCTTACATTTTGATTTACCCTTCAGGTAAGAGCGACGACGAAGAAGTTGACATCCAAGCGTACGCTTTACCAGCTGACGATGATCCAGCAAATCCTTCTGGCGGCGACTTGCAATTGATCGAGTCCGACGAAGAATGGGATATGGTTGAATCTGTACTGAACACCTTCTTGGCAGACGGTACGATTGACCCTAATGCCGGTAAGCAAGGCTAGTCATTGCGCAAAGGGCCTGGGACGGACGTCTCGGGTCTTTTTTGTTATGATCAATTGTCTGTGGGATGGGACGCAAAACGTGTCTTAGCGACCAGATTAATGGTAAAATAAGACGTTATGCTAAACAGGAGGAATCTAAAATGACTGAAGATACACACCGCTTCAAGGCCATGATTGCGGGCAAATCCTATACAATTGTGGGTCAGGCAACGGATGAGCACATGCGGGCGGTAACCGACGTCTTAAATGAACAATTGACGCAGCTCAAGCAACTGGCACCCAACATGAGTAAAGAAGATGCGGCCATTTTGATGGCGTTCAACGCGGTTTCTGACCAGCTTAAATTAGCGGCGGCCAGTGATCAAGCGGCAACGACCGCTGAGAACAAGCCGGCTGAAACGAAAACGGAGGACTAATTTGCTGTTAAGTCTGATTATCTTAGCGATTCTGATTTTTGGCTTTCGCCGGGGTTATCGGCGGGGGTTAGTTTTACAAATTTTGACCACGATTGGCTACCTGGTTGTGTGGATCGTCGCCCGATTTGGTGCGAAGCCACTGGCTACCGGTATTGGCCAATTCGTTGGTAACCTGTCACTGGACAGCTCGGTCAGTGCCGTGGCTGCCAGTCAGAGCAGCAGTTTTTTTCTCAACGGTCTGGCGTTCTCCGCAATCCTCACGGTGGGGTATTTTATTGTCCACCGGGTGGCTTATGCCTTGAACAAGGTGACGTGGTTACCCGTGATCCATCAGGTCAATTCACTAGCGGGCGGCCTGATCAATTTGGTCATCCGTTACGTGGTGATTTTTTTGACCTTAAATTTATTGATATTAGTTCCCATTTCGGGATTTCAGAGTAGTTACCAGTCTTCATCGGTGGCCCAGTGGATCGTTAAGCAGACGCCGGTCTTATCCAAGCGCGTGTTTAACTGGTGGCTGACGGAGCAGAAACAGAAGACAAGTGCTACTGGTTCGGGAGAGAGAGGTGTCCTATGAATCAAAAAACGTTAAAAATTATGGAATATGAGCGCATCAAACAGGCATTACGGGCTTATTTGGTCTCCGCTGCGGGGCAACACGAATTAAACGAGCTGACCCCCACAAACAATGCAAAAAAATTACAAACTTGGCTAGACGAAACGCGGGATGGCGCGGATATTTACCGACTGGAAAATGGGATTCCGTTACCCAAGTTGGATGACATTCGGCCCCATTTACACCGGTTAGCCATGGAAGCCGTCTTGAACGGGGTGGAATTGGCACAAATCAGTCGGGTACTGTGGACCACTGGGTCGGTCGTGAAGTTTTTCCGTGACTTGGCCGACAAGGAGGTCACTTTACGGCGATTAGACCGCGTGGTTAAGGAACTGGTTACGTTACCCGACGTGACCCGGCGCTTGCGGACGTCACTAGAGGGCGACGGTCACATCACCGACGAAGCCTCACCAGCCCTTAAGCAGATTCGTCAGCACATTACCCAAACGGAAGCGGCCATTCGGAGCACCATGGACCAATACACGCGGGGCAAGGATGCCAAGTACCTGAGTGAGACCATCGTGACGATTCGGGATGACCGCTACGTGATTCCCGTCCGGGCAGAATACAAGCAACGCTTCGGCGGCATCGTCCATGACCAAAGTGCCAGTGGGCAGACGCTGTTCATCGAGCCCCAAGCAGTTGTAGGCTTAAACAATCAGTTGCGGCAAAATCAGATCGACGAACGTCATGAAGAACAACGCATTCTGGCAGAACTGACGGCGTTGCTGGACCCTTATCAAGATGAAATTTTACGAAATGCCGAGCTATTGGGTCACTTTGACTTCATCAACGCTAAGGCGAAGTACGCGCACCATTTGAAGGCCACGGAGCCCAAACTGTCCTTGGACAATCAGGTCAGTCTGCGCCAAGCGCGCCATCCGTTGATCGACCAAAAGAAGGTCGTTGCCAACGACATTACGATCGGTAAGGACTACAAGGCCATTATCGTGACCGGGCCGAACACTGGTGGGAAGACGATTACACTTAAGACGTTGGCATTGGTTCAGTTGATGGGCCAATCTGGCTTATTTATTCCGGCCAATGAAAACAGTGTGATCGGCGTCTTCGATGATATCTTTGCGGATATCGGGGATGAACAATCGATTGAGCAGAGTTTGAGTACGTTCTCCGGTCACATGGAAAACATTGTCGCAATTCTCAAACAAGCCGACGAAAAGAGTTTGATTGTGGTCGATGAATTAGGTGCCGGGACCGACCCACAGGAAGGGGCCGCACTCGCCATCGCCATTTTGGATGAAATCGGGACGCTGGGCAGTTATGTCATGGCGTCGACCCACTATCCAGAACTGAAGGCGTATGGCTACAATCGGCCAGATACGATCAACGCCAGCATGGAGTTCAACGGCGAAACGCTGCAGCCAACGTATCACTTGCTGATTGGGATTCCCGGCCGTAGTAATGCCTTAGACATTGCTGCACGGTTGGGCATGCCAAGTCAGGTGGTCGCCGCCGCACGTGGGTTGACTGATCAGGATAGTCAGGACTTGAACGCCATGATTTCCGATCTGACCGAACAGAAACGCCGGGTCGATGCCGACGCCGAAAGTCTGCACACCCAATTGGCCGAGGCGGACGAGTTACACGCTGAGTTGCAGAAGCAATTTGACGGGTACCAGCACCAGAAGGACCAATTGATGCTGGATGCCAAACGTGACGCGAACCGGTTGGTCGATGAATCCCGGAAGCGCGCCAACCAGATTATCTCTGACTTGCGAAAGAAGCAGTTGGCGGCTGGTCAAAGTGTGGTCAAGGAAGACGAATTGATTGCCGCACAGGGTGCCTTGAACGCGCTACAACAGGATACCAAGCTCAAAAAGAACCGGGTCCTGCGGCGGGAAAAGGCCAAGCTGGACTTCCACAAGGGCGACAGTGTTCTGGTGAAGTCATACGGCCAAATTGGGGTTCTCATGGAACAACTCGATGACAATCATTGGGAAGTTCAACTGGGAATCTTAAAAATGAAGATTGCCAATACTGATTTGGAAAAGGCTAAGGACCCTGCCAAGTCGAAGAAACAACCGAAGGCCAGCATCAAGCGAACCGGGTCAAACGGCATGTCACCAACGCTGGACTTACGGGGTCACCGTTACGAAGAGGCCATGGCTGAGGTGGACCGTTACATTGATTCTGCACTCTTGGCCGGCTATCCTTCCGTCACGATTATTCACGGTAAGGGGACCGGGGCCCTGCGTAAAGGGGTCACGGAATACCTGCAAAGCAACAGTCGGATCAAGAGTTTCGGCTTCTCACCAGCCAACGCGGGTGGCGACGGCTCAACGGTTGTCCGGTTTAAATAGCGTGTTCTTTCGCCTTACCGGCCGGCAGATATGGGCTGGAACGGTGCGAATGCAACTTGAAGCCTCGGAAGACACGAGTCTCCAAGATTGGTTTTCTACTAAGCTGGCAGACAACGCCAACTAAGTAGAACGACGCGCCTGAGCCCATATCTACCGGCCTCTCGGCTTACACTGGCGGTTTGTGACAACGTTGGATTATAGTTGGACAGTTGCTATTCGTGGTGATTAGCACAATTGTCCAAGGTTATAGTCAGATGTTTGCTGTGGAATGCCATAAAATAAGCTGTCCAGTAATTATGGACCCACAGAGTTGCTAGCCAAGTTGCTTGAAAAATAGCATGCTTCAGGTTATTGCTGGAAGAGGTCAGTGTGAGCCGGAGGCGGCCAGGGATGTAGCCAGCCGTGTCGACGATGTTAGCCGGGGTTCTTTCCCGGGTTACATCGTGGGACGACCTGGGAGACACGTGGTTTTCGTGGCTTTCAGGCGAGCTGGAAGCCCGTACTTCAGGCTGGAGGCGTTCCCCATGGCAGGCGGAATCCCTGGCCGCCGCAGTGCGGTAATCCACACATAATCCCGTCAGCAATCACAACCAACCGAACAATACTATTAAATTGTAAGCAACTTAGTTGGTGATTGGAAGAGATTCTGGTAGACTGAGATTATTAATGAGAATTTAGGAGGTAATTAGGAATGGCAGCAGTAGCAGAAACAACGGATAAGACCTTCGAACAAGACACAGCTAAAGGGGTAACTCTGACCGACTTTTGGGCAACTTGGTGTGGTCCTTGCCGGATGCAATCACCAGTTGTTGAACAATTAGCGGGTGAGATGGACAACGTCACCTTTAATAAGATGGATGTTGATGCCAATCCGAACACGCCACAATCATTTGGTATCATGAGTATCCCAACGCTACTCGTGAAGAAGGATGGCCAAGTCGTCGATTCAATCGTGGGCTACCACTCCAAAGACCAATTAAAGAAGATTTTAGACCAGTACGTTGAAGCTTAGGTTTTTGACGTCATTAAAAGCGACTACCAAATTTTGGCAGTCGCTTTTTTTTAGGGTAAAATAGAAGTGGTTAGTTTTGGTCGGAATCGTCTGGACGCACAAGCTTTAAAGGTTCTGGCGCATCGTAGTCCGGAATGATGTCGCTGGGGTCCGTGTAGACGTTGAAGACGACTGCCTGATCGCGTAATTTGCGAGGGGCATCGGTCAACTCGGATTCCGTGGCGACACCGAGCTGTTGGGCCATCATTTCTGCTAGGAAACCAGCCTCAAGCGTAAAGCCTTCCTCGGCATTCAGGCGTTTGCGAAGCTTAACGGGTTCGCCGCTTAACTGCCATTCGGAGACGCGGTCGGTCTGTTTGAGCAAAGTTAAGGTACCAAAACCGGCTTGTTCGAAGAAGATACTGGCATCCTTGGGGTTTCCCAGTGGAAAACGACGGGCAAGGGATTTTCCAGCCCAATAGTTAATTGCCCCGTGATCGTCACCCAGTAACTCTGGTAACAAAGCATCGCGGAGAATTAATTGTGGGAGGTAGGCGGCACCCTCAGCATCGCCCATGACAGTTTGGTATAAGTTTTTCACAATGGTTGGCTCCTTCATCCGTATATATTCTAATTTTATTATACCTTAATTTTTCTATGAGGTTACTTTCACGTTAAATTTAAGTGTTTTTTTAGATGGATTGGTCATTTTGCTTACCACGAAACTTGAAACCGGTTCATAAAAAGGCGATAATATAGTTTCAAGTAATTGAGAGGAGGCGTTGATTCATGCCTAGTGATCCAATTGGACTAATGGACTCAGGAGTCGGCGGCTTAACGGTATTAAAAGAAGTGCAACGGTTATTACCAACCGAAAACACGGTGTTTTTAGGGGATCAAGCACGACTCCCTTACGGACCACGGTCGGTGGCAGAAGTCACGACCTTTACGCGGCAGATTGCGGCGTACTTAAGACAACAAGCAAACATTAAGATGCTGGTGATTGCTTGTAACACAGCTACAGCAGCGGCCTTAACGACGATGCAGGCAGAACTGCCCGTGCCAGTCGTCGGGGTGATCACCCCGGGCGCCCAAGCGGCAGTCAAGGTCACCAAGAATCATCGAATCGGCGTCATTGCCACGGCGGGGACGGTCAAGAGTGACCAGTACCGGCAAAAGATTTTGGCGGCCGATGCGAAAAATACGGTCATCAGTGTGGCTTGTCCGGATCTGGTGACCTTGGCAGAGGCCAATGATTTAACATCGGCTCACGCTCAGAGTGTGGTCGATGCTAGTCTAGCACCGTTTAAGGGGCAAAACATCGATACCCTCATCTTAGGCTGCACCCATTTTCCACTGCTAAAAGTGGCGATTCAAAAGGCCATCGGACCGGACGTTTTATTGGTCGATCCGGGGGCAGCAACCGCTGAAGTCGCCCGCCAGATGTTGGCACAAGATCAGTTGTTGGACCCAACGAGCACCCCAGGGACGGCGGACTATTACACCACGGGAGATGTTTCTCAGTTTAATGAATTAGCCAGTCAATGGCTCGATATTGCACCAGTTAAGGTGGCCCATCTACCGGTTAAGACGCTGGAAATGACCGCAACGGAGGTTTAGTGATGGCAAATACGATTGTAATTGCAACGAACAATCCCGGCAAAGCCCGCGAGTTTCGCGCTATTTTTGAGCCTAAGGGACTGACGGTGAAGACGTTGGCCGATTTTCCTGACTTAAAGCAGGTCCAAGAGACCGGCAAGACGTTTACGGAGAATGCTAAATTAAAGGCGACCGCTGTGGCAGAACAAACGCAACTTCCCGTCTTAGCAGACGACTCTGGCTTGATGGTCGACGCGTTGAACGGGGAACCGGGCATCTACTCGGCCCGTTATGCGGGTGACCACGATGACGCGAAGAACAATGAGAAATTGTTAGCCAATCTAGAGGGTGTACCGCAAGCCAAGCGCACGGCGGCTTTTCATACGTCACTGGTACTGGTTAAGCCGAATGGCAAGGAACTCGTGACGACCGGGGAAGTTCGCGGTGAAATTTTAACGGCACCGCGGGGCCAAGATGGCTTTGGTTACGATCCGTTATTTTACGTGCCAGCGGAGCACCAGACCTTCGCTGAGATGGGGTTAACTCAGAAGAATCAGCACAGCCACCGGGCAAAGGCCACGGCGGCGATGTTACCGCAGTTCGATCAATGGTGGGAGGAATAAACCATGAAACGTTGGTTAGTCGTGAGTGATAATCATGGTGACCGGGATATCTTGGTCACGTTGAAGCAGGCGTTGCAACCGGACACGATTTTTCACTGTGGCGATTCCGAAATGGATGCCACGGACCCTTGGTTCAAGGACGTTTACGTTGTGCAAGGTAATATGGATCATGATGGGCAGCTGCCGTTGGTGGAGACACCGACCGTAGATGGTTGTAAGGTCCTTTTGACGCACGGCCACTATGACGCCGTTCACTGGGATCTGACCAAGTTGAAGCTCCACGCCGATCAAGAACAGGCCGATTTGGTTTTCTTCGGTCACACGCACGAATTGGCTGCCGAAGAGGTCGGGGGCCACGTTTTCGTCAATCCGGGCAGCATTAGTCAGCCTAGAGGCGAGTTTCGTCAACTAGGAGGAACTTGCGCGGTCATTACAGTCACGCCGGCGCAGTGGGTCGTGCAGTACTTCACCAGAGACGCCCAACCGGTAGCCGATTTAAAATTTACATTTGACCGTTAGTTTCAGAAAGGATGAGTTCACGTATGATTGACGCAGCCGTCGAGCAACTGTTGCGCAAGGAAAAGAAAAGTTATGTGATTCCCGCGGACGTCGTTGCCAATGTCACGGCAACCAACACCTTGGAGCATGCCATCATGGTCCTATCCAAGGTAGGTTACAGTCGGATTCCCGTTCTGGACGCGGATGATCACTTGCAGGGGATGATCTCCCTGGCGGCAATTACCAACCAACTCTTACAGGTTCCGGGTGCTGCGGTGGATCAGCTCAGCAACTACACCGTCGCCGACGCCATGCTGCCGGTCGATCACTGGGTAGATGACCCCACTAAATTAGAGACGATTTTAAACTACCTGATTGATGAACCGTTTATCCCATTAGTCGATGCGGATAACGTCTTTCAGGGCATCATTACGCGCCGTGAGATTTTAAAACGAATTAACTACTTAGCGCATAATTTGAATAATTATTATGAAGTGACACCGTTGACCGATAAGGCAGGGCAAGCGGATAAATAAGGGGTCTTGAACCAAGAAACTGTATTTCGTGAGGGAGGGACCGCCGTGAAAATCGGATTAGGTATTTTGATTGCCATCCTGTGGTTGTTCACGATTGGCTTAGCCATCATGGCCGCTACAGGCACTGGCAGTTATTCGTCGTTTGTCATTCTTTTCGTGCTGGCAATTTTCAGTACAATCGACTGGTGGCGGCTGTAACTGGTATATGTTGTATTCGGAAGGACTGTGACTTCGGTTACGGTCCTTTTTTATAATCTAAATTTGTGGAGGGTGGTCGCACTGCGGTTGCTAGGGATTCCGCCTGCCATGGGGACGCTTCGGACTGGGAAGCGGTCCTCTCGCTCGCTTTGAAGCCACGAAGAACGCGTGTCTTCAAAGTCGCCCATATTGGTAGCTAGCCAGCGGCCAGCCACCAATATTATCACGGCTGGCTACATCCCTGGCCCCCTTCGGCTTACACGGTTTTCATCTATGAGTAGGCGTTGAATCATAAAAGTCCATGCCGTATAAACTAGTTGGCTAACCAGTCTGCACGATTTTGCCAAACAGAACGCATAGCAATTTTCCAATCATAATTCAGCATCATTGTAGACACCAGTGTAAGCCGAGAGGTCGCCAGATATGGGCTCAGGCGCGTCATTCTGCTTGGTCGGCGTTTCATGCCGGCTTAGCAGAAGACCAATCTTGTAGACTCGAGGTTTTCGAGGCTTCAAGTTGTGTCCGCACCGTTCCAGCCCATATCTGGCGGCCGGTAAGGCGAAAGGACCACTGTGTTGCCAGTCAAAAAGGTTCCCAGTCAAAAAAAGAGCCATGACCGAAGTCACAGATCAATGAAGAATCACTTATTTAGTTGGTATCGTTGCGTGGGTCGGCAACGTGATGTTGGCCTCCCGAATGGCCTTGAGATAGGCCGTGAGGAAGGTGGCCTGCAACTGGAACTGACTGCCACTCTTGGCGACGATGATGATTTGATAAACCAGTTCGCCGGTGGGGAGGGTGACAACACCCATGACGGTGGGGTCACCAATGATACTTGGATGTTCCGGAATTAATCGGTCATTCGTGGCCTGAATAATGGCGGGAAACTTTTCCACCGGGGTGGTCGAGGCAATCGGAATGTTAACGGTCGCGTGCATATCGTTACGTGATCGATTGGAAACGATGGTAATATTGCGATTGGGAATGAAGTTAACGGTCCCATCGGCACTAGTGACCTGCGTGGTTCGCAGACCGATTGCCGATACGGTCCCTTCGATCAATCCAATTTTAACTGTATCACCGACATCGAATTGTTGTTCAAGCAGAATGGAAATTCCAGTGACCAAATCGCTGACGAATCCTTGAGCACCGAGGCCTAAAGCCAAACTGAAGATTCCGGCACCAGCAACTAGGGTGCCAACGGGAACGCCTAGTGTGGACAGAATCGCGTAGATCCAGAAGAACAGAATCGTATAGTGGAAAATGTTCATCGTCAGCATGCTAATGGTCTGGAGCCGGTTACTACCCTCGGCGCTAGGTTTCAGGTAACGTTTGAAACTTCGGCGTAAGATGAATTTACCGATCCAGTTGATCACCAGAAAGAGCAGGGTCAAGAAGAGGAGCGTGACGAAACGACTGGCAATGAGATGGACGAAACTGTCCCAGTCGAAAGATTTAAAATAATTTTGGAGCCACTTGGAAGAGGTGGCGGTCGTGGTAACTAGGGCCATCAAGGCGATGGGCCTCCTTTACTATCTGAGTTTATCTTCTAGTGTAGCAGATTTTAATCTGATTCGGGGTTTTAATTGCGTGTAAGCGCTGAGAATGCTATTCTATTGGTAAGTAACGAGTACAAGGAGGGGTTGTCATGACCGGTGGACAAGTAGCGGGCCTGATCGCAGCAATTGCGTTTTTAATCTTGGTCCTCTTCATTGGCATGTTCTTAGTAAAGATGAACAAAACGTTGGGTGAACTCAATCATTCAATGAAAACGATGACTTCGGATGTTGACGTAATCAGTCACCAGGCCGAAAACATCATGGCAAATGCTAACGAGTTGTTAGAGGATGTCAACAAGAAGGTGGCGACCATCGATCCCGTCTTCCAAGCCGCCGCTGATTTAGGCGAAAGCGTTTCTGACCTAAACACGGCGACCCGCAATCTCACCGAACGCGTGGGTGATACGGCTAAACAAACGGCTAAGGCGTCGTTAGCGACCCGGGTCGGCAAGACCGCGTTTGATTTATACCGGAACCATAAAAACAAGGATTAATCACGGAAAGGGAGTCACGAGTATGGCAAAACACAAGTTATTAGCAGGATTGTTATTGGGTGGCGCTGCCTATGCAGCCTACCACGCACTTGACTTGGAACAACGTGAAGCCTTAAAGGGTGCTGCACGCGACCGTTACAACGCATTCAAGGACCGCGCTGTGGATTACGCCTTCTATGCTGCAGATGCTGCGGATGACTTCAAGGAAGCCTTGGACGACCGGTTAGCCGGCAAGACCGACGCACCAGCTTGGAAAGATGGCGAAGATACAGCCGATGATGAAGATGACGATATCGTTTTAAGTAGCGATGAAGTCAACGATTTACCGGACGAAGAAGCCAGTGCTGCAGCTGTAGAACCAACTACGGATGCGCCAGCAGAAGACGATGCAGACAAGGCTGACGAAAAGCCCGCTGATGACGCTCCGGCTGAAGACTAATTTAAAGCTTAAAGAGGAAGCCACGGTTAATTGCCGGGGCTTTTTAATTTGGGGTAATGTGTAGTGTCGGGATAATGGGCGACCATATAGAGACTATAATAGTACTCGTTGTACCCACTAGTTGCTAAAACCACATTGGAGCTCACTTCTCCTGATAAGTTAGCCATAATTGGGCATGAATACTATTTCTAGAATTGTCGCGAGCTTATTTTGAGATTCAGAACGAATCTTTTGGTTTAACGTTGGTTGTGGGATAGATTAAACGTGAGCCGGAGTGCGGCAATTGACAGTCAACTTTGCATTTAAAGTCCACAAAAATAGTCCTTGCCAACCTGGCAAGGACTATCGAAGCAGGATCTATTTAGCCAACGTAAGTGAGTTCCTTAGACGTGTGCGTGAATGGCAAGCTGCCATCGGCCGTCACGTGAACACAGTCTTCGATCCGGACACCGGCGACGCCTGGAATGTAGATCCCAGGTTCGATGGAGAAGCACATGCCGGGTTCGAGAACCAGGTCGTTGCCTTCCATGATGGATGGGAATTCATGGTCACTCATGCCCATCCCATGGCCGAGACGGTGAATGAAGTATTCGCCGTAGCCGGCCTTGGTGATGATGTCCCGGGCAATCTTGTCCAGTTCAGCAGCGGTCATCCCAGGCTTAACGGCAGTCTGAGCAGTCAATTGCGCTTCCAAACAAACATCGTAGATTTCCTTTTCCTTCGCCGTTGGGGTTCCTAAGGCAACCGTCCGGGAAGCATCGGAAATGTAGCCGTCATAGACGGTTCCGAGGTCAAATAAGACCAGTTCGTTGTTTTCAAATTTGGTATCGTTCGTGGCACCGTGTGGTTCGGCGGCGTGCGCGCCGGCTTGAACCAGACTCCCGAAGGACATTTCCATAATGCCTTCCTTCATCAGAGCGTACTGTAATTCGGCCACGGCAGATTGTTCCGTCTTGCCGGCTTTAACGGTTGCGAAACCATGTTCAAAGGCGAAGTCGTCCCATTTACCGGCGATTTCTAGCTTCTTAATTTCTTCGGCGGACTTGATCAGACGCATCCGTTCGATGAAACTCGTGATGTCTAAGTCGAAGTGGGGGTTGCTGAATTGGGCAGCCAAGGCTTCCATCCGCGCAACTGGGAGTTGACCCTTTTCCAGTGCGACGTGGTCGGGATTGACGTGACGTTGCTTGACTTGGTCGGCAATCATGGCCCATGGGTTTTCGTGGTCCAAGTAGCCGATAACTGGGAATTTCCAGCCAGTTGACTTGATGACTTCAACCTCTAAGGCTGGTGCGAAGATAAATGGATCTTGGTCTGGGAAAACAACTAGGGCAAGGACCCGTTCGATGGGGTCGCTACCAAAACCAGTGAGATACTGGATAGTTTTGGGATTACTCAGGTACGTCATGCTAGCGTGTTGTTCTGCGGTCCATTGCTGGATTTGTTCAAGTTTAGTCATTCAATCACCCCTTCAAAAGATGAGTTTATTATAGCATAAGTTCATGGCCGTTTTAGTCGCCAGATGATTTAGTTAGGGAGAAGGCGCAAATTGTGAAATCATTATAGAAAATATCAATCGTGACTGGTGAATGAGATGTTCACGTCAAAAAAATTCAAGACGTCCGGATAAATTTTTTTATCACGCGCTAAGTAGAAAATGTTTCTGTAAACAGCTTAACAACGCCGTTAACGAGACTTATAGTAAATCATATCAACCTCGAAAATTCTCCTCTATAGAGAGATGTGCCTTGAAAATTAAATGAAATTACGGTATTCTTTGACTTGAAAGCGTTTTCAATGTTGCGCGAATGATTGACTTTCTGTATACTGGTCAAGTTGCTTGAAAACGAATGAAAACAAACCAAAACAAGGAAGAAAGGGCTATCGCTATGGAAAAACAAACAGTAACGATTTATGATGTGGCGCGTGAGGCGGCGGTCTCGATGGCCACCGTTTCTCGGGTGGTTAACGGGAATCCAAACGTAAAACCAGCGACACGTAAGAAAGTTTTAGAGGTCATTGACCGGTTAGATTACCGACCAAACGCCGTTGCACGGGGGTTAGCAAGTAAGAAGACCACGACGGTTGGGGTTATCATCCCCGATGTTACGAACGCTTACTTCTCCTCATTAGCACGGGGGATCGATGATATCGCCATGATGTATAAGTACAACATCATCCTGACCAACTCCGATGAAAACGGGGGCAAGGAAGTTCAAGTATTGAACACCTTAATGGCCAAGCAAGTTGATGGTATCATTTTCATGGGGAACCAAGTCACTGACGAGTTACGTGAAGAATTCAAGCGTTCTAAGGCCCCAGTTGTCTTAGCAGGTTCAGTTGATGCTGAAAAGGCCCAACCGAGCGTCAACATCGATTACGTTGCTGCCGTTGCTGAAGCGGTGAAGAACTTGATCGACCATGGTAACCAGAAGATTGCTTTTGTTTCCGGCTCAATGGACCAAGCCATCAACCATGATTACCGGTTGAAAGGGTACAAGAAAGCCTTGAAAGACGCTGGTATCAGTTACGATGACAAGTTAGTCTTTGAAACGGATTACACTTACAAGGCTGGTCAATCACTCGAACCAGCTTTAACGGCTGCTGGCGCAACGGCTGCCTTCGTTGGTGACGATGAATTGGCCGCCGGTGTCATGAACGGGTTGACCGATGCCGGTGTCGACGTTCCTGGTGAATTCGAAGTGATTACCAGCAACGACACGAAGCTGACCGAATTGGTACGGCCAAAGATGAGTTCGATCACCCAACCACTGTACGATATTGGTGCCGTGGCCATGCGGTTGCTCACCAAGCTGATGAACAATGAAACCGTTGATGAAAACACCGTGATCTTGCCTTACGGGTTGATGAAGCGGAGTTCAACGAAATAAGTTTGCTTAAATGAGAAGGTTCACGAGGTCAATTGGGATTTCGGAGCCTTCTTTTCGTTTACAATGATTGTGGGCTGGCTTAGTTGAAAAGTGACTAAGTTATGTTTCAATTTGGTAAAATTAGACGTTGGTCTGTAGATTTTAGGCAGGCGGAGCATAGTCAGCGTAGTCTATTTTATCTTTCGATTTTTGACCTAGACCATTAACTTAAGCTGGGCTTAACCCATCTGGTTTTTAGATGTGCTAAAATAAAAAACAATAATAGACGTCGGATGGGGCTAGTTGACCGATAAAAGCTGAGTAGTCGCGGATGACGGGTAACGGAGGTGGTTTTGTGCGTACGACTAGTCGAATGGAACGGTACCATTCAGCGGAACCTGAAGAACCACAGCAGCCGCGCCCAACCAATTATCAACGGCGGCCGGCTTTAGGTCGGTGGGCCGCTTTTCTGGTCTTGTTGCTGACGGTGGCAGTTGGCCTACGACTGACGCTTTTTAACCCTAACTATGTTGCTGGTGTTGTTTCTCGCTCCACAACGGGGGAAAAGGTCATGGCCAATGTGAACAGTGACCTGGATGATTTAGGTGTGTCTGGTGATCCGGTCACGGCAGCGGTCATCCAGCCTTACCTGGAACAGGGGATCGCGCAATTATATGGACAAAGCACGACGACGCCGGATAGTTCGGCCCTGTCGAGCGCCATTACGACCCAGGCACAGACGTTAGGTATAACGGCTAGTGCCACGCTGGTAGGCAAGGTCGCTAATCAGGCCGAAAAAAGGGCGGTAGCGGCCTTTCAGACGCCGACCATGCAGACAGTCGGCTGGAAGATTCAACGCGCCCAGCGGCTTGATTTTTGGCTGCTGGTGGCAACGCTGCTCCTGCTGGTGGTCACCACCATCTATGCCTTTGGGGTGCACCACTTCTTTGGGAGCTTAGGACCAGGACTGACGCTGGGCGGTATCATGGCCGCCATCGTTGGGGTTGTCGGTTTCTTGGTGGCCCCGGCCGTGGTGACGGCCACGACCACCAAGCTTACGAGTCTCGTGACATCGGTGATCCGTAGCGGTTTGGGCGTTGTCATCTTTGCCGGTGCGGCTGAGTTTATCATCGGTCTGGTTGTCTTACTGGGCCACCGAACATTTCGGAAAAGCTAAACGGTAGGACGATTGTTGGCAGTGAATGTTGAATGTCATTTTTGTATCTACTCAGGGTCAAGATGGTTGTCGGGCTAAATAGAATCGCTGCTTAAGAAACTTTGACGTTTAGTCTTGTAAACTGAAAATTGGAACGGGGATCGCTGGTTGCTAACCAGGGGTCCCTTTTTGGCGTTGTTCAAGGGGGTTCATGGCGTGCAACTACCAATGATGGTCTTGTTTCAAGGTTGATTCCCGATGGTAATGTTAAGGGCCTAACTCCCAATCCCCAGTTAGGAATTCGTGGTGTTGGGTGACTACGGGACTAAAATACGTGCGAAGTGAATGTTCTAAGGTTGAATTTTTTTCACGATTAAAACAGTGTGTTGTGCAAAACAAGAATGGTGATTTACATGCGGTAAGCACAGTTCTTGTGGCAGTATTTGAGGGGGAGTCAGAGATTATGCGAAAAAAAAAGACAACCGGTACACATAGAAATGAGCGGCAGTGGGCGGCATTGGCGCTCGCCACGGCGGCAATTGGGATTGGAGCGCTTGCTACTGGGCCGATAGAGGGGGCACAGGCCGCAACGATTCCGTCAGCGAGTACAACGAGTTCGGCTAGCAGTACAGCAACAACGTCTCTAGCATCAAGCGGGATAACGGTAGCCAGTGCGGCAACGGCCACGTCTGCGGCACAAGCGAGTCAGTTAGTAGCGGCATCGTCTGGGGTGTCTGCGGCTAGTCAAGCGGCGACACCAGCCAATTCAGCGGCTTCGACGGCTAGTACCGTCAGTTCTGTTGCCAGTGTGGCATCCACGGCTGATGCCACGTCTTCATCAGTGGCAGGTACTCAGAAGGCTGCGGTCACTGGGGCGTCATCCGCCACTAACGGACAATCATCCATCGCTAGTTCAGCGGCAATATCGCCAGTGACGTCGGCGGCAACGCCAGTATCAGCCGCGCCAGCAACGACCGATACGGTATTTAACTGGCAGACGGACGAGGCGACGACAACGGCGACTATTACGGGGGTCAATCAGGCTGTCAGTGGAACACTGCGCCTGCCATCAACGTATGTGGCGAATGGTAAGACCTATCAAGTCACGTCGATTGGTGCCGGGGCATTCGCGGCGCAGACGGGATTCACAACAGGACTGACGGGAGTCGTCTTTAACAATGGGTTACAAACAATTGGCGATTCGGCGTTTGCTTACTTAGATAATTTAAAAACGGCCGATTTTACGGCTGATCAGGCTTTGACAACGGTGGGTAGCCAGGCGTTTGTTGGCACCGGGTTGACACAGATCACGTTGCCAAATAGCGTGACAACAATCGGCAGTGAGGCTTTTAAATACGTTAATGGGGTCACAAACGTCCAGTTGCCAGCAGATTTAGTTAGTTTGGGCACGGGGGCCTTTTCAGAAAATCCTGATTTAACCACGGTCGACCTCACACCGGCAACTTCCCTGACGACGATTGGCAATGAAGCCTTCGCCGGGGATGGCCTGACGATGGTGACTATTCCGGCCACGGTCCAGGACATTGGCACGGGAGCGTTTATGACGGACCAGCAGTTGACGACCATAAATTTTGCGCCAGCTAGTCAGTTGGTGACGATTGGCGATTCAGCGTTCATGTATGACACGGCGCTGCAGTCATTGGTCTTGCCTGATAGTGTGCAGGCGATTGGCGCCCAATCCTTTCTCTCCAATCAGAGTCTACAGGCGGTCACTTTAGGGAATGGCGTGTTAACTATTGGCGTCAATGCCTTTACCTACGATGGCGGGCTGACCACGTTGGATTTGAGCCAGGCCACGCAACTGGCTGCAATCGGGGATGGGGCGTTTGAGTATGCCGGCATTACAGGAACACTGACGTTGCCAGCTAATGTGCAGACGTTGGGTGATTTGGCGTTTGCCGGCAATCACGTGACCACGCTGAATTTGGATAATGCCTTACAGAGCTTGGGTCACGATGTCTTTGGCAGTAACCAGTTGGCTCAGATTACCGGACCGGCACTGCCAGGGATAGCACAGAATCAATTTGTGACGATCTTCGCCGATCCTCATGAGTTAACGTTGGCCGATCTCTTGACTGTGAAATTGGGACAATTGACGCCGGCCGATGTGACGGTTTCAGGCGTCACTAATGCCACGTATCAGAATGGCCAGTTCACGGTAGCTTCGGGACAGTCGAACTTTACTTTCAGTTGGTCGTTGGTAAATGCTGATGGGGCAATAGTCTACGCTGGACAGGCAACGGTAGATTTAAGCAATCCGGCAATCAAGGCCGTCAATTCGACGCTGCTGGCGGGAAGCGCTTGGCAACCAGCGGATAACTTTGTCAGTGCCACTGCGCCCGACCATTCGTCAGTGCCCCTGAGTGCGGTGACGGTGACAGGAACCGTGGATTCGACCGTGGTGGGGACGTATCCGATTACCTATAGCTATCAGGATGCTAGTAGCACAATCACAGTGACGGTCACGAAACGGGCGGGAACGTATCAACTGGTTGGGGCGCCACAAGTCATTTACACCGGCCAACAACCAACGTTGGTACCGACGGATTATCAGGTTATTTTGCCTGACGGTCAGACCTATACGCCACAACCGGGTGATTTAACCACGACCGCTGCGGCTTCAGTGGGAACCTACCCAGTAACATTGACGCCGGCTGGAATCGCTCATTTGCAAGCCCTACCCGAGTCAAATATCTATGACTGGACATTGGGCGGCCAGGGAAGCTTACAGGTCGCTCCGGCGCCGGTCACGATTACTGTTGGCAATGAGACCAAGGTGGCTGGGGCCACGGAACCAATCCCGAGTGTCAATGTAAGCGGTCTCCCAGTTGACGGCGTGCCGCTAAACTATACGGTCCAGCGGGTGGCTGGAGAAACGGCCGGGACATACCCTATTACGGTAGTCTTAGGAGCTAATCCCAACTATACGGTGACCCTGGTTAATGGTGCGTTAACCATTACGGCAGTTCCGGTCACCCCAGTGACAACACCATCCCAGTCAACGGCTTCGAACCAGTCATCGATGGCTAATGGGCCAATGGCATCGAGTTCTGCATCAGTCACTAATCCAAGTTCAGCGTCAAGCGCGGCGGGGGTCTCAAGTTCGGTAGCAGCCACAAATCCGAGCTCGGCATCAAGCGTGGCAACGAGTACGGCGGCGCCAGCGTCAAGTACGGCGGCAACCTCAAATTCGGTAGCAACCACTAATCCGAGTTCATCGTCAAGTGTGGCAACGAGTTCGGCAGCGCCAGCGTCAGGTTTGACGGCGACCTCAAGTTCGGTAGCAGTCACTAATCAGAGCTCAGCGTCAAGTGTGGCAACGAGTACGGCGGCACCAGCATCAAGTGTGGCGAGCTCAAGCTCAGTAGTAGCCACAAAACCAAGCTCAGCGACTAGTATGGCAACGAGTTCATCAGCGCCAGCGCCAAGTTCATCAGTCGCTACTCAGCCGAGTTCGGCGACTAGCACTGCAACAAGTACCGCATCGTCAGCGTCTAGTGAGGCAGTAGCAACAAGCTCAGCATCAAGTGTGGCAACGAGTTCATCAGCAACAGCTAAGCCAAGTTCAGCGACTAGTACTGCGACAAGTGCTGCATTTCCAGCATCAAGCATGGCGGTAACAAGCTCAGCAACAGCTACAAAACCAAGTTCAGCGGCTAATACTGCAACGAGTTCGTCAGCCCCAGCGTCAAGTGCTGCGGCAACCTCAAGCTCAGCAACGGCCACAAACCCGAGTTCAGCGGCTAATACTGCAACGAGTTCGTCAGCCCCAGCGTCAAGTGCTGCGACAACCTCAAACTCAGCGACAGCCACAAAGCCAAGTTCCGTAGCTAGTCCCGCAACGACTGCCCCAACATCAGTTTCTAGTGCAGCGTCAACAGCGGAAAATTCCGCTTCTAGCTCGGCCACTACAAGCGGAGCATCATCGGCAACGGGTGATTCGGCACCAGCGGGGGTGGTCCAGCCGGGTAGCGCAGCGGATAGTGCGGTGGCGCCAGCCAGTTCCAACACGCCCGACCGTACCGGTGAGACTCACACGGTAACGGGGGATGTTGCCGTGCCCGCGACTGCCCAAAAGTCCGGGCAACCAGGAACGCTGAACGTAGCGGTAGACCGCGTCATCGGCAAGAAGCCGTCGACTAAACGACAGGCGAGCGCAAAGGACTTGGCGGCAAAAGAAACGCAACCTGAGAATAAAGCTGTTCAGTTAAAGGCATCGGTTGTGCAAACAACGAGGAAACAGCTTTCACCCCAGTTTGTCGGCCAGGCCGATTTGCCACAGACGGGCGAAAAACCGACAGCCAGTTGGTCAATCGTAGGTGCTTTATTAGGGTTACTGACCGTGCTAGGGGGTCGTCGCCGTCGTGATTAGAGCGAATTGAGTGAGAATGATAAAAAGGCATCACCCAGCAGGTCCAATTGAGGACTCACGGGTGATGCCTTTTGAGATTGGGATTAAGTTCAGTTGTTACATGAGAATCTTGGAAAGGAAGTCTTGCGCCCGTTCCGTTTGGGGATTGCCGAAGAAGGCTTCGGGTGTATTGTTTTCTTGAATGTAACCATCGGCCATGAACCAGACGCGGTCAGCAACGGACTTGGCAAAGCCCATTTCATGAGTGACCACGACCATCGTCATTCCTTGGTTGGCCAGTTCTTGCATAACGTTCAGCACTTCACCGACCATTTCGGGGTCAAGAGCAGAAGTGGGTTCGTCAAACAGCATGACCTTGGGATCCATTGCTAAGGCACGGGCAATGGCGACCCGTTGTGCTTGACCACCGGAGAGGCTGCTAGGGAAGGCGTCGGCATGGTCATCTAGGTTGACCTGCTTTAGGAGTTCGTGGGCCCGCTTAGTAGCAGCTGCATCGTCGATCCCCTTGACCTTCATTGGCGCCAATTTGATGTTTTCCAGCACGGTCATGTTCGGGAAGAGGTTGAAGCCTTGGAACACCATGCCCATTTCTTCTCTAAGTTCGTTGACCCGCTTAGTGTCTAGAGTGGTCAAATTTTCACCGTCAAAGTCAACCTCGCCGCTCGTTGGGGTTTCTAGGAGGTTGAGGCAACGTAAGAATGTACTTTTCCCACCACCGGAAGGGCCAATGACAACGATGACTTGCCCAGGGTCGACTTGTTCGGTGATATCTTTTAACACTTCATTTTTGCCGAAGCTTTTCGCGAGATTTTTAACCTCGATGATTGGTTTAGTCATGTTGCATTCTCCTTTCGAAGTAGTTCAGGATCCGAGAAGCGGTAAACGTCAAGATGAAGTAGAGCACCATGATGACGGCGATAGGAGCCACGCCTCGGTAAGTGTCGGAACGAACGATGTTGCTTTGGAAGATCAATTCGGAGACCCCAATGATGGAGACGATGGAACTGTCCTTAATTAAGGTAATAAATTCATTCCCAAGTGATGGCCAGATGTTCTTGAGGGCTTGTGGTAAAACAACGAAACGCATGGTCTTCCCACTGGACATCCCCAAACTTCTAGCAGCTTCTGTTTGACCATCATCCACGGAGTTGATCCCACCACGGATGTATTCGGCAACGTAGGCCCCAGAGTTCAGCGAAATCGCAATGATCCCGGATGTTAATGCGGGGAGGTTGACGATCAAGCCTAAACCGAAGTAGACGAACATGACTTGAACCATCATTGGCGTGCCCCGGATAAATTCAACGTAGGCGGTGGCTAACCAACGGAAACCAGTCTTGATGGCACCGCCCTGGCCCATCCGCGCGAGGGCCAGGATGACCCCGATGATGAACCCGAAGAAGACGGAGCAAACGGTAATGATCAACGTGTATTCAATCCCAGTCAGGAAGGCTTTCCAGTAGTGGAACATGCTGGTGTTGACCGTGTTGGTCTTAAGGTATTTCCCAGCAGCGGGGAGGTAGGTCTTGTTGACCAAGTTTTGCTTTTTGATTTGGTCAACGGACTTGTTAGCTGCGGCAACCAGAGCAGTGGAACCCTTCTTGAAGGCCACAGAAGCACTAGTGTCGGAAGCACTCAGGTTAAAGTCACTAGGGATGGCAGCCAATTCCTTATTGTTGGCCACGTAGGCTTGGGCGGAAGGCTTTTCCATGGCGACCCCTTGAATCTTGTGACTCTGGAGGGCCAGAATCAGGTCGGACACGGAGGTCATGCCCTTAACGGTTGTGCCACTCGTCTGTTTCTTGGATTCGTTGTACATCGTCGACCCGGTCTGTGCCCCGATGGTCTTGTTCACGAAGGAATCTTTGTTCTTATAAATACCCTTGTCACTCTTGTTGATGACAATGCTGTACCCACCTTGATAGTAGGTATGGGTGAAATCAACGTTCTTTCTCCGGGCCGGCGTTGGGTTCATTCCGGAGATGACCATGTCGACCTTACCCGTTTGCAGGGCAACCAGCAGGGAATCAAAAGACATGGATTTAACGACTAATTTAACGCCCATGTCCTTAGCGATTTTTTCCCCAACGGCCACGTCCATGCCGACGATCTTCGTCTTGCCGTGGACCGTCGCTTGGAATTCGTAAGGGGGGTAATCGGGCGAGGTCCCCATGACCAACGTCCCTTTCTTCTGAACCTTCGACAGTGATGTGTCAGTGGCGGCGTTGGCCGTCGTGGCGGTCATGGCGGTAAAGCCGGTGACCAGCGCTAACACAAGCGCGAAGAATAATACCAATCTCTTTTTCATATCCTGACTCCTCTATCTATATAAGTTGTTGCCCTTGATTATAGTGGCAATTGTGTTTTTATACAAGGATTATTTTAAAAATACGACTTTTATACATGAAATATTCGATTAAACAATGGCTAAATCCCTTGGTATCCGGTAATCGACAGAATTAATATACATTTTATGCTGAATATCAGAATTTTCAAGCTAGCCAATTGAATGAATTGAAAGTAAGTGCTAACATGTATAGTGTCTGTTTTATACGGATATCTAAAAAAATTTTAGAAAAGAGGAGTTACGATGTCAGGACATTCTAAATGGCATAACATCCAGGGCCGGAAAAATGCTCAGGATGCAAAACGTGGAAAAATCTTCCAAAAAATCTCACGTGATTTGTACCAAGCTGCAAAAGCAGGTGGTCCTGATCCCGACGGTAACCCTCAACTTCGTTTGGAAATGGACAAGGCGCGGGCAGCTAACATGCCTAAAGACAACATCAAGCGGGCTTTAGATAAAGCTTCTGGTCTTGGTGGCGCCAAGTTCGAAGAAATTACCTACGAAGGCTACGGTCCAGCCGGGACAGCAATCATGGTTGCTGCCTTAACGGATAACAAGAACCGGACGGCTGCGGCTGTTCGTTCTGCCTTCACGCATCATGGTGGCGCATTAGGTGCAGCAGGTTCCGTTTCCTACATGTTTGATCGGAAGGGTTACATTGTAATCTTACGTGATGGCTTGGATACGGATGAAGATACGATGTTGATGGATGCTTTAGACGCCGGGGCGGACGACATGGAAACCACGGACGACGAATTCAAAATCTACACGGACTCAACCAGTGAGATCAGTACGCGTGATGCCTTACAAGCTAAGGGTTACAAGTTAGATACTGCTGAAGTTCGGATGTTCCCACAAAACACGACTGAGGTGCCAGAAGCCAAGGCTTCTCAATACCAAGGTCTGATTGAAGAACTTGAAGACAACGATGACGTTTCCGATATTTATGAAGCTGCCGTTTTACCTGAAAACGTTGAATAGTAGTTCCGAAAGAAGATTCCTCCGGGGGTCTTCTTTTTTTTTGCCAATTTTTTTCGAAAAAATAAAATATCCGGCGTTCTTTTACGGAGTTAACTTAAAGCGACGAGGGAGGTAGCGAAGGTGATTAAACCATTTATTGAAAAATTATTAGCACAGGCGATTGGTCAGCAAGTCAGTGACATTTATGTGATTCCGCACCAAGCGGGGTATCAGATTCGTTTTCGGCGATTGCAGGTGGTATCCGTTTGGCAAACAATCCCGCTGGCAACGGGGCTGCAAGTGATGACCTACTTTAAATTTCATGCGGACATGGCCGTTAGTGAGAACCGACGGCCACAGGTGGGGGCATTGACTTGGACACATGAGCAGTTGCCAGTGGAGCTACGATTCTCCACGGTGGGCGACTATGCCGGGCAAGAATCCTTGGTGATTCGACTGATCTATCCGTATACGGCGACCCAGGCGGCCTATTTGGTGCCACAACAGGCAGTGACCTTGACCCAATTAGCAGGACAACGAGGCCTCATGGTGTTCGCGGGACCCACTGGAGCAGGCAAGACCACGACCATGTACGCCACGGCGAGTCGCTTAAGTACAACCGCTCTGGTTTTGGCGATTGAAGACCCGGTCGAAATTAAAGAATCGCGGTTCATTCAACTGCAGGTCAATCCGGCGGCGGGGATGACTTACGCCGACTTGATCAAGGTAGGGTTACGCCATCGGCCGGACGTCTTTATTATTGGCGAGATTCGCGACCAGGTGACGGCTCAGGCGGCTATTCGTGCGGCGTTAAGTGGTCATTTAGTCTTGACGACCGTTCATGCGCGGAGTGCCGCCGGAACGGTTGCACGATTGCTAGAATTGGGCGTTTCCCTGCAGCAGCTCCAGCAGGTGCTCACGGCGGCCTGCTATCAGCGACTGATTCCACGAGTCGCGCAGCCACCGGCCGTCTTATTGGATATTTTAACCGAAGAAACGATTTGGGACGCGGCCAGTCAGACAACGGAAGGGTGGCGACAAACTCTTGATCAAGCAGTTCATGCGGGAACGATTACAGCAGCAACGCGACAGTCTTTTCGGGCGGGATAGGTGGTCCTTGGCGCAACAGGCCCAGTTCTGCCGCCTCTTAGCGGATCAACTCCAGAGCGGTTTTTCGTTGAAACAGGCGGTGCATTTTATTTGTGTCGTAGGCAACAGTTTGCCAAATGAGGTGGTTGATTTGGAACGCCATTTGGCTGCGGGGGCGGACTTTGTCGGCTTAATGGCACCATATCTCCAGGCTAACGTCTACTTTCAACTGAAACTGATGACCAAATATGGTGAATTAACACCGGCCCTCGACCAAGCGGCGACATTGTTACAGTTGATGGCTACCCAGCGGCGCCGCCTTCACCAATTGCTAGTGTATCCGGTGGGCCTGCTTGCCAGCATGGCGTTGGTATTTGTGACGTTGCGGGTGGTGATCTTGCCACAGCTACAGCGAGAACTGGGCCATGGTGGCGGCCTGACCAGTGGCTGGCGGACCTATCTCATGGTCGGCGGCGCTCTACTAATGGGGCTGATTGGCACGTTGGGATGGCGCTGGTGGCACCGTCAATCGAGTTTATTACGCGCCAAATGGGTCTTGCATTGGCCGGTGGTGGGGCACCTTTTTCGGGCCTACTACGCGTATTATCTAACACTCAATTTAAGTCAGATGGTCCACAGTGGGCTCAGCGTAAAACAGATGCTGCAGGTGCTGGGTCAGTTGCCGGAGCAAGCGCTGCTGCATCAGTTAGCGGTGGTGCTGACTCAGCGCTTGTCGGCGGGTGATTCACCAATTGGTTGGTTACAAGGACAACCGTACATTCCCCCACAGGTCATTGTTTTCTTGCAAAAGGGGAGTACCACAACGCAATTGGCCAGGGAACTAACGGCGTATAGTCACTTGCAGTATCGGGAGTTGGTCCGCCGCAGTGAGCAGGGACTGGCGATCGTTCAGCCCGTGTTGTTGGGGGTCGTTGCCCTACTGATCGTAGGGGCTTATTTAAGTCTGTTATTACCGATGTATCAAAACCTACAGGGGGTCACATAATGCGTATACGCCAGGGATTCACGTTGATCGAAATGACAATCGTTCTATTCATTATTTCACTACTCGTGCTCATCATTTTGCCGAATTTGAATGGGCAACGCCAACGGGCCCAAGGGATTCATCGGGGGGCGATGACCACGGTCGTTCAGGGACAGGTCACGGCGTATATCGACGATTACGTTGCTGAAAATCACAAGACGCCAGAGGTGACCTACGCCAAGTTGACGGGGAAGTATCTGACCGCTGATCAGGTCAAGAGCGCTAAAGCAGAGGGACTAGTCATCGATAAGAATGAGGTGAGACAGGTCAAAGATGGGAAGTAGGCGAGGATTTACGTTGTACGAGACACTGCTCGTCCTAGTGATGGTGACCGGATTGACCGTTCTAGTGGGATTTAAATCGACGCAGCAACAGCGATTGACTGCCGAACGGACCTTTTGGCCAGTCTGGCAGCAGATGTGGACGGCTGGCCGTCAGTGGGCGATGAGCCATCATACAACGGTCAACGTCAGTCTTAACGCTCAGCAACACTTTGTGGCGCTATACCACAAGCATCAGCGGCTGAAATACCTAGAGATTCCGCAGTCATTGGAGCTAATTAGCATGAACGGCACGGGTGGTGATATTGATGCTGCGGGTGTCGCTCAGGGGCGAACGCTGGAATGGTATAGCCATATTAGTAAGCGGTGGACCTATCAGACATTTCAAATGGGGGGAGTGATCTTCAATGTTGAGGATGAACCGTTTCAACGACCGGTCTGGGTGGACGCTCCCTGATGCACTCATCGCCCTAAGCATTGTGGCGCTGACCGTGATCATGGTGCAGCAGGTCGTGATGACAGCCCAGACGCAAACGCAGCGCCAAACTCACGCGCTAATGGTCGCTCGTCGACAACATGACCGACTACTAGAACGCTGGTTAGAGCAGCAATGACCAGGCGGCAAGGATTTACGCTCATTGAGACGTTGTTCGCGCTGATGATCACAGCGGGGATGTTTTTACTGGTAACGGGGACCAGTCGAACGTTGATTCGTGGTGTGCAGCAAGATTCTTTGGCGTGGCTCCAGGCGGTCCAGGTATTGGAACGGCCGGGCAAGTATCAATTGGTCAGGACTGCGAGGGATGTTTTAGTTGTTAAGGATCATGATCGGCAAGGAAAGCAGCGGGAAATGAAAGTACTACTGGATAAGAAAGGCGTTTTAAAATTGACGGCGACGATACCAGGAAGCCATGCGGAACAGGAGGCTGCTGACATTCGGGGCTATTACCCACTACTCAGGCAGGTGACCGCGATTCATTGGCGAAATCTGGGTCACGGTGTCGTCAAACTCAGGCTCAAACAAGGGGATTTGCCATGGCGAGAAACGCTAGTCGACTTACGCGGCGTCAAGGGTTCTTGACCTTATGGGCCCTTTTATTTCTGACGAGCGTGAGTCTTTTATTGACCTTGATTTTGGTGGGACAAGCCGGGCAACAAGAGACCACAGCGGCATTGACCACCGAATATCGGGCCACAACGCGACAGATCAAAAGAGAAATTCGTGGGCGATACAAATGGTCTAGTTGGTGATTACCCTTAGAATTGGCCGGGGATTAACCATAAAGTTGCTTGAATAAGTCCATAAAAATCGGTAGTATAGATAGCGGATACAAGTACCATGGAATTTCACAAGGAGGCGAAGCGCGCTGTCACAAGAACAGACTGAAGCGCTATTTAAGGTCTTAGATGAGTCAACAACGACCTTACAAGCAGCGCTAAGTACATCTTACCTAGATGCGTTTATTGAGACTGGAGATAACTTGCTCAATGGTCAGGTCCAGGTGGAAGATGGTCGTCCCGACGACAAGGTCGTGGCCCAACTGACCGATTTGTATGCGCAAGTCGATTGGCAAAGTTTCGATGCCGAGACGGTGCGACGAGCAGTTCAATTAGTGATGCTCAAAGCGATTCGGGTCGACGAGATTCAAGCGAACCATCAGCTGACACCGGATACGATTGCTTACATCATGGGCTACTTGGTAACGCGGCTGGAAAAGGGCAAGTCCCATTTGACCTTATTGGATCTCACGGTAGGGACAGGGAACTTGCTAACGGCGGTGTTATCACAACTAAAGGAAGTCGTTGCTGGTAAGATTGATGCGTATGGGGTGGATAACGATGATACGATGTTAGCCATCGCCCAGACGTCAAGTGATCTGCAGCGGCTCCCCATCGAGCTAATTCATCAAGATGCTTTGGAACAGTTATTGGTGCCAGCGAGTGATTTGATCGTGGCGGACCTGCCAATTGGGTATTACCCGGTTGACGAGAATGCGGCCAACTATCAAACTCGTGCGGCTAGTGGTCATTCATTTGTCCATCACTTATTGCTGGAACAAGCCATGAACCAACTGACGCCCGGTGGTGTTGGGGTGTTCTTGGTACCTTCACAACTCTTTCAAACGGAAGAAGCGAAGGGCCTGTTGAAGTGGTTGCCCACCAACGCCTATTTCCAGGGCTTGTTGAACTTACCGAGTGAGCTTTTCATGAATGCCAACGCTCAAAAGGCCATTCTGATCTTACAGAAGCCGGGTGCGGGAGCTAAGCAAGTTGAACAAGTGATGTTGGGAGAGTTCCCTTCATTTAAGAATCAATCAGCGTTTCAAAAGTTTGTTGCGGAAATCGTCCAGTGGGAAGAACAGAACCTGCTGACGGACCGTGCATAAAAGGAGAAAAAAACCACATGGGAAAATCATTAGCAATTAACGCCGGTAGTTCTACGTTAAAGTTCAAGTTATTCCAAATGCCTGCAGAAGAGGTTATCGCCGAAGGGGCCATTGACCGAATCGGTTTGGGTAACTCATTGGTCGAAATCAAGTATAACAATGGCCAAAAGTACGAAACGCATGAAGACGTTAATGATCACAGTGCCGCTATCCAATTGATGTTGAACCAATTGACTGAGTTGAAGATCATCACGGACTTCAATGAAATCACTGGTATCGGTCACCGGGTCGTTGCCGGGGGTCAAGAATTTAAGGACTCCGCTATCATTGACGATGAAGTTCTCCAAAAAATCAAGGACTTATCCGAATACGCGCCATTACACAACCCAGCCGCTGCATTGGGTATCGAAGCATTCAAGAAGATTTTGCCTAACGTGTTGAGCGTGGCGGTCTTTGACACCTCCTTCCACACGTCCATGCCACAAGAAAACTACATGTACGCGATCCCTTACGAATACTACGAAAAGTATGGTGCTCGTAAGTATGGTGCCCATGGGACCAGCCACCGTTACGTCGCTGGCCGTGCCGCAGCTATGCTGGGCAAGCCATTGAAAGACTTGAAGCTGATCACGATGCACTTGGGTGCTGGTGGGTCGATTACTGCTATCAAGGACGGCAAATCATTTGACACGTCAATGGGCTTCACGCCACTGGCTGGTATCGAAATGGCCACTCGTTCTGGGGATATCGATGCGTCATTGGTCGCTTACCTGATGGAAAAACTTAACATCGACAAGCCTAATGACATGATCAACATCTTGAACAAGAAGTCCGGTTTGATTGGGGTTTCTGGTGTGTCTGCTGACATGCGTGACTTGGAAAAGGTCCAAGCTAAGAACCCACGGGCTAAGTTAGCACGAGACATGTTCATCAACCGGATCGTTCGTTACGTTGGTTCTTACCTGGCTGAATTGGGTGGCGCTGACGCCATCGTCTTCACTGCCGGTGTTGGTGAAAACGACATTATGATTCGTCAAGAAGTTGCTGACAAGCTGTCTTACTTCGGTATCGGTGTCGATCCTGAAAAGAACGACATTCGTGGGGTTGAACGTGATTTGAGTGTTGAAGGCTCAAAGATCAAGACCTTGTTGATTCCTACCGACGAAGAGTTAATGATTGTTCGGGACATCGAACGGTTACGTCAAGACAAGTAAAAATTCGTTTGCTGAAGCAGTCTCTGCCGCGAGTAGCGGGGGACTGCTTTTTTGCGGTCACTATGAGCATTCTTTAGTTGAATATATTTCATCTTATTTTTTAATAGGTGAATTAGATGTGACAACCGCGCTGATTCAAGCTGCTTAGTTTGGCGAACTAACCAGCGTTGGAACTAGCATTCCGGGACACGCCGAGTATAATGAATTTCAACAAAGGGGAGATTAACATGAAAGAAAGTCAACCAAATAACAACCAAGAATTATCCCGTGGGTTGAAGAGTCGCCACGTCCAGCTGATTGCGCTTGGGGGTACAATCGGGACGGGTCTCTTCTTAGGTGCCGGCCAATCGATTCATTTAGCGGGCCCATCTATTTTACTGGCTTACCTAATTACGGGCATCATGTGTTTCCTGCTTATGCGAGCACTGGGCGAACTATTACTGTCCGACCTGAATGCTCACTCTTACATTGAGTTTATTCAACGGTACTTGGGCGACAACATGAGCTTCGTTGCCGGCTGGACCTACTGGGTCTGCTGGATCACGATTGCCATGGCGGAAGTCACGGCGGCTGGTCAATACATGCAGTTCTGGTTCCCCCAGTTGCCACAATGGGTCACGGCACTAGTCCTGCTGGGTATTCTGCTCACACTGAACTCCGTGACGGTCAAGGCCTTCGGGGAAACCGAATTCTGGTTTGCTATTATTAAAATTTTGGCCATCATTGCCTTGATTTTAGCGGGGGCCTACATGGTGGTCGTGCACTTCCCAACGCCGGCTGGACATGCCAGCGTGACCAACTTAGCAAGTGGTGGTTTCTTTGCGAACGGCGCCAAGGGGTTCTTCCTGTCCTTCCAGATGGTTCTCTTTAGTTTCGTGGGGATCGAAATGGTGGGGATGACCGCATCCGAAACGGCCGATCCTAACAAGGTGATTCCTAAGGCCATCAACGAAATTCCTATGCGAATCATTCTATTTTACCTGGGGTCCTTGCTCGCCTTAATGTGCATTTACCCGTGGCAGGCCATTTCACCAACCAGCAGTCCCTTCGTTCAGGTCTTCAAGAACGTCGGCATTCAATCTGCGGCGGCTGTGATCAATTTCGTCGTCTTGACGGCGGCAGCCTCGGCCTGCAATAGCTCACTTTTCACCACAGGACGGATGCTGTTCTCCCTAACTTATGGGGGCGAAGGGCGATTCGCCAAGCACATGGGTAAATTATCCCGGGCTCAAGTTCCCGTTCCGGCATTGCGCTTCTCGACGGTGGTCATTGCCGTATCGGTCTTCTTAAACTTTATCATTCCGGGTCATGTGTTCGCGTTCGTTTCCAGTGTGGCCACGACCTGCTTCCTTTTCATCTGGGGCTTGATTGTGGTTGCTCACCTGAAATACAAGCGCCAACAGGCCACGTTACCAGATGCCACGGATCACGGGTTCCACATGCCGTTCTTCCCGCTGAGTGACTACACCATCCTACTGTTCTTGATCATGGTGGCTGCAGTCTTGCTGTTTAGAGTGGACACACTGATTGCCTTGATTGGGTCAGTGCTATGGCTAATCGCTTTAAGCACTGGCAAGTACTTGAAGGATCGTCGCACGGCAGCTGCCATCGGCTCCGAGAATCAGCGCTAGTCTAAATTGAAAATAATGAGGTGTCGGTCAGTGACGTAACATGAGTTATTGATGGGCACCTCTTTTTTGACCCTAATTTGAAGTTGAGCGATAGTTCCAGGTTGGCAGGTGGGCTTTCTATGGGACCATTCGTTAGTATTGATTGTGGAACGTATAGTTGGGCAGTCTATTTTTTAGTCGGTTGAACGGTATGCGATAGTTACAGCTAGCTAAGTCAAAAACTTACTGGAAGGGTGAAACTTCCCAAAATTGTTTTAGTGGGTTATGCGTAGTGAATTTACAAAAGGCCTGACTAGATTTGGGGAGTGAGACTAGTTTTCACACTTTGCTATAAAGAAAGCACAGTCGCAGTGCGACCATTTTTCACTGTCTTTGATCTAAATGACGTGATAACAGCGAAAGCGGGGCGGAAGTGCTACGATAAAGGTAACTAATTCAAACGGGGTGTTAAGTGATGAAACAAGTTAAAATTGCTGGTCAACAGGTCCCTGCTATGGGCATCGGCACCTGGCACATGGGCGAGCGGGCGGCCCAGAGAGAAACCGAAATTGCCGCGATTCAAGCTGGCATTTCCGCTGGTGCCCGGGTCGTGGATACGGCCGAAATGTACGGTTCCGGAAAATCCGAAAACCTAGTGGGCGAGGCGTTGACCCCCTTTAAGCGAGACGACATTTTTCTGATTTCTAAAGTTTTACCGGAAAATGCCTCGCAACGGCGCATGGAAGCCAGTCTGGATGCTAGTCTCCAGCGCTTACGAACGGACTACCTCGACCTTTACCTCTACCACTGGCGGGGCAATGTGCCACTAGCCGAAACGGTCACCGAGCTCCAGCGCTTACAGAAGACCGGTAAGATTCGGTCTTGGGGAATCTCTAATTTTGACATTGCCGATTTAGAAGAACTCTGGGCCTTACCCGGTGGTGACCAAGCCGTTGCCAACGAAGACCTTTACCACTTGGGTAGCCGGGGCTTAGATTATGCCGTCTTACCTTGGCAGCGGGAACATGACTTGCCACTGATTGCGTACTCGCCAATTGCTCAGGGAGATTCCTGGGGCCATCATTTGACCACGACCCCCATTGTTCAGCAGATTGCGCAGGCGCATCATGCCACCATCTACCAAGTCTTACTGGCATGGGTCATCCGTAACCCGCAAGTCTTGGCGATTCCCCAGACGAGTTCCGTGACGCACATGGAGCAAAATGTGGCCGCTGCGGACCTGACGTTGAGCGCTGCCGAGTTGGCCGCCTTAGACGCCGAGTTCCCGGCCCCCACAAGTAAACAACCACTCGATATCCTTTAAGGGGGAGTTCACATGCAATACTTTACCTCGGATACACACTTTTTCCACGCCGACCTATTAGGGGACAATGATTTTGCCCCAAGGCCCTTTGCTAATGTGGAAGAAATGAACCAAACAATTATTGATAACTGGAATGCTCGCGTGGCGCCAACCGACACCGTCTATCACCTGGGTGACATCGCACTGTACTTTACGAAGCCCGCCGTGAAATCCGATGAGGCGGTCGCCGACGTCTTGTCCCAGTTAAACGGCCATTTGGAGTTGATCAAAGGTAACCATGACAGTCGGGCACTCTTTAAGTACCTAGCCGCCCACAACCCCATCGATCACGGTCAGCCGAAGTTTGCCTTTCATGATGTGGGCGTGCTGATCAAGTACGACCATCGGCAGTATTACATGACGCATTACCCAATGATGATGGGAATTGTGAACCAGATCATCAACTTACACGGTCATATTCACCACTATGCAGTGCCGGTCAAAGAAAATATTAATGTCGGTGTCGACACGCCCGAACAACGGTATTTGGACGAACAAGTCCCATTTGGTACGCCATTTTCTACCAGTGAGATCGAACAAATGGTGACCGGCAAGGCGCAAGAGTTCCGCGACAAGCAATAGCGCTTGACCGTTTCTCCCCGATGCCGTAGGATTAAAATCAGTGTTAAGAGGAGAATGAGAACATGGAACGGATTACCATCTTGCATACGAACGACCTGCACTCACACTTTGAGAATTGGCCGCGCATTCGGCGTTATTTGGCGACGAGTAAGGCCCAAGCGCAGGCGGCGGGCCACACGGTGTTCACCTTTGACCTCGGTGACCACGTGGATCGGGTCCATCCCGTGAGTGAAGCGACGAACGGGCAGAAAAACGTGGAGTTGATGAACCAGATCGGTTATGATGCGGTCACTATCGGTAATAATGAAGGCCTCGGTTTTATGCGGGCCCAGTTGGATCATCTGTATGACCACGCCAACTTTCCGGTGATTGTCGGGAATATTCTTACCGAGGATACTCGCGAGCAGCCTAAGTGGGCACTTGATCACGAGTTGTTCACGACCAAGGCCGGGACGAAATTGCTCGTGCTAGGATTGACCGCGCCGTACAAGTTGACCTATCCGTTAGCAGGGTGGGAACCGATCGGCGTGAATCAGGCGCTCAGTGACCTGCTAGCGAAGTATGCCGAGGAAGCCGACGCCTGTGTTCTGCTGTCTCATTTGGGATTGGACGTTGACCGGCAGATTGCTAAGCGGTTTCCGCAGGTGACAGTCATCATTGGTAGTCACACCCACCATTTATTGCCCCACGGTGAGCAGGACCAGCACAGTCTGCTGGCCGCCGCTGGAAAATTTGGGCGTTACGTGGGAAAAATTGAACTGACCGTGACGGCGGACCATACTGTCGAATCGGCCACGGCTGGTGTTGTGGAAACGGCGACCTTGCCGGAACAACCCGAAGACCAGGCCGAAATCGATGGCCTGCAAACACTTGGTGAATCCATCTTATCCGAACAACGGGTAGCGGATCTTCCCGTGGCAATGGAGGCGGACCCCATCGGCCAACCCCGGTTGGTACGCGAGGGCTTGCACGCCATTGCGGAGTATGCGGGAACCCAGGCCGCGGTGTTAAACGCCGGCTTGTTTCTCGAAGACCTGCCTCGTGGCGTGGTCAATCAGCGGCAATTACACGACCTTTTACCCCACAACATGCACGTCATGACGGTCACCCTAAACGGCTATGACCTGTGGCGGTTGGTCCAGGAGTTCGAACTCATGCGGCTCTTCTTGCGGCGCTTTCCGCAAAAGGGGATGGGCTTCCGGGGAAAGATCTTTGGGGAATTGAACTATCTGGGCATTGCCTATGATGCCCAGACGCATCAAGTCACTTGGCGGGGTGAGCCACTTTCACCTAACCGGCAGTATAAGTTGGCCGTGTTGGACCATTATTTGTTCATTCCCTTCTTCCCGACCATCTCCATCGTGGGAGAAAATCATATTTTATATCAAGACCTCTTGCGGGAAGTGTTTGCCAAGTATTTGGCACGCCACTATCCGTTAGCTGACAAGTAGAAAGGATGACGACGGTGGATCGCAAAGATTTAGAAGCCTTAGTTGCTGAACAACGAGAAAACCGAGAACCAGCCGCCGAAGTAGTTCGGGTGGATGAAACGCATCTGACCATCAATGGCCATCCCTATGAGGTGGTCACGAACGTCCGTGATGGCTTTGATTTTGCCGAATTTTCGCGGCGCTTCAGTACGATTTTAAGTAAATTTGATTACATTGTGGGTGACTGGGGATTCGAACAGTTACGTCTCAAGGGATTTTACGCGGAGGACCGGGCGGGAGCTAAGCAAAACCAGATTGATTCGGTGCAGGATTATCTGTATGAATCGTGTAACTTTGGTTGTGCTTATTTTATCCTGCACAATTTAGACGTCAAAACGGCGCCGAAACCTCGGCGGAGTCGACGTCGGCGCAAGCCAGCAGAAAATGTGGCGTCACACGCGGCAACGACCCAACCGGTTACCGCTAAGGCGACAGGGGCCAAGTCGACCGCTAAAGCACCAGTCGCCGCTACGCATGAAAAATCGCCACAGACAGCGCAGCATGCGACTAACAACAGCAATAATAACAACAGCAATAATAACAATAACAGTCAACATCGACGTCGGCGGCGTTCCCGTCACCGGAATACGAGCCATCCGTATACCGAAGAACGGCGAACAACGGTGAAGCCAGCGCAACAGACCACGAAGACCGTGACGGTTGCTTCCGGTGGTCAGGGTCGGCGTCACTTTACCATTCGGCAGAAAAAAGAAGATTAGGGAGAGTTTGCGGTGAAAGATTATCAGGCCTATTTGATTGACTTGGACGGAACGGTTTACGCGGGATCGAAGCGTTACCCGGCAGCGAAACGGTTCATTGAACGCCTCCAGGCAACCGGTACGGCGTTTAAATTTGTGACGAATAATACGACGAAGCTGCCCGTAGACGTGGTCGCTAATCTAGCGAATAATCACGACATTCATGTGACGACCGATAATGTCTACACGGCGGGGCTCGCGACGGCCGACTTCTTGGACCAGCACGCGGGTGATGGCGAACGCACCGTCTACGTTGTCGGTGAAATCGGCTTGCGACAAGCGTTGACGGCCAAGGGATTTACGGTCGACGAAGAACATCCGCGTTACGTGGTCGTGGGCTTGGATAGCGATGTGACCTATGAGAAGTTTGCCAAGGCCATTCTGGCGATTCGTAGTGGGTCAACGTTTATTGGGACGAATTCGGATTCAAATATTCCGAAGGCCCGGGGACTGATGCCGGGGGCCGGGGCCTTAGTGGACCTTGTCCGTTACGCGACACAGACCGCACCGATCTTTGTGGGTAAGCCAGAACCGATCATCTTACAGAACTCGTTGACCCAATTGGGAATTGCCCCAGAGAATGCGCTGATGGTGGGGGATAACTACCAGACGGACATTCTTGCGGGAATTCACGCTGGTGTGGATACTTTGCTGGTTTATACCGGGGTCTCCACCCCCGAACAGGTCGCCCAAGAGAAGATTCAGCCAACGTATACGATTCCTTCGCTGGATCAATGGGACTTAGAGGTGGGGCCGCGTGAGTAGGTTAAATCGCTGGGGCGGGGTGACCGTCCTGATGTTAGCGTTGATTACCGTGAGTATCACGTTGACCATCAATGCCGTTTGGCTATACCGGCTAGACATCCATTGGCTAGGAATCACGCATCTGGTGCAGATGACGCCCAACCGCATCATGCATAATTATTACCAGATGTTGGGCTATCTCGAATTACCATGGATCACCAACCTCAATATGAGTGATTTTCCCACGTCATATACGGGGATGATTCATTTTGCGGACGTGAAACGCCTATTCCTACTAAATAATGTCGTTTTACTGGTGACGGTGATTCCGGCTGGACTGTATCTGCGTCAACTCCACCAGCGTGCGGAGCAGTGGCGCCTGATGCGCTCGGCACAGATTGCTGCGGTGGTCCCGCTGGTGCTGGCAGCGATGATGGCGGTCAACTTCAACGGCTTCTTTGTGGCCTTTCACAAGGTCCTTTTCCGGAACAACGATTGGTTATTTGATCCGGACTTAGACCCGATCATTACGGCATTACCGGACGTCTTTTTCCTTCACTGTTTCATTTTAGCCTTTGCGCTATTTGAAATCGGTGTGGGTATCCTGTATTGGCGGGGCAAACGTGCCATTAAAAATGCATAAAAAATAGGCAGCATCGTCGCAAATTACTGACGATGCTGCCTGTTTACATGTCTGAGGTGAAGTTAGTCATCTTCTGGGACGCGGTTAGGCGCTTGCGGATGACGACGGCCCTTTAACCAACCAACGATGGCTGGAATCAAGGAAATGACGATGATTCCCAGCACAACGGCGGAAAAGTGGGCTTTGACAAAGGGGATGTTACCGAAGAAGTAGCCCCCGCCACTGCAGATGAAGACCCAAGTGATCGCGGCGCTGGCGTTGTAAGCGATGAAACGCCGGTAGGGGAATTGTGATCCCGCAGCGGTAAAGGGAACGAATGTCCGAATGATGGGCATGAAACGACCTAAGAAGATGGCTAATGGTCCGTGTTTACGGAAGAATTTTTCGGACTGGGCGAGTTTATCCTTATTGATCAGTCGACCAAACCAAGAATGGTTAGATAACGCCGCGCCAGCCTTTCCTCCCAAATAGAAGTTCAAGGAGTCGCCGGCAATGGCTGCAAACAAGAAGAGACCACTAAAAATCCAAATGTTCAGCCCGTATGCCGGGTTGGCGGCTAATGCGGCCGCAGCGAACAGTAGTGAGTCACCGGGTAGAAACGGTAGAATCACAGCACCCGTCTCAACGAAGACGATGGCAAAGAGAATCAGGTAGGTCGAATTGCCAAAGGTGTTGACGATGTTGACCAGGTGATCATCGATGTGTAAGACGAAATCGATTAGGTATCCCATTAAGTTACTCCTTATAAATTAAACTGAATTAAGCGAATCTGACTGTACCCACATTGTAGTAAGTTTTTATCCCGCCGTCAGCAGGTACAGTGAAACTTAAGAAAAACATGACGTTTATTGGAAAGGCGTGTCCTGTTCACCGCGGTCATCGTGGGCGAGACGGGCAGCTGCTGCGGCTGCCACGGCACCAACTAGGTCATCGAGGAAGGTGTGGATGATACCAGGCTCATGGGCATTAAGGTGGGCTAAGATGCCGGGTTTGACGCGGTCGATGTAGCCGTAGTTGGTAAAACCGATCGAACCGTAGATGTCGACGATGGAAAGCGCCATGGTCTCATCTACGCCATAGAGGCCTTCATCACGTTCGACGATGGTTTGCAGTGGCTCAAGTAGCTCGTGTCTTTCGGCGGCAATGTCGAGTTGAATACCAGTAATAATGGCATTCTGAACTTCTCGTTTCCGAAGGACGTTTTGGACGCTGTCTTCGGCCTCGGCTAACGTGAGGTCGTGAATATAGTCTTTTTGTAAGAAGATGACGAGTTCGGCGATGGCGTCTAAGGAAACGCCCCGTTGCTTAAGCAGGTCAACGGTCCGTTCGTTTAAGGCGGTAGTTGGTTTAGTCATAAATAGGTTCCTCCATCAAAAATAAGTGTTATCTACTAGTATAGCACCGATGCCGTGAGTTGCATTTTTTCTTAATGGCGGTGATAATAGTAGAGACAGAAAGTGTTTAAAAGATATGGAGGATAATTATGACAAAGTTTCCACAAATTGATTTGGCTAACGCCAGGGGTCCGCAAGTAACGATTGAAACGTCCATGGGAACCATTCAGCTGCAGCTCTTCCCCGAGCAAGCACCAAAGACAGTTGAAAACTTTGTGACTCATGCAAAGGCAGGCTACTACGATGGCCTGACCTTTCACCGGGTCATTCCAAACTTTATGATTCAGGGTGGCGATCCTACCGGTACCGGTATGGGTGGCGAGAGCATCTGGGGTCAACCGTTTGAGGATGAATTTTCGCAAGAGTTATACAACCTGCGGGGGGCCGTTTCGATGGCTAACGCTGGTCCTAACACAAATGGTAGTCAATTCTTTATCGTCCAAGACAAAGATATGACCGACCAAATGCAGGCACAAATGAAGGACGCCGGGTTCCCCGAAGAAATCGTTGATGCTTACAAAGATGGTGGTACACCATGGCTGGACTTCCGGCACACGGTATTTGGTCAAGTCATCAAGGGGATGGACATTGTTGATGCCATTGCCAAGGTGAAGACTGATGCTAGCGACCAACCAGCAACACCAGTTACAATGGATAAAGTTACGGTTACTGAATAAGAACGATTCTTTATAGAAGGAAGGTGAACGCATGGCATTTGCAATCGGCCAGCGGGTCACGGGACGTATTACCGGGATTCAACCATACGGCGCATTTGTGAGCTTAGGCGGTCACCGGCAAGGTCTCATTCATATTTCAGAGTGCCATTGTGGTTATGTTAAAGATATTCATGACTACCTTAAGGTTAATCAAGAGGTCAATGTCGTTGTTTTAGACGTTGATGAGTATACAGGGAAAATTAGTTTGTCGATTCGGTGCTTAGAGCACGTGGAACATGGCACTGAGTTGAGCGAACATCAACATCGGCATTACTGGACCAATCATCGGGTCAACATTGGGTTCAAACCAATTGCTGATCGCTTGGAAGGCTGGAAGGCTGAAGCACTACGACAGTTAGAGCAATCAGAGACATCCTAATGGGGTGTCTTTTTTGTTTGTCATGGCCGCGGGTAGGGGAGGCTGGATACTGTTAAATTGGCGTTTTAATAAGCAGTGACACCAAGTTTTGATTTTTAGTGAATTTTATTGCAGATTTTGCTTGACCTGTTCATGGAATATTGATAAGATATTCTCTGTTGCCGTTACGACAACTCGAATGCATAAAAATTAGATTTATGGATAGCCATACAAATTGAAATTTGTGCTTGACGAGCTAAACAGCAACTGATACAATGATTTATGTTGTCTGTTACCGACATCGACGAAATTGATTGCTTCCTGAATATTGAATATATATTCAAAAGAAATTAAAAAAGTTGTTGACAAGGTTTTGACGACATGATATACTTTAAAAGTTGTCACGGAGCAATTGCTTCTCTGACAACTTGGTAGACCTTTGAAAACTGAACATTGTTTCGACAAACCAAATATGTGTAGGGCGGTTTGATACTTGGTATCAAACC
>NZ_BOLP01000009.1 GCF_016861695.1 Levilactobacillus andaensis | reverse complement strand
AGAGCCAGGAACGCCGGATTATCAGCATTTTTAGCTCTTTTAGTATTTCAGTGATTCTCTATTTATCACCCGCACGGGGCTCGAACCCGTAACTCCGCCTTGAGAGGGCGACGTCTTAAACCAGTTTGACCAGCGGGCAATGTCATTTACTAGCAATATCTAATTTACGCTATCCAACAAAAAATGTCAATTGTTCTCTGCATAAAATTACAAAAAGTCGGAAATTCATGCAGTTCCAACTACTTTTTAAAGAAAATTGGTTGACACCAAAAGCGGAACAAGTTACTATTAAATAGTTGCTTAAAGGCAACACAGATCATTGGGTATTCGCCAAATGGTAAGGCAGCGGACTCTGAATCCGTAAGTTACTGGTTCGAGCCCAGTATACCCAATATTCGTTATCAGCTGTGATCATTGGTTGTCAAAGACACCGTGATTACAGTTTTTTATTACTTTAATTTATCATTAGTTCTCAGCGACTTAATACTTGAGCGAGGCAGTGACTGTTAACCCATTTTGGCTAGCAGTTTTTTATATGGTGTAATACATATACACAATGTAAAAATAGTAAAAAGATGAAAAAAGCAACAACACTTGTAGCAAGAAAAAGAATATTTTTAAGATGTTATCAGTTAGACTCCTCTCAATGTACTTACTATCAACAACTTCTGATTTAAATATACAACTTACCAGAATATAGACTGTTGGTAATAAAAAGATAATATATTTAGCATGGGTTAATGAGTCGACACCATTAATTCCTATATGCATAGGTATCGTATTTTTCAAATGCGGATATAAAAACAATGAATACATAATCTCCAAAAGGTACACACCAACGAATACATAAAATGATTTCTTATAAAAAGAGCTAAATCTGTAATTCAACATGTTGTTCACCTGCTAAGCATTAACGGATTTGCACCTCATAGTATCACTGATAATACGTTAAAAAGCACAATAATGCCCGGTTCCTTATGCAATTGAACTTGCTAATGATTACCAACAATCGTTTTTAATTTATATCTTGGCGCATTGGAATCACACTTTCTGATCCCAGTTATATGTATTAAAAAGACGAGGCTATTACACCTCGTCTTGGCTAAAATTAATATTTTTTTCAAAGGCGATTCATCATACAACTAGCTTAAAAATGGGCTTACTGCCACTCCTATCTAGTTCCAACCGTAATCATTACCGTAATTGTCCCCTTTAGGATTGGTTTGCTTCGTCAATTTCTTACTGGTGTAGTAGTATGGTTCATCAACTGGCAGGGAATCTAAGTTTTTGGCATGTAGTACCTTGACCTTCTTGCCATCAACCTTAGTTGTCACTACTTTATAACTCCGCAATGCCCGCTTTGGTCCCATAAAGAAACGTTTGCTAGTGTCCCAAGCGCCCATTCTGGTTGACTTACCAGACTTATAAGCCACCGCCCAATTGTCCTTACCCTTCTGAAGCTTCTTAGCTGGATCGTATTGGTGTAAGACTGACTTAAACGTTCTAGACTTAGTCGTCCCCCAGCCTGCCCAAGTGTCCGTCAGCTTAGTTGCAGTGAAGGTTAACTTGCTGTACGTGAATTTACCGTTATCATTCTTTTCGTAATGGTACCACGTCCGCCGTAGAGCCTTAGGATAGGTTTTGAGTGACTTCTGTGCTTTGGCATCCGCTGTCAATTCTGGTGTGGCGACAATCGCTGCAGCACCCATCGTGGTGGCAACCATTGCGGCACTGACTAGTTTGATTAATTTCATTGTGTTTGCTCCTCTATAATTTCTAAGTTTAATCGACTACTTTAATATGGCAGTTTCTGGTATAACTTCTTGAGATTCTTCTTGTCATACTTAGTTGGCTTGTCTTCCTTGAAGGATGAAAAATTCATAACACTCTCAAAATTTTTAGACGTATTCAAGCCTAAAATATCTCCGATTGCTGTGCTGCCCCAACCAGCTCTCTCAGTCTTGTTGAAATAGAACTGCTTCATCATTTTCCGAGACAACAAAATTTTATAATTGAAGTACTGAGTTGATATTGAACTCGAATCTTCAGCATCTTCATCCACCATTGGATAGTTTTCTGAATACGTGTAAGGATAGTTTCCCCCAGCAGTCTTAGTCGTTGTCAGCACTATATTGGCCGCCGATGCATCACTCGTCTCCACCAGCTTCACCACTTTCAGATGATTCCAGTTTTTAACTGCCAACTTCCACACACCACGGTAATAGCTCCCAGTTGATGAGATATGATATGTAATCGTCCTCCGTGGAAAACTGGCTTTTGCCTTAGCTTGCGCACTGACTGGACTAGCTAAACCAACGCCAATCAACCCTAACACGACAATGATACCTGTAATCCAACGTTTACCTAAACCTTTCATATTTTCTCCTTTCCTTGTTACATAATTATTTTTCAACTATTGATTTCCTTAAACGACGTCGAGTTTGACCACATGTACGGTCAATGAACATTGTTCAGGTCACAAGGTCCGCTTCATTATACAAAATCAGCATGACACATTATGTCGTTTGCCGCCATTTACCGAAAAATATTTTAAAATAATCAAAAAAGGCCACGTTTTCTCGGAGAAAATCCCAGAAAACGTGGTCTATTTCAATTCCTACTCATCACTAATCTCAGTGCTTGCGCAACCAACCGTAACCAAATCCGCCAGCAATAACCAGTAAAGCCACGCCCACAATCGTGTCTACCAAACTGTGCGACTGGTTTTCACCGGTCTGTGGTAAGGTCGACCCCACGTATGAGCCGTTACTGTTTGACTGACCACTGTGGCTAGTACCATTCGATGATCCAGTTGAAGAAGCCCCTGCTCCACCAGTCGTCGTACTTGGCGCTGTCGTGGTCGAACTGTTACTGCCTGCCGTCGTTGGTGACGTAACCGGCTTGTTCGGCTTCGTCGGTTTAATTGGCACTGTCGGCTTCGATGGCGTGACTGGTTTAGTTGGCGTCGTCACTGGTGGCACCGTAGTTCCGGGTTTCTCCGGCGTTGTTGGTGTTGTGACTGGTGGCGTCGTGGTTCCCGGATTCTCTGGCGTTGTTACCGGTGGCGTCGTCGTTCCTGGATTCTCTGGCGTTGTTACCGGTGGCGTCGTGGTTCCCGGATTTTCCGGCTCCGTCACTGGTGGCGTCGTCGTTCCTGGATTTTCCGGCTCCGTCACTGGTGGCGTCGTCGTTCCTGGATTTTCCGGCTCCGTCACTGGCGGTGTCGTGGTACCCGGATTTTCTGGTTCCGTTGTGCCGCTTTCTTCCTTCGTGTCGGTCGTCTTAACGAATACGGTGTCCAGACTGCCCTCAGTAATCGTAAATGGCACTGGTTCCTTATTCAACGTATAACCGGTTGGGGCCGTCACCTCAACGAACTGGTAGTTACCAGCTGGTAAATTCGGATAGGCAATTGCCCCATCCGCATCGGTCGTTAGCCCTGCCTTGATGACCTTGCCGGTACTGTCCTGCAAGTCATACACGGCACCTGCTAATTTTTGACCAGTCGCACTATCCGCTTTGGTTAAAATGACCTCGCCAGGAACGTTCTCGTCCCCAGTGTTGTTATCACCATTACCACTGCCGTAACCACCCCAAACGATCCGCGCAGTGACGGTCTGACCGTTCAATGAGGCCGTATTCAGCCATTCACCACCCGTACCTGAAATCGCTGGTGTGGTTTGGTAGGTCATGTTCACGGCCGTCTTGACGTTTTCAAACGTAAAGATCAGCGTGTTACTTCCAACATCGACCGTCGGTGTCAAGGTGCCACCATCGCTGATGAAGTCCCCAGTCTGCGCATCGTAACGCCCCGTCGTTACCTTTACACTGCCTTCAACGTATTTCTGGCCAGGACCCATACTATCCGTAATGACCGCTTGCCCCATATTAGTACTGTTGGGGTTAAACGCCACGTTCCAGGTCAATTTAGCTGGTGACCCATCCGGATGACGCTCGCCAGCCCAACCAATCTTATTGATTCCCCAGTCTAGGCCGATATTCTCGTTCTGTGAACTCCCTTTGACATAAAATTTCAACGAGCCACGCCGGTTCGTCGCCGTCCCGGCTAAAGCACCGTTAAAGGTAATTGTCCCGGTACTCTGCCCCTCTTTGATGGTAAACGTCCCAATCTTCTGGCCGTTATCATCGTAGAGTGGAAATGTCACATCCCGTCGACCCACGGCTGTATGCGGAAATGTGACGGTTGCCGTATCGCCATCCTGAATCATCTCGCCATCTGGCAATCCCCAGGTGTAATCAACCGTATAATTATCCCACTTGCTTAAGTCGCTTCCATTAGGAATTCGGTTCCCGTTAGCATCCGTAATAATGGCATCATTTTCACCCACACCAAAAATCGACATCTCACTGGCATGCGCTGTAATGCCACCAGCACCGAGGCCTCCGACAAGATAGACGATGATGGCTATCACTATACCCATCACGACAGCGGTTATCTTCCTTCGCATCGTAATCCTCCTCCAATTCACCCTAAGCCAACGATTACCGACCATCCTAAATCGGTGATTGTGGCAATCGCTGGCCTCATAAGCAACTTATTTTAGACAATACTTCGACTGTCTTGTATTCACTATAACTGGTATTTAACAAGTCAGTCTATCATCAAGAAAAATTGGTGGTGGTTAAAAAAGAGTGGCTCATAACGTCGTCAAATTGTTGTGTTTCTGTTGACTCAACTGAAAAGTCGTCGCCACTAACGTTGGTCTGACGCAATTTACTGGTTTATGAGCTGAATGGTCAATTGGCTTAGTGGCCCATCTAATTTGTTACCTTCACGTGGGTAAATTGACTGCCACTATCTACGGTTTATGCAGAATTTGAATTTTAATGACTGGCTTCAATCGGAACCTACTTATCAATTTTAGACCTAGACTACATCCCTTTTTTTTCAAAAAAATACCCCGCCAACAAAAATTGACAGGGTATTTCATCATTCATTTAATTTAGGATTAAAGACGTGCGTTCAGTTCCTTACCTAACTTTTCAAAGCCAGGCTTGCCTAACAGAGCGAACATGTTCGTCTTGTAGGCTTCAACACCTGGTTGGTTGAATGGGTTGATCCCATTCAGGTAACCTGAAACGGCAACGGCCACTTCAAAGAAGTAAATCAAGTAACCCAACGTGTAAGGCGTTTGGTCTGGGATGTGAACGCCCATGTTAGGAACGCCACCATCGGTATGGGCCAAAACAACCCCTTGGTAAGCCTTGGTGTTGACAAAACTCATTGGCTTGCCTTGCAAGTACTTCAGACCATCTAAATCGTCACTCGCACTTGGGACGTCAACGTCGTTTTGTGGTTGGTCAACCATAATAACGGTTTCCATCAAGTTCCGACGACCCTCTTGGATGTACTGACCCAAGGAGTGCAAGTCGGTCGTGAAGTTAGCAGAAGATGGGTAGATCCCCTTTTGGTCTTTCCCTTCGGATTCACCCATCAATTGCTTCCACCATTCTGCGAAGTACTGGAGACGTGGTTCGTAGTTTTCCAGCAATTCTGTGGTGTAGCCCTTCCGGTACAGAATGTTCCGTAAGGCAGCGTATTGGTAAGCTTCGTTCTTGGTCAAATCAGGGTTCGTGTAAGCATCCTGAGCATCCGCAGCACCCTTCATCAATTCGTCGATGTCAGCGCCAGAAGCAGCGATTGGTAATAAACCAACAGCCGTCAAGACGGAGTAACGACCACCAACGCCATCAGGAATCACAAATGACTCGTAACCAGCGGCGTCAGCCTCGGTCTTAAGCGCACCACGGGCCTTATCAGTCGTGGCGTAGATCCGACTCTTAGCACCGTCAGCACCGTACTTCTTGATCAGCATGTCCTTGAAGATCCGGAAGGCGATGGAAGGTTCCGTCGTGGTCCCAGACTTCGAAATGATGTTGACAGAGAAGTCGCGGTCGCCGATCAGGTTGATCAGGTCATTGACGTAGTCAGGGCTGACAGAGTTTCCAGCAAAGAAGACTTGTGGTCCTTGACGCTTTTCAGCTGGTAAGTAGTTAAAGAAAGTGTCGTGTAAGAAATCCACGGCCATCTTCGCACCCAAGTAAGACCCACCGATACCAATCACAACCAGGACTTCGGAATCGGAACGGATCTTCTTAGCAGCAGCTTTAATGCGTGCAAATTCTTCCTTGTCGTAGTCGTGTGGCAAAGCCAACCAGTCACGGAAATCACTGCCGGCACCAGTACCGTTACGGAGTTCGCTGTCCGCAGCGGTGACGAGTGCTTGCATTTCTCCTAACTCATTGTCATGAATAAACGGGTCAAGTTTGGAACGATCAAAGGCGATATGTGCCATATTTAGATAACCTCACTTTTATTATTATTGACTAGTCCATTATAACGCATTTCTCTAAAAAGTAAATGGTCTAGTCCAAACTTTTTTGGAAATAAAAAAGGCCGACAACGCCCGTCATCAGCCCGTTTATAACTATTTCATTATGCCGAGAGTTACCCCACCAGCAACGACTAAAAGTGACCCGATGGTAATGTAGACCATTTCGCGACTGGTCTTCTTTTCACCCAGTAACCAAATGCTCCCAAAGGTTGAGATAACGATTCCACATTGGGCGAGGGAGTAGCTAATCGCCAGCCCAACTGACGGAATCGCCATGAACATGAAGAAGTTCCCCACGCCCCAGACCAGTCCGGTAATCATGTTCTTCGCAGTGGCCTTATGCCAAACCTTCTGCCGAGAGAACATGACGAAAATCAAGGCACCCAAGATCATCCCAATGGATTGTGGGAAGATGATCGTCTTCGATGAGATGCCAGACATGTTGACGATTACCGTGTAAAGTACGTAACCGATCGTTGAGATCACGATGGCAACGGATCCCTTACCGGCTTCCATGTGTTCCGTACCGGCAACCGCTTTTTTGTCACGCAAGGAGGTTAAGGCTGCACCGGCGATTAGGACGATAACAGCAATGGTTCCCATCGTGACCATCCGCGTCGTTTTCCATTCGTGGAAGAGCAAGACACCGGCCAGCGCCGTCCCGACCAACTGGAGACCAGTCGAAATTGGCACCGTTCGTGAGATCCCAATAAACTTCATCGCTTGAAATTGTTCAAACTGACCAACGGCCCAGCAGAGTCCAGAAGCAACCCCCACCAACATTGCCATCCCAGTCAATTGACTGTGGAAGTACACTAAGGAGAAAATCCCAAAGATGACGGCCCCAGCGGTCATCCCCAACGTTTGTTGGTAAGATGTCCCACCTAACCGGCCACTAATTAATCCAATACTACCCCAACACACCGTTGGAATTAAAGCTAATAATACACCCATTTGTAAACCTCAACTCTCGTTTCAATTCTGACTTTTCTCTCTGTAAGCGCTTCTTAATTTGCAATAGTAAGTTTAAATGTTTCCATTCCAAAAGTAAACCATTGTTGTCTAAAAAAATACCGATTGGCAAGTGGTCTATCTTACCAATCGGTACTTCTTGTGTTAGTTTTCAAACGTTTTCATTAAATAATCGTTAGCAGTAAACCCTTTAATGATTCACTGTGTCGGTCCGAAACATTGCTCTGAAAATCGTCTGGTGACTGGAAGGTTGTGGAAACACTTACAGAACCGGTATAATTTTCAACAGCATCGTTTACAGTCTGCCGTAATCGTTTCAAGTTGTACGTTGGGGTCGTGGTCGTGACCAGTACTTGTGAACCGGTATGGGTCAATTTCAGCGCCTGTTCGATCAGATCTTGCAGGTCTTGTTCCAAGGTAAAGGCCCGCTTCTTCCCCCGGACGAAGGCTGGTGGGTTGATGGCGATCGTGTCAAACGTCAAGTCATGCTTCACGGCGTAATCCAAGTAGTTGGCGACGTCCATGGTCCGCATTTCAACGGCGGCTTGATCCAGGTTGTTGGCGTCCAATTGGGCTTGCGTTGCCGTGGTTGCCCGGTTCGTTGGGTCAACGGTGACGGCTTCCACCGCACCACCGACCATCGCAGCCGTGACCACCCCAGTTTCGGCGCTAAACAGGTTCAACAGGCGCTTTTGGGCGCTGTCTGTCTTGACCCAGTCGCGGATGTCGCGGAATTCTAAGGCCAATTGTTGGCGACCAGACGTTAAGTCAACGGGATAAGCAATGCCATTTTCCATAATCGTCATTGGTTGCTTGCCCAAGTCACCCCGGACGAGTTGCGCCTTTTCCTGTCCAGCGGAAACGGAGACGATGGGGAAGCCCTTGCCCACGATACGGTCAAAGGCGGAGTAGATCAGCCGTGACTGTTGCTTCAGGGCTTGGTTCTCCCAACGGAAGACGTACACACCGTTGTAAACGTCGATGGTCAAGCCACCGAGGTTGTCCCCCACACTGTTGAACAGGCGGTAACCGGCCACGTCAGCGAAGGCTGAACGCCGAGCCGCTGCTGCCCGCAATTTGCCAGCAAAGAATCGTTCGTCAATCGCTTCATTTTCCCGTAGGCTCAGCACGTAGCCGATCCCCCGGTGTTGTTTTGCAAAGTAAGCTGTGGCGACGAAGTGACCGTGGTTTTCCAATTGAACCCACGCGCCGTCCTCGAAGTCATTATGGTTTTCTAGGTCTGTTAAAGATACGATGGGATAGCCGTCCTCGAACTTACGGACGGATTTTCCGGTAATTTGTACTCGTTTCAAAAGTTTCCTCCTTAAATGGTTCCCCTCATTGTAACATGCCACGCGGCTCAGCACAGCTCCTGATTACTCAGCTGGCTTGGCGCGTTCAGAATTTGTCTGATGTTGGTCGGGGAAAATGACGGTAAAGGTCGTGCCGACCCCTTCCTTACTGGTAACGCTGATCTTTCCGTGATGCAGTTGGACCAGCTGATGCACGATGGATAGGCCTAAGCCAGACTCGCCATACTTGGTGTTCTTCCGTGACGGATCGGCCTTGTAATAGCGTTCCCAGATGTTCTGCAGTTGCTTGTCGGACATCCCCATCCCGGTATCGGCGACCTTCACGATGGTCTCCTCATAACCACGTTGAGCGGAAATGGTGATGTTCCCCTGCTGCGTAAACTGAATGGCATTCTGCGTAATGTTGAACATGATCTGGACGAACCGGTCATAATCGGCGTACACCGGAATTTCCTTCGGTGCTTGCAACTCCAGTGAATCCCCGCTGTCATCGGCTTTTTGCTTCAGCTGTTCCACAATGTTATGCAGGGCGTCAATGGCATTGAACTCGTGCAGGTTGAGCATGATCTGATTCGAACGAATCTTTTCGTAGTCCAGATTTTCGTTGACCAACCGAATCAGGCGACTGGTCTCACTACGCATCAGTTCGATGCTCTCTTCCTTACTCTCTTCGGGAATGGCATCGTAGGCCAAGCCTTCCAGCAGACCGTTGATGGTGGTCAATGGCGTTCGCATCTCGTGAGAGGCGTTGGCCATGAATTCTCGGCGGCGTTCTTCCTGACGTTGGATCTCTTCTTGTGAATCCTTCAACGAGTGGGCCATGCCGTTAAAGTCGTTGATCAGGTCATCGATTTCATCCCGATTGCGGCTCGCCATTTGAACATCATAGTTTCCTTTAGCCACTTGATTGGTCGCTTTTCGCAGGCGATTGATTCGTGACGTGTAGTACCGGGCCAAAATATAACTGGCGACGATGGCCACCAAACAGGAGACTAGCAAGGATTTGATCAGGTTGCGATTGATCTGGTTGACGTTGGTATTGATGTCGGAGACGAAGGCCCCCATCACAACGACCGCGACCAGCTTATTATTATAGAAGTAAGGTTTCATAACTTCGGTCACGGCTGGCCCAACTTGCCCGTTCTTATTACGGACCCGCCGATCGACAACTTTGTGAATGATTTGATTATTCTTTAATTTCTTCCAATCAGAACTGTCGATGGACTGTTGATAGACGTTCGCCGGAAAAACGATGCGGTTCGATGAATTATAAATGGCCGTACTGACCGCCTGATTTTGCAGCAACTGCTCGCTATTTTCTAGTGCCGTCGTGTCGAAGTTGACGACCTTCGGATGCTGCGAGCTGATTCGTAACGACTGTTCAATCAGACTATTCGAGTACTTTTCCAGGGAGTTCCACGTGTTGCTGTACACCATGTGCCGGGTCATCTGCGAATAGGACACGCCCATCAGAACCAGAATGATCGTAATGGCCGCAAAGAATCCCAACATTTGTTGATACATTAGCTTCATTGTTATTTTGCTCCACTATCGTCAAATTTATAACCCACCCCCCAAACGGTTTGGATAATCTGGGGGCCAACCTTTTCGATCTTCTGCCGTAACTTTTTGATATGGGCGTCCACGGTGCGTTCGTCACCGTAGTATTCGTAATCCCATACCAATTGCAGGAGTTGTTCCCGCGAGAAGACCTGGCGTGGCTTCTGGGCTAGCGTCTTGAGTAAGTCGAATTCTTTAGGCGTTAAGTCTTGAATCTGCCGACCGTTTAAATAGGCCTCGCGGGTCTTCGTGTTGAGCTTGAAATTTTCAGTGACCACGTCAAATGATTCCGTGTCGTTTAGCGGCTCGGTATCGGTCTTGGAAATGGGGCCGAGTTCGGCGCGCCGGTGCAGGGCCTTGATCCGCGCAATCAACGTGATTGGGCTAAATGGTTTCGTGACGTAATCGTCCGCGCCCATTTCAAGGCCCAAGACCTGGTCACTTTCCGAATCTCGCGCCGTCAACATGATAATTGGCACAGTTGGCGACAGCTTGCGAATCTCGGCGCTGACCTGCATGCCGTCCAAGCCGGGCAGGTTCAGGTCGAGCGTGACCATATCCCAATCGTTGGGTGCGGCGGCAAACATTTCGACCGCTTCGTTCCCATCGTAGGCGAATTGCGCGTCCCACTGCTCCTTCTTAAAGAACATGGACATCATCTGTGATACTGAATGGTTGTCTTCAATCATTAATAACTTCATTGCTACCTCCAAAAGTTCAGTCTCTCACGTACTCGGAGCCGGCAAAAAGCTAGTGAGTCATAGTGTCTTGAACTTAACAGGTTAATCAGACATCCCCATGATAGAATCATGAAGTTTCTGTAACTTTTCGCCGGTTACTTATTTTTCGGCCGTGTGGGCCCTTAATTACCTATTATACTATACCGTGGCCGTCGATATTTCCTTAAATTAGCTGCAAACAGGCGAAATAGTTTTCACGACCGCTAAGATATGCTACACTATATGAGTATCGTCATGGGGCCGTTCTGGATTCGACTGGTATAGGTTGAAGCTTGACTGCGCGTCGTAGCGGCATCTACGTTAAAAGGTCCAGTTTATTATAACTGCAAAAAATAATAACAATTCTTACGCTTTAGCTGCTTAATAGGCGCTTAACGTAGATCCTCCTAGGCTTGCCCGCGGTCTAGATCTGGGTCCTAAATTTAACGGGCTTACGCTAACGGCTCCCACCTGAAGTACGTTAGAAGAGATGAATCAGGTTAGCTGAGTATGTGGGCCCTGACAGGCGGCAAGTTATTCAGTGAAACTATAAGTAGTCTGCCTATGCGTGTAGACGTTAAGTTGGCAATATGCTAGGACGCGGGTTCGATCCCCGCCGGCTCCATTTTTCAGATAAACCCATGATGTAAGTACCGTCTTAACACCGTGGTTATAGGGTTTCAAGTTTCGGCGTATCACATAGAAAACCATAGAATGGCATTCAATGGCATTCAAAATGGCATTCACGAAATGACCCAATAAACCAGCGGTGATAGGAATAAATGGCTGTTAGTCAAATTGACTAGCAGTTTTTATTTTGGCTAATTTTCTGGCTATCATTTTAGGTGCCTTCTCTAACATCCCATAATAATCAACGGGCAATGGCAATATTGAGTGTAGCTACAACGGCGTATCCTTCACTAACGCCCTACTTATTTCTTGGCTATACACGGGGATGGGATCACCACTATGGTTCAATCCTTTGTAAGCCCCAGCATTTACCTGCATGATTGCTCCTTGAATTTTACAAATCACTGGTTAAAAATTCCCTACTACGCCCGCGCCCTAAAGTGTTGTTTCCACAAAAAGGGTGCACCCCCTTTTTAAATAGGGTGCACCCTTTTCCATTGAAAACGTTGGTATATCAGCATGCACCATAGTGTTGTTTCTAGAAAGTTCACTTTAGGGTGCACCCTTTTTGCATTCTTCGCCTCTATGCTTTAGACCGGATGATCAGCATTATACTTAGCCATACTAGCGACCACTTCATCAATATCATATCCTAGATCCTTAAGAAATTGAGCAGTCAAATCGTTGTCTTTTTGTACCGTATCCATTATATTCATCCCCTTTCATTAGCTTACCTCGTCCATACCAAAACAAGTAAAACTACCTAGCCTATCCGTCATGGTATAATAATCAGCGTGAAGCGGGATGGCTTCTCACTTTCAGGTCGTTAATAGCGGCCTTTTTATTTACATCTTTCTACATAATACGCTGATTATTTTTATTTTAGGATATCATTAACACATTAATGCCTGACTAAACTTGCGCCTGAATTTCGCAAGTATCTGTTACTACTCTACAATTACCTTTTCACTAGTGTTTATCTACAAAAGCACCGATTATGAGACACACTTATGGGGGATTTTTTACTTACGAAATTAGGTTGCCAAAGCTTCCTGGCCTCACCTTGCACTAGCGCTTAGTAGTTATCACTTTAATGCATTGTCACTAACCATTGCAGCAAGTTGTTCCCAACCGTAATCATCCATGTAATCAGGGTGCCGCTTTGCAAAACGCTTGATTCGGTCGCTGTTCTTGACCTGATGCCACCGTACTCGCTTTATCTGGTATCTAACTTGCTTAGCCCTCATCGTTACCCATAACCGGGGATAGCGGCCGGTGTTGACCTCAGCAATTAACCGGTCGGCTGCTTGCTCTAAGGAACCTGCCTTGCGGGCCACACGTTGCTGGTGCTTAAACATACATACCAGCTCTTTTTCTTCACATTGTTTAGTCTTAACTAACACTCTCAGCACCTCCATCCCTATCAACTAAAGTGATCGTTAATTTTAAGTTATCTTTCCAATTAAGCAGGTCCGCACTCTGAATAGCTGTCAGCCGGATACTCATGCTATTAATTTGATGCTCATAGCCTGTAATACCAATCTGCCGTTCTTCCTCACTAGTAGCAATAAACACGCCTTTATGCTGGCCTGACCGTAACGCCACAATTGGCACGCCATACACGTTGACCAAATTACTGATAGACTCCCTAACAGTCCTGACAGTCGAACCAGTTAACTTGGCAATATCTTCCGTACTAGCCGGGTTTTCCCCACCAATGGGGATGGCATTTAATACATTCTGTTCGATCATAGGTAGTTTCATTTTCAGTCACTCGCTTTCCGATTAGGTATAATCTCCAACTTTTATACTTCAAACAAGAATACGTGTGTACCCCGTGTTGAAGTGTTAATCGTTGGTATAACAGTGTTTATTAAGTCTGTGACCCGTGTAAAACCCGTGTTAACGTGTGTTAGCTCTACACGGGTACACACACGTTCTACACACGTAGCACTATCCTAAAAAGCCTAGTTAATAAGGTTCTACACACGTACACTCGTTACACGGGTAATTTTACTAAGACTTTTTATAGCCACGTTGACGTTTACCATTAATAACGAGATTAGCCTTATAGTCCCATCCGCTCATGTTGTCCATGATGAGTTTAATTTTTTTAGCCTCGCCGTTGATTCTTCCCGATAAGAAGCTATCAGTTTGTTTATTAAAAACAACTGCCAATATTTCTCGCGTAGTTGTTTGTTCTAAGGACTGACGTTCATTGCTAAGGTGGCTGTTTAACCACTCCGGTGAGTCTGCTGCTGAATTACCATCCGTGTAGTGATCGAAATAGCTGTGTTTAACACTAAACGTTAATTCGTCCCAATTTAAAGGGACTGGCATAGCTAGGTACTCCTCTATAGCATCTTTCAACGGGTCGATTGCTTGTGCCTCATGCTGATAGGCTTTAGCCTCTTTCAGTGTCTGTTGGTCAAAATAAAGCAGTTCACCATCATCCACCCAAGTCTTAATCTCTGCCAGCGTCTGTAACACATCCACCTTGTTCGGATGCCATGGATCTTTAGTTGGTTTATTGATACCACACCGGACGGGATAAAACCGGCGTTCACCGGTGGCGTCCTTTAAATAGTCCATTTGATTCGTTGTGCCAATAAAAACATTCTTACGGGGATGCTGAGTTGCAAAATGGCCGTAACTATTGCGGTAGTAGTCAGACAAGGCGCTAGTAAAGTTTTTTAGGCCCTCAATATCTGTCTTCTTCATTGCTGACAGCTCTGCAATCTCCACTATCCAACTCCCCATTAGTTGTTGGTAATCATCCTTAGTCTTTCCCATACCTTTTAGTGAGTCATTAAAGTAATCTGGTGCCAAAAGCCGGACTGTAGTGCTCTTACCAATTCCTTGTGGCCCTTCTAAAATAGGTATAATTTCAAACTTACACCCCGGCTGATACACACGCGCAACTGCCCCGGTTAGCCATTTACGGGTAACCATTCGGGTGTAGTGACTATCCTCAGCCCCAAGGTAATCAATAAAGAAAGCCTCAGCTCGCGGCTTACCATCCCATTTAACACTCTCTATTCGTTTTTTCATAGGATTAGACGACTGTTCCCTAGCTACGGCATAGATAGCGTCCTGTAGGTTCTCCGTGGTAAATAGCACATCGTAAGTTTCATCCAGATACATTCTTAACGCTGAATTGTCCTCATCCGACCAAATACCCTTACTTTGATTAGCCGCTGCATTATCACGCAGCTTTGTAATCTGCCCGGTAAACTCATCGAATGCCAGTAGCCCTCTTAAATTATCATCATGCTTCAAGTACACCCGAATATTATGCAACGATGACCGCCTAATTCCGCCATTCGTAGTCTTACGTAAATCGCTTGTCCAATCGCTAGTAGCCTCCGAAATCCGTTTATCACGTTCGGCTGCTAGCCGCTTAGTTTCTGTATCCATTTCCACACTATCACCTCACAATCGTTTGATGATTGACCCGAATATCTGATTGACCTCTTTATCCGGTAAAGGACTATCTAAATGATCGTTGGCAAACTGCAACAACTCATAAGCCGTAGAACTCTGGCAACCCGTCTTGAATATTTTCCCAACCAGTGACGTTAGGAATACATTGCGATTTCCCGTGGCTGTGCCCTGCACTAAATCATCTAGCCAACGACCAGTCCACGTCTTCTTAGTTATTGAGACGTTCTCTCGTGACACGCTCGCTTTCTCTTTGAATAAGTCATTGAGTAGCCAGTCAGGGGCCACCTTTGCTTGGACCAATTGCTGACCGCCTATTGAATGGTAAGAACGTTCTTCGATTACACTAGGGGCAATCACCACAAAATCAGTCAATACATCCACACCGGGACGCCAGTTAACCTCTCGATGGGGATGCTTACTAGATACCGTGAAAAAGAAATGTAGCCCATTCCCCGGTGTCTGCTCAATGTAAGTATCAGTTGGCAATTCATGGCCACCCTGCTTCAACTCAGCAAGACTAGCTACCCCATCAGGGCCGTTCTGGTGTCGGTCAACGTCCACAACTAGTAGGTTGGACGTATCTAAGCGCAAGCCAATGTTAGTAGTCGGCTCTGCCTCAAACCAGCCTGAAACAGCCTGTAAATCGCTTGTCGCTGACTTGTAACCGTCCATCCCCCTAGGCGGTTTCTTAGTGTTGGCAATCAGTGGGAATAGCTTGAATCCTTGCTTGGCTAATGCCAGTGCATACTCTTTTCTATCCACGGTGGCCACCTCTAATCCGTATGGCCAACATTGGGGATGATCGTTAGTGAGTCCCTAACACTGGAATTATTGACCTTAAGCCGATGTATCTGCCCCGCGACTGAATCTCTTTGCTTTTGAGTCAGATTAATTCTGTCCATAAGTTCCTGTAAATAGTCCAATTGGATTAGGGTGCCGTTCAAGCTCACCTCAGCCTCATGTAAGACCTGTGATAGATGCTTAGATTGATTATTCATGGCTAACCTCCCCGTATGCCTGACTGGTTAGCTTTTTAATTGAACTTTCAAATGCTGCTAAAGTTTGGCCCGTTAGACCGTCTAAATCCATTGCTTTATCTTCAAGTAACACCATTACCTTTGTGACCTCTTGAAGAACAAGGTCACGATTTTCCAATTCCTCTCTAAGTTTCCCATTACTGTACCGGGAATAGTCCTTACCATGAGACTCTTTAGCCAACGTTGGTTTAATTAGGTCACACACCGCAATAACAGTTGCATTGCTAGCTTGCGCCTGTTCGCTCTTAGTCCTACCATCGCTTAAAATCTTCAATGTGGCTATTAATGCCGATTCGTTTAATTCTTTTCTGTCCATATTCATTGCCTCATTTCTTAAAATCAACTAGAATAGGCAATGAAAAAAGCATACAAATGCTTGAAATCACTGCACGTATCAGCTCGCCAAAGTTGAGATACGTGCTTTTTGTATGCTCTGATTTTCATTGTGTATTCTCCAATCTGAACTAGGTAGTAAATTGCGGCTCTGTTACTTAAACCTCCTAGCTACCATGCCAGTTGCCACGCCTAAACCATAACTGCCAAAAAAGCCAGCCAACAATAGATTAAATAACATGATCCCCTCACCTTCTTTCAAGCTCCAACTACTAAATGCCTACCACCGCTGGTTTTGCCTACAATTGCAACATCCACTCAGTAATTTCTCGCTTATAGCCAACCACCTTATCCACCTCAGGAAGAAAATGAATTGGAAGGCCGTTGTTAATCAATATGGTTAGTGTTCCCGGTGATACTTTCAGCCACTTTGCAATAGCCTGTTTAGATGACAACCACGGGCTATCTATGGCAGTTTGTCGCCTAGCTTCCTTGATAGCCACTTCAATTGTTGCCATGACCTGTTTCTTAAGCTGTTCATCGTACTCAGGCGGTAATATGACCCGCAACGCCTGTTCATCCACGGTCTAGGCCTCCTCATTTTGCCGTTGTCGGCAGCTTCAATGTAATCTGTAAAATCACCCCCTTAATATTCAGCACATTCTTAATCTGCTGGTAGTCCATCCCCGCACCTAAGAACGTTGTTACCCGCTGCTTAATCAGGCGTACGGCCTCAGCTTCTTCACTGGTTAGGTAGTGAGTGATAGGTTCATCACGCGGAATAGACCGTACCTTGCGTAGCTTAGTGGAATTCACACCCAACGCCTGCCGATAAACTAACCGAGGCTAGGTCTCTTTAACTACCGCTTTTGGCGTGTACTCAATTAATTCTGACAGCGGAATCTGCAAGTAATCACAGATTCTTTTTAAAGTCGCAATTTTAACTGTATTGACATTTCGATGATAAATTGCCGACACCGTTCCACGGCTTAATCCAGTACCCTTGGATACATCGCCAATTGTTAATAATCGTTGTCCAAGAATAGTAGATAAATTATTCATTTTCAGCACCTCCAAATCATTTAATAAACATTGATATCATTATCTGCATGTTTAAAGTACCACATATTTATGATGCTTTCAATGTGCAAGTATCCACTATAATGATTAAATGCTATAATGATTGTAAATTCAGGAGGTAAAAACATGCTAGCAAATCGATTAAACGTTCTACTTGCCGAAAGGCAACTTTCGATCAAACAGGTTGTTGATGAAACTGGTATCTCAAGAAACACTATCTCAAATATTTCCAATAACGTTGGAGCCAATGTAGCAACTGAAACAATTGATGCTCTTTGCCGTTACCTAAATGTAAAACCCGCAGATTTTTTTTCTTACACGCCATATAGTTTTAGACTTCAACTAGAAAAGGAGGATGACTACGATTCATTCATTCTACTCGACGTTAAAAAAGGACGTACTGAACGAATGTACTCTCTCGATGTGTACTACGATACAGATACTATGATTGCAGAAGATAGATCTACCTTAGATATATTTGACCTGTATATAGTAGTTGACGATTCTATTTCTGATAATAATGACACCATTCGCAATATTTTTGAGAATCTCCCTGTTGTCTTTCAAACTGAATTATCCAACATGATGCTAAAGAAAATATCTGAGCGTTTAAATAAATACAACGATCCGCTCACCACGGGAAAGATTCCGAACAATGTTAGAATTCCAATTTTAGATTATCTTAGGCGTTTCGAAGGAAAACAATTAACCACTCTAGTTAGACTCCCTTGGGGCGACTATAAAAGATCATTAGATGTAAATAAAAGGGAAGCAACGTTTCATTGAGGTTCAATTATTCCTATTTTAACGACCTAGGTAAAAGATACTATCATAGCATTTTTTGAACTTTTACTTATGAATGACTTTTATTCTCTACATACCTACCACCGCTGGTATGAAAGGAATAGAGCACTATGGCAAGCATCAAACAATACACTGACCGCAACGGCCAAAAACGTTATCAGTTTCAGCTTTACGTGGGAATCAATCCACAGACTGGCAAGGCACGCAAAACCTCACGCCGGGGCTTTAAGACACAAAAAGAAGCCACCCTTGCCGCTTCTAGGTTAGAACTAGAAATCAGTAAAGGTAGCTTCGATAAAAAAGATAACAATATTTTGTTTGAGCAGGTCTATCAGGAATGGTATGCATCATACACGAACACCGTCCGCGAGAGCACGACCGTTCGGGTTCCTAAAATATTCGATAACCATATTCTACCAGCTTTTGGCAAGAAGCGTATTAGAACTATCACGCTATCAGACGTGCAGCGGGCGCTTAACCAGTGGTTCAAAGAAGTTAAGGTCAATTATAAGCGTTGGTACAACTTCGCTAACAAGGTCTTCCAATATGCTTTAAAGCAAGGGTATATTACTAAGAACCCGGCTGAAATGGTTACCATGCCCCAACGCCGCGATGGTTGGCAACGGGATGCTAACAAGTTTTGGACAAAAGAACAACTTCTCCGCTTCTTTAGCTTCATTGATCCTGTGGAAGAAACTGAGAAATACACGTTGTTTCGGGTGCTGGCCTACACTGGCATTCGGCGTGGCGAGTGCTTGGCCCTGACTTGGCATGATATTAATTTCAAGCAAGGTACGCTGCATGTTAACAAAACCATCACGCAAGGCACCGGAGGCAAACAGATTGTTCAACCACCTAAGACTAGCTCTGGCCGCCGCACAATTATCTTAGACCCCGACACAGTAAAGTACCTGAGAAAGTGGCGGGTTCGGCAACAACGGGTCTACCTCATGCTTGGGTACAATACCATGCAGCCAGAACAATTAGTCTTTGCCAACTCTAAGAACGGGATGAAATCCTTAAACACACCGGGCAAGTGGCTGCATGCTATCGTTGATGATAAACCAGAGTTACCCAACATCACAATCCACAAGCTCCGTCACACTCACGCTACCATTCTTTTGGAAGCTGGTGCATCCCTCAAAGAGGTACAAGACCGTTTAGGCGATACCGATGTTGATACCGTTATGAATGTTTATGCTCACGTCTCAGACCAGCAACGACAAAATACGACCGATAAACTAACCCGATTCATGGAATCCTAACAACTACAATATTGCCTGAAAAATGGCTAAAATTGACCGGATGGCATTCAATATGGCATTTACTGAATGTTGAAAATGGCTTAGAACCCTATTAAACCGCGCTACAATAGCAACGTCATAAATAGTGGTTCGATCCCCGCCGGCTCCATAAATGCCAGTACGTTTAAAACCTATGACGAGAAAAACCACATTCCTTCGCGAATGTGGTTTTTTTGTGCTTATTTTCCCTGAAGCAACTGTTGTGGCGATAATTGTCTACTAGCTGTGAAAATTTCATAGGCCGTCTGGGGTTGTCTAACCGGATCTTGCGTGAGCCAGAAGCAAACAAAATCCCAGATGCCTTGCGTCACGATCTCTTGGGCAAACTCCGGTGGAATCGCCGTATTCGATAGCGGCTGACCAATGACGTCCGCAATGACCGGTTTAATCCGGGATACTAACTGCGAGGCCGGACTATTGATCAATGCCACGACCAGTTGCCGCTGGCGATAGAGGTATTTGAACATCTGCTGAAAAGCGTTCTTTTCATTGTCGACCTCCACACTAGGCTTAGGGTAGCGCGTAAAAATAAGTTGAACCGCCGTGACTAAATCATTCTCATAGTGCGTTAACAAATCAAACTTATCTAGATAATGCAGGTAAAAAGTCCCGCGATTAATTTGGGCCGTCTGGCTTAACTGCTGGACTGTCAAATGGTCAAAGCCTTCCTGCATCACCAGTTTAATGAAGGCGTGCTGAATCTTACGCTCCGTATCGACCATCTTTAGATTCGTTTCCATGTCCATCCATCCCCTCAACAGTCTGTCGATTTTGCAATCAGTTTAAAACTTTTTTTCAGCGTTGCCAATCATCAATCTCGACAATTTTGTTGATTGAATGTCAACTACTCACAAGACCATTCGGCCCTCTTAACGGTCAAAACACCCATCGTTCAACTCATCACGCCCCCATAAATTGTTGATTGTCACATCAAAAATGCCCTGCTATTCTGTAACCGTTCAATCAACACCATGTTTATTTCAAAGGGGCGATTTCCAATGTTCAAAAGTGAATTAAAGTTTTTATGTCAACACAAGATGATGCTCGTGGTCCTCCTCATGATTGCCATCATCCCAGCTATCTACTGCTATCTGTACCTCTCCTCAATGTGGAATACGTACGGCCACACCGACGACATCCCCGTGGCCGTTGTCAATCACGACCGTGCCGTCACCATTCACGGTCAGCGCGTTGCCATTGGCCAACAGCTCACCCATAACCTCGATGACTCCTCCTCACTAGACTTCCGTCATCTCAGCGCCCAGACTGCCCACCGCCAGCTAAAGGCTGGCAAGCTTTACCTGGTCGTCACCATCCCGCACAACTTTTCTCACGATGCCACGACGCTCCTTACGACTGCGCCCCAGCAAATGACGCTCCACTACGACTTGAATTCTGGTGCTAACTACATCGTCTCTAAAATGACGACCGGTGCCAGTACCGCCATCACCAATAAGGTTAGTCATACCGTGACTCAACTTGAGGCCAAAATTCTTCTATCCGCGCTAAGTGGTGCTACCGCCGGCATGACCCGCGCGGCCAGTGGAAGTACCCAACTGGCCACTGGAACCCGACAACTCTTAACCGGCAATCAAAAACTGCTGACAGCGACCGCTCCGCTGAAAAGTCCCGCGTTGACCACTGGACTCACCGCAACGAAAACTGGCTTAACTCAAGTCCAAACGGGTAGTCAAACCTTGAGTCAGTCCTTAACCAGTGGCAGCCTGCGTTTAGCTACCATCGCCACCCGGCCGTCTACCGCCAATGTCCTGGCTACTCCCGTTGTCGCGGCCACCCATGACATCGCTAACGTCCCAAACAATGGTACCGGTATGGCCCCATTTGCCATCGCCATTGGTCTCTATGTTGGTGGCATTGCGTTAGGGACCATGTATGATGGCCGCCGCACTTACAGCGCTCCCCACTCCGCGTTCACTTGGTGGGGCAGTAAAGCCGGGATTATTGCCAGCGTAGCTCTTTTACAAAGCGGGTTACTCTACCTCACCTTACATCAGGCAAACGCACTCACTACGCGTTCCAACTCCCGCCTGTTTGCCGCAATTCTGATTGGCTCCCTACTCTTCCTATCGCTCATCTTCTGCCTCCGTTTGCTACTCGGTGGCTTTGGCACCTGGCTCATCTCCATCGTCTTGGTCATGCAACTGGCAAGTTCTGGCGGCCTATATCCGCTCCCCCTCGTCAGCAATTTTGCCCAAGTCCTCAACCCTTGGCTACCCATGACCTACCTGATTCAAGTCTTGCGCTCGGCCATTTCCACTAACGTCAGTCTCCCCGGCGCTTGGGTGACCATGCTATTGATGACGATTGGCTTCAACCTGTTGATCATTCTCCGGTTCCACCTTGATTTGAAACAGAATCCCCTTACCCATTAGCTACAAAAGACAGTTATTGAACTCAAAGCGAGGTTGTGATGCAGCCTCGCTTTTGTTTGCCCTGCGTACAGCCTAGCATGGTCAGCCCATCAAAAGCTCTGACCGCTATTCAATTTTCGCGGTTGCCTAACTAAGATTCAGCCTCGCTACAATTGTGTCAGCCTACAATCTGTTCAGTCCCCGTAACATCTAACGTCATCAAATTGTCGTCCAGTCTTCACTTGGCTGAAACGGCCCCGCAACGTGCCTCCCCTAAACTAGTCGTTGTAGTCAGCATCTCAGACTGCCAAATACTTAATCATTGGAGTGACCATTATCAAGACCACCACTAGAATTTTGATCAGTACATTCGGGGCTGCTGCCCTCTTCCTATCCGGCGCCACAACGGCTTCCGCACATATGGCGACTGGGTCAACTGGAACGCAGTCAGCTGCTCAAGTCAGCTCAACGACTGCCACAACTAATCGTTCGACGAACACAGCAACTACGCAGACGGCCTACCATCATCAAACAAACGCAACGACCACCACTGCCAACACGACCGCACAATCAACCACGGTTGCCGGTGGCAATGGGGTAGCGACCGCTTTAGCCATCGCCAATAGCGGGACACCCTACGTTTACGGCGGCAATACCACCGCGGGCTTCGACTGTTCCGGGTTGGTTCAATACGCCTTGGGCCTCAGCGCCCGCACCACTTACCAACAGACCCAGCTGGGCACGCACCACTACGATGTCGCTAATGCTCCAGCCGGTGCCATCCTCTTCTGGGGTTCGGAATCGGCTCCTTACCATGACGCCATCTCCTTAGGCAACGGCTCATACGTGGCCGCGCAGAATGAGAACGACGGTATCGGCGTCTTCAGTCAAACTTACTGGGCACCAAGTTACTACATCGTTCTGTAGAAATTTCTAGACATCAAAGGCCAAGAACCGCACTCTCGGGTTCTTGGCCTTTATTATCTACTTTATCACCGACCGTTGCTGGAAGAAGCCCGCTGAGCTGGCGTAGATCCAATCAGCATTGGCTAACGGTTTAAAGTTTTCGCTGTCCCCCGTTACGATAATGCCGGCGAACTTAGCCGTCTTTAGCGTCGGGTATTGCTTGGCGTATTTATGTGCATACTCTCCGACATAAAAGTTGTTATAACCGTAGTTGAAATCTAATTTTTCTAGAGTTTGACGGAAGCTGCGATAATAATTTTCATACTTCGTTGCCACCATGTGCCCCTTAGAATCGGCCTGCACCCCTAGGAAGTTATTGTCCATGGACGTGGCATCCGCCTTAGGACTCACGCCGATCCAGTACCAAACGGCATGGAGATTTTTCGGCAAGCGCTGTTGAATCTGCGCGTAGGTCAGGGGGTGGTCAAAGGAAACGGCGACTTCGGCAACCGCGCCCTTGGTTCTGGCCACCTTATTAACGTCATCCGCGCGCTGAACATCGGGATGCTTCACTTGTGGATTGTAAAATAGCGGGATCTTATGCTGCGTCAACCGGTCATAGGCGCCACTGTCGGTGGTATCGGTACTGTTCAAGGTATCGCCCGACTGATTTCCCAGCCAAGTCCACGAATAAGGCTGCACGATTGGCGACCAGGCCTCACGAACCCCCTCGATATCCTTATAACGATGACTGGTGACCTTGCCCCCCATGAAATTGGTATCGGCTAGGTAACGGTCACTGACGGAAATATTGGGCGACATCACCGTGGAGACCTGCTCAATGAAGCGGTCCTCCCGGCGAGACTCCTTACCGGCCTGCTGCTGCGTCCACCAATAACCTCCGACGGCTCCCACCAGCAAGACCACAATGACAATGCCGATAGTGACCAGCCACCGGACCACTTTGACTCGAATCGCTAATTGCCAAAACTTTTTCTCATCATTCATCCTCGTTCGCTCCTCATCATGATTTTCTCTAACTTCTTATGCACGCGGTGAAGCCGCATCTTAACCGCGGACGGCCTGATTTTGAGTTGTTCGGCCACCTGCGCAATCGACAAATTTTGCTCATAACGTAAGACTAATAAGTGCTGTTCCTTCCGTGATAACCGCGCCATGGCCTGTTCAATGCCCGAATCCGTCGGTTGCCTGGGTATTTCAGTCGCCGGTCCTAGATATTTTGCGACTAAGTCTTGATAACGCTGGGTACGTCGGTAATAATCCAGGTAAGTCGACCAAGCGACCCGGTACATGTATGGCCGTAATTTATCCGGCGGCAAAACTAATTCCATTTCCAACAATTTAACGAAGACGTCTTGCACGATGTCCTCCGCAACCTCGTGCCTGGCGCCCCGGCTGACTAAATAACGTTGAAGCTCCACCGCCATTTGTGCCATTAACTTTTCGTAATGCTGTAATCGCATGTCAACCTCCTCCCCTTACACCTATGTAACGAACGACTTCGTAAAAAGTAACGGTTTAATTTTAAATTTTTTTGATTGGCCGGGTGGACCGGCAGCCTCCAGTATACGGGAAACGCGGCTGGCTGGGAATCCATTCGGAATTTTTACGTCAAAAAAGGAAGCCTCACATGTCGCTAGGCTTCCTCACAAAACTACTTCAATTTAGCAATCACTAGTGACGGATCGACAACCCCATCCAGGAACTCATTCAAATCGGTTATCTCATGGACATCTGAAAAGTACGGGTCCATCGCCTGAATCGACTCAAAGCTCATGGCATCCGTCGATAAGACGTGCACACCATAATCGTATCCTGGAACCTGTTTCTGCTTGCTCAATTTACTCATGTCACGCCACGCGTTCATGATATCATCGCTATCTTGACTCGCCACATGATAGGCAAACGCCACGTCATCGAAATGGGATAGGGCTAGAAAATGTCTGTACATCAATTCCATAAACCTCCTTTAGTCGTCAGCATCTAGGTCTGTTACCACGTAAAGAAAAGGCAAGACCTTTAGCATGCCTTGCCTTTCAAAAAACTATTTAACGTCTTTATATGCTTTAAAGCTCTTCATGAATTCACGCGAACGTTTTTCAATGCCCTCAAGATCATCGATTCCCTTACCAACAATGCTACCGCCAGCGCCAACAACATAGGCACCTGCATCAAACCATTCTGGCAAATTATCGGCATTGACACCACCAGTTGGCATCAATTTAATCTTAGGAAATGGCCCATGTAATTCCTTCAAATATGTTGGGCCTAAAACTGTGGCCGGGAAAACCTTAATCAAGCCAAAACCAGCTGAAAACGCACGGTGTACTTCAGAGGGAGAGAAGCAACCCGGTACATAATTGATATCTTCACTGTGACAAAGCTCAGCAACATCTGGATTAAATGTTGGACTAACAATGAATTCTGCACCCGCTTGAATTGCCTCAAACGCTGACGTCGTATTTACAACAGTTCCAGCACCTATTAACACGTCTGTATCTTGATACTTGTCGTGCAATTGCTTAATTGCTTCGGCCGCATTGGGAACAGAATAAGTTAATTCAATTCCTTTGATGCCGCCCTTCACACAAGCTTCAACAATTTTTAGACTATCTTCGACACTATCAGCACGTACAACAACGACCGCACCAATTTCACCGACACGCTTAAAAACTTCTGACTGTTCCATCAAAAGACTCCTATTCTACCAAACTTTTACTCAAGATTCGTGTGTTCTTTTAAAGCCATACTATTGTCAGTGTGGTCACGTTCACTAAGTAATAAGCAAACCAAATCTAAGGTAACGTGAACCGTTTGATCAAATAACGTACTCAGCAACTGAATTGAATGAACGCCAGCACCAGTCTTCGTTGCACCAGGTACAATCAATACGTCATCTGCTTCCTTAGCCAAAGGTGATGTTGCATCGCTTGTGACACCAATTACTTCAACGCCAAGCTTTTTAGCTTTTTCAGCCGTCGAAACAACGCCACTGGTTTTGCCAGAACCAGAAACGGATACGAGAATATCGCCAGCAGCGAGCGATGGCGTAATTGTTTCGCCTAAAACATATACAGTGTAACCAATATGCATTAATCGCATGGCGAAACCTTTAGCTTGAAGCCCAGAACGCCCAGCCCCGTGAATGAAGATTCGCTTATCCTTGGTAATTCTAGAAATTACAGCATCTAAATCAGCCGGCTTAACATCATGCATAACTTGTGAGATTTCACCTAAAACCGTTTCAATTAATTGTTCATCATTTTTCATCGCTAACAACCTTTCCAAAACGCTTCGCTTCAGCTACCGGATCTATAGCTTTAACAATTCCCGAACCAACAATAGCAATATCAACAATACCTTGTTGTGCCAGAGCCACCGTATTGGCATAATCAATACCACCAGCGATTGCAATGTGCTTTACGGATGGGAAGCTTGTTCTAAAACTAGCCACTGTGTCACTCGCATTCGTAATTTTTCCACTATCCTTAGAGTGATGAATACAGTAAATAGCTTGATCAAAGCCTAAAACTTTCTCAATTTGAGATTCGTCCAATCCCATTAAATCAATCATCATAGTCTTATCTTGGTCCTGAGCCACCTGGTAACACTTTTCAAGAGTAGCTACTGAAGAAGCACCCATAACTGTTAAGATATCAGCTTTACTTTCAAATCCAACTTTAAATTCATATTCCCCTTCATCGATAGTTTTAATATCATAAAGTACTTGAGCGTTACCAAATACATTAGTTCTCTCAGCTAAGCGTTGGATACCGAAATCTTTCACTAGCGATGTTCCCCACTCAATGATATCAACGTACTGACTAATCTGCTTTGTTAAGCTCACAGCCTTATCTAAGTCAACACGATCAATTGCAGCCTGAATTTTCATCATTAATCTCCCACTCTTATGGATTCTCTAAAATTTACTTCATGTAGCTTTCAAGCTTAGCACGGTCAGGATAGCCATCGTTGTCACCGGGTGCTTGGACGGCTAAGGAACCAATAGCGTTACCTCGCTTAACAGCTTCTGAAATTGTCTTGCCTTCCAATAAAGCAGTTGCAATTCCAACCGCAAATCCATCACCAGCACCAACAGTATCAACAACTTTATCCGCACGATAACCACTAATCGTTGTGTTTGTACCATCTTTACTCTTGATGTAAGCCCCATCAGCACCAACTTTAACAATTACTGTATGAGTCTTCTCACTTTGATTTAAGTAGAAGTCAGCGATAGTTTCTGGATCTTCTGATCCTACCAAAATTTTTCCTTCAGCAACTCCTGGTAAAATGATGTCGGCTTGTTTAGCAAAGTTGTTAAGGTCTTTGACCATCTTTTCTTGCGTAGCCCACAGTTGTGGCCGCAAATTGGGATCGAAGGTCGTCGTGATATTATGTTCATTAATCAAATCAATAAAATGTTGGAATGCCTTTGAAGCTTGGTCAGAAATTGCTGGAAAGATACCTGACAAATGAACTAACTTGACGTCAGAAAAATCGATCTTATCTAAAATCGATTGATCAAAATGAGCAGCAGCTGAGCCCTTCCGGAAGTAGAAGATACCGGGGTCACCATGAGTCACCTTTTGCTTTAATTGAAATGCGGTCCAGTAATCAGGATTGCTAGTAATGTAGTCGGTTCCAATTTTGTTTTCATGTAACTGATCTTTGATGAAGTCACCAAAAGGATCTTCACCTAAACTCGTAATATATTGTGCACTATGTCCCAAACGAGAGACCCCAACAGCTACGTTAACTTCAGCACCTGCAAGATACTTATGAAAATTCAAAGCATCTTTTAATTCTTTGTCGTCATCTTCTGAGGCAAATAGGGAAATCGGTTCACCAATTGTTAAAAATTCACTCATAATTTAAATTCCTCCATGTATTCTTAATTTATTTATATTAGCCAAACATCGTCCATGCAATGATTTCATTAATAATAGAGACAATCCATACCACTGGTAGACCAGCTTTTAAAAACTTTCGACTATCCAGCTTAGTGTAGGTCAAGGCCCAAATATTCCAGGACTGCGTAACGTCCATGGAAACCGCTAACAATGTTGGAATGTACAGTACTGGTAACAAATACCATTGAGAGAACAAATGAGTAGCAGTCAAAACAGCTGCAGTTGCTGCCCCAGCCCCCCAAACATGTAATGGTCCACGGAACAATGCTAATGGTGCTAAAATACCTAAACCTAAAGCCAACCAAAGCGTATTTTGAGGCAAAATTGCCCGGAAAATGGACTCAAATCGACTTGTGTTCGCAGCTGCGGCAGCTGTAAACATTGATAATGCCAGCAAGAAGAAAATCAGACCAGCAATGTCAGAAATAGCTTGTTGCATGGTATCATTCATAAACTTAATTGCTTTTTTGGAACCATTCATCTTACCAGTCATTAGCATGGCTAATACCGTAGAAATAACTAGTGATGGAATGGCATCCCACTTCAAAAACATATTCAATAGAACCGGAACGATTGGAATAATGTAAGTCAGATATTGCCAACCAGAAGTGATTTTGAGCGTCTTAGCCTCATCTTCTGAGTCAGTCTTCAAGACTTCACGTTCACCATTCTTAATCCGTTTTGAGTTCAACAGTAAGAAGATTACAACCGCCAATAGTTGAACAATCATTCCTGCCCAACCGAAGGTCAAGTACTTTGATCCATAGGTAACATCTGGGAAGAAAGCTCTAACTTGGTTGAAAAGAACCACGTTCACATACATTGGTGCCCCAATTGACAGGGTAAATGCGGCAACAGCAATATCTTTAGGTACACCTAATGAAAATAGAATTGGTAATAAGATAACACCAATGGCAATTACAGAACCAACACCGTAAGCACTAACGAAGATAAACATCGTAACTAAGCAGACAAGAATAGCTGCTAGTACTGGATTCTTTTTACCAACCTTTTCTGTCTGACCACTGATACTACCGGCAATTCCACTATCAACCAATACCCGACCAAACCATGAACCAAAGACAATATAGATAATTGTTGGTCCATAATTTAATGCGGGCTGTGCAAAGATCTTATTGATTGCGGTATTAAATGGAACCATCCCAATGACAGCCCACAAAATAGCCATCCCTAAGAAGCCAACGGTCAAGTTACCACCCTTAATAATGTAAAAAATAAAAAGTACAAAAGAAATTAATAATAGACTTCCAATGATGACATTCGTCATACTTACTCACCAGCCTTAAGCAGATAACTCTTTACTAATTTGATTCCTTTGCTCAATTCAGCATCATTTTTTACTGGGTACTCAACAGCGATTGGTAGCCCACTTGGTAATTCATCAAGTGCTTTGCGCCAGTCAACCTCACCATCATCCAATGGTACAACCTGTGGCTTGCTGTTAACGTAAGTAACATCCTTGACATGAATATACCGAACATATTCTTTAAGCATCTTGATAGCTTCAAATTCATCTTGCTTAACGAAACGCCAATTACCTAAGTCATAAACATATTTAATATCTAAGTCGGCTTTTGCAGCGTTAATCAAGAAAGTTTCTAAAGCATTCATTGTGCCGCTGGTTTGAGTTTGGTCGTTTTCAACGTTAACCTGAATACCATAATTCATAACTTTATGTAATGCATTCTTCAAATTCCCTTCAAAGTGAGCATAATCACCAATGTTAAACTTAATGGCAAAAATCCCCATTTTCTTTGCTTCCTGCATATATTGGTCTAACTTAGGGTTTACAACACCATCGACAAAGACATTTTCGGGAACACTGTAGAATAGCTTTAAGCTGTCTTTTGTTGCTACTGCATTAATATCGGCTAATTCTTGGTCAAAATCCTTAATATATTCTCGACGAACTTCAGCGGCTGAAACACCTTGAGCAGCTACTTTTTCCAATAGATCGGCTTGTTTAACCCCACTATCCAGCTGTTGTTGATAAACCAAAGTGTTAATCACGATTTCACTCATTGTTCATTCCTCCTGATTGACATTGTCTGTATTTCGTAGTTAGGAAACCGGTTTCCTAACTCTACGAAAAATATTGTAATCGCTTTATTTACGAAAGTCAACACCTTGTTTTCAGATTCACAAGCTTCCATATTTAAAAAAGTCCTGAAAACACTTAATCAAAGCATTCTCAGGACCTCAAAATTTCATTATTAAATTGATTCACGGATATTAATCTTTGATGGAATAACTTTGGTCTCTTTAACTGACTCCCTTAGTGGGTCAATATCCGCTAGAAGCATTCGCATTGCCTCAGCACCAACGTCACTCGCATTCTGCTCAATACTTGTAATTGCGGGTTGTGCTAAAAAAGCCCAGTTCCAATCATCATATCCTGAAACACCGACCTCATCAGGAATTTTAATCCTTAAATCATCCAATATCCTTAAAACCATTAACAAGGTTTGACTATTACTAGCAAAGATGGCAATTTTTTCATCCTCACTGACCAGTTCACTAACTCTTTTTTTCATATCACTATAGGTATTAGTTAACTGCAAGTTTCCAACTTCTACTAGCTCCGATTCCAACGAATGCTCTTTAGCAACTTCTCTCATCCCTGCATACCGTTTTCTACGAACATCAGTAGTCAGTGATTCACTAAAAATAGCAATCTTTGAGTATCCCTTTTTAACAATATACTCAGCCAGATACTTAGTCGAAAGAGCGTTATCGACAATCACCGCAGGCCAGGTTTTAGGTGTTGTTTGCCGGTCAACAAGTACCATTGGACATCTCTTCCCAACCGATTCGTAACGTGAACTATCTTCACTGATTGGCTGAATCAATATCCCTTCGACAGACTGATCAACAAATTTTTTTAAGGCATCTTCTTCTGAGACCAACGAGTTATTTGACTCCATAATTACAAGTTGATAGTCGTTTTCACGAGCAACTGCACTAGCCCCACTCAATAATTTTGATGAGTATAAGTTTCCCATGTCAGCGACAATAAATCCAATCAATCCGCTACGATTAGTTTTTAGCATTTGAGCTTGTTTATTGGGCCGGTAATTCAATCTTTGAATTGTTTGACGAATTCTTTCCTGAGTATCGGCCGACATTTTACCATAGTTGCCGTTTAAAAACCGTGATATTGTTGCCTTCGACACGCCAGCCGCACTTGCTACTTCCGCAATGGTCATTTTCTTCATTTTAATTTTTTTCTATCCTCATAGTCATTCACCATAACCCGCTTTCCAAATTCATACATACAACTGACACTAATTCTATTAATACCCTACTTTATTTCTCTTCCCGATTCAAGTTCGTCATCGCCAACGGATCGACCCACGCGTCAAATTGTTCGGCCGTGACCTTACCCGACTTCAACGCGGCCGCCCGCAATGTCGTCCCCCGCTTTTCCGCCGCCTGAGCAATTTCGGCGCTGGCATGGTAACCGATGTGTGGCGATAAGGCTGTGACCGTCATCAACGAATTATCGACGAGCGCCTGCATGTGCTCAGTGTTGACCGTTATCCCATGCACTAATTTTGTGGTGAACCCATCGATTGTCCCCTGCAGTAAGTCCGTGGATTCCAGGAAAGTTTCCAGTAAGACTGGCTTGTACACGTTCATTTCGAAATTCCCCTGCGAGGCCGCCACCGTAATCGTCACGTCGTTGCCCATGACCCGGGTCGCCGCCATGGTTAAGGCCTCCGCCTGGGTTGGATTGACCTTGCCCGGCATGATCGATGACCCCGGTTCGTTCGCCGGGATATTCAATTCGTTATACCCCGCCCGCGGACCGCTCGCTAAGAAACGAATATCGTTGGCAATCTTAAACAGGTCACTTGCCAGCGTCTTGATGGCCCCGTGGACCACGTTTAGCCCGGAATGTGCCGCCAAGCCAAAGAACTTATTCGTCCGCGCCGTGAAGTGCTGTCCGTACGCCTGACTCAGCTGTTCCGCTACCGCCACGTCGAAGCCCGGCGCCGCGTTCAATCCCGTTCCAACGGCCGTGCCACCGATTGGTAGTTCCAACAGCGTGTCAGCCAACGATTGTAGGTAGTTCAGGTCATGCTCCAACATGCTGACCCAGCCGCTGACCTCTTGGCCAAACGTTAAGGGCGTGGCGTCCTGCAAATGGGTCCGACCGATTTTGACCACCCGCCAGTAAGCCGCTTGCTTCACCTTCAACTCGTCGATCAGTTGCTGCACACTGGTTTCCAGATCAATGACCGCCATTCGTGATGTGACTGCCATCGCCGTGGGAAATGTATCGTTGGAGCTTTGCCCGTGGTTGACGTCATCATTCGGCTGAACGCCGCTGGTTGGGTCAGATTTCACCGTCTGATGGGCGATGACCTCGTTGACGTTCATATTCGTCTGAGTCCCCGACCCCGTCTGATACACGTGCAACGGGAAATCCGGTCGCAACTGGTCGTCTGGCAACGCTAGTAAATCGTCAGCCGCTCGAATAATCAGTTGGGCCTTGGCTTCCTGCAGCTCACCCAAATCACGATTGGCGACTGCGGCCGCACGTTTCAACTGGAGCAACGCCCGAATCACTGGCATTGGCATCAGCGGTCCCGTTGTGAAGTTGTGGCGGCTCCGTTCCGTTTGTGGTCCCCAAAGGGCATCTTCTGGCACATTGACCGTGCCTATCGTATCTGCTTCCTGACGGTATTTCATGACAGTCTTCCTCTCAAATTCAATCTTAGATTCAGCATAACCATTGCAATGGTGTGTCGTCAACTAATCACAATCAGACTGAGGTTAAATTGCCGCGCTCCGGCTGCCAGGGATTCCGCCTGCTGTGGGGACGCTTCAGCCTGAGGTTCGGGCTTCTCGCTCGCTTTGAAGCCACGAAAATCACGTGTCTCCAAAGTCGCCCATATTGGTCGCTAGGCAGCGACCAATATTACCACGGCTGGCTGTATCCCTGTCCTCCTCCGGCTCAAACTGATTTTTTCATTGCAGTACCGTTGAATGACAGATAATTGTACCAAATGAGATTCCCGAATGAGATTACACTTACAACCAATTAATCTAATGCCACACTAAATTTTTTATTGTCTAATCACACAGAGTTTGTATCTAGCTTGATGTACCTGGAATTTGGCATACCTACACTAATCTGCTCATGACAACAAAAAAGGAGCCATGACCTTCGCCATAACTCCCAATTCAAAGCTTACCACATACCAATGACCTTTAACCACAACGACCCAATGCCGAACCAGACCACGATGTAGAAGACGCCGAGAATCGCGTTCATTCGCCACCAGTCGTTTTGTTTGACGTAGCCGGTTCCGAACAAAATCGTCGCCGGGCCGCTTGCATAGTGCGTGGTGGAACTAAAGAGAGCCCCACAGGTCGCTAGCAACATCGCCGCTAAAGTCGGTGGCACGCCCGCCGAAATCGCCACGCCCAATAACGCCGCGTACATCGCGCTCACGTGGGCGGTGCCGCTCGCAAACAGATAATGTGAGTAGAAGTAAAAGAGCAACAGAATCGCTAACACGAAAACCCAATTGATGCCGTGAAGACTGCCGCCGAGCGTCTTGGATAACCAGGGAATGAAGCCCAGCTTATTCAATTCGGTCGCCATGAAAATTAAAATGGAGAACCAGATCAACGTGCTCCAGGCACCCTTTTCATTCAAAATATCATCGACCGTCAGCACGCCACAGATGACCAAAATCGCCACGGCCAAGAAAGCGACCAGCGCGGCGTCCATGCCAATAAAGCTGGACGCAATCCAGAGAACTAACGCCAGTGCAAAGACCGCACACATGATTTTCTCGGCGCGACTCATCGGCCCCATTTTCGCTAGTTCCGCTTCGGCCCACGGCTTGGCATTCGGCGTATCCTTGATCTCTGGTGGGTACATCTTGTAAATCAAAAATGGCACGACCACTAAACTAATGGCCCCGGGGACAATGCCTGCCAGGAACCAGCCCATCCAGGTCAACGTCACGTGGTCCGCCTTTGCCAGCGATACCGCCAGCAGGTTCGGTGCCATGGCCGTCATGAACATCCCCGAAGTAATCACGTTGGCCTGAAATTCGGTGAACGTCAGGAAGGACCCAATCTTACGCTCCGTGCCATCCTTCGGGTTCGACCCAAACGTTGAGGCCAGTGAGTCGATGATAGGATAAACGATGCCGCCAGCCCGCGCCGTGTTGCTGGGTGTGGCCGCGGCCGTCAGTAAATCAACGCCCATCAAAGAATAGGCCAATCCCAGCGTTTTCTTGCCAAATAGTCGAACAAAGATCAGGGCCACCCGCCGGCCAAAACCGGTCTTGATGAACCCCCGCGACAGACAGTACGCCATGACGATCAGCCAGACCGTCTTGTTGCCAAAGCCGGTAACCGCAACATCCATCGGCACAACGCCCAACAGAACGGTTGTTGTAAACCCGACCAATGCCACCCCGGCAATCGGCAATGGCTGCGTGATACAGCCAATAATTGTCGCCACAAAGATGGCTAAAATATGCCAAGCAGCCACCGACACGCCAACTGGTTTAAGCGGTATCGCTAGCCAAATGATCAGACCCACCAGTAGCGGCCAAAAGAATTTGCGATACTTGATATTCGCTAATGATTCCATGAGACTTCCCCCTTACGCTCCTATGCCCAAATCCACTGCAAATCGCGTTCGGTCGAAGACCTGATTGGGCGTTCGACCTCTCCTGTCGCTAATCCTACAGCGTTCTTCGCCAAGGGGGCTGGCGGAACCGGTTGCCAAAAATTAGGTTACCCCGCTGAGTTAATTAACCAGTCAAAAGTTTGCTAAGAATTCGCGTACAGCACTCTTTTCGAACACCACCTGCGACAGTAAAAAAGGCAGACCTGCAACCACCGTCACAACCCTGCCTATACGTTTTGATTTAGCTCGCAAATGCCGCCGTCAATACCGACTGAACGGCACCCGCAGAGTGGGCCATTTTCTCCTGCTCCTCAGGACTCAATGGCAGCTCTAAAATATGGTTGATGCCGTTCGCATTGATGATGGCTGGTGTCCCCAAATACAGGCCGTGCTGATGATACTGGCCATCGAGGTAGGCGCCGACCGGTAAGACGGCATTTTCATTTGCCAAGACCGCTCGACTGATGCGGGCCAAACACGTAGCCACACCGTAGAACGTGGCTCCCTTCAGGCCGATGATCTTGCCACCCTTGGTCCGGGCCGCGGCTTCGATGTCAATCAATTCCTGGTTCGTGATGCCCCGTTGTTGAATGACATCCAATAACGGCTGGCCGCCCAACGTTGCGGCATGGAGTGCGGCAAATTCGGTATCCCCATGTTCACCGACCACGTTGACCTCCAACTGCTGTTGCGCCACTTGAAGGCGTTTAGCCAAGCCCACCTTGAAGCGGGCCGTATCGAGCGACGTGCCCGACCCAATCACTCTGGCTGGTGGAAAGCCCGACAATCGCTGCGTGGCGGCCGTCAAAATGTCGACTGGATTGGCGGCGACCAGAAAGATGCCAGCAAAACCACTCGCCACGATCGGTGTGACGATTGACCGCAAAATTTTTAAATTCTTAGTCACCAGGTCTAAGCGCGACTCCCCCGGCTGTCGGGGAACCCCCGCCGTGATGACGACGAGGTCAGCGTCACTGGCGTCCGCGTACGTCCCGGGCCGGACCGTCTTGGGCGTTGACCACAGTTGCGTGTCCTCTAGATCCAAACTATCCCCGACACAGTGTTTCTCCGCAATATCCACGATGACCAGTTCATCCATCACCGGCTGCTGCAACATCAGCAGCGCATACGATGAGCCAACAGCGCCATCCCCGACTAAAACAACCTTTTGGTGCCGCGTTTGATTGAACACGAGTCCCCATTCCCTTCTCCAAAACATTCTCGCTAGCGACGTGCCGGTTAAATTTCAGCTCGACTATAGCACAGCGGGGATAAAACACAATTGATTCGGACTATGGAACGATGGGTGAAAAATATAACCACCAAAAAAGTCGGCCCCCAACAGGACCGACTCGCTTTGGCTTCTATACTTGCTGGTGAATCCGCTGAATTTAGCCTTCAGCCGAGGCCTTTAAGTTTAAATCATTTTGCTTTGCTAACTGTTGTTCCGCTTCCTTACGCGCAGCAACCGCATCGTAAAATTCTGTAAACGTCTGGTTTAGGACGTAGCGTCCATGGTAGAATAGACGTGCTGCCCACTTACCGGAACGTTTGTCAAAACTAACGCCGATAACGCCTGAAATGTTACGGGAACTAATCTTTGTAAGGGCAGCAACGTTAGAGCCATTCACTAATGGCAAGTTCGTCGCATTACCGATTTGCTTACGGGTCCGTGGATCCTTGGTTAATCGAGCCTTACTGATGTCGCGTCGATAACAGCCGCAACTCACCGTAATCCCGTGACGTAGCCGATAACTGTCTACTGTCACTAAATTACCACAGCTACATTTACACAGCCACGTCGCGTTACCGTTCTTCGCGGTACCATCTCGTCGAATAACCGTCAGTCTGCCGAATTGTTGTCCACTTAAGTCTAGGAGTCTCATGGGTAATTCCTCCATTCAAAATTTCATAAGGTCTGTTATGACGCCATTCTCCCCGCGAATGACCCAAGCTCCCCTGACGTAAATATCCTCACTTAATTATTCTACACGCCAAACTAAAAATTAGCTTAAAGTAAGAAACATTTCTAGTCTCAACCGCTTATCCAACGATTCTTTACTCTACTATACTAGATTTTATAAAGGGAAGGCAATTATCATGACCATAATTTTAACCATCTTAATCTATTTCGTCGCAATCGAGCATTTGGGCATCATGGGAATCGAAATCTGGGGCAAATCGACCAAACAAGCAGAACTATTTGGTATGCCGCTGAGTTTCGTCAAGCAACCGCAAGCCAAAGCCGCACTCGCCAACATGGGCATCTACAACGGCATGCTCGGCCTCACGCTTGGCCTAACCCCTCTATTTCTTACCGGGCATAATCAGCTAGTTATGACGGCATTACTTCTATTATTTGTGATTATTGTCGCAATTTTCGGAAGTTTAACGGTAAAAAAGCAGATTTTTTGGCTCCAAGGAATGCCGGCGTTAGTGACGTTTCTCGTTTTACTAACTCAGCTAGTTTAAGCGAATCTTTAATTTTGTGGTTTACAGACCCGGCTCGTCACGTTATAATGAACTTACATATTCAGGTGAGAGCCTGCCACGGGTCTTCAATCGTTGGAGGAGTTAATTGACATTTAGCCATTATTAACACCGTTGAAGCCGTACACATACTTCTATTCTGCTGGTTGCGTCCTTACGTAACTAGCTTTTTTTATATCTATTTTTTTCACAAAAAGGCGTTCCCCAATCACTGAGGAACGCCTTTGCTGTTTACTAGAAACTACTTGCCACTAACCAGAGGCTGACCATGTGATAGATCACATCAACCATCACACCTAAAAACGCCACGCCACCAAGATAATAGATATAATACACTGCTGGATGCTTCACGATTGTCGCCCCCTTTGTAACCTCACAAGCTTAACATGGGACGGTACAAACTCAGTCAAACGGCCTTCAGTAACGCCAGTAGCTTAACCAACTGGCGCAACCTCACGTCGTCTTGCAGCAGCCATAATGGCCTCCTGCTCAGCAATGGTCGCGGTGAACTGCCGCATCAGATCCCGCTCGACCACTTGGGCACCGTGTTGCTTCGCGCGCCAAGTAATCATTTGAAACTTCTTTTTTTCTTCTGACAGCTTTTCTGTTAACATATGGCTCCCCCCAAATACGAATCGCCAGTGTTCTATTGCTTGTCCCCTACATTATAAGCATATTCTGTCAAGCGGTCTACCCCTATAAGCCATTTATTACAAAATATTTACATAAACCCTTTAACCCCATTACCGGCGCAGTCAGAGAGATTCGTCCGGATTAATTGCGCCCATTTATTACTATACTAATCGGATAAATCGCAATTGGTATACCTAATAAGTGCAACCGTTTGTCACAATGCTAAACCTTAGTTTGTCACAACTGTTTAATGAATAAACGGTCATTGGTTCACCCTATCGGAAAGCCCTTACATTTATCCGGTGAATTCATTGTTTTTTTCAGCCAACCAGCGTAATCTAAAGGCAAACAACAAGAAAGAAGTTGACGCTAATGGCAATTGATCGTGAAAAATTTCCGCCCCTCTACCGCACCGTCGCCAACAATGACGATGGTCTGGAGAGTCACTCCTACGTTCCTGGTGGGCTAGACGTTCTGACCAGTGACCCCTTAGAGGACGCTCCCGGAGCCAACCCCGAACAATTTATCGGCCTGGCACTGAGCACTTGCCTTAACGCTACGCTTGCAGCCATCGAGAAGAAACGTGACTTGCCGCACACCTCACAGGTCCACACCATTGTGGAGATGGCGCGCGACCGCCGGGGCCTTCAGTTCTACCTCACCGCCGAGGTCAAACTTCCCGGCGTCGATGCTGAAACGGCCGCTGCAATGGTCGATCTCGCCGAACGCCGCTGTCCCGTGGCCAAATTATTAAGCGGTAGTGATAACGTGCAGGTAAAACTCGTTCAGGAGTTTACGCCCGTTACCCCTGTCGATGCGGGCTAGGTGCCAGCAAAAAAAGGGAAGTAAAGGCGATTATCAGGGTTAAGCAGAACCAGTTGCCTTTGGGCGCACGGTTGCCGCCATATAAGCTTGGAGACGCAAAAAGGGTCTGGGATTTTGTCCCAGACCCCTCTTCCTTTTAACGCCGGTTCAACCGGTCCTTTACTCGTTCCCATAACGACCGCTGTGTCGGTTCCCCGTACACGAACGACCGCGATTTTCGGGGCAACCGCTTGTCATCGTGACCATCGTCCATGAAGACAATCTTGCGCCAGCGCTTGGCCTCTTCGTCACTCATGCGCTTTTTGCTCATTGACTTCAATCTCCTTTTTCCCCAACGCTAGTCCGCTGGGCTCTCTGTAGCCGTAAGCTATTTCTTCATGCGGGTAATCTGACTGAACTCCCGAATGAAGTTCAAGATCTCATGGGCCTGGTCGTCGCCATAAACGTCGACCCACCCCTGAAAGCGACTATTGATTCGCTGCCGAATGACGCGTTCCGCCTTCGCCCCCGCTGGTGTTGCCAACAGGTAAAGGCGCCGCCGATCATTCTCATCGGGTTGCTGGCGCAGATATCCCTGCTTCAACAACACCTTGATTTGCCGCGAAATGGCGCTACGCGTGACTTGCCGCTTACTAGCAATGTCCATTAGCGTGACGTCCTTATTCTGCGTAATGTCACGCAAAATCAAATACTGCTCGAACGAAAGATGAAACTCCTTAGCGGGCTCGGAAACAAACTCGTCTAGATACTTCAGTGAACTCATGTAGACGTCAATAAAAGCGTCTAGTAATGATTCTTCTCGTTCAGCCATACTACCCCACCTACATTTCTCAAAATACGATTTTTATCTTAGCATTTACGCTTACTAAATACCAGCCTTTTTCGTGCCGTTTCCCCAGTGGTCTGGACCATCCTATGCTAGAATAGAAGGAGTTGGCTGGCATGGTAAGTGGCAACTTGGCGGTACCTTCGCCTTACCGACCGCCAGATAGAGGCTGGAACGGTGCGAACACAACTTGAAGCCTCGAAAATCACGAGTCTCCAAGGTTGGTTTTCTGCTAAGCCGGCGGAAATTCACCGCCACCTAAGCAGAACGACGCGCCTGAGCCTATATCTGGCGACCTCTCGGCTTACATTGTAGTCCTATGTCAACATTAGCTCTTACTTTTACGTTGGTCAGTCATCTAATTGGTAAGCGTGGTCATTTGACCGAACTTCTGCTGGCTGCTAGGCAAACGGTATAGTGAAGATAACCACAACTCGGATTTAGTCGTCCATTCGTAATAATAACCGATTACTGGGCCAACTGCCATTCATCTGCTGTCCTCACTATGGATGTTGACTAAATATTGAAAATTCTTAATTATCTGCGGTGATTATCCTGGCAACACACAATCAGAGCTGGAGACAGCCAAAAATGTCTCCAGCCGCGGTGCGGACCAGCTCACACTGTCAATCCTAAAGATGACAGCGCTTAAACAGTAACACAATTTAATTGCATTTATTTCAAGGGGGAAAGTATACATGTCACACGTTAAAAATCTCGCCGCTCTGGGGAGCCTGCTTCTGTTACTAGCGGGGTGCGGTTCGCCCAGCCAACAGGAACCGGAGACCAACAGTCACTCGCAACAATCGTCAGCCACGGCCAAGAGCTCGCGTTCCAGTTCCAGCCAGGCAACCTCATCTAAGAAGGTTAGCGCTAGTAGTTCTTCTCAGGCTAAGACTGCAACCTTTGATCATCAACAATTTACCATTGACCACGTGACCTTCAAGCTGACCGGGGAAAAGGTCACCGCCAGTGCCACGGCCAATCGGAACTTGTTTGTTCTCTATTATACTGTGACCAACCATCAGACTAAGGAGATCATCCCCGCCGACATCTGGCAAGGCGCCGTAAGTGCCACCCAGAACGGGAAGAAGCTGGGGACCGGGAATCTCGCCTTCACCACCAGCCAGACCACGGACAATAACAAATTGAACCGCACCGTCATGCCCGTCAAGGCTGGTAAATCCGTCACCGGGCTGGCAACATTTGAACCCAAGACGACCCAACCCGTGACGGTCACCTTTAAGGACACCCATCACCAAGTCATTCACGTTAGCCGCTACCCACTCAATTAGTGTTTCAGGAAAGGACTCGCCTATGCCGCGTTTAATCGATCGGATTCATCAAGTCGAATTGGGTAACCTTGCCCAGTTCATTCAGCTCTGCCAGCAACTCGATCTCCCCTACTTTCTCATGGGGGGCTCGCTACTGGGGGCCATTCGTCATCAGGGATTTATCCCCTGGGACGACGATGTCGACGTGGGCCTGCTACGAACCGACTACGACCGCCTGCTGGCCCAAGCACCCGCGTTACTAGCCGACACCCACTACTTCTTACAAACGCCCACTACCGACGAAAATTACGGCCTGAGCTATGCCAAGCTACTCGACCGCAACACTTATATTGAAGAAAAAAATAACATCAACAACGCCCGTAAAGGCATCTTTATCGACATTTTTCCATTAGACCGGATTCCATTAGATACCAGTCTCCAACGTGAGCAAATGGCGAAATTCCAGCTGCTAAATACCCGGATTCTCTTCCAACTGCGCTACCATCTGGTCGACAATCCCTTACGGAAGCTGCAGAGCCCGTTGTCACCGGAACAACTCGCTGAGACCAACGCCTTAAAGGCCGAACGGGATGCCGTCATGACCCAATACCAAGACGACGCTTCCCTCCTGCAGGTCAAAAATCTCGCGTCACAATACGGCTACATGAAGGAAGTCTTTCCCGTTGCGGAGTTAAGCGACCTAACCCCCGTGCCCTTTGAGCATTTAACGGTTCAGGTCCCCGCAACGTATGCTATCATTTTGACGCGTATGTATGGAGACTACATGGCCCTTCCGCCAGAAAGTCAGCGGACCGAAAAGCACTTGGAACGGGTGATCATGGACAACCAAGTCTTTACCGACTAAAAATTTTTAGGGAAAGTAGATGAGTTTATGGCTGATGATTATTTTGGCGCCATCCTAGTAAACGTTTCTAGCATGGAATTATCGATTGTTAATCTGAAAACGGGAACCCAAGTTGAACGGGTAAAATCGACCGTTGCCATTGGGGAAAATATTTACAACCATGAAGAGATCGATTTTGAAACCGTTGCCGATGCCGTGGAAGCGTTGCGCGGGTTTCTACAAGTTCTCAAGGACGACGGCGTGACCAACTACCGTATCTGGGGGTCACAAGCCCTCTCAACGGCACCCAATGCCGAATTTATCCGTGATCAACTCTTTGTTCGCACCGGATTACACATCGAGTGGCTCTCCTTGGGGGAGGAGTCCTTCGTGCGTAACGAGGCGATTGCCCTGCACCTCGACAACTATGCCGAGCTGGTTCAGGATCACGCCGCAATTATTGGGTTGAACTCCGGCAGCACGACCCTGTCCTTCTTTGGCAGTGGTAGTCTGGTCGCTTCACACAACATGAAGCTCGGACCAATTCGAATCAAAGAAGTTCTCCAGAACCTGCGAGCAACGGCCCCTAATCCGGTCGATGTCTTAGATGATTACATCAACAGCAAGGTCGACGACTTCTACCGGTTCTTACCGCATAACCTCCGGACCTCGTCCAACCAAGTCATCTTGATTGGTGCCGCCCCCATAAATAACTATTTTATTCCGAACGACCAGATCAGTCACACCTTATCGCGTAAACAATTTACTAAGTTTACAAACGAAGTGGCTGGTGCCTCTAATCAGTACTTAATGGAACGCCTACATTTGACCGAGGAAAACGTCGAGCTCGTCTTACCCGAAGTCCTGTTGATTCAAAAACTGCTGACGGTCGTTCACGCCGACAAGCTCCACCTGGTCAACTTAAACGTGCTCGACGGCTTGACCACCAACCAGGCCATCGAAGCCGGCTACCACAAGTACCACTTCGAGAACCAGATCTTAGCGGCCGCCGATGACCTCGCTCACCGCTACCGGGTCGAACCCCATCACATGGAACTGGTTCGTAAATTTTCGTTGCACTTATTCGATCAATTACGGACGTTACATCATTTGACGACTCGTGACCGACTGTTACTGCAGGTCGCCGCCATCGTCCATGACATCGGTGGCTTCATCGACACCCACGAGCACTATTTGCACTCGGATTACGTGTTAAAGCAATCCGAAATGTTGGGGTTGTCCGCCGAGGAAACACAGATTATCGCCGCCGTTTCCCGGTATCACAGTACGCGCACACCCGCCGAGGATCTGGCACATTTCCGCCTATTGGATCCCGAAAAGCGGCTGACGGTCGCCAAGTTATCCGCTATCTTACGGATAGCAGATGCCCTGGATGATGCGCATCAACAAACCATCCAGAAAATCTCCGTTTCCGTCCGCACCAACAAGGTCATCATCACCGTCTTCAGCGACGACGAACTGTCCTTGATCCGCTGGGCCTTCAACTACAAGGCGCAATTCTTTACTGACGTCTTCGGGCTCCAACCCGTATTGAAACAAAGGAGGTTACACAAATGACGTTGGATTATACGAAACCTAAATACTATACCAACCGGGAACTCAGCTGGCTCGACTTCAACGACCGGGTCTTAGAAGAGGCCCGGGATAAAGCGATTCCCTTACTCGAACGGGTCCGTTTTCTAGGCATCACCCAGAGTAACGTCGACGAATTCTTCATGGTCCGCGTGGCCTCACTCTCCAAACTAGCCGCCGTTAACTATCCCAAACCGGACGCTTCCGGAATGACTGCCGAGGCCCAACTACTGGCCGTCAACGCCAAGGCTCACGACCAGGTGGTCAAGCAATACTCGACGCTCAACCGGATGCTGCTGCCCCTACTGGCCAATTTGAACGTCCACGTGCTGACACCTCGAGAATTAACGCCGCAACAGCACAAATTTATTGAAAAATACTTCAACGACGAAATCTCTCCGGCCCTCACGCCCATGGCCGTCGATAGTTCGCGGCCGTTCCCATTCATCGGCAACAACACGTTGAACATCGCGTTGCGCCTCTACAAGAACGGCGACAAGAAGGACAAGCGTTTCGCCACGGTTCAAGTCCCCGAGATCTTCCCGCGGACCGTGAATCTGCCGGGTGCCGACAACGACTTCATCATGCTTGAAGACATCATCAAGACCTTTATTGGCAACCTCTTCATCGGCTATCAGGTCAAGGAAGCGGCCAATTACCGGGTCATCCGGGACATGGACTTAGACGTTGCCGAAGAGGATACGTCCGACCTGTTAAAGGAAGTCGAACAACAGCTGAAGAAACGTGAACACGGTGGCGCCGTGCGGCTAGAGGTCGAAGCCGGCATCAGCCAGTCGCTACGGCAACGGTTGACCTCATCCATCAAGGTTCCCGAATACGCTGTTTACGAAATCGGTGGTCCCATCGACCTGACCTTCCTCAGCAAATTGACCAAGCAGATCGACGGTCATGACGATGAGAGCTACCCGAAGTTCACCGCCGCGCGGACGCCTGGCCTGCAACCGGACGATGACGTTTTTAAGACCATTCGGCAACACGACGTCTTGGTCCACCACCCCTATGACACCTTTGCGGCCGTGACCGAACTGATTCGCCAGGCCGCCTGTGACGACGGCGTTTTGGCCATTAAGATGACCTTGTACCGGGTCTCCGCGAACTCCCCGATCATTAAGTACCTGGGGAACGCCGCGCAAAATGGCAAACAGGTGACCGTGTTAGTCGAAGTTAAGGCGCGGTTCGACGAAGAAAACAACGTCCACTGGGCCCAACAACTGGAAAAGATGGGCTGTCACGTCATCTACGGTTTGATCGGGTTGAAGACGCACTGTAAGCTGACCCTGATCGTTCGGCGGGAACCGGACGGCATTCGGCGCTACATGCACATGGGGACTGGGAACTACAACGATGTGACCGCCCACTTCTACACCGACCTCGGCTTGATGACCACCAACACCGACATGGGGATCGACGCCTCCAACATTTTCAATATGCTGTCAGGCTACTCGGAACCACCGTACTTCCATCAGCTACACATGTCACCAGATGGCATTCGCGACTTCATCACGGCCAAGATCGACCAGGAAATCGTCAACGCCAAGGCCAATCAGCCGGCCTGGATCGAAATGAAGATGAATTCGCTGTCCGACTCCGCCATGATTGCCAAGCTCTATGAGGCTTCTCACGCGGGCGTCCACGTGAAATTAATCGTCCGGGGAATCTGCTGCTTGAACGTCGGTATTCCCGAGCTCAGTGACAATATCGAGGTCCACTCCATTGTTGGCCGTTACCTGGAACATAGCCGGATCTACGGCTTTGCGAACGCCGGTGATCCCCAAGTTTACCTCTCCAGTGCCGACCTCATGACCCGGAACCTCAATCGGCGGGTCGAACTGCTCTTCCCAATTTTGCAGCCCGACTTACGCCAAGAGGTCTTTGACATTTTCTCCACGCTCTGGCATGATAACGTCAAGACGCGGGTGCTGCTAGCCGACCGGACTTACACGCGCGTCGACCGGCGTGGCCTGGAACAACTGGATGCCCAGGAACAATTCATGACGCAAGCGGCGGTCCGTATCAAGGCGGCCACCACGCATCACGAGAAGGCCACCAATGCCCCCCGGCATTTTAAGCCGATGTTGAGTCCCAAGAATCAACCAAAATCCCCCATTGATCGGAGTCCTGAATAATATGGAAAACTTAGTCGTCATTGATCTGGGATCAAACTCGGTCCGAATGACCATCAGCGAGATCGACGATGCTGGCAACTACAAAACCGTTAATCAAGTCAAACGTTACGTCCGGCTGTCGGAAAATATGGGGGATGAACAACTCCTCCAACCCGTCGCCATTGAACGGACGTTGGCCGCGTTGACCGACTTTAAAACCATCTACGACCAGCTTGAACACAAGCAGATCAAAGCCGTTGCCACGGCCGCGGTCCGCCAAGCTAGCAACCAGAAACAATTTTTGAAACAGGTCAAGGAACAACTCGGCCTGACGTTTACCGTCATCTCCGGGGCTAATGAAGCCCGTTACGACTACCTGGGTGTGGTCAATACCCTGCCCATCGTCAATGGTCTATTGGTCGATACGGGTGGTGCCTCATCCGAACTGATTCTGGTCCAAAATCGGCAAATGAAACAGGTCGTCTCCATTCCGTTGGGCTCCGTGACCCTGTCACAGACCTACCTGGAAAGCGACCGTATCCAAGCCGACTCCCTGTTCGCCGCCATGACCTTCGTCAACAACGTCCTAAATGACGTCTGGTGGCTCAGAGAAGCTGCCAACTTACCCGTCATCGGGCTGGGCGGCGCCAACCGGACGCTCGCGAAGATCAACCGCCGCAAGAAGAACTTTCTCAACTTTGAAGACGTTCACGGCTACAAGCTGACGGCCACCGACGTTTACGCCACCCTGACGCAGTTGCTGGGCCTCGATTTGGCTGGGCGGAAGAAGGTGCCCGGCCTGTCCAAGGATCGCGCTGACATTATCATTGGCGGACTGATTCCGGTCGCCCTGCTAATGCGGTTACTGGATTCGCAGCAGATCACCTTCTCCAACGCCGGCTTACGCGATGGCATCCTCTTCGACCGCATCAACGAAATCAAGAGCCATCCGGAATAGGCTGTGTTAGTGCCTTAGGACCAAGATTAAAACCAGGACGTGCTCAAAGGTGGCCGCCTGCGGCTTTCAGGGACTGCGCCTGCTATGGGGTCGGTTCCAGCCTTTGGCTTCCACCTCGACTTGAAGCCCCGCACAAATCGCGTGGCTCCAAGGTCGTCCCACGCTGTAACCCGGGAAAGAACCCCGGCTAACACCGTCGACACAGCTGGCTTCGTCCCTGGCTTCCTTCGGCTGAGATTGATCACTGTTGCGACAAGCATTATGTCGTGTGGTGGTTGGTCTCTTCTGTGGATGGCTGCTGATTACTGACGATATCGTTGGTCACGGTTAGCCATTACACTATCCTTAGCGCAGCAAATAAATTGAAGCTCTCAGTTCAGACAAAAGGAGTTGACTCAGCCGAATGATGGCTGGATCAACTCCTTTTTATTATCACAGTCTGAAGGTTGAAAGTATCAAAATGCTGTTTAAGCCCGGTATAACACCGATATTACCGTAAAAATTAGGCAACTCTGTCCATCCTTCGCCTTGCCGACCGCCAGATATGGGTTGCGCCTGAGCCCATATCTGGCGACCTCTCGGCTTACACAGTGGCCTTCAGTCAGCTAGGAAGATTGAGCGTAAAATCGCTATCCATTGGACCAAAGATATTGCGTCCACAAAACTTTCAGCAGTTGTCATGATAGTACCAACCTGAGCCGGAGGAGGCCAGGGATGTAGCCGGCCGTGGTAATATTGTTAGCTGGCCCTTTGGCTAGCTAACAATATGGGCGACTTTGGAGACACGTGTTCTTCGTGGCTTCAAAGCGAGCGAGAAGACTGGTGCCCTTCCAGGCTGAAGCGTCCCCACAGCAGGCGGAATCCCTGGCAGCCGCAGTGCGGCCAGTTAAAACCAATCTAATTTTCTGAAGCCTCTGGCACTTGCACAATGTATGGCCCCAGCCGTGGCACATCAACGATTTCAATCGGTGTCTGGAACGTTGCGGCTAATAGGTCCGCCTGTCGCAGCGCTTCTGGCCGTCCTTGCGTCACGAGTTGGCCCTGCTTAATGAGCCAAAGCCAGTCGCTGAACCGGAACGCCTGATTGATATCGTGGAGGACCTGAATCACCGTCATGCCCGTGGCCGCGAGCTGGCGAAGTTGCTGCATCAGTGCTTGCTGATAATGCACGTCCAGATATGTCGTGGGCTCATCTAGTAATAAGACCGCTGGTTCTTGAGCCAACGCCGCGGCCAGCCAGACGCGTTGCTGCTGACCACCCGATAGGTTTTGAACGTGTTCATCCGCTAACGACGTCAAGCCAGTCGTCGCCAGATAAGGGGTCACTTCGGCTGCCGGCACCGTTTGTAGCAGGCCATGATAGGGCAACCGGCCCGTCCTCACGACCTCGCTGACCGTCATGTCGTCATACAGTTGGTGACGTTGGGTTACCATGGCAACCTGTTGTGCTAACGTTTTAGCTGTGTACTCGTTCAACGATTGGCCCGCCAATGTAATCTGCCCACTGGCGACCGGGAGTTGGCGCGCCAACAATTTTAACAGCGTCGACTTGCCCGCGCCATTTGGGCCGATGATGGTCGTCACTTGACCGGCTGGGAACGTTCCGGTGACGTCCGCGATACCTGTACTTTGGTGCGGATATTGGTAGCTAACGTATTGACATTCCATGAAGTCCCCGCCCCCGTTGTAAGAGAATAATGACAAATGGTCCGCCGATAATGGTCATCATGGTCGCCGCCGAGATCTCGCTGGGGACAATGACCGTCCGCCCCAACGTATCCGCCGCCAGCATGAGCCACGCACCAGCCAGCATGCTAAAGGGAATCAACGTTTGATAGTCGTGACCCACTAGCCGCCGGGCGACATTGGGGACCACGATACCGACAAACGGAATCGCGCCCACGACCGCCGTGACACTGGTCGCCAGCGTCATCCCCAGTAACAGGAGGCTCCAGCGAATCACCTTGACGGGCACCCCCACATTTTTCAGGGCCGCATCCGTTAATTTCAAATAATTCGCCCAGGGCGCCAATAATAGCGCTACGAACAGACCAATGACACCTAGAACCAGGAGCGTCGTGGCATCCGCCCACGTGAGGCCGTTAAAGGTGCTGTGACTGACCTGGGTCGCGCCACTACTGAGCAGCTGTTGTAAGCCCACGAAGGTCGCATCCAGTGCAACCCCGACGATGATCAACCGGTACGGATCCGCCAGCGCCCGACCACTGGTTAAAATGACCAGTGCGACCAAGCCGCCTAATAGTGCCATCAGCCACTCACGACCGGGCAACCATGGTAGGAGCATCGCCCCACCCAATTTGAAGAAATCGGCCGCCGAACTGATTCCTAAGATGCTGGGATCGGCAATCGGATTGCGAAAGACGGCCTGAAACAGGGCTCCGGCTACGGCCAAACTGCCGCCGCACACCAGACTACTCAAGATTCGGGGTACCCGTAACGAAAAGACCGTGACGAAGGCCTGGCTGCCGTGGTCGCTAAGCGCTACGCTCAGCTGCCGCGGACCCAGCCATACCGTCCCGGCCATGAGGGCAAGCGCGATGGTCACCAGTAAAAGACCTAGGATCCCGCCGTACCACCAATTGGCGCGCTGTTTCATGCGGCCGCCCCCTTTGGATACAGCCACCGACTGACCTGATTCAACGCCGCCACGACCCGCATATTGGCGGTCGCATCAAAGGTCGGTTCTTGCAGGTCGTAAACGCGGTGATGCTTGACCGCCGACGTCCGGGACCACATCGCATTTTGTTTGAATTCCTGATTGAATTGTTTCGTCACCATCGTTGGCATGGCGTGCTCCAATCGCAAGATCACCTGCGGATCGGCTTTTTGAATGGCCTCGTCGTTAGGTTCCATGTACTCCTGCGATTGACTCGCAAAGACATTCTGACCGCCCGCCAAACGGACCAGATCGCCCACGTAAGCGTGGTTAGTCGCAATCATATAACTGGCCCATCAGGACCAAGACCCGTGGTTTTTGGCGATTCTGGGCCCGCTGCTTGGCCCGTTGCTTGGCTTGGTCGATCAAGCGGACCTGTTTCTTCGCTGCGGCCTGGCGATCATAGCGCTGGCCCAGCTGGGTCAACGTCCGCTCAAGGTGGGTCACACTAGTCAGGTCGAGGAAGTGTGGCGTCACGTGTTGCGCCCTAAACGCCTTGCCAAATTGATCATCTAATGTCGTGACCGAGTACACGGCAGTCGGCTTCAACGCCGCAATCTTTTCCACGCTAGGATTCATCGGGCTGCCCACCTTCGGCAACTTGCGATACCGCTGCGGCATCGGGTTGCTGGTCGTTGGCACACCGACTAAGGGTAACTTAAGCTTGTCGGCGATCTGAACGATGGCATAGGTCGTCGCAACGATGCGCGGCTGATTTCGCTGCGTTTGTTGCCGCTGCCAGGCGATGCCGCCACCGATCAGACCAATCACGATCAGTGTTGCTAGGGAAATGAGCCCCACTTTTCTTGGATTTTTCATGCTGCCACCCCCCTAGTGTCGACCGAAGTACCACCAACTACCGCCACCAACAAGCACTACGATGGCAATGGCACCGCCAATCAGACCGCCCCAATGGGTCTTTTGCTTGGGGACTTGGTCGGCGGCACTGGTTGCTTGCGTACTTGCCGATTGGCTCGACGATGATGCCATCGGCTGTGATGAACTGCTACTGCTCTTACTACTTACCCGGTCATTCTTGGCCTTGGATTGCGCCTTAGACGTCGCCTGCTTAGCCGTTGATTGCCGCGACTCACTTGCCTGCTTTTTGGCTGTGGGCGTCTGTTTGGCAACACGCGAACTTGCTGCCTGTTTGACTGTACTGGACTGATGACTAGTGACCGCCTTGGTCGTCTTCGTGCTCGTTAGCGCGGGCAACCCCTGCGTTTTAAATTTAAACGAGATGTTGTGCGTTGCCTTGTAGACCTTGGGCACATAAATGTACAGTTTGGCGTTGATATCGTGTTTCAAATCGGTCGTGGTGAACGAATAGTACAAATGGGAGTTGCCAGCGCTATCCTTGGTCTTGCGGACATTTTCCGGCGCACCGCCATTGATCGACAGCACCTTGACCGGCCAGCTCGTCAGCTTCTTAGCCGTCTTAATGTCCATTGTGACCACGTACGCGTGATTTTTCACGGTAACTTGCGCTGGCCGGACGAAATACCCACTCGCCATCGACGTCTGGGTCGTTCCGTATTTTAATGCCGAATACGAGATGTCCTGGGCGTGAGCCGTGACGGGTAAAAGTCCTCCGAACACGAGTAATGCCGCGCCTAACCACCACTTGATCAGTTTAGACATGGCGCTTACCTCCCCAAAGCAACAAAATTCCGGCTAGTAAGCCCACCACACCGTAGGCCGCCGCTGAAGACGGTTGCTCGCCGGTCTCCGGCAATTGTTTCCTGGTCGTCGTCGACGTGGCAGGTGTTGTCGGAGTTGCCGCCGTATCAGCCGTCTGCTGAGATGTTGATTTCTTAGGTAACGTTGGAACGGCCGTGGCTTGTGCCTGAGTCGGGGCACCACTAGCCGCAAATTGGAAACGAATCGGGAACGTCTCACTAATGCTCATGACCGGCACCGTCACGTGAATTTTCCCTGGAATCAGACTTCGCGTCAGGTCGCTAGTTCGGGCAATGTTGAATCCATAGACCATGGTATAGTTCTTGCCCATTTCACTATAGGTCACCTGATTGTCAGCGATCGTTTGCCCATCGATTGACTTGGGGACCACGGTTTCCGAGCCTAATTTCAACGACTTCGCGTAACTGACCATAAGTGTCACCCGATACCCCCCACCGTCAGCTGGCGTCACGCGGGCGATACCTGTGTAGTACTTGTTTGCATCCGACAGACTCATCTGATCACTCTTCAAGACTTGGTATTTCCAATACTTGGTCTGCACTGTAACGCCGGTCGTCTCAGCTGAGCTGGTTGCTGTGCTGGAACTTTCTTTGGGGGCCACGTTTGTACTGGACGAGGTTGATGCGCTACTGGCCGTTGATGATTGACTACTAGTGGTGGCTGCCGCTTGTGCTAGTGTCGTTGCCTGGGTCAAGAGATCACCTGTCGCGGTGCTACTACTCAACTTCTTAGCAGCTGACCAGGTCAACGTCAGACGGGCCTTCTCGTTCATGGCACCTACAGGCGTTGTCAGTTGAAAAGCCGCGGTCAAAGGGCTGGTCTGTTTGGTCAAATTAAACTGATAGATCGCCTGTGAATCGACTTTTTTGACCAGTGTAACGGTCTGACCACTGACCTTCATCGACTTAATGTACTGTTCGCCGTTGGACGTGAGCAGCACGGTCGATTGCGTGCCGCTGACCCGCACGATTGCTTGATTGCCAAAGAACTGATTGGCGTCCGACGTCGCATTGGAGTTTTCCTTGATCATTTTCACTGGGACCTGATAAATTCCGTTGCCACTAACTGCTGCGTGGGCGGTAACGCCCTGACCCCAGTTGATTGCCAGAATTCCAGCAATCACGATTCCTAGTAGTCGCAAAAACCATTTCATCTGTTTCATCATTGCTCCCCCGTTCACTATAGTTAGACCCGATTACCGATTACCGTTTACCACCATCAGATCACATTTTGCATTATGTAAGCAGCCGCCATTCTCGTCGACTGTTGGGTTGACATCACCCATAAAATTAATGATTCACTTAAAGTATATCAGTATTGACTCACAAGGCCATTGGCAATTGCCCGCATAAATTGGCTGCACGGCCTTTAAGACCATTATCAGGCGCTTATTTCAGTGAGTCTACGTTTAGTAAAAAATCACTACCTTTTCCGGCAGTGATTTTTACACCTACTTTACAGTCACCGTCTTGGTAACGGTCTTGTATCCGGATTTAGTGGCCGTAACTTTTAACTTCCAGCTCTTCTTAACGGCCTTCTTAAGCTTGACCGTGTATGCCTTCTTCTTGGTCGTCACCTTGCCTAACGTGGTCTTGCCACGCTTGACCGTGACCTTGGCACCCTTAGTCGTGGTCCCGCTAACCTTCTTGGCCTTGTTCTTAACGGTCTTCGCGGTCAGCTTAACCTTGGTCTTTGCCTTGGCTTTAGTCGTCTTCTTGGTCGTTGTTGTCGGCTTAGTCGTGGCTTTCAAGGTACTCGTCTTGAAAGCTAACGTCGCGGATTCCTGCATGGTCACGTCTTTCCCGTTCATTGGGACCGTTAACTTAAAGCCCAGTGCTTGGTCAGCGGTGAGATCAACGTCGCTAAACGTGTACGTGTTGCCAGTCGCTGCCTTGGTGACCTTGGCTTCTTGCTTGCCCAAAGTGAGCCCATCTATGTAGTTCGCTGCTGCCGCGGTCGCCGTTAACGTCACGGTTACCTTTTGATCCTTCACGGTAACCTTAGCTTCTGGGTTAAAGTACCCAGCGGCCTCGGAAGCCGTCGTGGTTCCCGTCTTGAAAATATTGAAGCTAACGCTGTACGTTCCGTTGGCTAATTTTGCTGGGTTCAAGGCCGCCGCCTGAACACTCTGCGCTGGCATTGCCACTTGACTCAGCGGAATTCCTGCCCCCACACCAGATAGCATCAATAAAGCACTCATCACAGTCAGTGATTTTTTCACGATAAATCCCTCCAAAGTGATAGATAGTAAACTTATTTGTGAATCCGCTTTCATATTAGCACGATTAATCACTGAGCACCACAATTTAGCGCCCAAACTATTAAAAAGGGGAAACGGATTTTTAACCGTTTTCCCAGTAAATAACCAAACTAAATTTTTAAGCAAATAGTCGCTTATCGCCCGATTGATAGGAATCACGTGATAACTTAACTTTTTTTCTGCCTGATGCTATCTATATTTATTCATCGTCATTCTGAGAAACTAAGCGGCCCCTGAGTAATGCCTACCCAATATGATTTTCATGAAGAATGGCATTAACTTCCTTCTGCTGCTCTTCGGGTTTCGCCCACTCTTGAAATTCTGTGAAGTCTTCGGCAGGCATCTCATAATTCTCGTTCACGTAGTCCTCGTAGGCCTGAACGTGCGGCGTATGGGCAATGTTTAGCTGCAGGATTCGGACTTGCTTGATCAGTTTCCGTTCAACCGCCAACTCTGCCCGCCCGTTTTGGACCATGTTACTGATTTCCATATACTTGCTACCGTCTAAGCGCGTAATTTCTTCAATCAATGTAAACGTTTCGTGACTTTTCATTTCAACTTACCTCCGCACACTGTTTAGCTGCACCGTAGCCATTTGGCTAATGACTCGGCCCGCAACCCAATAGGTCTAGTATACCGTGATTTTGGGCAAAACAAAACCACTACCAGGGAATGGCAGTGGTCGGCATAAGAGAGAAAGAGAATTGATTAGAAGGTAATTATTAATACCTTACAGGTAATAATATACCCATTTTTGTAAGCGCTGTCAATAGGTTTCTGAAAATAGTTACTATTTTTGACTGTTACTTAGGATTATCAGTTTGGTTGCTAACCACTTACCCCTTACTCCTACCTAGGTTCAGTCACCACCAGACGGGGGAAACGATGGACTAAAAAAGAATTTTACTTTTTATTCTGCGCATGAAAGATCCCCTCCCGGTTCCATTTAGACCATGTTTTTCCAAACAAAAAGAGACCGGGAAATCACCCTTCCCGGCCCCGCCATTTAGTCTTCACCAAATGAGAGATAAAACCTCTATTCAATTCATTGGGAAATCAAATAAAGGGGTAAATAAATGGTAACTTAAAGATACCACGTCACATGATAAAAATCTATCCGTTTTATCATTATTCTCTAATTTATTTTACGTTAGTGGTGGCATTGTTGTCATGTAAGACCGTTTCCGGTTGAATCAGGCTACTTGGATGTTGAAGCACCTCGCTCAATGAGCGTCCCGAAACGTTGACCAAACACGACAGAACGAACACAACCCCCACGGCCAGCGTCAGGATGCGGTTACTCCAACTCATCTTTTCACTGATAACTGAGCCATAGAAATCCTTCTTGACCTCAGCCGCAACGTTTCCATCGTCAGGTTCCGCTGCTTGACGCTCAGCTATAACCTGCTTCTGGTAGGCATCGATATCAAATGACTTCTGGTTCGTCTTCATTTGACGTTGGAAGTGCTTCTTTTCCTTCTTAGTCTGCAACTTGAACCACTTCGTGAATTCACGATAGTGTTTAACCACGTCACTGGTCAAGCCGATTTCCTTCAGAGTGCCATAATGAATCCAGGCAACCCGGTCACACAGAATTTCGACTTGCTTCAAGGAGTGACTGACGAAGACGATGGTCTTGCCTTCATCCTTGAATTCAGAAATCTTGTCCACACACTTTTGGTAGAAGGTGTCATCCCCAACGGACAACGCTTCATCGATGATCAGGATATCTGGATTGACGTGCACGGCGATGGAGAAACCCAACCGTGACTTCATCCCGGACGAGTAGCTCTTAACGGGTTGGTACAAGAAGTCACCAATGTCCGCAAAGGAAACGATGTCGTCCATTAACCCATCGATCTCTGAATTGGTTAGTCCCTGCATCAAGGCCTTCAACCGAATGTTTTCCAGTCCGGTCAGATTTCCCCGCAAACCAGCACCAATGGCGATGATTGAGGTATCCCCCTTAACGTCGACCACCCCAGTTGTTTGGGGAATGATTCCGGAAATGATGTTAGACAGCGTTGACTTACCAGAACCGTTGACCCCGATTAAACCTAGCGTTTCCCCAGGCTTAACTTCCAACGAGATTCCCATCAGTGACCAGAAATGTGGCACCTTAGAATTCCGTAACGAAAAGAAGGCCCGGAGCTTTTCAGCTTGGCTCTTGTACAGGTCATATTCCTTCGTGACGTTTTGAACCTTGATTTTGTAAGAATTATCCATGAATTAAACTTCCTAACTCAATTATTAAAGTTACCTATACGGCCCGTCAGCGAACCGGGCTTAGTCTGTTGTATTATACCAAAAAAATCGGGCTAGTGGGAATTTTCTAGTCGAGCTTAGTTTTTTCTTTAGACCGCAGTGCTGAAAGACCGGTTCGGGTAAAATTGACGCACTACGGCTGCCAGGGATTCCGCCTGCTGTGGGGACGCTTCAGACTGGAAAACCACCAGTCTTCTCGCTCGCTTTTAAGCCGCGTGGACGTGCGTCTTAAAAGTCGCCCATATTGGGAGCTAGCCAACGGCCATCTCCCAATATTACCACGGCTGGCTGCATCCCTGGCCTCCTCCGGCTCTGATTGTACGCTGCCAAATCAGCTCTGGCCGACTCTTAGATAGTCTCTAAAAGTTCGCTCAATCTTACATCAATTCTGTCAGAACGCCACTACTATACCAGACTACTGTGTAAACCGAAAACTAGTGGATAAAACAACCTACCTAGTTCCAAAAACTATCATTATAGGTCAACACCCCAACAAATTTCTCAGTCGCCATCATCCCCAGAAAAAAAGAACGTCGCACTCCTCCAATGAGAAATGCAACGTCCGTTAAAAATAAGCTTTCCTAACTAAGTGCCCGGGCATCGACCCAGTAATTGGTTTTATTACCACTGAACTGGATGCGATACCAGGTCGTCTTATACGCCGTCTTGATGCCGCGTAAGGTTACGGTCACCTTGGTCCCCTGTTTGCTTCCGGCAGGCCAATTAAAGGTCTGCTGGTCGAAATGGGTCTTTTTGACGTGGTTATATAAAGTATATTTGCTAAATTTACTGCTAAGCTTCTTCGTACCGGTAGCCGCCGAATATGCGACGGCATCGTACTGAGGACTCACAGCCGGTTCGCCAGCCGCGACCCAGTACTTTTTCGTACCAACCTTGATGCGGTACCAGGTACTCTTAATACCATCTTGCGTCCGCGTTGCTTGGTTGTCGGCTGCATAACTCTTGGCGGTCAACTGATTGAGTTGCCCCACGGCTTTCGCCAAGTATGGTGAATTGTACACGTGATCGTAATAGTACCCACTGGACTCGCTATCCACTTTGACCGTTGCCGCACCCTTTTTATATTTCACCGTGGGCAAGGTCAAGGCGTTTCCGTAGACCCAGTACTTCTTCGCGGTCGCACTCTTACTGAATCGAATGCGGTACCACGTGGTCTTCTTCCCCGTCGTTGCGGACTGCTTGACGCCCCGCATATCCAAGTAGACTGGCTTGTCAATTGTCGCACTGACCTTCGTCCAAGCCGTCTTCTTCACGCTAGCCCGGGTCCCCTTAATGTGGTTGTACAGGCGATAGCTCGCATACTTACTGCCGAGCCGTCCCGTTTGCCCACCGTCACCGCCATAATACTTCGCGGTGTCGTAAACCACGGGCTTCGTCGTGCTTGAACTGCTAGACGAACTGCTGCTGGCACTTGAACTGGAGCTTGAACTACTTGAACTGCTTGAGTTGCCATCTAAACTATTTAAATTGTATTGTTGGATCAACGAAATCAGACTACTGCCATAGACTGGCGATGTCGCGTACGTATTGGTTAGGGCATTGGCCGCATCCGCATACGTCGCCGCATTTTCTCGCCAGGTCCCACTATAAATAGCTGGGTTATAACTCGTCCCATTGCGCAGGAGCGTGGCATTATCCGTCATTGAAGCCTTGGCGTTCGGGTATTTCCGGAAACTGGCATTGGTGTAATACAACTGCCCGTTCGCATCATACTCCGCCGTCTGCATGGTCACAGATTGGCCGTTGTAACTGCCTTTGATCCCAAAGTAATTGTTCGCCTGGGTCGTTAGTGCACTGGTCCCCCAACCACTCTCTAACGCCGCCTGAGCCATCATGACTGACGGGTACAGCTTATACTGGTTGGCGACCGTCTGTACCGGACTCTTTAATTGCGAAATAAAGGCCTGGGGATTCGTCGTTGCCGCATGGCTGTCCGTGATACTGATGCCACCTGTGACTGCCCCCAACATGAGCACAGCCGCAAGCCACCATTTCGTTCGTTTCATCTTACAAGTTCCCCCTTAAAATCGCTTTCAGGACAAGAATACCATACCACGGCAACTCGGAGAAAGAAAATTTTATGCAGAAACTTGTTTAATTTTTCAAGCTAGTCTAATTGGCTAGCAGCGGCCTCGTCAAGAATGACCGTCACGTTCGGATGAGTCTGCAAATAGCTGGCTGGCACATCTGGCGTGACTGGGCCTTGGATCATGGCAGCAACGGCCGCAGCCTTGGCTTCACCGTAAGCAACGATCAAAATTTGTTTTGCCTGCAGAATAGACCCCACACCCATGGAATAAGCGAAACGTGGGACTTCATCGGCATTGTCGAAGAAACGGGCGTTGGCGGCGATGGTCGAGTCAGTCAAAGCCACCTTGTGTGTCGTTGATTTAGGATCGGTCCCCGGTTCGTTGAACCCGATGTGGCCGTTTTGACCCAGGCCTAATAACTGTAAATCAATTGGATTGTCTTTAATAATGGCGTCGTAACGCTTCGTTTCCGCTGCGGCATCGACGTTCGTCCCATCTGGTACATAGGAGTTGGCAAATGGCTTAGCGTTGAACAAGTGTTGTTGCATAAAGTAATGGTAGCTCTGTGGATGGTCGGCGTTCAACCCCACGTATTCGTCTAGGTTAACTGAGGTTAATTGACTGAAGTCCAGGTCGCTGGCCACCAATTGTTCATAAATGGTTACCGGTGTGCTCCCCGTCGCTAATCCCAGAACCTTGGCACCGTGGGCTAATGCCTGCTCAAATACCTTGAAGCCGGCTTGGCCCCCTGCTTGCTTGTCACTAACAACCTGTACATTCATATTCGTCAATTGTTTCATATCATTCAGTCTCCCTCTCTTAATGGTATAGTCCAATTATAAATGCTCTAGACCAGTTTTGCAAGCATTTTGCTCAAGTCATCTAAATCAGCTTGGAATATGACGTTTAATCCTGAAAAATATAATTAAGCCGCCTAATTATTGAAACAACTAGTTGTTATTTCAATTTTTATTTATTTATGAAAGACACCGTTCCAAAACTTTTTTCATGTCACTTAAATCTGACCCGCCACCTTGTCATTTACATCTCGAAAAAACAATTCGCCCGACAATTGTCTAACCCCCACTGACCGTACAAAAAAGGACGTCACCGTCTGCCGATGTCGTCCTACTTCCGCCGAATACCCCGTCGATTGGCGCTTAACTCATTTTGCTGTTTCCGGAACTTTTCAAACGTCGCGTCCTTTTGTTTCTGATTTTTATGGGAATCGACCCGCTTCGTGTACTTCATTGTTTTCACCTACGTTTTCATTTTACATTTGAGTGTACTATACAACGAAAACCTGATTTTCGCAAGTAAAGGACACCTGAATGGGCCCTTCTCTGGCCGCTATAACATACTCAATTCTGCCATAGTGCGACTAGTCCCTACCCTCACCCGCGTTTGAATACAAAAAGAGCGACCACAGCAAGTAGTCGCTCTCCAGAAACAAGCTTTAATTATTCAACGGTAACACTCTTAGCCAAATTCCGTGGCTTGTCAACATCCAAGCCCTTGTTCAAGCTGGTGTAGTAAGCCAATAACTGGGCTGGCACAACGCTCAACAATGGCATCAACATTTCGTCAACGTCAGGTAAGATCAAGTCGTCGCCGTCCATGGCTAAGCCCTCACGTACGATGGTCATGGTCTTAGCGCCACGGGCAATCGTTTCTTGTAAGTTGCTCCGCGTCAATCCAGCAGTCTTGGCCTGGGTGATGAAACCGATAACCGGCGTCCCCTTTTCGATCAAGGCAATCGTCCCGTGCTTCAACTCACCAGAAGCGAATCCTTCACATTGGATGTAAGAGATTTCCTTTAACTTCAAGGCAGCTTCCAAAGAAACGGCGTGGTCGAGACCCCGGCCAATGTAGAAGGCCCGGCTCGTATCCATCAGGTAGTCATTGGAAATCTTTTCCAACTTGTCCTTTTCGTCAACGATGGCTTGCATCCCCGTAGCAACCAAACCAAGTTGTTGACGGATATTGAAGTCTTGGGCAACGATTTGGCCCGTCTTTTCACCCAAGGCCTTGGCCAAGATAGCTTCCAACGCAATTTGCGCGGTGTAAGCCTTGGTTGAAGCCACGGCGATTTCAGGACCGGCATGCAACAGCAACGTGAAGTCTGCTTCACGAGACAACGTGGAGTTCTGCACGTTGGTGATGGTCAGGCTTGGGTAGCCAGCATCGTTGACGTTAACCAGCACTTCACGACTGTCGGCCGTTTCACCAGACTGCGTCAAGAAGATAAAGAATGGCTTCTCGGACAGCATTGGTTGTTCGTAGGCAAATTCGGAAGACACGTGAACTTCCGTTGGGATGTGAGCTAATTTTTCAAAGAGCCGCTTCCCAACCAAGCCAGCGTGGTAACTAGTACCAGCACCCACAATGTACAGCCGGTCAGCCGCACGCATGGCATCGATCAGCTTGCTGTCAAATTGAGGTTCGCCGTGTTCTGACAAGTAGGTTTGGGCCAACTTGCGCATCACGTTAGGTTGTTCGTCAACCTCTTTCAACATGTAGAATGGGTAAGTCCCTTTATCGGTTTCGTCAGCGTTCATGTCAACGTGGAATGGCTTCCGTTCTACGGCATTACCATCGGCGTCTTGGATGGCCACCTTGTCTGGCGTGATGGTCACCACTTCGCCATCCATCAGTTCCAGGAAGTCATGTGTTTCGCGCAGCATTGCCAAAGCATCGGAGCAGACCACGTTAAAGCCGTCACCAACACCGATCAACAGTGGGCTCTTGCTCTTCGCAACGAATAACGTATCTGGTTGTTCGCGGTCCATCATCAGAAAGGCGTAAGAAGACCCCTTTAAGAGACTCAATGTCTTCAGGAAGGCTTGCTTAGCGTCCAAGTTGTCTTCGATAGCAAACTTGTCGATCAATTGAACGACGACTTCAGTATCGGTTTGGCTTCTGAAAGGCACATCACTTAAGTACTTGGCCTTCAGTTCTTGGAAGTTGTCGATGACCCCGTTGTGGACCAGGTAGAACCGGTCGTCGTTAGAGAAATGTGGGTGCGCGTTGTCCACGCTAACCACACCATGAGTAGCCCAACGCGTATGACCGATCCCGGTTGACCCGTGAACTTCTGGTGTGATCTTTGACCGTAACTCAGCGATCCGACCCTTAGTCTTTACTAAGTAGTCTTGCCCCTTCTGGTCGTTAACGTAAATTCCGGCTGAATCGTAGCCGCGGTATTCCAACTTTTGAAGACCGTCAACTAAAATCTTAACGGCATTGTCATTACCCGTAACTCCAACAATTCCACACATAATTTTTCTTCCTTTGCTCGACACCAGTTTCGGATTACCGAAAGGGTCGGATAGTTTTATGATTGAAAATGTATCAGTTTTCTTCAGAATTGGTATAGACTGAAACCAACTGAAAAACATTTCTGAATGACTATACTTTACAGCGTTTGAGCAGGGTTGTCAATTATAAAAATCCATAATGGTCTATGATTATTTTCATAACCATTTTTCAGCATGATGATGTGCGGCTAATTCCTTGACTGGCAAAGGTTAGGCGGCCACATCATCATGCCATGAAAAGAAAGCATTCAGTAATTATTTCATTCCAAAATCTTTTCTGTAAAAAAAAGAATCTGGGTCTTTCAATCCAGATTCTTCAGAATTACAGTTTGAAATTTATTCCACGCCAACTTCGGCCCGCACAACGTCTGCGATTCGGTCAACGTAGCCCGCAACGATTTCTTCGGTTGGAGCTTCCGCCATGACCCGCAGGAGTGGTTCGGTCCCGGAAGGCCGCACTAAGACCCGCCCATCGCCGTTCATTTCTTTTTCAACGGTGGCGATCATTGCTTGCACTTGAGGATTTTCCAAAGCGGCTTGCTTATCGGCAACCTTGATGTTGACCAACTTTTGCGGATAAGTCGTCACGTCAGCGGCCAATTCGGACAATTTTTTGCCGGTGACCTTCATGATGTGCAGCAACTGTAGGCTGGTCAACAGGCCGTCACCGGTCGTATTGAAGTCCAGGAAGACGATGTGACCGGACTGTTCGCCACCCAGATTGTAACCGGACTTGAGCATTTCTTCGACCACGTAACGATCCCCGACCTTGGTCTTCACTGACTTCAGTTCGTGAGCAGCCATGGCCTTGTACATCCCCAGGTTACTCATGACCGTCGTGACGATCGTATCCTTCTTCAGGCGACCGTGTTCAGCCATGTACTTCCCACAGATGTACATGATCTTGTCGCCATCAACAATGTTCCCGGCCTCGTCAACCGCGATACACCGGTCACCATCACCGTCAAAGGCCAACCCAATTTGCGCGCCCTTTTCCAAAACAAATTTTTGGAGTTGTTCTGGATGCGTTGAGCCGACTTCGGCGTTGATGTTCAAGCCGTTAGGCGTCGTGGCAATCGTATCGAAGTCCAGGTTCAGGTCAGCGTACAAGCGTGAAACCAAGCTACTCGTAGCCCCGTTAGCGGAGTCGACGGCAATGTGTAAGCCTTCCAAGTCATCCGCAATGGTTTGTTCCAGGAATTGAATGTACTTTTGGCTACCTTCTGAGTAGTCTTCGACCGTGCCTAAACCATCCGTGGTTGGCCGTGGTAATTCATCCTTTTCGCCGTCCAAGAGGGCTTCGATCTCTTCTTCCATGTCATCGGACAGCTTGTAGCCGTCGCTCCCAAAGTACTTGATTCCGTTATATTCAACGGGGTTGTGAGAAGCCGTGATCATGACCCCGGCAGCGGCACCCTGCGTCCGCACCAAGTAAGCAACGGCTGGCGTAGAGATGACGCCTAACCGCAAGACTTCGATCCCGACGGACAGTAACCCGGCAACCAACGCATTTTCCAACAACTGACCAGAGATCCGGGTGTCCCGGGCAACTAAGACCTGGGGGTGGACATTTTGACTGTCCGCGTGTTGGGTCAAAACGTACCCGCCAAAACGGCCAACTTTAAAAGCTAATTCGGGCGTTAAATCTTGGTTAGCAACCCCACGCACACCATCGGTTCCAAAATACTTCATCGTAAAATTCCTCATTTCTCAACTTTGTTTTTCGTTATTTCGAGACAGCCTTGACCGTGACCTTAACCGTCGTCGGATCAAAGGCTGTGACGTTGTTATCGCTAGCATCGAGGGTCACCGTCTTCGTCGCCGTCTTCTTGACATCACTGACGTCGACATCTACGGTCGCTTGATTCAGCGCCTTAAGCTCCGCTGTGCTCCCATAGGCCGTGACCTTATTCACGTTACTAGTTAGTTTGTACGTCGTTCCGGACGAGCCATTTTGCGCATTTAAGTTCAAGCTGACTTTTTTACTCTGACCATCGGACGTTACCGGCAAATTGACCGTCGTGGTGGATGGCGTCAAGATGACATTGACCGTCTTGCCACTACTATCAAGTGCCTCAATGACGGCTTGACTGTTGATGGTCTTCTTGGTGTTCTGTGGCACCGTCAATTGGGCAACGACCTGCTTCACGCGCGCAATTTCATTGGCCGCACCCGTGGCCTTAACGGTCGTGGTGTCGGTCGTAGCCTTACCCGCGGTATAGCCGGCCGCAATATTGCGACTCGCGTACTGCACCTTCACTGGGAAAGAAACGGTCCGCCGTGGCTCAATGTCCACGGAGATTTTTGCCGGCGAAATGGTCGACTCGATCTCGTGGTTCAAGCCCTCCTGATGTAGGGTCACCTTATGTTTCCCCACGCCTAGATTACTCAACGCCGCGTAGACCTTGAAATTCTGGGTGTTGGCAGTCGTTGTGACTAACGCCAAGGGTCCTCGCAAGGTCACTTTGACCTTCTGCGGGTATCCGGTCACAAAGTACTTATTACTGTTCACGTTCAACTGCAAAGGTACCGAGACCGTCATCGTCTTGGTCGCCGTCAACGACGTGTTGTTGGTCGAATTGGTCGACTGCGAATTGCTTGAACTGGACTTGGTGCTGTTGACGTAGAAAAACAACAGTACCGCCAGGATCAAGGCTAAGATTCGGTACAGCCACGTGGTGTAACGCTCATTTTTCATTAGCGCCGCCCCCCTCGGAAGCGCTCATCGAACCAATCGAGCGCCTTAACTAAGAAGTTCCCATCATTAGTGGATTCCTCATTAACCAATTCATTACGCAAAAACTTCAGGTAATCGGCCTGCGTCAATCCCCGAATCAACTCATTGTTCTTCGTGATCGACACTTCACCGGTTTCCTCTGAAATGACGATGGTCAACGCATCCGTCACCTCAGAAATACCGACCGCCGCTCTGTGCCGCGTTCCCAGTTCCTTTGGAATCAGATTACTCTCAGACAAGGGAAGGTACGCCGCCGCAACGGCAATGCGATTGTCCCGAATGATGACCGCCCCATCATGCAGCGGCGTGTTCGGGATAAAAATGTTGATCAACAATTCACCGGTCAACTCGGCGTCTAGCTTAATACCGGTCTCGATATAGTCTTCCAGTCCCGTGTCCCGTTGAATGGTCATTAACGCCCCAATTCGCCGTTTAGACATGTACTGAATGGCTTTATCCAAACCTTCGATCATCTTGGTGGCTGCTTCGTTCTCGTGACGAACCCGCACAAAAATCGACCCGCGACCTAAGTGCTCCAGTCCCCGCCGAATTTCCGGTTGAAAGACAATGATGATCGCGATAACACCCCAGTTGATGACCAAGTCGACCAACCACGATACCGTATTCAACCCCACGTAAGTACTAATGAACTTGACGATCAAGATCAGGACCACGCCACGGAAGAGCTGAATTGCCTTGGTTCCGCGTAGCATCACAATCAGCTCGTAAATAACGAACCAAACGACCAAGATGTCGAGTAGGTTGACTAAATTCCCTAACGTAAGGAGTTTTCCCCAATCTAGGTTCATGACTTTCCCTCCAAATCGAATTCAAATTTTATTATAGCACGGCGGCCTCAACATTTCGCCTTGAATCCCAACAAGTCGTGGAAAGTCGCTGGAAACTGCGTCTAAAACTTACGGATTCCTTAAAGTATAATCGGCGAGTTATTTTCAGGAAAATAATCTGTTACCATAGAAGTCATATTCCGTTTACTGACAGCAATTTCGCTGTAGAATGGAAGTAGAAACTTGGCGAAAGGATTGGTGATGGCTTATGAATCGGCGTGCCCGATGGGAGATTCGGATTTTCTTTGTCGCGTGGCTCATTTTTCTCTTTTTTCGCGCAAAGGATCCGTTCTCGTTCTTAGTCCTCAACACCTTCTTGGGGTACATCCCCATTGAACTGAGCTTCCACATTGGTCGGCAGCGACCGCGGGCGTGGCTCTTTTGGCCGATTGTGCTGGTCTGGTTGTTGTTCTATCCCAATGCGCCTTACCTACTGACAGATCTGTTCCACCTGTCGCTCCTGCAGCCCTATGCTGTCAGCGGTCTGTTGCGGGTCACGCCACACCTGTGGATCTACTTTACCTACATGATCGTTAGTGCCATTAGCTGTTCGTTCTTAGGCTTCTGGAGCCTTAACTATGTCAGTGAGTGTATCAGCCTCAGATTGGGTAAAGGCAATGCCGTGGTCCGGTTACTGGTTGTTGTCGTACTGACCTTCTTAACGTCGGTGGGCCTCTACATCGGCCGCTTCTTGCGGATTCACACCGTCTACTTGTTCCTGAACCCCGAGCAATTTATTCGGCCGCTGATGGACATGTGGACGCCGAACATGTGGATTTTCGTGGGGTTGATGACGTTTATCCAGCTTTTCTGCTACTGGGTCCTCTACCTCATCATGACCAACAGCCGGCAGACGGTTGATGATTGAAAATTAAATTTGTTACATTGGCTAGACTTGGTCGCACTCCGGCTGCCAGGGATTCCGCCTGCTGTGGGGACGCTCCGGACTGAGGGGCGGTCCTCCGACTCGATTTGAAGCCGCGCAGAATCACCGCGTCTCCAAAGTCGCCCACGATGTAAGCCAGGAAAGAACCCTGACTAACATCGTCGTCACGGCCGGCTACATCCCTGGCCTCCTACGGCTAGTATTTTCCACCACCTAAAATTAACCGTTAAATCCTGAATGAGCTAGAACACTTCACCCTTCTTGGTTGTGAAACGTTTGGGCTCTTTTTGTTTACAGCAATATGAAGAGCCTCCTAACAGCTAACCAGTAACACAAGTTGACCATATATCTGTCATCATCTTCACGTTAGCTTCTAATCAGCACAATCAATTACGCATCACCAACTTCTCCATCCGTTACGCGACTATCTCATTCCTTTTAAAACGAATCAATTCAAAAAGGCTCCACAGACTGCAGTTTAAGCACTCTGTGGAGCCTTTTTAATTTATAGTTTACCTAACTCATCCACTACGATAATTCCAGCCAACACCAACGAAATTGTCAGCCACTTCCGAAACACACTGGAAAACTTAACAACTGCTAATGAAAACTTAACAACTGCTAATGAAAACTTAACAACTGCTAATGTGGAAACATCAGTCAGAGCCGGAGGAGGCCAGGGATGTAGCCAGCCGTGATAATGGCGTTGGCTGGCGTCCTTTGCCAGCCTAGGCCATGGGCGATTTGAAGACACGTGATTTTGACGTGGCTTCAAATCGAGCGAGAAGCCCGCCCTTCGGCTGAAGCGTCCCCACAGCAGGCGGAATCCCTGGCAGCCGGAGCGCGTCCAAACTACACAGTCTTAGCCTTCCTCGTTGTTCAAGGACATGACAAGAACGTTTTCGGAGTAGTTGACGTATTGGCGGAGATGGGACGCCATGTTCCAGGTAATGTTGCCCGCCTCGAGCAGGGTTTGAATTCCCGTCCGTTCGGCCCCGAGTGCCCGCACCCGCAACTTGTTGATCTGGTGTTGATACTCTTCCTCGTGGGTCGGTGCCGTTTCGGCCTTGGCCCGTTCGATACGGTTCCGGTACTGAACCAGCAAATGGTAAACCGCTTGGTTATCAAACTGCGTCTCGTCCACGTCGGAACTGGCGAGGTACTGCGACAGCGACTTGATGGCCGCCTTCGCCGTTTCCCGTTCGACCAAATTGTTTTCGGCGTGCAACCGCTCCGTATTTTCCGAATGCAACCAGTAAGCGGCATTCCGGAACATGTGCTTGAAGAAGACACGCCAATACTTCAATACACTGGGCATGGTATGACCAGCGACCTGCGTCAGCCGACTCTCCATGTTTTCAATTCGCCGCAGGGCCCCGACATAGCTGGTCTGCGTAATCTTTTCTGCTTGGCGTAGCTCTTTCAACGACTCCCGTTCACCGGCTAGTGTGACCTGGCGCAAACGAATTTCATCGTCCAAAACCTTCTGCATGGCCGTGTCAGCCCGATAGTTCATTTCCAAGCGTCGAATGATAAATTGGTAGTCTAAAATTAAATCATACGCCGCCCGTTGATTGTTCGGCCGTCGTTGCTCCTCAATTTTAGAGATGGCTAGGCGCATGATGTAGGCACGGGCCTCGTCCTCACTGATCTGACGCACCGGTTCGGCTGGAATCTCCTCCCCATCGGCATCTAAATCAATATCATTGGCCCCCTCATCGCTCGCACTGGCCCGCGTCTGTAGCGGTTGCCCGGACGTTGAGATCAACGGCAAGGTAATCGTGGCGGCCACCAAACTGATGATGATGACCCCGGAGGCAACGAAGAGCATCAGCGCACGCGTTGGGAAGCCGGCGCCGGACGCTACGGTCATTGGCACGGAGAGCACCCCGGCCATGGTCACGGCCCCCCGGACACCAGACAGCCCGGACAGAATCGACATCCGAATGCCCGGTTGTTCCTTCCGTGAGCGGTTATTTAAGCGTTCGTACAGCACGTACCCGTAGGTCCAAACCGTCCGAATCACCACGATGATCACCCAAGTAATCAGGGCAAAGAACAGCGCTTCCCAAGTATTAAACTGGCCACCCTTGATGACCTGTGACGTCGCCACGGGAAGCTCGATTCCAAGAATCACGAACACAATTCCGTTCAGTGAATAGATAATAATGTCCCAAACTTTTTCTGTGACTAATTTTAATTCCGGTGAATCCTCTACGATCCGGTTTTCCCGGGCATGATAGAGCACCCCAGCCGTCACTACAGCGATAACGCCAGACGCATGAGTGATCTCTTCGGTCACCAGGTAGACCACAAATGGCGTGGCAATCTGTAAGACCGTGTTGAAGATCACGTCATCGATACCCTGCCGGCGCAAAATGTCCATCAATAATTGAATGGCCGTCATAATGATCAGCCCGGATAAAAACCCGACGATACTGATGTAGAAGAAGTCGCCGACCGCCGTTCCCATTGAGAAGGCGCCCGTGACCGTGGCTGCGATGGCGTATTTAAAGGCAATCAGTCCACTGGCATCGTTGATCAAACTTTCGCCACTGACCAAATGTAACAAGCTTTCCGGTAACTTGGCTTGCTTCGAAATTGATTGCACCGCCACCGGGTCGGTCGGTGATAAAATGGCCGCCAACGCAAACGCCACGGTTAATGGCATCTTCGGGATCAACTCGTAGATCAAGAAGCCCCCTAAAATCGTGGTTAGGAAAACTAGCCAGATGGCGTTGGCAAAAATCGGCCCCCGCAATCGCCAGAGCTCCCGCCGGGGAAAACGCCGGCCATCATTATATAGCAATGGCGCAATGAACAAGAGCAAGAACCAATCAGTCTCTAGTGGCACTTCAAAGTGCCAGACTAAGGCGATAATAAGACCCAAGGCAATTTGAATCAAGCTGACTGGAATAAACGTGAGGTAGTGACTGATAATATTAGAGAACAGAACTAACACGATCAACAGGATCACTGCTTCAACTATAGGCACATATGGTTCCCCCTTTTTCTATTTTTCAGTCGTTGGCTTCTCGCCAATGATGCGGACTTCCGTCTCTAACTGAACGTTATCTTCTTTTAAAATAACTTCCTGAATATGGTGAATCAATTCCAAATAATCCGTGGCTGTCGCATGGTCGATATTCACGATGAACCCGGCATGTTTCGTGGAGACTTGCGCGCCCCCCCACTTGAGGCCTTGCAAACCAGCCTCTTGAATCAGTTGGCCGGTATAATGACCTGCGGGACGCTTAAAGACACTCCCACAAGAAGGCAACTCCAGCGGCTGTTTAGCAGCTCGCCGGGCGTTCAGGTCATCCATTTTAGCTTGAATGGCCTCGCCATCCCCAGTCGTTAAGGCAAAGGTTGCCGACAAAACAATGTCGTGATAATCCTGAATGGAGCTGTGGCGGTAACCGAAGTCGAGCTCTTTCTTCGTCAACGTCCGAATTTCACCTGCTGGCGTCAAAACTTCCGCCGACAACGCGACCTCACTGATTTCGCCGCCATATGCCCCGGCATTCATGAAGAGTGCACCACCCACGCTACCGGGAATCCCAGCAGCAAATTCCAAGCCACTCAGTGAATGGCTTTGGGCCACTTGCGTCGTCTTGATCAACAACGCCCCGGCCTCCGCGGTGACCGTTTCACCCGTACTGGTAATCTGGTTCATTTCGGTCAGAATCATCACCAAGCCACGGATACCGCCGTCACGAACGATTAAGTTGCTGGCGTTCCCCACCACCGTCACGGGCAGATCCTCTTGTTTCGCGTAAGCCAACAAGGACTTGGTCTCCTGAACGTTCGTTGGAAAGGCTAAATAGTCGGCAGGTCCCCCGGTCTTCGTGTACGTGTAGTGGGCCAAGGGCTCATTACGCAAAATTTTTACCGCAGGAAATACCGTTGCTATATCTTCCATCATCGTGATTATCCTCTCGTTTCGCAAAGATTTACGTTCCGTTTTGCCAGTGACTGGTCCAACGGAATTAATCGTCAATAGACCTATTTTACCATGAAAACTAGTCAGACCGACGGCGAACGCTTCATTTTCAGTAAAATCTCTTGATTCTGACAGCGAGGCCCCGTAGGCACTCCGAGACGTTACCAATCGCTTTTTCTGGTATACTAAAATGAGTTAGTGGAGGTGCCGAAAATGAAATTTATTTCGTGGAATGTAAACGGCCTACGGGCAATTGTGAAGAAGAATTTCGTCGAAACTTTTCAGGACTTGGATGCCGATTTCTTTGGGATTCAGGAAACCAAGTTGCAGGAAGGCCAGATTGATCTCGACCTGCCGGGTTACTATCAGTATTGGAACTACGCCGAACGCAAGGGCTATTCTGGGACGGCGCTCTTTACCAAGCACAAGCCGTTGAACGTCCTTTACGGCATCGACGCGCCTGATTTTGACCACGAGGGCCGGACGATTACGTTGGAATATCCCGACTTCTACGTACTGACCTGTTATACACCAAACTCCGGTAGTGGACTGAAACGTCTCGACTTTCGGATGGGTTGGGAACAAGCCTTCCTGGCGTTCGTGAAGAAGCTTGATGCCAAGAAACCCGTTATCTTCTGTGGTGACCTGAACGTGGCCCACACGGAGATCGACCTGCGCAATCCGAAAACCAATCACAAGAACGCTGGTTTTACGGACGACGAACGGGAAAAAATGACGGCGTTGTTGGCGGCCGGTTACACGGATACCTTCCGCTATTTCAACCCCGACGCCACCGACCGGTATTCCTGGTGGAGCTATCGTTTCCATGCCCGCGACAATAACGCCGGGTGGCGAATCGACTACTTTATCACCAGTCAACGTTTGGACCCACAACTCAAGAAAGCAGAAATTTTAGACCAAATCATGGGGTCCGACCACTGTCCAGTAGAACTGGACGTCGACGGACTCACCGTTTAACCGATTAAGAGAGGAAGATGTCTTTGTGAATTTTGTTGCCATGGACTTTGAAACGGCTAGTGGCAAGCGATACAGTGCTTGTTCCCTGGCCCTGACCATCGTCCGCAATAGTCAAGTCGTCGATGAATTTTACACCCTGATCAAGCCAGATACCGATTTTTTCTGGCGAAACGTCCAGATCCACGGTATCCACGAAGCTGATGTGGCTAACGCGCCGGCTTTCCCCGAAGTTTGGCAACACATTGCGCCGTTCTTCCAACGCGACCGGCTCGTGATTGCCCACAATGCGCCATTTGACAATGGGGTCTTGCGGAGCACGTTGGAACACTACAACCTACCGACTGCGCGCTACCTCACGCTAGACACCGTGAAAACTAGCCGCAAGTTCTTCCCTGAGTTTCCCAATCACAAGTTGAATACTGTTTGTGATGAACTCAACATCGACCTGCACCATCATCACAATGCGCTCGACGACAGCCTCGCTTGCGCCAACATTCTGCTGTACGAGGCCAACCATTTCGGGACGCAACCGCTGAAATCGTTTGTGACGGTGAATGCTTAGTATTGCTGACGAGTTAGTTGTAAATTGACCGCCTGCGGCTTCCAGGGACTGCGCCTGCTATGGGGTCGGTTCCAGCCTTTGGCTTCCACCTCGACTTGAAGCCCCGCAAAACTCGCGTGTCTTCAAGGTCGTCCCACGCTGTAACCCGGGAAAGAACCCCGGCTAACACCGTCGACACAGCTGGCTACGTCCCTGGCTTCCTTCGGCTAGGATTGTATTTAAATTTAACAATGCGTTAAGCGAAAAAGATTGGTACCGTCTGACAATTCAGATAGTACCAATCTTTTTATTTAGTCCAAGCTGTTCAACGCAAATGAACTCTACTTCTTATCCCAATCAATTGGTGCCTGTTGTGCCAAAATTTGGTCGATCTGGTTCAGTTCGTCCGTTGTGAAGTCCAGGTTTTTCAGCGCCGCAACGTTGTCGACAACTTGTTCTGGGCGGCTAGCACCAATCAGGACACTGGCGATTGCCGGTTGTCTGAGATTCCAGGCCAACGCCATTTGGGCTAGGCTCTGGTTACGTTGCTTGGCGACTTCATTTAACGATCGAATCGTTTGCAAGGTCTGCTCCACCTGGGCCGGATGTAAGAACGGAATCGTCGTCTTGTTTGCCCGTGAGTCTTGAGGAATGCCGTTCAAGTATTTCGTTGTCAGCAGGCCTTGGCACAACGAGCTGAAACTAATCGCCGACTTGTGCTCCCGCAGTAAGACTGGCAGCACGTCGTTTTCGATTTCCCGATTCAGCAGGTTGTAGCGCGGTTGGTGAATGATAAATGGGGTATGTAATTCCTTGAAAATGTTGGCAATAGCCTGCGTCTGGGCCCCGTCGTAGTTGGAAATCCCTACGTAGAGGGCTTTTCCTGAACGAACCAGTTGGTCCAACGCCAGGGCCGTTTCCTCGGGATTAGTCGCTGGGTCAGCCCGATGACTGTAGAAGATGTCAAAGTAGTCTAACCCTGTTCGTTTCAAACTCTGGTCGGCACTGGCAATGATACTTTTCCGCGAGCCCCAGTCGCCATAAGGTCCGGGCCACATGACATAGCCGGCCTTGCTGGTGATCACCATTTCATCACGATAGGCGTGCATGTCAGTTGCCATGATGCGACCGAAGTTTTCCTCGGCACTCCCAGGTTCTGGTCCATAGTTATTGGCCAGATCATAAGACGTAATCCCCAGATCAAAAGCCTGATGAATGATGGCCTTTTGATTGTCGTACGCGTCCACACTCCCAAAATTATTCCAAAGTCCAAGACTGATGGCCGAAAGCTTTAACCCACTATCCCCAACTCGGTTATAAACCATTTGATCATAGCGGTGTTCGTTCGCCTGATACATATCCAAATTCCTCCTCATCGTCGCTGATTCTTGATGACATCATAGTCTAAGGATAACGCTTTCATCATTAAAAAGGAAAGCTTGTGGAAAAATCGTTGGTGGTGACTGGTATCGGACAACGCCCAGTCGACTAGTTATGACCTTCTTTTTTTGAACAACGTGATTAAAAATAATGCGCACGTGACAAGCGGGCCGAACAGGATTAGTAAAAGGCTTATCAACAGATGCTCACACAAAACGTAAGCAAGACTAAAAATTTCACCAATACTTCGAGTGCTCCCGATTGAGTATTGCCATGGAGATGCCGTCATCCCATTTGATGCCTTTCCCCTATCATTCTTAACAAACAAGTATCCTAATTTACCCCTTAACCATGGATAACATACTAACCAGCTAAAGAATATCCACACTGTATATGGGGTTATAGGAACCCTCCAACCGTTCTTAGTATTCCAAGCAAGTAGAATTGCCATTACAACTATCCCATAGAGCAAGAACACCAAATATCTCAGCACCCTTTTCCCCATTTCATCTTTCCCCCTTAAAGATTCTCTAATTTTTCTACATATCGCGTTTCAATTGCCAAAACGGATAATATATTGAGTTCTGTGCCGGTCGCTACTCTGCTCACAAATTATATCATATGACCGACTCATTCAATACGCTCCCTAATACCAGGTGTCTTGTTTTCTCTAGCAGAGTCAACTCATTCTAACGATACAAAAGGGAGTGTAACCAATTGTACAGTTACACCCCCACTTCAATTTATCTAGTTACCGACACACCGTTCAGACGCCATCATTTTTTCGCCAACGGATAAACCATCTCCACGGCCGTGACCTGCTCACCATCATCGTCAGTCACCATTTCTGGCGGCGTACTAGTCCGCTCGAAACCCATCTTCTGGTAGAGTTTCATCGCCGCCACGTTACGCGTTTGAACAATCAATCCCACGGCTTCCAGCTCACTCGCCGTTTCTGCCCAGTACAGGGCTTCGTCGACCAAAGCGGTACCGATGCCCATGCGCCAGTACTTCTTTTCCACGGCAATGCCGAGTTCACCCACGTTACCTTGGGGTGTTGGCGAAATTGAGCAGACCCCTAGCAGTTGCCTATCCAGACTGGCCACCAACAATAAATGCCGCGGACTCTGCCGAATCTGGTCGAGCTGGTCGGCCTCTTGGGCAGCACTGATTGGATCGTCGGCATCGACCAAACTAAACGTATCACTCTCTTGTTGTAATTGCGCTAGTAGCGCCAATAATTTCTTGGCATCGGCCGCTCCTGGTAGCCGAATGCTGACTTCTTCACTCATGCTTGTGCGTCCTCCAGGTGTTGAACCAGTTGACTAAACCGTTCTCCCACGGGCTCAAACCGCAACGTTCGTTGATTCTCGCCGGCGTCATCGTCGCGTTTGAAGACCACCCGCAAGTAGTCCGCTGGCAATTCGTCAGCGATGAAGGTCGACCACTCGATGACGTTGACCCCGTCACCGTTGAAATATTCGTCGAGGCCCAATTCATCCCCGCCGCCTTCTTCCAACCGGTAAACGTCCATGTGGTATAACGGAATCCGGCCACCCTGATATTCACGGATGATGGTGAACGTTGGACTCTTCACGTTGCGCTTGATGCCTAATCCAGCTGCTAATCCTTTGGTAAAAGTTGTTTTGCCAGCGCCAAGATCACCGTCCAGTAAAATAACATCGCGCGGCTGTAACCATGGTGCTAACTCCTGACCCAAAGCCATGGTGGCCTCTGGCGTCGTGACTGTGACTTCAAACATTCGACTAACCCCTTTAACGAACAAAATAATTTACGCAACAGTGCTCACTAATCCGTTGCGACCGAGTCTGTATTCCCGTCATTGGTAACTCTCCAATTCAAATACTAACACGACGGGCCTTAATTTCAACCTCACAAATAATACCCGGACTGCTGATAAATAGCAATCCGGGTACTCATTTGATGTGATTAAATTTAGTAACTCATTTTATTTAACAGATTGAGCAGCCGTAATGATAGCGACCTTGTAAACGTCCTCTTCGTTGCAGCCACGAGATAAGTCAGAAACTGGCTTGTTCAGGCCTTGCAAGATTGGGCCGATGGCTTCAAAGCCACCGAAGCGTTGAGCAATCTTGTAGCCAATGTTCCCAGATTGGAGTTCAGGGAAGACAAAGACGTTGGCGTGACCAGCGACCTTGGAATCCGGTGCCTTTTGGGCAGCAACACTAGCAACAAAGGCAGCATCGAATTGTAATTCACCATCCACAGCCAAATCAGGGGCCGTTTCATGGGCAATCTTCGTGGCTTCTTGAACCTTGGTGACCATGTCGCCCTTGGCAGAGCCCTTAGTGGAGAAGCTTAACAGGGCGACCTTAGGATCGATGTCAAAGACTTTCGCCGTTTGGGCACTTTCAATGGCAACTTCGGCCATTCCAGCAGCATCGAGTTCAATGTTGATGGCGCAATCAGCGAAGACGTAACGTTCGTCACCCTTTTGCATGATGAACGCCCCACTGATTCGGCGAACGCCTTCTTTTGTCTTAATAATTTGTAAGGCAGGACGAACCGTGTCCCCGGTCGCGTGAACCGCACCAGAAACCATCCCGTCAGCTTGGCCCATGTAGACCATCATCGTCCCAATATAGTTAGGATCTTCCAGCATTTTTTCGGCTTGTTCAGGGGTGTTCTTCCCTTTACGCCGGGCCACTAAGGCATCCAGCATTTCTTTGTGCTGGTCAGCAGGAATGTTGGCTGGGTCGATCAGTGTGATTGGTGTCAAATCAATGGCGTGGTTCGTTGCCGTCGTTTCAACATCACTTTGCTTACCCAAAACAATAACCTTGATCAAACCATCAGCGGCTAACCGACTTGCGGCGCCCAGAACCCGTGGGTCCTCCCCTTCAGGGAAAACGATGGTTTTGTTTTTACCAGTAATTTTTTGCTTAAGACTATCGAAAAGTTCCATAGATGATGACCTCCATAAAATATCCCACGAATCAATTCTCTTCTATGCCTGGTTGGATGCGGTGGTTGGCCCATCATCAACGGTAACGTGTTCTGGCAGTTGCCAATCGATGGGGGTTTCCCCTAATGATGTGAGTGCGATGTTGGTCTTTGAAAATGGTTTGGAGCCAAAGAAGCCGCGATAAGCGGACAGTGGGCTCGGATGGGGCGACTGTAAAACGATGTTGGTCTGCGTATCGATCAACTTGATCTTGGACCGCGCCGCACTGCCCCATAAAATGAAGACAACGGGTTCGGGCCGTTCGGATAATTTTGCAATGGCAGCATCCGTTAACCGTTCCCAGCCGTGACCTTGATGTGAAAAGGCCTTGCCGTCACGAACGGTCAACACAGAGTTCAACAGGAGCACGCCCTGCTTCGCCCACTTTTCCAAATAGCCATGGTTAACTGGCTTGATTCCGAGATCACTCTCGAGTTCCTTATAAATATTCTGCAACGACGGTGGAATCGGCGTTCCTGGCATAACAGAAAAGCTGCACCCATGTGCTTGTCCCGGATTGTGGTACGGGTCTTGGCCCAAAATCACCACTTTGACCTGACTAAACGGCGTCCAATCGAACGCGGTAAAAATATGGTACATGTCCGGATCAATTCGGTAGTGCTGATACTCTTCCACTAAGAATTGACGAAGCTCTTGGTAGTAGCTTTGCTCAAATTCGGGCTCAAGTACCGGCCACCAGTCATTATGAATAAACGGTTTCATTCCCAACACCTCGCCTTTTATTCTATCATAACGCCAGCCGAAATGATATTATCGAACGTCTCCTCGTAAAACATGTTAAAATGGGGTCAACTGGTTTTACTGACCAAATTAAGGAGGTGCCCCATGCGTAAATTGTACCTGAATCAGGCTGCCCTTTCCGCGCGGGCAACTACGGTTATCCGGGATGCGGATAACCAGTCGTGCTACCTTCTAGTTGGTAAATGGGGAATGCGCGCGGACGTGCTGTCCGTCTACACAATTGCGGGGGAACTAGAAGCCGAAGTCAAACAAGAAACGTTGGGACTATTGCCCAAGTTTCGTCTGCTATACCATCGGCAAACAGTGGGTCGCGTCAACAAGACTTTCGGGGTGATTCGCGAGGTGTTGTTTGTTCGTGGTCTCAACTGGGTCATCTTGGGCAATCTTAACAGCGGTCACTTTCGCATTACGCATGGGAAGGACACCATTGCCACAATTGACCAAGTCCGTGCATCTGGCGGGGCCACGGTGGAACTCACCATTGATCAGCCTGATCACGAGGCACTGATCATCTGTTTGGCAGCCATTCTTGATCGGTGGGCCAAGCACCAGGAACACGCTTTTAATCCGCTACGGAGTCGGGCACTTAATCCCGGCACACTGCCGTCTGGCGCCGTTCCCTTCACCACTAAAAATAAATGAATTTAATACAAAACGACCCGGGACATTGTCTCGGGTCGTTTTTCTCTATTCTGTGGCTGGGTTGAGTCTTATGTATCAACTCTTTATCAAATAATACCACGTTTCGTTAACAAATTAAATGAATAACTCTTGCAATATTTTTGAATTAAAAGTTTAACCAGACAACTAACTTTCACCCTGTGCCTGAATCTAATCTTTCTAATATCGACGAACCACGCCAAAAGAGGGTCTGAGACAAAAGTTTCAGACCCTTTTTTGCGCTCCGAACATATTTGGTCGAAACGTCAACAAATCACTTAAATGTTCAGGACCTTATCCAAAAACTCGCGGGTCCGGGCATTCTGCGGATGCTCAAAGACATCGGTCGGCGTGCCAGACTCCTGAATAATGCCATCGTCCATGAAGACGACCTGATCGGCAACATTTTTAGCAAACCCCATCTCATGGGTGACGACCACCATGGTCATGCCATTTTCTGCCAACTGCTGCATGACGTGAAGCACATCCCCCACCATCTCGGGGTCGAGCGCGGAAGTGGGCTCGTCGAACAACATGATTTCCGGGTCCATCGCTAAGGCGCGCGCAATCGCCACGCGCTGTTGCTGCCCACCGGATAGTGAATTCGGCATGGCCGTCGCCTTATCCTCCAAACCAACCTGTGCGAGAAGTTTCTTCGCCTGGTCGTTAGCCACGGTAGCACTCACTCCTTTTAATTGAGTTGGTCCCAACGTGATGTTTTTCAAAACCGATAGATGGGGAAATAAGTTAAAGTGCTGAAAGACCATCCCAATATTTTCCCGAATCTGATTTAGATTGACGTGCGGATCACCAATCCGCTGGCCGTCAACTTCTACCGTCCCACTCGTGATGTCTTCCAAACCGTTCAGGCAGCGTAGAAAGGTACTCTTGCCGGAACCTGAGGGCCCAATCATGCACAGGACTTCTTGCGCATAAACGTCTAACGTGATGCCTTTCAAGACTTCGTTACCAGCGAAGGCCTTGTGTAAATCGGCGACGTGAATCTTAACTGGAGTTGTGCCCATAACCTGTTAACCTCCCGAATAATCCATTCTAGACGAAAGGCCTGGGACAATCCCCAGGCCTTTCATGTGTTCAACTCTATATTGCCGAAGCCGTGCCGAAAAACAGCCGGTTCCGCTTACTCATTATCAGTAACGTTTCATGACCCGAGCAATCTGACGGTCTTGTTCCCGCCGTTTAATGGTTTCTCGCTTGTCAAACTCACGTTTCCCTTGCGCAACGCCAATCAGTACCTTGGCAAAGCCATGCTTCAGGTAAACCTTCAGTGGGACTAGGGTGACCCCTTTGTCCTTCGTAGCAAGGCCTAAGCGCCGAATCTCCTTCTTGTGTAACAGGAGCTTCCGATTACGTAGTGGGTCGTGATTGAAGCGGTTCCCTTGAACGTACTCACTGATGTGCACGTTCATTAACCAAGCCTCGTTGTTCCGAATCTGCGCAAAACCATCTTGCAAATTGATTCGCCGTTCCCGCATCGACTTGATCTCGGTCCCCGTCAAAACGAGTCCCGCCTCAATCGTATCCGTCACCGTATACTCATGACGAGCCTTTCGATTTTGAGCTAAAACATTATCTGGTGTTTTCTTGGACTTTTTCTTGGCCAAGTTCTGTCACCTCGCTTAGTGACGACCACCTTGTGAGTTGTTACGGTGTTGACCACCATTACCATTGGAGTTATTCCGTTGGTGATTGCTGCCATTACCGCCTTGTTGGTTCGATGGTCGTTGATTCCCGTTACGGTGGTTTCCATTACGGTTACCGCCGCTGTGTTGATTGTTGCCGTTGCCGCGACCATTGCTGTTGTTGCTCCGGCCGTGGAAATTGCCACCGCGAGAACGGTGCTCACGGTGTGGTAATAAGTCACTCGTTGGCGCTGCCTCTGGATTTAACAATTCAAAGTCAATTTCGCTCTGTTCCTTATCAACGTGAATGACCTTAACCCGAATTGGTTGACCGATCCGGTAAGTCCGCCGCGTGTTGCGACCGACTAAGGCCAGGTACTTTTCAACGTATTCGTAGTAGTCATCTTGCATCCGGCTGATGTGAATCAAGCCTTCGATGGTGTTTGGTAATTCGACGAACATCCCAAACTTCATGACGGAACTAACGACGGCATCAAATTCTTCGCCGACGTGGTCAGCCATGTATTCAGCCATCTTCATGTCGTTGGTATCACGTTCTGCGTCAATGGCCCGTCGTTCAGCTTCGGACGTGTGCACACCGATCTCTTCCAAGATAGGAGCAAACTTTTCCTTGCTGGCGTCGTTGATGCCATGGTCTTCGTAGTAGTGAATCATCCGGTGAACCATGGTATCTGGGTAACGACGGATTGGCGACGTAAAGTGGGTGTAGAATTCCGCACCCAACCCAAAGTGACCTAAGGATTGATCGGCGTAACGGGCTTGTTTCAAGCTCCGTAACATCATCACAGAAACCATGGCTTCTTCTGGCTTCCCAGCAACTTGCTTTAAGACACCTTGTAGCATCTTAGGACGCAAGTGGTTCGGGTCACCCTTAACGTTGATCCCGAAGGCCGTTAAGAATTCGAAGAAGCTCCGGACACGGTCACCATCTGGCGTTTCGTGGACCCGGTAAAGGAACGGCACTTTGGCACGGAAGTAATGTTCCGCAACCGTTTCGTTGGCAGCTAACATGAAGGATTCGATCATCCGTTCAGCCAAGCCACGAGTCCGCAGCTTAACGTCAATGGCGTGACCCTTGTCATCCACAATGATTTCAGCTTCGCGGTCATCAAAGTCAATGGCCCCACGATGCTTCCGTTGCTTCAGTAAGATCTTGTGTAATTCGCCCATTTGTTCAAACATTGGGACGAGGTCCTTGTAACGGTCCATCGTCAATTGGTCATGGGATTCCAGGATTTGGTTAACGGCCGTGTAGGTCATCCGCGCCTTAGAACGCATAACGGATGGGTGAATCCGGTGCTTCACAACGTGACCTTCTGGATTGATTTCCATGTCACAGCTCATGCACAACCGGAGTTCGCCTTCATTTAACGAACAGATTCCGTTGGATAAACGCCGTGGCAACATTGGAATAACCCGGTCTGTCAGGTAGACACTGGTCCCCCGCTTGTAAGCTTCCTTGTCCAAAATAGAATCTTCTTGAACGTAATGTGACACGTCCGCAATGTGGACCCCTAAATGGTAGTTCCCATTAGGCAATTTCCAAACGGTAACGGCATCATCCAAGTCTTTTGAAGACTCGCCATCAATGGTGACCAAATCTTGCTTAGTGATGTCTTCACGGCCGGCCATTTCTTCTGGCAAGACGTGATCTGGAATTTCGTCAGCAGCCTGCATGACTTCTTCAGGGAATTCTGACGGAATGTTGTGTTGGTAGACAATCTGTAAGATGTCGATACCAGGATCGTCCACGCTACCAATGACTTGTTTAGCAATCCCAACCATCGCATCTGGATGTTCAGGACTTGGGTATTCCGTAATTTCTGCGGTCACCACTTCACCCGGTGTCGGGTTCAAGCCAACGTTAGTCACGTAGAACTTGTACTTCATGATCTTCTTGTCGGTCAAACGAACTTGGCCTAAGTAGCCCGCGTCATCATCGGTCTGGAAGAATTCACCAACGACTTGTTCGTAATGGTGTTCCACGATTTCCGTGACTTTACCTTCGGGACCCTTACCACTGCGAGGGTCACCGGCACGAACGATTTCGATCTTAACCGTATCGCCGTTTAAAGCCCGCAATGTATTATCAGGCGCAATATAAGCGTCTGGTTCAATCTTGTTTTCATCGTAAGCAACGAAGCCGAAGCCCTTGTCGTTACCATGGAAAATCCCGGTCAACGTCCGTTGGCTAGGATCCAATTGAAAATGACCGTGGTCGGTAACTTGTACCAGACCATCCCGTTCCAGTTGTGCTAGCTCTTGTACGATCAGTTTAAAAGCAGCTGAGCCGTGGTAATGCAGCGCATCTGAAATATCTTCTACTGTGTAGTTCTGGTCCGAGTGTGCTCGGAAGAACGCTGTTAAATCGGTTCTTAATGTATTATCTTGCACTATCGATTCCTCGTTATTTTTAAAAGATTGTGTGTAAAAAAGTTAAAATATCTGTTTCCAGAGCATGGTGAGCCGCATTCACGGTTAGAACGTGGCCCGCTCCCGCATACTCATGGAAATCAATTTGATTAGTTGGATAAGCATCCGCCAACCACTTACCGGACCGCGGGTCGATCATTTGATCGGCATCCCCTTGTGCGATAAAGACGGGCTGCTTGATTCTGTCTAAGTGAGTCGCTGTGGTATCCGCAAAGGCTTGAATAGCGGTTAACTGGGCATCAAGATGTGCCTGCAACCAAACCAAGCGTTGCGCGAGCTCTTCACCAGCCAGGTGTTGGGCCTGATAAGTTGCGCGTGCCATCTCAATGAAGGCACTGGGAACATTAGTCTGTCCCTTAAAGATCACCGGAGACGCAATCGTCCCCCCACCTAACAGATCAGCATCCGTTTGCAAGGCCCGAGTGGCAAATAAGCCACCCAAAGACAGGCCAAAGATGGCAATCTGTTGATAGCCACGTTGCTGTAAGAACGCGATGGCATCTTGCGTATCTTGCCACCAGCGTTGTGGTGATCCTTCTTTCAGAATATCTGCAGGGTCTCCCGTTGCGTGGCCAGTAAAAATCGGTGCCAGCACGGTGTAATGCTCGCTCTCTAACCGTCGCGCCAATAAGCGCATATCGTTAGAACTACCCGAATAGGCATGGAGCAGAATAACTGCTCGGGGCCCCTGCTCGAAAAAGAGCGGGGTTGGTTTTCGAATCATATCAAACCACCACTTTCCGCAATTTTTAGATAGTCTGTAAAAAAGCCCCCTGTAACAAACGAACAGGAGGCCACTTCTCTAGTGTGAAGATAGATATACTAAAGCCATTGCCAGTCCAAAGAAAAGTGCACCCAAGACAACCGTGACCTTTTGCATGAATGCTTCAAAACCGCGGGGCTTTGCCTTCGCAAACAGGTCGTCCGCACCACCAGATAAAGCGGACAACGCGTCGTTGGTCTTAGCGGGCTGCATCATTACCGCGATAATGATGAGCACGGCGACAATTAAAATACACGTCATTAAAAAATTATACACAAATTTGCCTCCTACCTATTCAAATAGGTCTAATAGGTCTAACTATACTCTTCCTAATTTATCATAGTCAGCCCGTTTTTACCAGTCCCGAGCTTGCTTAATTCGGGATATTCTGATGCACATCGTTTCGCCGAATCCGGTCTAACTGCTGACGCACGTAAGCGCGATTCTGCTGATACGTGAAAATTATTAACGTATCACCCGTTCTGAGAATGGTGTCCCCGTGGGGAATAACCTCACGTTCACCCCGGCGGACACTGACGAGCAGTGAGCCCACTGGCCAGGATAAATCCCGAACCTGTTCACCGGCAATTTCAGAACTTTCCTCAACCGGATATTCCAGTCGATCCGTTGGTCCCTGTGAACTGGAAACGGCTGGTTTGACCATCCGCTCCAACATAGCTTCATAAATCGGCGCGCCACCCAGAATATCAACGGTGATGTACGCCACGATCGACACAACTGCCAGTGGCATCAAGTGCTGCAACGTCCCGACCATTTCCGTGATTAATAGAATCGCTGTAAATGGCGCCTTGGAAATCCCGGCAAAATAGCCCGCCATCGCGTAGATCATGAAGTTGGCCACAAACATCTTTGGCAGCCACCCTAGTTCAACGAAGCTCCGAGCACCAATTGCACCCAGCAAAGCTCCCAGCGTCAGAATCGGTAGGAAGATCCCACCAGGTAACCCTGACCCATAGCTAACTGTCGAAAAACAGAAGCGGAGAATAAAGTAACCAATCAGCGGAATCAGCAATGGTGTGTGTTGAGCGAACCCAACGATCATCTGATTCCCGCCACCCAATGTTTCTGGCCATAATAGGCCGATTGGAATGACCAGTAGAAATGGCACAACGCCATTTAACCATTGCGGCAACACCTTTAGTTTAGCATACCAATCGCCGCTATGTAACGTTGCCCACTGATAGCCAAAGCCCAATAGCCCCAAGCCAATTCCCAGAATAAGCAGCAAACCGTAATATTTCAACGGCAAGGCTTGTTGGAAATTGATGTGTAAGACTGGCGTAAGACCGAAAACTTCATTCGACACGAAATTAGCGACGACCGCACTGGTTAGCGCCGTCAACCATACTAACGTGGAGAAACTGTGGTAGACTTCTTCCAAAATAAACAGTGTCGAAGCAATCGGCGCATTGAAGGCCGCCGACAATCCAGCGGCGGCCCCGCCGGCAATCATCAATCGTCGACGAGAGCCCGTGAAATTCAGCCGTTCTGCAACCCCTTGGGCGACGGTCCCTCCGAGTTGAATGGAAGGCCCTTCACGTCCTAGAAAAAGCCCAGAACCAATGCCTAGAATCCCACTGACAAACTTTTTCCACAGGGCTGGCCACCAGGCATAGTCCAGCTCACCGGCTAGTTGCCCTTCGATCTGGGGAATCCCAGACCCTTTGATCATTGGTGTCTGCTTGGTAAATCGGCCAATGATAACCGCCAGAACCAGCATCAAAATTGCCCAAGGAATGAGCCACAGTGGGTGTTGGCCGAGCCACCCGTAACACCCCTGAACCAAGATTAGGAGGCGCTCAATGGCCAAGCGAAACACACTCACGACTGCTCCAGCTAATAACCCGACTAAACTGCCAAAAGCAATGGCGTTTAGTCGGGTTAGGTCGTGTTGTGTTGGTTGTTTCTGTTTCATCCGTAAGTCCCCCTACTAGTAAATAAATTGTCTATTTACCAGTCTATCACAGTTGGGGAAACGTTTAACGGATAAATCGTCGATAGAGCCAGCCAGTAACCAAACTAAGTAGTAAGCCTAAACCCACAACTTGTGCTGACGAGTGATATTCATTAGTCTGCGGTAACGTCTTATCAGTGTTGGACTGTGCTTGGGAATTCTTCGTTGGCTTAGTATCAGCTAGATGTCGTCTCTGCTTCCCGTGACGCTTTCCTTTCTGTTTTAGTGATGCTTCGCTAGTCAGTGCTGAGTTATCTTCATCATCTGTATCTGGTTGTGACAATTGGAGCGCTGTTGGCTTATTTTGTGCTGGAGCTATAACCGGCACCGTTGCAGTCTGGTTACTTTCTGCATGAGGAGCTGGCGCTTTATTTGGTCTGTTCTCCAAATTATGTGTTCCATTCAAGTTTGGTTTTGTATCTGGTTTCGGTAATGGATGTGGTGTTGGTGTTGGTGTTGGTGTTGGTTCTGGTTTCGGTTCTGGTTTCGGTTTCGGTTTCGGTTTCGGTTTCGGTTTCGGTTTCGGTTTCGGTTTCGGTTTCGGTTTCGGTTTCGGTTTCGGTTT
>NZ_BOLP01000008.1 GCF_016861695.1 Levilactobacillus andaensis | reverse complement strand
GGCTTTGGTTCTGGCTTTGGTTCTGGCTTTGGTTCTGGCTTTGGTTCTGGCTTTGGTTCTGGCTTTGGTTCTGGCTTTGGTTCTGGCTTCGGTGTCGGTACTGGCTCTGGTTGTGGCTTCGGTTCTGGCACTGGCTCTGGTTGTGGCTGTGGCTTCGGTTCTGGCACCAACTGATTCACTGGCGGCACCGTAATCGTCAGCGGTTGGACCTGCACTTGCCAAGTATCTGTTGGCTTAAACACGCGCCGAGCCGTCTCAGCCGTCGTCAAACGGTACCCTTCTGGCGCCACCAGCGGCACGAGTCCGCCCATCATTAACGCCGCATGTGTCTTGTACCGACTAACTTGTTTCCCCGCTTCATCTAAATAATTCACAACAACCGCGGCTTTAGACTTCGCAAAGTACAGGACATTGATTGGCACTGCTTGATTTTGCTCCAAAGCATGCTTGATAACCATCATTTGGAGACCGGGTACCTTCAACGCCGGATGATCTGGCACCCTCTCTCCGGGTGTCACCATTTGCATTACCTTATCAAAAAAGGTAGTCGTCTTACTCCCATCATCATTCGTTGTAGACAGATTGTAGGTGATCTCCCACGGATAGCTCGTTGTCGTATCTGCCGAAGCTACAGCATTACCACCGACTAAGGTCACCCCGGTTACCACTAAACTCATCATACCAAATGTTCGTCGCCAAATTTTCATTACGCTATTCCCCCTTCGTTATAGTTAACTCCGTAGAAATAGCCCGAATATTTTTTTATTTCGCAAATTTTTCAAAAAAAATGAGGCAAGCCCATTTCTGGACTTACCTCACATTTTTATTCACTTTGGCCTACTTGTTGATGATGGCCAGACGTGCGTCTTCGTTCAAGTTGTAGAAGGAGTGAATCCCCTTGTAGTTGGAAGTCTTACCTAATTGGTCTTCGATCCGCATTAATTGGTTGTACTTAGCGATCCGTTCGCCACGGCTCATAGAACCAGTCTTGATTTGACCAGCGTTCAAAGCAACAACTAAGTCAGCGATGGTCGTGTCTTCAGTTTCACCAGAACGGTGAGAGATGACAGCCGTGTAGCCAGCTTCCTTAGCCATTTCAACGGCTTCAACAGTTTCAGTCAAAGTACCGATTTGGTTAAGCTTGATTAAGATAGAGTTGGCAACGCCCATCTTGATACCCTTTGCCAAGTAGTCCGTGTTCGTAACGAATAAGTCGTCACCAACGATTTGGACCTTCTTGCCAAGGCGTTCAGTAGCCATTTGCCAGTCTTCCCATTCGTTTTCATCCAAAGGATCTTCGATAGAAACAACTGGGTACTTGTCAACGATGCTTTCAAGCAAGCTAACAAATTCTTCAGCAGTGTATTCCTTGCCATCACCCTTAAGTTCGTACTTCTTGGTGTCAGCGTTGTAGAATTCTGATGAAGCACAGTCAAAGGCAATCGCAACGTCCTTACCAGGTACGTAACCGGCGTTCTTGATAGCTTCAACTAAGATTTCGAATGGTTCTTCGTTGTTCTTCAAGTCAGGAGCAAAACCACCTTCGTCACCAACGGCAGTAGAGTAACCCTTTTCGTTCAACAAGTTCTTCAAGTTGTGGAACGTTTCGGAACCCATCCGGATAGCTTCCTTGACAGTCTTGGCACCAACAGGCATGATCATGAATTCTTGGAAGTCAACCTTGTTGTTGGCGTGCTTCCCACCGTTGATAACGTTCATCATTGGCGTAGGCAATACGTGACCATTGAACCCGCCTAAGTAGTTGTACAAAGGTTGGCCCAATTCGTCAGCAGCAGCCCGTGCAGCGGCTAAGGAGACACCAAGGATAGCGTTAGCACCTAACTTACCCTTGTTTGGCGTACCGTCAAGATCGATCATAGCTTGGTCAATGGCACGTTGGTCAGTAACATCGTAGCCCACGATTTCTTTGGCGATGATGTTGTTAACGTTATCAACGGCCTTCGTAACACCCTTACCCATGAAACGACTCTTGTCGCCATCACGAAGTTCAACGGCTTCGTGTTCACCAGTAGATGCACCAGAAGGAACGATCCCACGGCCCATAGCACCGGCTTCAGTGTAGAGTTCAACTTCAACAGTTGGGTTACCACGTGAATCTAAGACTTCGCGTGCGTAAATATCAGAAATAATAGACATTTTTTGTATTCTCTCCTTAAGAAAGTTTGGCTTCACGGGAACAAGATAACAATCCCATGTTTCATTCTATAAGTTTAACTTTGAACTTTCAATCACATTTTGACCGTTTTACAAATTTTGGTAGTTTGCTAGCTTAATGAAAGAGCTTTCATCCAAACTAGAGCCACCTGCGAGGACACCATCGACATTATCGCGGCCCATAATACCCGCAATATTGTCTGGTTTGACACTCCCACCATATAAAACGCGAACACCATTTGCCAAATCATCAGAGTAAATATCAGCTAATGTTTGACGAATGAGGTAGCAGCCTTCCTCGGCTTGATCGGTGGACGCAGTCGTGCCACTGCCAATTGCCCAGCTCGGTTCGTAGGCAACTACGATCTTCGCTGCGTCTTCGGCACTGACACCCTTTAACGCCGCTGAAACTTGGTTGACGACCCAGTGGATTTTCTCGCCGGATTCACGCCGTCCCATAGTTTCATCGCAACAAACAATTGGCGTCATGCCGTTACGGAAGACGGCTTGGACCTTGCGGTTGATGACATCGTCCGTCTCGTTAAAGTACCGGCGCCGTTCAGAGTGGCCAACGATGGTGTACGGGATTCCCATCTCGTGTAATGCCTTGGGGCTAGTTTCCCCCGTGTAGGCACCCTCATCTTCGTAGTAGCAAGCCTCTGCAGCGACCCGCAGAACGTTATCAGTATTCGCCTCTAACATCGTCTGTAAAAACAACGCTGGTGCTGCAACGGCCGTTTCGACCTGGTCTGCGGCGGGCAATTTTCCCTGCACAGCAGTGATAAACTGCTTCGCCTCAGCCACCGATTTATTCATTTTCCAGTTTCCTGCAATGAGTGGTATCCGCAACCTTATCCACCCTTTCCTAAAAATAAATTGACTACGCTCATCATCTTACCCAATTCAAGGCAGATTAGCCAGCGAAGACCCTTCGCCGCCGAGCAATCATCATAACAAAGAGCCGTGATGGTCACCACCACAGCTCTTTATATTTATTTATTTTTCAGAAATTGCAGCGATTCCTGGTAAGGTCTTACCTTCAAGGTATTCAAGGGAAGCACCACCACCAGTGGAGATGTGGGAAAGCTTGTCAGCAACACCGAGTTGTTGAACAGCGGCAGTTGAGTCACCACCACCGACAATCGTCTTGGCGTTCGTCAAAGTTCCCAAGAACTTCCCGATTTCCAAAGTACCTTCTGCATAATTACTCATTTCGAAGACACCCATTGGGCCGTTCCAAACAACAGTCTTAGCATCCTTCAAAACATCTTCGAATTCAGCAACGGACTTAGGTCCGATATCAAGTGCCATGTAACCGTCAGGAATGTCACCATCAACGGTCTTGTGGGCAGCATCGTTGTCGAACTTTTCAGCAACAACGGAATCAGTTGGGAGAACCAACTTGTCGCCGGCCTTGTCCAAGATTTCCTTGGCTAAGTCGATCTTGTCAGTTTCAACCAATGAGTTCCCAATCTTCATACCCTTAGCAGCGTAGAACGTGTAAGTCATCCCACCACCGATAAGAATCTTGTCAGCCTTAGCCAACAAGTTGTCGATCACACCGATCTTGTCGGAAACCTTGGCACCACCCAAGATAGCAACGAATGGGTGTTCAGGGTTGTCGACGGCACCACCGATAAATGTGATTTCCTTTTCCATTAAGAAACCAGCGGCCGTTTGGGCCATGTTCGAAGCGATACCCACGTTGGAAGCGTGTGAACGGTGAGCCGTCCCAAAGGCATCGTTAACGAAGACGTCACCCAATGAAGCCCAGTACTTACCCAATTCAGGGTCGTTGCCGGATTCACGTTTAACGTTTTCGCCGTCTTTAACATCTTCGTAACGGGTGTTTTCCATAACTAAGACGTCGCCGTCGTTCAAGCCATCAATGGCATCTTCAAGCTGCTTACCTTCAGTGGTTGGAACAAAGGTAACTGGCTTGTTTAACAGGTTGGACAGACGTTCTGCGACTGGACGCATGGACAATGCTGGCTTGTCTTCTTCCTTCTTGATCCGACCTAAGTGGGATAAGAGGATGGCCTTGCCACCATGTTCGATAACGTACTTAATCGTTGGTAATGCGGCAACGATACGGTTATCGTTACCAATGACGCCGTCTTTGATCGGGACGTTAAAGTCGACCCGCATCAGGACTTTTTTGCCCTTTAAGTCTAAATCAGAAACTGTTAATTTAGCCAATTTAGAAAACCCTCCTTGAGTAATATCTTTTAAAAGATTACTTTCACAATATACAGCACTTACCTTCTAATTTCAAAGGACTTGTACAATTTTTTAACGACTTACAAAAAACGCAGCGAGGAAATTCCACCCCCCGCCGCGTCTGTGAGTCTATTTTAAGCTAATTTACAACGGTCGGATTAGAGAGTTGCGAAGTGCAATAAAGTCCGGACCATGTTGCAAGTGAAGCCCCATTCGTTGTCGTACCAAGCAACAGTCTTAACTAATTGCGTGTCACCAGCGGTAGTAACTTCCGTTTGGGTTGGGTCAAAGACAGAACCATGGTCGTCATCGATGATATCAGTAGAAACGATTTCATCAGCGTTGTAACCAAAGGCATCGTTGTTAACCGTGTGCTTCTTGATAGCTTCGTTGATTTCGTCAGCAGTAACGTTCTTGTCCAGAACAGTAACTAATTCAGTCAATGAGCCGTCAACAACACCAACACGTTGTGCATGGCCTTGTAACTTACCCTTCAATTCTGGGATAACTAAGCCGATAGCCTTAGCAGCACCAGTTGAGTGAGGAATAGTGTTAATGCTTGCAGTACGGTTGTTACGCATCTTCTTGCCACGAGGGCCATCCAAGATTTGTTGGGTAGCAGTGAAGGCATGAATAGTCGTCATAGTACCAGCCTTGATCCCGAATTCTTCATTCAAGAAGTAAGCCATTGGTGCTAAACAGTTGGTCGTGCAAGAACCAGCAGAAACGATGATATCGTCCTTGCTCAAGACGTCCAAGTTAACACCAGGTACAACGGTCGTAACAGCACCGGCTGGAGCAGATACTAATACCCGCTTAACACCAGCTTCGATGTGGGCGTGAGCCTTTTCTTCGGAAGTGTAGAAACCGGTACATTCGAGAACGAAGTCAACACCGTCATTCTTAACCCAAGGAATGTTTTGTGCCTTTGGTTCAGCATAAACAGGGTATTCCTTACCGTCAACCACGATGCCAGTGTCCGTAGCGGAAACTTCGCCAGGGAAACGGCCATGAGTTGAGTCATACTTCAACAAGTAAGCCAACATTGAAGGTGTCGTCAAATCGTTGATGGCAACTACTTCGATGTCACTTGAGTGGAGTTCGTGAATCCGCTTGAAAGCCAAACGGCCGATACGTCCGAAACCATTAATACCAATCTTTACAGTCATACTGTGATTTCCTCCTTCAGGAAGCAAACAAAGATAATTTTTTTAAAAAGCAGTACATGTTAAGTGTATCACTTTTTTAAAACAAAGTCAGCAGCACCTTCATCGGTTATTAACCAAGTCTGTGCTGGCGCTAAACGCATGTACGCCGCAATTGCAGCGCCCTTTTCGGCACCACCGGCAACGGCAATAACTAATTGTTTAGCGGCTAGATCCGCAATGTCTAAACCAATGCGGGGAAATTTACTAACCACGTGACCTTCGGCATCAAAGAAATAGCCAAAGGCCTCACCCACGGCATGGGCCGCGGTTAGGTCAGCAATCACGTGCGGCGTCATCTGCCGCCGTTTGGCCATGACGAGTGCCTGACCAATGCCGTGAATGACCACGTTGCTCTGCGCAATCAGTTGCAAGACCTCATGAATGGCCGGTTCCGCAAAGAGCGGCTTATAAGTTGCGGTCGTTAACTGTTCGGGCACATACAGCGAGCGAAAATCGCTATTGGTCCGCTGCGCCATCCGGGCACTGACCGCGTTGGCTTGAATTGCTGGTGACTCACCAACGCCCCCACGAGCGGGAACGAACAGTAACTCACGATTCATGGCCAATGTCGGTGTTAGCGCCTCGGCCACGTTGGCTAAGGTGTGACCACCCATGACCGCGACGATGCTCTTCCCGGCTGGCAATTCATCGGCCAGCACCTGACTAACAGCTTGTGCTAAACCAGCCAGATTGCCATTTGCCGCCGTACTATCGCCTGGAACGATGGTACAGTGTGCAATGTTCAGGCGTTGGGCCAGCTCCAATTCTCGCTGTTGTCGACCAGCGAGTTCATCCATAATGGGAATCAATCCCTGAAGAACCCGTTGTCCGGCCACCGTCACCTGCATCCCCTTAACCGACATTTGAATGAATCCCAAGTCAGCCAAGGCGTCTGTTGTGGTGCGCACGGTTCGTTCGGAACAGTCGAGGCTAGTTGCCAAGGTGCGCCGGCCAACCGGTTGGAGGCTCGCGATACCTTGTAGCATTCGAAACCGGCTGGTTAATTTCGTAACCATTTGGGGCATGATTGCTTCCACCCATTGCCAATCCTCACGCATCCGACTACCTCCTAGTGGGACAATAACCGACCAGCGGTGGCTAATTAGCGCCCACCCTGGTCAAAAAATTGAAGGCCAACCAGAGCTAACCTTTACTGTGTAAGTATAAGCCCCTCCCCCTACTTTAGCAAGTCATTCATACCGTTAATTGATGAAAGCCCTTACATAAATTGTTTTCAAAAAAGCCGCAACCACTACTTGAATTTATATTCAGCTTCGGGTATAGTAGTTAAGTGCTCTTGAAGTACAGCGCTTTATGCGCCCGTAGTGTAATGGATCGCACGTAAGATTCCGGTTCTTGAAATGGGGGTTCGATTCCCTCCGGGCGCATCACTAACAACCGGTCAGCCACGTTCAGTGATGAATGTGGCTTTTTTGTTGCCCTTTAAAAGTTGAAGTAACTCTGTGTTTTCTAAACTATCACCGAGGCCATTAAAAAGACGAGCCTGGCTTCCATAAACAATGGGAAAGCTAGACTCGTCTTCAAGTTAATGCTGGTTCAATTGATTCCAACGCCGACGCAACGGCTGGGCGATCAACGGCGCCACTAACATATCTAAAATAAATTCGGGAACCCCATTCGTAACCAACGAGATCATCAGGACGTAGCCCAACGTTTGATTCCCCTTTGCACCAAAAGCGGCTGCCACGGTCGGGTTTTGATAGAAGAGAAACACCAGTCCCAGGACTAAGAACGTGTTCACTAAGGCAGCACATCCCGCTGCCACAGCCATTGACCGATGCATGGACCACTGGCGTTTACGGCCCCACAGATAAAGTCCCCCGGCCGCCAGTCCCATTAGGAACCGCGGCAAGATGGAAATTAAAGGATTGGTAAAAATCAACGGTGCCACCGGACTTGATGGCCAGGTGAACGCTCGAACGAAGGTGATCAGTCCCCAGAAACCACCGATCAGCATGCCATCCTTAGGTCCCAGGGCGGTTCCGGCAACGATGACCGTTAAGCCAATTAGGGTCATACTAAAGGGTCCTAATGGGATATACCCCAGAAACGGTAAGATATTTTGTAATAGAACAATCGCCATTAACAGTGAATCCACAACCAGGCGAAAAGTCTTGTGTCGCGTCATTTACCCGAACCTCCACTAAAGTTAATGCCGTTATTATAGCATGGTTTTCCCCCTGAAAAATAGAAAGTCCCTTGTATTTTTATCCAAAATCAGTTATCATAATTGGTGTTGTTTCTTAACGTTTTATGCGCCCGTAGTGTAATGGATCGCACGTAAGATTCCGGTTCTTGAAATGGGGGTTCGATTCCCTCCGGGCGCATCACTAACAACCGGTCAGCCACGTTCATTTATTGAACGTGGTTTTTTTTCGCAAAAAAAGAGCACGATTACTCGTGCCTTAAGACCAACTAAATATAAATCACGCTCAAATTACCAAAGGAAATATCACCCTGAATAGTCACCACTGGACCATTTTCGTTGAGTTCCTGAGTCCCCTTTTCCTCAACGACGCCAAAGCTCGTATTCACATCCTGTTTGACGTTCCAAGTCCGCGGCAAGTATAACTCGACTCCGCCGAAGGACCCGTCAACCACAATGGTCGCCCCCGCTTCATTTAAAATGACGTTGTCAAAGTAAACCTTGGCGTTCCCCATGGATACCTTAATGACCGCCTGTTTGAAATCATTCGATTGCAAATAACGAATGCTACTACTCATATTAACGTCAACGATGGTTTCGGATTCATTGACGTTCTTAATGTCGTCGTAGCCATGGCGAAAATTTTTATCCCACCCGTGCCCGTGATGGTGACCGTTAATAAACGCCATGTTGCGCCGCCAGCGCCACCGCGGCTTGATGATCATCGATAGGCCAATCGACAGTAGTAGTGCCGCCCCGAGGATCGTCCATGGTGCTAATGCCACGATTCCCAGTGGTTTCGCGAAAATAATCGCCAGAAATGCCAGTGAGAAGATCATTCCAGTCACGCTGACCTGAACCAGACTTTCCACGAAGGCCGCCACTAAAAACATGGCGACGAGTAACGCCCAGAAGCCAATGTGATAGCTCAGAACACCGAGCCGACTTGTGATGAGGATGCCCGCGCCTAAGACGAAGAAGATCCCCCAAAACCAATTTCTATGCATGTGTATTTACCCCTTTCGCTCCAGTGTTTCCTTTAGGCCCTTATAAAAGCGCCGCGACACGTAGAGCTGTTTGTGTGAGTTTTGAAATTTAACGAGATTGCCCGTGACCGACTTCGTTAATGAAAAGACCTGGTCACAATTGAGGATGGCCGACTTGGAGACGCGCAGAAAGTTGACCGGTAAAACGGCCTCCAGCTCGTACAGCCGCTGACGGGTCAAGAATACATCAGTCGCGGTATGCACCATCACTTGGTGGTCCGCCGCCTCAAAGAATAAGACATCGCGCAAGGCAACCTGGTAGTTCTCCCCGCGTTGACTAAACGTCATTCGTGCGGCCGTTGCTTCCGCCGCTTCGATGGCCTTTACAATTTGATCAACATCGACATCGTTTGGCGTTCGGATCGTGACTTCTGGTTCCTTTAGCTGATCATCAACTTCCACGCGAATCTTCAAGCGCTCACCCCCTTTCGTTAATCCTAGTAAACCATATTGCAGGGTGAAATAAAATAAGTTCACCGTAACCGGTCACGTTAGTCCCGTAAGTGGTCAATTTAAGATCGGTCAGTGGTCAAACGAAGCCGCATTTTTAGCAAACGGCCCCTCGCTTCCCAACTCACTTTAATTGAGACCGTGGCTACTGTCCCAACGGCCACCACCATCTCTGCTTACTGATACCACTCTTAAAAAATGTGACAGAATACGTGACGTTTGGTCAAACTCTGGTATGATAGTTCTAGTCAAATGGTTGTGGGAATTAACAGAGGCTAATTGTTTGACCTGTTTTGACCTTAGCGGTACACTAACATCATGTTAGCTAATCGCTAGCCATACAATTGTTAATAAGGGAGGCTATCTTGTCATGAATTTAGTACCAACAGTTATTGAACAATCATCCCGTGGCGAACGGGCTTATGATATCTATTCACGACTATTAAAGGACCGGATCATCATGTTGTCTGGCCCAATCGAAGATGACATGGCAAATGCCATCATTGCGCAATTGCTCTTCTTGGACGCCCAAGACTCCACTAAGGACATTTCGCTTTACATCAACTCACCAGGTGGAGTCGTATCTTCCGGCTTAGCCATCTACGATACCATGAACTTCATCCAATCCGACGTGCAAACCATTACGTTGGGGATGGCAGCTTCCATGGCCAGTGTCTTGGCTTCATCCGGGACTAAGGGCAAGCGTTTTGCTTTGCCTCATGCCCAAGTGATGATTCACCAACCTTCTGGTGGTGCTCAAGGTCAACAAACGGAAATTGAAATTGCCGCTCGTGAGATCTTGAAGACCCGTCAATTGATCAACCAAATTTTGGCTGACAATTCCGGTCAACCCGTTGAACGTCTGAATCAAGATACTGAACGGGACAACTACTTGAGTGCACAAGAAGCCGTCGACTATGGTTTAATCGACCACATCATGACGAACAGCAGTGAACAAAAGAAGTAATCACCTTCTTAAAAAAACATCGGCCATTTGGTCGATGTTTTTTTATTTGGGCAACATTGATTTTCCCCTCGCCTTACCGGCCGGCATATATGGGCTGGAACGGTGCGGACGCGCCTGAGTCCATATCTGCCGGACCTCTCGGCTTACACGAATGTTCTGCGATTACACGAGTTGTCCCCTATAGAAAACGTTATCTGACAATTTTAAAATTCAGAATGTTCGTAGTCATCAAAATTCACAGCAGAATAGATTCATTTAAGCCGGATAACCAAAAGGACAGTTCGTTGTTGTATTATTGACGACAACCCACCATTGACATCCCCCGAGGGTGCGCGACACTCCCGCTACAAATAGAACATCTGGTATACGTACAGTGACTAGTTTAATGTTGATAATTCTGACCAGTATAGCTAAAGCGAGGCCCCCAACAATCGGGACCTCGCTTTTTTATATCTACTCTTAAATTTCCAATCCCATATGCTGATAAGGATGGACACCAATCATCAACCGACCGTCTGGTTTAAAACCCTGCCGGTGATAGAGTTTGGCTGCGCCGGGGTTGCCATCATCGACGTTTAAACTGATTTTAGTCTTACCGAGTTTTTCTACAAATTGGGGTAAGGCGTTCAGCAGATGGCTCCCGATTCCCCGACCCTGCGCTTGTGGCGCAACTGCCAACATGCTCAAATACCACTCACCCGGCCGACTCTCCCCACCAAGTTCCAACGGCGCCGTGAAGCCAGTCTGGCTGGCTGAGACCTCTTTCAGGATTTGGTTCACTGCCACTTCATTTTCGGCCGGATGCCCAAAGGCCACGCCCAACACGCGGTCCTTTTCACCGGCAACCAGCGTCTGCGCTATCCCACTCAGATTATCTGGCATCGAATACAGCGTCGTCAGCATCGAAATTAATGCCGATTCCGTCACATTTTTCAATACGGGCATCTCCATATCACGATAGATCATGGCAATCAGTGGGGCAATTTGCGCACCATCTTGCGGTTGTGCTTGCCGAATTTGCATGTAAAAACAGCCTCCTAGCTTAGAAATGAGTCCAACGATGGGGATCTCCCATCACAATCAGTCAATTTACCAACCACCTTAACAGATAACACCTGACACCGTCAAATTTTCTATCTGTCTAAGCAAAAAGGGCATCTGTTAGTGCGCATTAAGACAATATAGAATTAGGAGACACAAAAGGCCTGGGAAAATCCCAGACCTTTCACGCGTTAACTTTAAGTTATATCGTTACGCCGTCGCTTCTTCACGCAGCTTCTTAGCGTAGTCGTTGATTTTCCGCAACCGGTGATTGATTCCCGACTTCGAAATCGGTCCACCAGGAACTAAGTCACCCAATTCCTTTAGGCTAACTTCTTGATGTGACAACCGCGTTTCCGCGACCTCACGCAGCTTCGTTGGCAATTGACCTAAGCCCACGGTCGAATCGATAAACTGAATGTTGTCGATCTGCCGAGTCGAGGCGTTGGCCACCTTGTCCAAGTTAGCATTTTCGCAATTGACCAACCGATTGACAGAATTTCGCATGTCGCGCATGATTCGTACGTCTTCAAACCGCAACATGGCCGTTGTGGCACCAATCAGCGATAGGAAATCGGCAATCTTTTCGGCACCCTTCAGGTAGGTAATATACCCACTCCGCCGTTCGATAGTCCGCGCGTTCAAGTCGTAACGGTTCATCATATCCGCAATCATTCGGTTATGCTCTTCATACAAAGAGTAAATCTCCAAATGGTAACGACTCGTTTCGGGATTGTTGACCGATCCGCCGGCCAAAAATGCCCCGCGTAAGTATGACCGCACCCGCATGTCATCGTTTAAAATGTCATCCGGCACCGACTCCAAGAGTTGCATCCCATCAAAAATTCCGAGATCAGACAGAACTTCGGTCGCTCCCGTCTTGACCCGCACGATGTAGAGGTTATTTTTCTTTAGTTTCATTTTACGCCGCACTAACAATTCACTTTCCAAATCGTAGAATTGTTTGAGCAACTGATACATCCGCCGCGCAATGGCGGGGTTTTCGGTTTGGACGTTCAACACGAAGCGGTGATTCGCCAAACCTAACGCGCCGTTCATCCGAATCAACGCGACCAGCTCGGCCTTCGCATTTTCCCGATGAACATCGAGCGTGGTTAATTCTTTTTTGACTTCACTGGCATAAGACATCGTTAAGACCTCCGTTCTTTGGGGGCTCGCGGTTGGCCGATCAGGTTCAAGAGTTCGCGCACGACCTCTTGCCCATTATGAAAGGCCCCGTTATCCCGTAGCATTAAAAAGTCCGTGGAGATGACCCGGCACCCCTGATCGCGGAGTCCCTGGAAATCGTGACGAACCGGCTGGGACATTTCATCCCACCGTTGATAGTCGATGTACCGGTCGGGCACCTTGCGGGTGTTGACCAAGACGGTATCAATAAAGTTAGCTTGCAAATGTTCATTTAACACGCGAACGTGATCGGCGTCGGTAAAGTTCTCCGTTTCGCCCTTCTGCGTCATGATATTGCAGATGTAGACGACCTCGGCAGAACTATCCCGTACGGCCTGACCCACGCTGTCGATCATCAGATTCGGCAGGATGCTGGTAAACAGACTCCCGGGTCCCAAGACAATCTGGTCCGCATTCATGATGGCATCGATTACGGGTTGGACGGCCTGTGGCTGCTGGTGGTGGTCACTGGTTTCGACCCACACCCGTTTGATCAGCTTATGGGCCGCCGTAATTTCGGCTTCCCCACTGAGCTTACTGCCATCCGCAAACTGCGCGTGCAACTCCAGCGGTTCATTGGCGGCCGGATAAATGTGGCCGTTGACCCGCATCAGTTGTGACAATTCCTGGACCGCATCAAAAATACCGCCCTTCATTTCCGACAAGGCGGCAATGATCAAGTTTCCAATGGCGTGGCCAGCGAAGAAATCATCGCTCGTTTCGAATCGGTACTGGAATAAATCCTTATAAATATCTGGGACTTCCGCTAACGCCACCATGACGTTTCGAATATCTCCAGGCGGCACCACGTTCACGTAGTGTCGAATGATACCAGAAGAACCACCATCATCGGCGACCGTCACCACCGCAGTGATGTCGACGTCTTGATCGCGTAAATTACTGAGGATAACGGGTAACCCCGTCCCTCCCCCGATAACCACGATCTTAGGCCGTCGGGTGCGCATTGGATCTCTCATGAGCGATTAGCAGACTCCTTTCGCTTCTCAATATCCCGGTGAGTCACGTGCACGGGGTACTCATCCCCGAGGGCCTGACCAATTCGTTGGGCCAAAGCGACGGAGCGGTGTTGCCCGCCAGTACAACCGATGGCGATAGTGAGATTAGATTTACCTTCCTTTTGATACCCGGGCACGATGGCCGTCAGTAAGCTCAAAAACCGTTCATAAAAATCTTCGGTCTGGGGCTGTTGCATGACATAATCGTAGACGGGTTCATCCAACCCAGTCTGTTCCCGTAATTCGGGCAGATAGTAAGGATTGGGGAGAAAACGAACATCCATCACGATGTCAGCATCAATGGGCAAGCCGTACTTGAACCCAAAGGACATGACTTCGATATGGAACAACTGAACGTTCGTCGCCTCATAATTATGGAAAATTTCTTCCCGCAATTTCCGCGGGCTTAATTTTGTCGTATCAATGACCAGCTGGGCCGCCTGCCGAATGGGTTCCAGAAGGCCACGTTCTCGTTGAATCCCCTCCATGACCCGACCATTACGCGCCAGTGGATGGGAACGCCGAGTCTCCTTGTAACGGGAAACCAGCTCTTCATCGGAAGCATCCAGGAACAGCACCTGGGCATTCATCGTGCCATGAACGGCCACATCGTTTAACATGCGGACAATTTCGTCGTAGAACGCCCGAGACCGCAAATCAATGACCAGGGCAATCTTCGACAGCTTCCCCGACTCGCGCACGAGATCCCAGAACTTAGGTAATAACGAAGGCGGCATGTTGTCAATGCAGAAATAGCCTAAATCTTCAAAGCTTTGCATGGCAACCGTCTTACCAGCACCACTCATCCCAGTAATAATAACCAGGCGAATATCTTCAGTCATGGCTTTTCCTCCAGCTTCCTTTTCAAAAACAATCTTTAAGCAGTATAACACACCGGGTGTGTCTTTTCCTAACAATTCTCCTAAATTCTCAACAAATATCGCCGAAAATCATAACAATTTTGATGAAACCTGACCGGAACACGCGGTTCACCCCGGATATTTCTGTAGATTTTAGTCGGCTGTTTAGGTTGGTAGAAAGTTTCCGCACTCCGGCTGCCAGGAATTCCGCCTGCTGTGGGGGCGGTCCTCCGACTCGCTTTGAAGCCACGAAGACCACGTGTCCTCCCAAGTCGCCCATAGTGGTCGCTTACAGCGATCACTATTTCCACGACTGGCTACATCCCTGGCTTCCTCTGGCTCAGATTGGACTCTATCACAACAAACATTAAACTCCTGGTACCATCGCCTATATCTGGCAATCAGCCAATCGTAGAAAACAACATTCGCTTAACAACAATAATTACTGTTTCAATATGCATAATCAGTAGTCATCAGCTTTTAATCTTCAATTTCAGCCAGTTAGTCATTGCATTATCTATCGCGATGACCAATGTACAAAAAAAGTTCCTCCAAAATTTTACGGGAGAAACCTCATTTATTTTACGTATGATTGCAAAACTACTTGTGTCCTTGCCACATTACGACCATCGGAAATTATTTCCACAACCCATTGGAGAAACAAATCCATAACGACTTGATTATCATCCCCCCAGCCGCAATGGAACTACCCATGTCAGCCGAGAGGTCGCCAGATATAGACTCAGGCGCGTCGTTCTGCTTAGTTGGCGGTGAATTTCCGCCGGCTTAGCAGAAAACCAATCTTGGAGACTCGTGATTTTTGAGGCTTCAAGTTGTGTTCGCACCGTTCCAGCCTATATCTGGCGGCCGGTAAGGCGAAGGCCCCGCTCCGTTGCCAAATTACAGCAGCTTATGACCGGCTCCGAGCAATCGCAATCCAGATGGCGTTGACACCGAAGACGATGAAGAACATGGCGATCAACCAGTTCAATGACAGTGCGGCCGCAATCGGATGAATAAACAGCATAATCCCCAACGCTAAACTCACGACATCCAAAATCAGTGACAGCCAGAAGAAGGCCCCACCGAAGTCGCGCAAATGACTCGCGACCAGCAACCGCTCAACCGAATCAAAGATAAACCAGAGCGCAAACAGGTAGCCTAAGGTCACAATGGCGCTATTCATATCAAAGAAGAACACCACGGCAATCAGGATATCTAGTATCCCAAAAGCCAACGCAAAATTAGCGCGGAACCCCGTCACATCGTGTAACTTTTTGTAGCCCGCAATGGTGGTCAGCCCACTTAGTAAAGCCATGAAAGCAAAGATAATAGCTAAGCCCGTCAGACCGATCTTTGGTGACCGCAATAAGCCCACCGCAGCAACGATGAATAAGATACCGAGGATGAACTCACCCCAGTCAAATCCCCAACGGGTACGATTCATATTAAACATAAACCTACATCTCCTCACAACTCCGGCCAAGTGCCGACCGGCTTTTCAACTATTGTACTGATTTTCGGCATTTCTCACAAGTTAACTTCAAACAAAAAGGGTCTCAAACCGCATTGTAGCAGTCTGAGACCCCGATTATGACGTTTTTATGACTAACTGTCAGCTACTTCTTTTGGTCGGCTTCCGTGCGTGCACGGTCCCGTTCCAAGACGGGCTTGAGGTACTGCCCGGTGTAACTAGTCTTCACTTCGGCCAGTTCTTCCGGTGTTCCGGTCGCCACAACGTTACCGCCGGCTTCCCCACCTTCAGGACCCAGGTCGATCAAATGGTCCGCCGTCTTGATGACGTCCAAATTGTGTTCGATGACCAGAACCGTGTTGCCCTTGTCGACCAGCCGGTGCAAGACGACCAATAATCGTTTGATATCGTCCGCATGCAGCCCCGTGGTTGGTTCGTCAAGGATGTAGAAGTTCTTCCCGTTCTGTTGCTTGTGCAGTTCGGAAGCTAACTTCATCCGTTGCGCTTCCCCACCGGACAATGTCGTTGCAGGTTGGCCCAACTTCACGTAGCCCAGACCAACATCTTGAATCGTTTGCAGCTTCCGTGTGATCTTTGGAATGGCGTCGAAGAACTTCAAGGCTTCGCTGACGGTCATGTCCAACACATCCGCAATGTTCTTGCCCTTGTACTCAACTTCAAGCGTTTCGGAGTTGTAACGGGTCCCATGACAAACCTCACAGGGCACGTAAACGTCTGGTAAAAAGTTCATTTCGATCTTTAAGATACCATCCCCGTGGCAGGCCTCACAACGACCACCCTTGGTGTTGAAACTAAAGCGGCCCTTTTGGTACCCGCGTAGTTTGGCATCATTGGTCTGAGCAAACAACGTCCGGACGTCATCAAAGACCCCAGTATACGTTGCCGGATTACTCCGCGGCGTCCGCCCAATTGGACTCTGGTCGATATCGACCAAGCGTTCAATGTTCGTGACCCCGGCGATGCTCTTGTACTTCCCGGGCTTTTCTGAGTTATGGTTCAATTTCTGCGCCAACGCGCGCTTCAAAATTGTATTGACCAGCGTTGACTTCCCAGAACCAGAGACCCCGGTGACCACGACAAACTCACCCAAAGGAAAATCAACCGTGATGTCCTTCAAGTTGTTTTCGGCCGCACCGGTCACCCGAATCTCTTTGCCGTTACCTGCGCGTCGTTCCAACGGCACTGGAATGTACTGCTTACCAGACAGATACTGCCCCGTCAACGACTTCCGTGAACGCATGACTTGCTTAGGTGTCCCGGCAGCCATTACGTGACCCCCGTTTTCACCCGCACCAGGACCAATATCCACGATATAATCTGCGGCCCGCATGGTGTCTTCATCATGTTCCACGACAATCAGGGTATTCCCCAAATCGCGCATCTGTTTCAGAGAGGCAATCAAGCGGTCATTATCCCGCTGATGCAGTCCAATTGAGGGTTCATCTAAAATGTAGAGCACTCCGGACAGATTGGACCCAATTTGGGTGGCCAACCGAATTCGTTGCGCTTCCCCACCAGATAACGTCCGTGCCGACCGACTCAGCGTCAGGTAATCCAACCCCACATTGCGTAAGAAGGTTAACCGGTCGCGAATTTCCTTTAAAATCGGTTGGGCGATGACCTGGTCCTGTTCACCAAAACTCAAGTCATTAAAGAAGCCCAGTTCCTTATCAACGGGTAAATTAGAGACCTCACCAATGTGTTGGTGATTGATCTTCACACTCAATGCTTGACGGTTCAACCGGTAGCCGTGACACGTCTGACAAGTCAGCTCGGTCATGTACTTGCGCATCACATCGCGAGTAAAGTCACTGTTCGTTTCATGGTAGCGCCGGTCAATGTTAGGAATGACCCCTTCAAAGGCCACGTCAACGTCGCGGACACCGCCAAAATCATTTTCATAATGGAAGTGGAATTCCTTGCCTTGTGAGCCGTACAGCACCGTGGCTTGGTCGTTCTTGGACAAGTCTTTAAATGGCGTATCCATATCAATCTTAAAGGCCTCGCAGGCTTGTTCCAACAAGGCTGGATAATACTGCGAACTAATTGGATTCCAGGGTTCTAAGGCCCCTTCACGCAACGTTTTCGTTTGGTCGGGCACGACTAGATCTAAGTCGACTTCCAACTTGACTCCTAACCCATCACAGTCCGGGCAGGCACCAAATGGCGCGTTAAAGGAGAATAGCCGGGGTTCCAATTCACCCACGGTAAATCCGCAGACGGGACAAGCATAGTGCTCGGAAAAAATCATGGGGTCACCGTCAATTAAATCGGCAATCGCATAACCACCGCTCAGGCGTAAAGCTGCTTCAAAGGAGTCGAACAGTCGAGAACGAATCCCCTTTTTCACAACGACCCGGTCAATCACGATGGCAATGTCATGGCTCTGGTTCTTATTCAACTCGGGAACGCTGTCGATGTCCAGAATCTCGCCATCGACCCGTACCCGGACAAAACCTTCACGCTGAATCTTTTCAAAGATCTTCTTGTGCTGGCCCTTTTTGGCCCGGACAATCGGCGATAAAATCTGCAATTTCGTCCGCTCAGGCAAGGCCAACACTTGGTCGACCATCTGCTCAACACTCTGACTAGTGATCTCGGTGCCATCATTCGGACAGATTGGCGTTCCGACCCGCGCCCATAGTAACCGCAGGTAGTCATTGATCTCCGTGACGGTTCCGACCGTGGAACGGGGGTTCTTCGAGGTCGTCTTCTGGTCGATTGAAATTGCCGGGCTTAGACCATCGATTGAATCAACGTCCGGCTTATCCATTTGCCCCAAAAATTGTCGTGCATAGGATGACAGGCTCTCCACGTAACGCCGTTGGCCCTCCGCATACAGCGTGTCAAAGGCCAACGAACTCTTCCCAGAACCGGACAGGCCACTGATGACCACCAGCTTATTCTTGGGAATTGTGACGTCGATATCTTTTAAATTGTGGGCCCGCGCCCCGTGAATCACGATCTTATCGTTTACCAATTGGCATTCTCCTCACTAACCTAGTCCCCGATTTCAGTCTTCATGTCCATGATTGTATCCCGCAAGGACGCCGCCTGTTCGAAGTCAAGCTTCTTAGCTGCAGCCCGCATTTCGTCTTCCAATCGGGAAATTAATTTCTCTTGATCTTCCTTGGTCATATCTTCAAAGTCACTCGCAACAAAGTCGTCTTTTTCGTCACTATTGTCATTCTTCTTCGTGACGGCGATCAAATCACGAATTGGTTTAATAATCGTTGTTGGTGTAATGCCGTGCTTCTTATTGTAGTCGATCTGAACCTGACGCCGCCGCGCCGTTTCATCAATGGCGGCCTGCATGGAATCCGTCACGGAATCGGCATACATGATAACGGCCCCATGAGAGTTCCGCGCCGCCCGACCGATGGTTTGGATCAAGGACCGCTCGTTACGTAGGAACCCTTCCTTATCGGCATCCAAAATGGCCACTAAGGAAACTTCGGGAATATCGATACCTTCCCGTAACAGGTTGATCCCGACGAGCACATCATACTTCCCTAAACGCAAGTCACGCATAATTTCCGTCCGCTCAAGCGTCTTGATATCCGAGTGTAAATAAGCCACCTTGATACCCAGATCCTTCAAGTAGTCCGTTAAGTCTTCTGCCATCTTCTTGGTCAGTGTCGTCACAAACGTCCGCTCGTTCTTATCGACCCGCGCATTGATTTCACCCACCAAGTCATCCATTTGACCCATGATTGGCCGAACCTCAATGGTTGGATCCAGTAGCCCGGTCGGCCGAATGATCTGTTGTACGACGTGGTCCGTTTGCTCCGACTCGTATGGTCCCGGTGTCGCGGACATGTATATCACTTGGTTAATGTGTTGTTCAACTTCATTGAGCTTTAAAGGCCGGTTATCCAACGCACTTGGCAACCGGAAGCCATAATCGACTAACTGTTGCTTTCGCGCGCGGTCACCGTTATACATCCCCCGAACTTGAGGCATGGTCACGTGAGACTCATCGACGACCATTAAAAAGTCCTTGGGGAAGAAGTCGAGCAACGTGTATGGTGGCTCACCGGCTTTTCGACCATCCATCCACCGCGAGTAGTTTTCGATCCCACTGGTGTACCCCATTTCGCGCATCATTTCCAGGTCATAAGTGGTCCGTTGCTTGAGACGTTGGGCCTCCAGTAGCTTGCCGTCACCCTCTAGTTCGGCGACACGCGCCTTTAGCTCACCCTCGATCCCGTTCGTGGCCTTTGCCATGACATCATCGTTGGTCATAAAGTGGGTCGCTGGGAAGATGGCCACGTGTTCGCGGTCGCCGACAATTTCACCAGTCAAGGAATCCACTTCACGAATCCGATCGATCTCATCGCCAAAGAATTCGACCCGTAACGCCCGGTCGTCCCGTGATGCTGGGAAAATTTCAACCACGTCACCGTGAACCCGGAACCGGCCCCGTTGGAAGTCATAGTCGTTTCGTTCAAATTGAATGTTGACCAATTTCCGTAACAGCGCGTCACGTTCGATTTCTTGACCGACACGCAGAGAAACCACGTGATTTTTATATTCAGTTGGGTCCCCTAATCCAAAGATAGAGGAAACGGAGGCCACCACAATGACATCATTTCGTTCCAGCAACGAACTCGTGGCCGAGTGCCGCAACTTATCGATTTCATCATTGATTGATGAGTCTTTTTCAATATAAGTATCGCTCGACGGCACATAGGCTTCCGGTTGGTAATAATCGTAATAACTCACAAAATATTCCACCGCATTATTCGGGAAGAACTGTTTGAATTCCCCGTAGAGTTGCCCCGCCAAAGTCTTGTTGTGGGAGAGCACCAACGTGGGTTTATTAACGTTCTTAATGACATTAGAAATGGTAAACGTCTTCCCAGTCCCGGTTGCCCCTAATAGGATCTGTGCCTTCTCACCATCATTCAGCCCTTTTGTCAGCTGCGCAATGGCATTCGGTTGGTCCCCGGTCGGCTGATAATTCGACACGAGGTCAAATTTACGGTCCGTTTGTCGATCAATCATAAGTGAATAACCTCCTTACCCGTTTAAACTACTATTCATTCTACCGTACATTTGTGTGGTTGGATGTTGTGTAACTGGCACGCGCTATGGCTAAGAATGATTGCTGCCACAACCATCGCTAAAAATCCTATATGTTGTAAATCATACGCTCTAACTTAACTGATAACGATTTTTGCAATTATTATCTCAGTTATCAGCAAGCACCAGAGTACGCCGAGAGGTCACTAGACATGGGCTCAGGCGTGTCGTTCTACTAAGTTAGCAGGTAATTTTCCTGCTGACTTAGTAGAAGACCAAGCTTGAAGGCTCATGATTTTCGAGGCTTCAAGTTGTGCCCACACCGTCCTAGCCCATATCTGGCGGCCGGTAAGGCGAAAGACCCACCATGTTGACCAATTTTCAACTTTTGTACGGTAATTTAACTTTTAATTTCAGCAGAAAAGATGGGAAACGGATTGTTTCCCATCACGCTAAATTATTTTACCATACCGAACATACTTTCGCTACTTTGGCGTCCTATCGATCAAACTTGTCTTGGTAAATCGTCACGTTGGCAACCCGTTCGCCCCGAACAACCGTGGTCGTTTGGACGGCAGTTAACCCAAGGTCATCCCAGAACTGTTTCATTTTACGATCACCCATGAAGACGCTGAGCTGTAATTGAACGGCGTCCGCGGCCCGCAACGTCTTGACCAGACTCCAGTAGTAAGCCGCTGACTGCGCCGTGGTCAGGCTCTTAGCCGGTAACCACATGCCTAGCCAGACTAAACTTGGCAATGGGTAGTCAATAATCAGGTCCACCAAGACGACGAGTTCATCGCCCTCGAAGATGCCCATGTAGGCCTTCTGGTCGGCTTGCGCGTTCAAAGGAATGTCCGTCACGTCCTGAATGGCTTCTTGCCGGGTGACAGGGTGATCTTGAAAATGGTCAAAATAGGCCGGATGGGCAGCCTGAAATTGATAAATCAGGTCGTCATCCGCGTGAGTCAACGGCCGGACCGTTGCTCCCGTTAAGTTCTGGTTCCACACTTCGGCTAACTTCATGCCTGCGCCTCCTGCTGCTGTAAAAGTTCATCCGTCAACTGTGCCAATTTTTGCCGATCACTAAAGTCCGCTGCCAACATTTCTGGAAGCACTTCGGCCAAGAAATACTTCACGCAATCCAGCCGCTTAAACGTTAAAATCGTGCTCAAGCTTTCCCGGTAAATTTCTGTATAAACGGGTTCCGGGTTGCCCTTTTGGATTTCACCAAATGATTCGTAAAGTAAGTCGACCTTATCAGCCACGGAAAGAATCTGGCCTTCCAATGTATCATCCTTACCCTCACCCAAGCGCCGCGTGTAAGCCGCTTGAAATTGCTTGGGAATTTCGTTCTCAATAAAGTTGGCGGTCAAGGACGTCTCGACATCGGCCAGCATATGCCTCAACTGTGGCGTGGCATACTTGACCGGCGTTTTGATATCGCCGATAAACCGCTCCGTATAGTCGTGGTTCAACGCCTTTTCGTAGACCAAACGCCAGTTGACCGCGTGCCCTGCCTGTTCCTCAACGTCGCCTAAGAACTGTGCGACTTCAGCAACCTTGAACGAATGGGCTGCCACGGAATGTTGCTCGAACTTAAAATAGCCCGGTGCCCGATTGATTGTTTCCAAGTCACTCAAACTTTGTAAAAACTGATTCATCCCCATACTTCTGCCAACTCCCTTGATTTTTTGGAATTCACTTCCGGTTAGAAGTTCCTAGATACCTGTGGCCGCAATGTGACTATCATCGCCTTACCGGTCGCCAGCTATGGGCTGGAACGGTGCGGACACAACTTGAAGCCTCGAAAGTCACGAGTCTCCAAGGTTGGTCTTCTGCTAAGCCATCGGGAAGACCACTCGCTGACTAAGCAGAACGACGCGCCTGAGCCCATATCTGGCGACCTCTCGGCTTACATCCTGATTCTATGACAACCAAACGCCATTCCAATAAGACAATTATAAGCTTAATTTCAATCACAGCATACGTTTAGGTTTCAACGTCTGATGCGGAAGAGATCAATCAGAGCCGGAGGAGGCCAGTCGTGAAGCCAGCTTCTCAGGCTGGAGCGTCCCCACAACAAGTGGAATCCCTGGCAGCCGCAGTGCGACCAATCTCCACCAACCTAATTGCAATCATCATTATCAGCAATGCCACACATATCAATTGCTCTTTTACCCGTTAGAATTCACGATTAAAACAAAAATTGGATTTAACCAAAATTCATTTTAATACCAAACATTGTAGTCCCTTTTAGTGTAACAAAAAAGCGGAAACATCCCTGAATGGTTGTCTCCGCTAAGTTTAACATTTATTTGGTTGCAGCTGCTTGTGACTTCAAAGTTTCAATGTAACTGAAAGCTTCTTGGCCAGCAATTCCGCCGTCACCGACAGCCGTCGTGATCTGACGAAGCGTCTTTTCACGCACATCGCCAATGGCAAAAATGCCAGGGACAGACGTGTGCATCAATTCGTTCGTTGGAATCCAACCAGCATCGTTCGTGATACCGAGACCCTTGAAGGAATCGGTCATTGGTAAGTTCCCCACGTAAATGAAGACCCCACTAACGGCCTTTTCGCCAGTCTCACCGGTCACGTTATTCTTGGTTGCCACGCCGGTCACCTTCATGTCGTCACCCAACACTTCAGTCACACTCGTGTTCCAAACGAATTCGATCTTTTCGTTGGCAAAGGCCCGGTCCTGGATGACCTTTTGTGCCCGTAGCTTATCGCGACGAACAAAAACAGTTACCTTAGAAGCTAAGCCAGCCAAGTAGATACTTTCTTCAACTGCGGAATCGCCACCACCAATGACGGCAACTTCGCGGTTCTTAAAGAACGCACCATCGCAGACCGCGCAGTAAGAGACACCCCGGCCACCAAATTGATCTTCGCCGGGCACGCCCAGCTTCTTATATTCGGAACCCGTGGCCACGATAACTGCCTTGGCAGAATAGTCCCCATCATCGGTCTTCACGATCTTGTGATCGCCCTGATTTTCGATAGATTCTACGCTCCCATAGGCAAATTCGGCGCCAAATTGTGTCGAGCCATCGTACATATCCTTCGCCAAGTCTGGTCCTAAGACAGACTTGAACCCTGGATAGTTTTCGATTGCTGCTGTGTTGTTCATTTGACCGCCATAGATTCCGCGATCCAACATCAAAACGGATAAGTTGGCCCGTGAGGCGTACAGTGCCCCGGTCATACCGCCAGGACCCGCACCAATCACAATGACATCATAGTTTTTCAACGTTAACGCTCCCTTCTGCTCTTAAGCCATGGTGCTACTCTACTATTAAAAAGTAAGTTTGTCACCTACTTTGACTTGGGCGTCTTAGCTTTCTCGTCATCCTTAGCCAAACGGGTGCTCAATTCCTTAATGTAGGCGCGCAGTTGGTCCTTGGTTTCTGGATGGTTCAAGCCATATTCAATATTCGTCTTGAGCCAACCAAACTTGTTACCAACATCGAACCGCTTGCCCGTGTATTCGTGGGCGAAGACGCGCTGTGTCTTGTTTAAATTATCAATGGCATCGGTCAATTGAAGTTCATTGCCCAACCCAATTGGTGTATTTTCCAAAGCTTCAAAAATTTCTGGGGTAAATAAGTACCGACCAATGATGGCCAAGTCGCTAGGGGCTTCGTCGGGTTGTGGCTTTTCAACGAAGTTCGTCACGTTGTACAGACCCGGTGCGGTTTCCTCAGAAGGATTAATGACCCCATACTTAGCGGTATCCTTGTGTGGCACCCGCATCACGGCTAACGTTGACGCACCCGTTTCGTTGTACCGGTCGATCAGTTGCTTGGTCAAAGGCACCTTGCTATCGGTCATGTCGTCGCCCAACATCACAACGAAGGGTTCGTCACCGATAAAGGCCTTGGCCGTCAAAACGGCGTCACCCAAACCACGGGGGTAAGGTTGCCGAATGAAGTACAAGTTCATCCCCGTCGTCTCTTGGACCTGACGGAGCATTTCGTCCTTGTGCTTGGCCGCTAAGTTAGCTTCCAGTTCAGGGTTAGAGTCGAAATGGTCTTCAATCGACCGTTTGGACTTCCCATCGACAATGACGATGTCTTCGATACCGGACTTGCGGGCTTCTTCAACGATAAATTGAATCGTTGGCTTGTCCACGATCGGTAACATTTCCTTGGCTAAAGCCTTAGTGGCTGGTAAAAATCGGGTACCGAGACCCGCGGCTGGAATGACTGCTTTTCTGACTTTTCTCATAATATAAATATCCTTTCCCGTATCCCCAGAGCTTTTTAGAATTCAGACCGACCTTCACGTTGCATCAGGTCTGAGATAGCTTGACGAATGTCCTTACCCTCGTAAATTACTTGGTAAATAGCTTCCGTAATTGGCATGGAAACGCCCCGTTCTTGGGACAATTCGTAGGCGGCCTTAGTCGTGGCTAAGCCTTCGATCACCATTCCCATATGGTTGATGACGTCGTCTAAGGCCTCCCCACGGCCTAATTCGTCACCAGCACGCCAGTTACGTGAGTTGGAGCTGGTGGCCGTTACAATAACGTCCCCAACTCCGGACAACCCAATAAAGGTCATTGGGTCGGCACCAAACGAGGTTCCTAGCCGAGAAATTTCGGCTAAGCCCCGCGTCATCAGCGCAGCCTTGGCGTTGTCGCCGTAGCCTAATCCATGTAAAGCACCGGCACCTAAGGCAATAATGTTCTTCAGTGCGGCACCGATTTCGACCCCAATGACGTCCGAGTTGGTGTAGACCCGGAAGTAAGGCGTCATGAACAACTTTTGCGTGTACTTTGCGGCGTCTGGGCTTTCACTAGCCGCCGTGATCAAAGTAATATCCTTACGCGCAACGTCCTCTGCGTGGCTTGGTCCGGACAAAACGGTCACGGATTTCCGGTTGGTTGCGGGAATCTCTTCCGCTAGCACTTGTGAAATCCGTTTGTAAGTCTTCTGTTCGATTCCCTTGCTGGCATGGATCAGTTGGGGTTGTAGGCCCGTCTTTTGCAAGATTTCGCTGACTTGCCCAGCAACGGCACGAACCGCCTTGGTTGGCACAACGAATAAAATCGCGTCAACATCAACTAACGCACTCGCTAAATCGGAGTAAGCCACTAACGAGGGAGAAAAGGTGAAATCCTTAATGTAATGCGAATTCGTGTGCTGCGTGTTGAGTTCCTCAACTTGCTTGGGATTGTAGGACCACAACCGAACGTCGTGACCATTTCCATCCAAGACGCTCGCTAAGATTGATCCCCATGAACCGGCACCGAGTACTGCAATTTTCTCTGACATAGTAATGGATTCTCCTTATTTAGAAAGATTAGTTCGTTCCCGAAACGGGGTGCCATCCAGATAATCCGGTGGCGTCACGGTTGCCCGTCGCCGATAGATCCAAATGACCAACGCCCCAACAAACAAAACGACCGAAAGTAACTGCGAGATCCGAATGATGCCAAAAAGCATCAAACTGTCCGTCCGCATGCCTTCGATAAAGAAACGCCCCAGCGAATACCAGAGCACATAACTCAAGAAGACCTCACCCTGCTTAAAGAGGCCTGGATAGTGTCGTAGACTCATCAAGACGACGAATCCCAACAGATCCCAAGTCGACTCATACAGGAATGTCGGTTGACGGTAGGCCCCATCGATAAACATCTGATTGAGGACAAATTGTGGCAGATGCAACCCTTGGAGAAAGGCCAAAGTAGTGACCCGGCCAAAGGCTTCCTGGTTCATAAAGTTTCCCCAGCGACCAATGGCTTGCCCCAGAATAACTGTGGGCGCTGCCACGTCGAGCATCAACCACACCGGAATAAATCGTGACCGACAAAAGAAGAAGACGACCAGTCCGGCACCGATCAACGAGCCATATATCGCAATCCCCCCGTCCCAGATGGCGATAATCTCGCCTGGGTGGTGCTGATAATACGACCATTGAAAGACCACATAATAGAGTCGTGCCGCAATCAAAGCCGCTGGCAACGCCCATAAAATCATGTCGTAAATGTCGTCGGGGTCAATCCCCCGTAGACGCCCCTCGCGCACGGCCAAAGTGACCGCTAAAACCACGCCGGAAGCAATAATGATGCCGTACCAGTGAACCGCGATGGGCCCTAAACGAAAGGCGATGGGATTCAACGCCGCAATGATTGGTGAGAAGATAACGCCCATCTCCTATTCTTTTTTCGAGTTTTGCTTAATCAGACGATTCAAATTGTCATCGAAGACCTTCGTCGCATCGTATCCCATGGAACGTGCCCGGAAGTTCATCGCCGCCGCTTCAATGATAATGGCCAAGTTACGACCGGTTTTTACCGGAATCGTAATCTTTGGGACCACCACGTCAAAGAACCGTTGAGACTCTGTGTTGTTACCGAGACGATCGAAGTGGTTATCATCGTGCCAAAGTTCAAGGTGAACAATGAGATCGATGTCCGTTTCGCTCCGGACCGCACCAGCCCCAAACAAGTTCATAACATCAATAATACCGATTCCGCGGATTTCTAGCAAGTGGCTCAGGATCGCTGGGGCTGCCCCAACTAAGGTCTGTTCGTCTTGTTGATAGACTTCCACGCGGTCATCGGCAATCAACCGGTGCCCCCGTTTAACCAGTTCTAGAGCGGTTTCACTTTTACCCACACCAGAATCTCCGGTAATCATGACCCCAACCCCGTAGATATCGACCAAGACACCATGAACAGACTGGCGTTCGGCTAACTTACCTTCGAGGAAGTTGGTCATGTTACTGAGGACCCGCGACGTGGTCAGCTTCGTTCCTAAAATGGGAATGCCGGCTTCTTGTGCGGACTGCTTCAGTTCTTCTGGTGGATCAAGTTGCGTAGACACCACAAAAGCCGGCGTTTCTGGCTGACACATTTTGCGCATAACGTCGAGCAATTGTTCATGGGACATGCCCTTAGCGAAGGACGTTTCCGTGATTCCTAAGAGTTGAATCCGTTTTGCTGGATAATAGTTAAAATACCCGGTTAATTCCAAACCAGGCCGTGAAATATCGCTAGTTGTAATCTTGCGTTCCAAGTCATCTTCGCCGGAGTAGACATCTAACCGGTTAGCTTTGACAAGTTCGGCCACTGTGACGCTTTCTGGCATTGGGCGCTCCTCCTTACTGCATCGTAAAACTACCCTTAATTTTAGCACTTTAACGGGGGAACTCCTACCAAATTTCCTTGAGTTCGCTAGTTAATCGTGCGCATAGTGATCACTGATAATTGCATTAAAAATTGACATGACGATGGCAATAATCAGTGTGGTGCCAAATGAGGTGAATGTGAAGCTACTCCCCACAAACCAGGACGTCAATTCCAGCATAATGGCGTTAATCACCACGCTGAACAAACCCAGGGTCAGAATGGTGATTGGCAGTGACAGCACAAATAAAATCGGTTTGACCACCGCATTTAATAGCGCCAGCACGAAACTGGCCAGCAAGGCGATACCAATACTCGACACATAAAATGAGTGTTGGAATGACCCGGCCAATGAGCTCTGGAAGAACCCAGCCAACGCCAGAAAAATCACCGCGTTTACTAAAATTCGGCTCCAAAAGCGCATGCTACTCACCGTCCTTGTGCTGATCCTTCACGTCTTGTTCCGTAACGTCGTGGATCACCTTACGACCGGAGTCCTGAGAGTCGGATGATCCCCCGTTACGGAAGAGATCCCCCAGATTCCCCAGGTTCGGCCCAGCTGGACGAGAATCATCTAGCGGCATAAAGGACATCACGATGACGTAGAGCAAGAGCCCCAACACCCCGTGTGTCGGTAGCGCCAAGGAAATCAAGACATAGATGATTCGTAAAAGGTTGGCATTCCAACCAAAATATTCAGCAATACCGCCCAACACCCCACCGACTAAACGGTTAGTGCGGGAACGGACGAAACGTTTTTTGTTACCTGCCATCAGCGGACACTCCTTTTTAAGACAGTTATTAAACATTAATTGATGAAACTGGGGTTGGCGTAATTGGGACGCACTGCGGCTGCCAGGGATTCCGCCTGCTGTGGGGACGCTTCAGACTGGAAAATCACCAGTCTTCTCGCTCGATTTTGAACCGTGCAGAACACACGTCTCAAAAGTCGCCGTGCTGTAAGCTGGAAAACCACCAGCTAACACCACTTTCACGGCCGGCTACATCCCTGACCTCCTCCGGCTCTGGTTGACCATTACCATGACAAATGCTAAAAACGTGGCCGTACATACCTTACTGCATTTACAACTCAGCATGTAACGACAGATACACTCGTTACTCCATATTGTCATAGAACACCCATGTAAGCCGAGAGGTCGCCAGATATGGGCTCAGGCGCGTCGTTCTGCTTAGTTGGCGGTGATTTCCCGCCGGCTTAGCAGAAAACCAATCTTGGAGACTCGTGGTTTTCGAGGCTTCAAGTTGCGTTCGCACCGTTCCAGCCCATATCTGGCGGCCGGTAAGGCGAAGAGACCATCACTGTTGCCAGCCCTGTATCAGTTATTATATACGACACTAGTTAACCTTGTCATTTAATATCACGGGACCCCCTGCTGAACCCATGAGTGACTGGCTTATGGCAAGAATAGCGAAGACGGCCACTGAAAGCAAGTCTCCAGTGGCCGTCTCGGCAAATCTTCAATTTAGATTAACGTTTAGCCTTCGCCATCTTGGCTGGCCGAGTTTAATTCGATGATTTGACCCGACTTCAGGTAAACGATCCATTCACAGACGTTCGTGACGTAATCGCCGATGCGGCTGAGGTCCTGGGCAACGTTGAGGTAAATTGACGCGCCCGTTTCAAAGGCGGGATCCAAGCGCATCTGCTCGTAGCTGTCTGCTCGCACTTGATGGTTCAGTTGATCCAGCTTCCGGTCAACTACTGCCAATTTACGGGCTTCTTCTTCGTCCTTGTTCACGTAGGCTGTTAGAACGTCTTTGACCATCTGCGTCGTTAACTGTCCCATTTGGCCCAACAATTGTTCCAGCACCGGAATTTTTTGCTTACTGCCAAACTTGATGGTCGCGTGCGCAATGTTGCGGGCATGATCTCCGGCCCGTTCCAGTTCCGAAACGGCCTTTAAAATCGTGACAATTTCTCGGAGGTCGGTCGTTACCGGTTGATACAACGCAATCATTTCAAACGTCTTTTTCTCTAGCGCAATTTCTCGTTCGTTGATTTGGTGGTCCTGGTCAATGATCCGTTGTGCGGCCACCGCATCACGATTCGTAAAGGAATCTGCGGCCTGTTGAATGACCTCGCTGACCAACATCCCCATTTCGGTGAAATCTGCGTCCAATTCTGCTAATTCATCATCAAATAATCTTCTCATAGCCTGCCTCCTTACCCAAATCGACCACTAATGTAGTCTTCCGTCTGCTTCTTCGCTGGATTCATGAAAATATTCTTGGTTTGGTCCACTTCCACCAGCTCACCGTTCATAAAGAAGGCGGTCCGATCCGCAATCCGTGATGCTTGCTGGAGGTTATGGGTCACAATAATAATCGTATAATCGTGCCGTAAATTCAAGAGGGTTGCTTCAATTTGGCTACTGGACACCGGATCCAACGCACTCGTTGGTTCATCTAACAAGATAATTTCTGGTGAGACCGCGAGCACCCGCGCGATGCAGACCCGCTGTTGTTGCCCACCGGACAGAGCCAACGCGCTTTCGTGCAGATGGTCTTTGACTTCATCCCACACAGCGGCTTGCCGCAACGACTTTTCAACGACCGCATCCAACTTTTCCTTGTCCTTCTCACCGGCGATTCGCAATCCGTAGATCACGTTGTCGTAGATTGAGAATGGAAACGGGTTTGGTTGTTGGAAAACCATCCCGATTTCCTTACGAATTTCCACGGTATCTGCGTTGGGGGCGTACAAGTTCTCCCCTTTAAACTTGATGGTCCCCGTAATCGTCACGTTAGGAATTAAATCGTTCATCCGGTTTAGCGTCCGTAAATACGTGGACTTCCCACATCCAGATGGTCCGATCAATGCCGTGATCCCCTTGGCGTCAAAATTCAAGTTGATGCCCTTCAAAGCTTCCTTTTCCCCATAATACAGATGGAGATCCTGGGTCGTTAAAATTTCCTCACTCATTTGTTTTCTTCCTCCTCTTAGCCGAAGTTCCCCGAAACGTAATCACTAGTGACCTGAACCTGTGGATTCGTAAATATTTGGCTCGTGGTGTCATACTCCAACACCCGTCCCTGATTAAAAAATGCCGTATATTCACTGATCCGCGCGGCCTGTTGCATGTTGTGGGTCACAATAATAATCGTGTAATGCTGCTTGAGATCCAACAAAGTATCCTCTAACTGACTGGTCGACACGGGGTCTAAAGCACTTGCCGGTTCATCCAACAATAAAATGTCAGGCTTTACGGCAATCGCCCTAGCAATACACAATCGTTGCGCCTGTCCCCCAGACAAGGCTAACGCACTCTTGTTCAGATCGTCTTTGACCTGATCCCAGAGCGCTGCCTGTTTGAGCGACGTCTCTACAATTTCATCCAACTCGTGTTTGTCCGTGGTTCCCCGCAACCGCAGGGCAAACGCGATGTTGTCGTAGATGGATTTAGCAAACGGGTTTGGCCGTTGAAAGACCATCCCCACCCGTCGCCGCATCTCGTAGACGTCAATGGCGGGTTGGTTAATATCCACGCCCCGGTACATAATTTTCCCGGTCACGGTGGCAATGCGGTCGTTCATGCGATTCAACGACCGCAAATACGTCGACTTTCCTGATCCGGAGGGGCCAATCAACGCGGTAATCTGATTGCTCCCGAACTGCAAGTCGCCTTCGAACAGCGCTTCTTTTTTGCCATAGAAGACGTGCAGGTCCTCCGTCGACAAAATGATTGGGTGGCCCGCATCGTTCGGCTGGACCACGTGGCGCTCCAACATGGCTGTTGCCTTCGTCACATCGTTGGCTGTTGCCTTCGTCACATCGTTATTGATAAACATAGCACCCCTCCTTTACGCCGACGTTAGGCGCTTGTATAGTCGCTTACCCACGTAGCGGGCAGCGAAGTTAAATAATAAGATAGCAATGATCAGCACTGCCGAAGAGCCAGAAGAAATAGCCTTGGCGTCTGGCATGATGCCTTCAGAGTTGATTTTCCAAATGTGCACAGCCAACGTTTCCGCCGGACGCATTGGGTTCAATGGGCTGGAGATGTTGAACGGGTTCCAGTCCGCAAAGTTCAAGGCTGGCGCACTCTGCCCCGCCGTGTAGATCAGGGCAGCGGCTTCCCCAAAGACCCGACCAGCACTCAGGATGACACCGGTCAAAATGCTGGGCACAGCGGCCGGTAGAATGACCCGCGTGACCGTTTCCCAACGTGATAGGCCTAGTGCCAGGCCCCCTTCACGTTGCTCAAGATCGATAGTTCGCAGGGAATCTTCAATACTCCGCGTCAATAATGGGAGGTTGAAGAAGGTCAGTGCAAATGCCCCGGACAGAATGGAAAATCCTAGGCGCAGCTTGACCACGAAGAACAGGAAACCGAATAGTCCAACTACCACGGATGGCAGCGAGCTCAAAATTTCAATTGCCGTACGAATCGTCGTGGTGACCCAATTGTCCCGCGCATATTCGTACAGGTAAATCGCCGCCCCCAACGCAATCGGAAAGGAGATCGCCATTGCCAGAATCAACAGGTAAAACGAGTTGAAGAGTTGGACGCCGACCCCGCCACCTTTAAGAAAGGCTTTAGCCGGAGCCGTCAAGAAATGCCAACTGAGTTGTGGCAACCCGCTGGCCAAAATGTAGCCTAATAGTGCCAATAAGATTAAGACGACTAGGCCGGCGATCCCATATAGGGCGCCAATCGCAAGTTTATTTTGTTTTTTAGTATCCATTACTGTAAGCGCCCCTTTCGACCGATCAACCGGATAATCAAGTTAAAGACCAATGACATCAGCAGTAAGACTAGTGCCAATGACCAGAGCGCGTTATTTTGCAACGACCCCATCACGGTGTTTCCGATACCCGTAGTCAAGACGGACGTTAACGTTGAAGATGGTGAGACCAGACTGTTGGGCATCAAAGCGGCGTTCCCAATCACCATTTGCACGGCCAAGGCTTCACCGAAGGCCCGTGCCATCCCGAAGACGACCGCCGTCATTAAGCCCGGTGTTGCAGCCCGTAGCACGACTTTGTAAATCGTCTGCCATTGGGTCGCGCCCAGAGCTAGCGAGGCTTCACGGTAATAGCGCGGTACGGACTTCAAGGCGTCCGCACTCATCGACGTGACCGTGGGTAAGATCATCACGAACAGCACACAGGTCCCGGACAGAATCCCAAACCCACTGCCGCCAAAGATAGCCCGGGTAGTTGGCACCACAACGGACAGGCCAATAAACCCATAGACCACGGACGGAATCCCGACTAAGAGTTCGGTTACGGGCTGGAGAATCTTCGCCCCTTTATTTGGGGAAATTTCATTCATGAAGACCGCCGTTCCAATCGCAAACGGAGTTGCCACGATGGCTGATAGGATCGTAATCAGAAACGACCCAACAATCATCGGCAACGCCCCAACTTCCGGTTTGCCATTGGCATCCGTGATGTTGGGATTCCAACTCTTACCGGTCAAGAAGTCCCACAAGTTCACGTGGTTACTGGTAAAGGTGGCGATTCCCTTTGAGGCCACAAAGCCAATGATGGCCACAACAACGGCCACAATTAAGAGCAGGGCCGTCAAACTGATGGTCCGCCCCCAGATTTCTAATTTAGCAGCCTTGGAATGACGCTTGAGTTGTTGTTCAAGTTGCTGCGTGGTCTTGGTCTTCATCTAGGCGCCTCCCAATGGGGTAATTTTACCAGCTGCGTCCCGTTCGACCGTCATCTGGCTGGGAGATAGGTAACCCAATTGCCGGACTAACGTTTTTTGGACCGCTGGTGACTCAACGTACGCAATAAATTTCTTGGTTAAGCCCGTTGGCTGGCCTTTTGTGTACAAATGCTCGTACGACCAGATTTTCCAACGGTTCGTGGTGACGTTGTCTTCAGTTGGCGACACGTTATCTAAGGATAGATCCTGCACCGTTTTATCCACATAGGAAAATGCCACGTAGCTAATCGCGCCCGGTGTCGTGGCAACGATGGACCGCACCATTCCCGAGGAATCCTGCTCTTGCGCGGTCTTGGAACGATGCTTAGCCAGACCAAACTGTTCAAAAGTTGCGCGCGTCCCGCTACCTTGGGCCCGGTTGATCAAAACGACCGGTAAATCCGCGCCACCCACCTGTTTCCAGTTGGTGACCTTACCCGTGAATACCCGAATCAATTGAGCGGTTGAGAGATTTGTTACCCCGACCTTGCGATTGACGATGGGTGTAATGCCCACGACCGCAACCCGATGGTCAACTAAATCGGCCGCTTGAATCCCTTTTTGTTCGCCAGCAAATAAGTCGGAATTTCCAATCTGGACGGCGCCCTCTTGAATTTGACTGAGACCTGTTCCGGTTCCCCCACCCTGAACGTTGATAAACGTTCCCAAGTGTTCCCCGGTATACTGCTCTCCGGCCGCCTCCACTAAGGGCTGTAACGCCGTTGACCCAACCGCAGTGATTGATTCGCCAGCATGACTGACCTGTCGCGTCTGGTAGGCATACACGCCCAGTACCACCACAATCAGCAAGCCTAGACCTTGCCACCAGCGTTTCTTCGACATACCGCTAACCTCCTAATAGTCGCGCGTCACGCCCGACCTTTTCAAAAGTTAGTATAGCGAACGAATGTAAACATCATGTAGACGTATTGTAAAGGTTATGTAAATGTAACCCGATACTGATAATTTAGCTGTTAAATCGATGTCAACGGCCAAGGATTGTAGTAATTAACCTTGTCTGACCTTCGCCTTACCGGCCGCCAGATATGGGCTGGAACGGTGCGGACACAACTTGAAGCCTCGAAAACCACGAGTCTTCAAGCTTGGTCGTTTTGCTAAGCCGACGGAAACCCACCGTCAGCTAAGCAAAACGACGCGCCTGAGCCCATATCCGGCGACCTCTCGGCTTACATGATGAGTCTTTGGCAACTAAGGAGATGAATGTAAAAACTGTTATTACTTAGACAGTAAACCTACAGAATACGTCAGGCTTTCAATAATTATTGAAGACATTCTCCAAAACGAATTTGGAAATCAAATTTTTCGACTGGAGCGTCATCTCTGTCAGTAATCGCACGGTTTAGAACAACTAATATTAGTTGTTCTAAGCCGTGCCAACACTGAAAGAAACTCATAATCCATCTATCAGCTTTTAGGTACGTGCACAAAAAGAGCCTGAGTAAGCTACTCAGGCTCTTCAACGTAAATTCTAGATGAACCATCCGCTACTAATCTTGTGCCGGAAAGTCCTTCGGGAAGGTCATCGTGACCCTAGTCCCAACGTCCAACGTACTTTGCAAGTCAATCTTACCGTTCAACGACTGGACAAGTTCACGGACAATGGCCAAGCCGAGGCCACTACCGCTCACTAACTGATTAGAGTGTGAAATTTCCGCGCGGTAAAAGCGTTCGAAGACTCGCAGTTGATCCTGCGGTGAGATGCCCACGCCCGTATCCGCAATCGTCAGCGACCACTCACGCCCCATTTCTCGAGTTGTCAGGGTCACGCTGCCTTGTGGTCGATTGTATTTAATCGCATTGCTCAAGACATTTTTCAGGACCTGGTCAAATTTCCGTTGGTCGGTCACCGCCATCAAGTCTGTCGGCACCTGATTATCCAGCGTTACCTGATTAACGGCCGCTAACGGCGTTAACAAGTGAACCTGATTGGCGATCACCTGGCCGACCGGAACCTCACTGGCCTCGACCGAATTGCCCGACTCGATGTGTGAAATCGTCAACACATCGTTGATCAATTCGACTAGACGTTCGCTCTGCTGGTCAATAATTTCCAAGAACTCGACCAATTTTTCTGGGTCATCCTTGGCTCCCGCTAACAAGGTCTTCGCAAAACCGGAAATGGCCGTCACCGGCGTCTTTAACTCGTGCGACGCATTAGATACAAAGTCCATCTGCATCTGCTCGACCGCATAGACCTCGGTCACATCGTAGAGCAGGACCAGCACCTGAAAGTAATCCTGCGACGTTGCCGTGTAAATGGCCCGGGCATCGACCGTTCGCTCGTTGGGCGAGCCCGGTAACTTCAAGGTGTGATGCTGCGTCTGCCGCTCATTTAACGCCGAGTTAATCAGACTAGCCAATTCAAATTGCCGGACATCCTGCGTAAAAGGATGGCGACGTGGCGAGATCCGGTGCTGCAAAAATTGCTCCATCGCTGGATTAGCCAATTCCACCTTGCGATAACGGTCGATAACCATCACGCCAATCGGTAAATAATCCAGTAACGTCGCAAACTCCTGGTTTTGCCCCGCCATTTGCCGTTGCACCTTACGTTGATGTGTCTGCAGGTAGTTGATCTGTAACGCCAACTGGTAAAACGGGTCGTGCGGTGACAACAAGACGTGCGCCGGCGTTTCCTCATGACGGATGCCTTCGACCTTTTTAGTTAAAATATTAATGCGTTGGTCCGCCCAGTGAAAGAGCAGACTGACGCCGGCTGCCTCGACTAGTGCCCACGACCACGCGATAAGGGTCGCCAAGGCCAAATGTTGCGGCCGAACGACCCACACGAGCACCGTATTACTCAAACCAATCACGATCCAGGCAACTGCCATGCGTCGAAGCGCAATCATGGTTGACCCTCAAATGTGTAGCCAAAGCCCCGCACCGTCTTTAGTAACACCGGATGCTTGGGGTCCAGTTCGATTTTTTCGCGCAAATGGGAAACATGAATGTCCACCATTCGGGTCTGACCACTGTAGTCAAAGCCCCAGACGCCCTCCAGCAACTGCTCACGACTCCACACCTTACCCGGTCGTTTCGCAAAGAAGAGTAACAGCTCAAATTCCTTAGGCGTTAAATCAATTGACTGATCGCCACGCTTCACTTGAAACTTGTCCTGATCGATCGTCAAATCAGCCACCTGTAAGCGGTGATCCATCTTAGCCGCCATACTCGTTGGGCCATCGTCTTCGTGGTACCGCCGCATCACCGCCTTCATGCGGGCAATGACCTCCCGGGGGCTGAATGGCTTGGTAATGTAATCATCCGCACCTAGCTCTAGTCCAAAGACGGTATCAAACTCACTCGTTTTCGCGGTAATCATAATAATTGGCGTACTGATTTTTTCCTGGCGTAGTCGTTTCGTCACTTCAACGCCGTCCATTTTAGGCAACATTAAATCTAATAAAATTACGTCGAATTTCTCATGCAGGGCTAAATTCAGCGCCTGCTCACCATCGATTGCCGTCACAACTTGATAATCTGCTTGCTCCAAGTTGTACTGCAGTAAGGTGACGATGGCCGGTTCATCGTCGACGACTAGGACTCTACTCATAGGTTTACCCCTCCTGATCTCTGAATAGAACGATACCAATTTCGTGTGGTGCCCCGGAATAAATGGCGGTTTCGGTGACTTTCAACTCACCAGTCATGTTCCGCACCCGTAAATGACAATACGTGGGATTAGTCAGCAAGGCTTCATAGAAGGCCGTTTCACTATTCACAGCTTGATGATTGCACTCTAAAATAATATCGCCAGCGTTCAAATCTAACTTAACCGCTGGTGTCCGGGGCCGAATCCCCAAAACACGGACCCCGTCATCTACCTGAGAATACCAGAATTGTTGCCGATCATCATAACGTTTTGCTCGCCAAAGGATAAACCCATAACCAACTAACAGGACGACTAATCCGACCGGTAAAATTTGTGGTTGCGCCGTTGACCACCCTAAGAACGCCATGGCGATCACGGCTAACCAGATCATTTGCTTGCCTAACCGTTGATAAACTTCCCGTGGCACCTGTCGAAAAACCGTGAATCGCAGGCCCACTAGCAAAGGAATCACTAAGACCGCAAAACTTTGCCCGTGAAAGCTAAAGACTGGCCAAAACGCCAAGTGACTGGTAAACCAATCGCCAGGAACCAATGTCACCATGGGCAACACTAAAAATTCTCGCCACGGGTATCCCGCAATCCGTTTGCCCCGCTGTTTGGCATAAATTTTAGGACTAACGAACCGGCCGCCGTAATTGGCTAACCAGTGTCCTAGTAGTAGGAAAAACATAGCCGCTAACCAGAAGTAATTTTGCACCGGTACACTCCCCCAATGGAGTCCCACCGTCGTTAAGTCCGGCTTATCCGTTATGTAAGAACCACCTAAAACCGTAATCAATGTCGTGACTACGATCAAGAGTACCGGGAGCACCGTGGTCGGAATCAAGAGGAGCGTTGCAAACGCCAAGGCCTCATAAACCATAATCCACAGGATGGGTAAGCTAAAGCCCATCAATACGTTCACTAAGGATAGACCTAATCCCAGAACGACCCCCTGCGTTAATAAATGCCGTAATTCAAAATGGTCACTAAAGACCGCACTGCCAAAATCATGCCGTTCCCCTTTAATTCGTGAACGACTGGTTAACCAGATTCGCAAAATAGCTAACCAAACTAATGGTTGTAGTAAGAAACTACCACAAGCAATAAAAGTCCGCATGTCATCGACACCTTTCCTGAAAAGATAGTTGTCCCCAGTATAGCATGAAACAAAAAAGGGCAACACGACATTCGTGTTACCCTTGCAATCATTCGACTGTTAAACCGGTCACTTTTTAATCTGGATTCTTTTGGCTGAGTTGCCATTGCAGGTAAGCATCGATAAACGGATCAAGATCCCCGTCCATCACTGCTTGCCCATTACCGGTCTCATAATTGGTTCGGTGATCCTTGACCATCGTGTAGGGATGGAAAACGTAGGACCGAATTTGTGAGCCCCAGCCAATATCCATCTGGTTGCCTTCGAGTTTGGCCTTTTCAGCGGCCTTCTTTTCCTCTTCACGCTCGTACAGTTTTGCCCGCAACATCCCCATAGCCGTTTGCCGGTTTTGGAGTTGCGACCGTTGGGCCTGACTCTGCGTCACGATACCAGTTGGGATATGCGTAATTCGCACGGCTGAAGACGTCTTGTTAACGTGTTGTCCACCGGCACCAGAAGCCCGGTAAACGTCGACTTTTAGATCCGCTGGATTGATCTCAACATCGACGGAATCGTCCAATTCGGGCAAGACATCGACCGATGCAAACGACGTGTGCCGCCGCCCAGCGGAGTCAAATGGCGAGATGCGAACTAGTCGGTGAACCCCTTTTTCTGAACGCAAATAGCCATACGCATTGTGCCCGGCAATCAGCAGCGTTGCACTGCTCAGCCCAGCGACATCACCGGGTTGGTAGTCCAAGACAGTGACCTTAAAGTCATGTTGTTCTGCCCAACGCGTGTACATCCGCATCAGCATGTCACCCCAGTCCTGGGATTCCGTGCCCCCGGCGCCGGGATGAATTTCTAAGATAGCATTGTTGTGGTCATATCGCTGATTCAGTAGCATGTTCAGGCTGTATTTTCGTAAAGCCGCTTGGGCCGTCGCAAAGTTTTTCTCGAAGTCCGCCTGCATATCCGCATCCGGTTCTTCTTGCAACAACTCAATAGCAACTTCGAGGTCATCGATTTGATCAGCGAGGTGTTGAAATTCATCCACCTTTTTTTTCATTTCGTTAGTTTCATCAATTAACTTCTGCGCCGTCTGCGCGTTGTCCCAAAAATCCGGTTGGGCCATTTGGGCTTCATTGACACTGATACTTTCGTTCAGGGCATCGAAGTCAAAGCGACCCCCTAAAGCCGGTTAGTTGTTCACGCATGGTCGCAATTTCGCGTTTGGCATCACTTAATTCCATGTTGATTGGCTCCTTTTAAGTTATTTTTTTGTTTATCTAAATTTGGCAACTTTGGTGGTAAATTTCGCCTTACCGGCCGGCAGATATGGGCTGGAACGGTGCGAACACAACTTGAAGCCTTGAAAGTCACAAGTCTTCAAGATTGGTTTTCTGCTAAGCCGGCAAGAAACGCCAACTAAGCAGAACGACGCGCCTGAGCCCATATCTGCCGACCTCTCGGCTTACACGGTAGTCCTATGGCAACTAGAGATAATGACCATTAAGTTTGCTATTCGCTGACTCATAAGCCTCAAGTAGCATAAGAATTCCAACGGTTATCTTAATCAAATTTAATCAGAACCGGATAACTGATTCTTAGTCCGGAGTGCCCCCACGGTTGGTAAAATCCCTATCAGTCGTTGTTCGACCTGGTTAACAGCATTGCTCTTAAGCAAAAACGAGGCCGGAATAATCTCCCGCCTCGTCCGCTCACCCATTAACGGGTAATGTTTTGCCGAATTTCAGACTTCATGAACAACCGTGTCGTGTCATAGTCGATGTCAGAAATCATTTCTTCAAACATCCGGAATCCATCCTGTTGATATTCAACCAGTGGGTTCAACTGACCATAACCACGCAACCCAATGGATTGACGTAATTGGTCCATGGTGTCGATATGATCGGTCCAGTGTGAGTCAACGACCCGCAACAGAACAACCTTTTCGAATTCCAACATTTGTGCTGGATCGTAGAGTTGTTTTTGCTTTTCTTCGTAGACATTGTTTGCCAAGTCCATGAAGTAAGCCTTGATCTCATCGCCAGTCTTATCCTTCAGATCACTCAGGCTAATCTTGTCTGGTGAAACCATTGCGGAAATCCCAAAGTCGAGTAACGTATCCAAATCCCAATCGGCTTGGTCGCCCTGCGTGTGTAAGTTAACCACCCGGTCGACAGTCCGCTTGATCATTGGCATTAAGACCCACTTCAGTGACTTATCTTGGTTAATGATCTGGTTACGTTCGCCATAGATAACGTTCCGTTGTTGGCGCATAACGTCATCATATTGCAGCACGTTCTTCCGGGAATCATAGTTGTTCCCTTCAACCCGCTTTTGCGCGGATTCCACTTGCTTCGTAATCATGCGACTCCGGATAACGGCGTCTTCACCGTCAACGTTCATCCGTTCCAAGAAGGCTTTAACTCGGTCAGAACCGAATCGCCGCATCAGGTCATCTTCAAGGGACAGGTAGAACTGGGTCATACCAGGATCCCCTTGCCGACCGGAACGTCCACGAAGTTGGTTATCGATCCGCCGTGATTCGTGACGTTCAGTCCCGATAACGGCCAATCCACCAATTTCAACCACGCCGGGTCCCAATTTGATATCAGTCCCCCGCCCAGCCATGTTGGTAGCGATGGTAACGGCGCCCCGTTGACCAGCGTTTTGAATGATATCGGCTTCCTTCGCATGGTTCTTGGCGTTCAAGACCACGTGCGGAATCTTTTCATCATCCAAACGTTGAGACAGGTATTCAGAAGTTTCCACGGCAACGGTCCCGATTAACATCGGTTGGCCCTTTTCGTGTAACATCTTAATTTCCTTAACAACGGCATCAAACTTGGATTCCAAAGTTGGGTACAACAGGTCAGGTTCATCAACCCGGACAACCGGCTTGTTGGTTGGTACGGAGATAACTTCCATGTTGTAGATTTCCCGGAATTCTTCGGCTTCGGTCTTCGCCGTCCCAGTCATCCCGGCTAACTTACCATACATCCGGAACAGGTTTTGGTAGGTAATGTTAGCCATCGTCTTGGTTTCTTCTTGAATCTCGACGCCTTCCTTAGCTTCAATGGCTTGGTGCAAGCCATCAGAGTAACGACGACCGTCCATGACCCGTCCAGTAAAGGAATCAACGATCAAGACTTCCCCATCTTGAACCACGTAATCTTTATCACGCAGCATGATGAAGTTCGCCCGCAGCGCTTGGTCCATATGGTGGGTCAAAGCGGTGTTGTCGGTATCATACAAGTTCTTCAAGTTGAAGTACTTTTCGGCCTTTTCAATCCCAGTATCGGTTAAAGCCACCGTCTTGGATTCCAGGTCGATCTTAAAGTCTTCTTTTTCATGTAAGGTCTTAGCGAAACGGTCCACCCGTTGGTAAAGGGCACTCGTTCCTTCAGACTGACCAGAAATGATCAATGGCGTCCGGGCTTCATCAATTAAGATGGAGTCAACTTCATCAACAATCGCGAAGTTCAAGGGACGTTGTACCATGTCTTCTTTGTACACAACCATGTTGTCACGCAGGTAATCGAACCCGATTTCCCCGTTGGTTGAGTACGTAATATCGGCTTGGTAAGCTTCCCGCTTTTCTTCAGGAGACTTGGCAGCCGAGTTCAACCCAACCGTCAGGCCCATCCAGTTGTAAAGTTCACCCATTTCAGTGGCATCACGTGCGGACAAGTATTCGTTGACCGTAACCACGTGCACCCCTTCGCCGGAGATGGCGTTTAAATAAACCGGCATCGTTGCGGTCAAGGTTTTCCCTTCACCAGTCTTCATTTCGGCAATGTTACCTTCATGAAGCACAATTCCCCCCATGATTTGAACATGGAATGGATAGAGGCCGAGAACCCGCTTAGCACCTTCACGAATAGCGGCGAAAGCTTCTGGCAATAAATCGTCCAGGGTTTCGCCGTCTTGGTAACGTTGCTTAAATTCTGGCGTTTTAGCCTTCAGGTCTTCATCTGAAAGTTTTCCGTATTCATCAGCGTAAGCGCCAACTTCATCCGCTAATTTACTGAGGCGTCGTAAAGTTCTTCGATCACTTTCGACCCATCGTTTCAAAATATTTGCCATGTGAGAATTCCCTTCAGTACATTTAATAAGTCTATTTAAAGTTACCCATTTATTTGCGATAAATCAACCTACATTTTACCACTATCCAGGTTAAGATGAAACTTTTACCCTAAGACCGGTCAGTTTAAAGCGTTTTCCCGTTTTAAACGTAACCAGCCTGTAACCTGCTACGACAACGCATGATCCCGCGCCCATCATATTTATTCTAAATGGCAAAACTTGAATTCGCCACTTTCAAGCACCGTGCAAGACGTTGAACCGTCATTTCGATTAAATCGTTGTTAAGCTAACTTAACAGACGTGATTCGTCATTATACCATACCTACTCAACGATTAGAAAATTATCGTAACTAGTATCAGGATGGCTTAATGGTTAATCGGTTTGAAGCTGAATTTGTTTTTGTAAAAATCAGTGTGAACTGGTCGCACTGCGGCTGCCAGAGGTTCCACCGGATTAGATTGATTTTTCTTGCAGCTATCATTTAGAAACTGTGGCCAGATCAAACTTTCTATGTTGGCGACGAAACAACTAGGCACTACCTGAAACTGATTTCTACCTGTCCTTTAATTCAAACTGATAGTCCTAAACTCCCCCACTCAATGACGCCAATAATACCAACAACTGTATGGATTTCATTTTCCATCACTAACTGCCATTATGGATTAAACAATTGATGCGAAGATACTTTGACACATCGAAAATCTCCAGCCTGACTAAATAAATCACGTTGATTGATTACTCATCCTATGTAGAAAACACCATCAAGACTGATATAATACCAGCCCAGCATTCAGGACATCCCCGTCGTCATTCAACGTTTGAACTAGCAACGCACAACCAGAGCCGGAGGCGGCCAGGGATGTAGCCAGCCGTGTCGACAATGTTAGGCGGGGTTCCTTCCCGGCTTACATTGTGGGCGACTTTGAAGACACGTGCTCTTCGTGGCTTCAAATCGAGTCGGAGGACCGCTTCCCAGTCCGGAGCGTCCCCACAGCAGGCGGAATCCCTGGCCGCCGGAGTGCGACCATCATACATCAGCTTAAAAAAGCCAAAACTAAAAAGCACTACGGCATCGCAGTGCTTTATTAGCTTAATTAACATTAGTCTTCGTTAGCTTCGATCAAACCATACCGACCGTCATTCCGGCGGTAGACGATGCTGATACCATTGGTTTCGGCATCTTCGTAGATAAAGAAGTCATGGCCTAACATGTCCATTTGCAGAACGGCCTCTTCGTTATCCATTGGCTTTAATGAAACCCGCTTAGTCCGGACAACCTCTAATTCGCTACCTTCATTCGACTCTGGTTCCGCTGATTCAGGTGCGAAGTCGAGGTTTTTGTAACCCTTCTCCCGTGACTTACGGTTGACCTTAGTCTTGTACTTGCGAATTTGACGTTCCAGCTTGTCCGTAACTAAGTCAACACTTGCATATAAGTCTGGAGAGGTTTCCTCTGCCCGTAATGTCAAGTATGGGAGTGGGATTGTTACTTCAACCTTCGATGTCTTGTTTTGGTAGACCTTCAGGTTGATATGCGCAATTGCCTCAACTTTGTTGTCGAAATATTTCTCCAACTTGCTGATACGCTTTTCAACGTAATCCCGTATTGCGTCAGTAACTTCGATGTTTTCACCACGAATATTAAATGTGAGCATAAAACTTCTCTCCCTTCAACCAAGAAATTGCTTGGCTTGCTTAGCATTAGAAGGACCACTCTTCTAATATGCTTTGCTTACTAATATTATAATAGAAAGCCCTGTCATAAACAATTAATCTACGTGATTTTAAGCAGTCTTTAACGCGCTAAAGTCAAGCTAGTAACCGCTTTCGCACCTCCTAAATAAATTTGTGTGGCCGCATGACGAAGGGTTCGGCCGGTCGTATAGACATCATCCAGCAGTAAAATTCGCTTCCCTGCCAACACCATTGCGGCATTTGGCGCCAAAGAAAAGGGCTGTTGCGTGAGCAGTCGCTGTTGGCGGGTCTTCGCCGATTGTGGCTGATCCTTATGGTCGGCCGTCACCAATAAGGCCTGTTGAAACGGCTGATTCTGCAGCCACCCCGTCACCTGATTGAATCCCCGTGTCTGCCACGTTTCCTGATTAACCGGAATCGGCACTAACACGTCATAGTTCTGTCGCGCCAGCGCTTGCGTCAACGGCGCCATCATCACCTGCCGCAACGCATAGTCTCCCTGGAACTTATACTGCTGCATGTAAGCCTTCATCGCGTCATTATAGGTATACACCGCGTGATTCCGTAGCTGCTGATCACCCCAGCGCTCGCAGTCATGGCACACCGTCATGCTGGTTTGTTGGCGGCCACACTGTGGACAGTGCATCGTAGTGATTCGCTCAAATTGCTGCTCACAGCGCGGACACACGACCGGTACGGGCAACGGTTGCCAGCGCCAGAATTGCGTCAACGTCATTTGGGGGTGCAGGACCTGCTGACAGAGTAAACACTGACTCATTGGCGCTGTCCCCCTAACCGTTTTCCCTGACGATTCAACCGGGCAATCATTCCCTGTGCTAGTCGTACCCGCCGACTCTGGCTATGGCAGTAGACCGTTACCTCACCCGTGGGAAAGTCGTGATGGCGACCAACTCGGCCCGCAATCTGGACCAGCGCGGCCGTCGAGAAGACTGGATCATCCCCACCCAAAACGACCACCGCGATATCTGGGAAGGTCACCCCACGCTCCAGAATCGTCGTGGTTATTAGAAATGAAACTGTCTGGTCACGCATCGCCTGAACCTTTGCCGCCCGGTCATCGTCGGCAGCGTGAACGGTCAGGCCGCCTACTATGCCCGCTTGCTGGAGCGCTTGCGCCACTGGTTTTAAATCGACCACGTGTGGTACAAATAAAAGGAAACGTTGACCACGCCGCCGATACCCTTGAAGCTGCCGGACCAATTTTGGCGCCAGCTTGCCCTTAGCCAAACTTTCTCGCCACCGCCAAATCAACCGGACGGCAATCTGCGGCAACAAAACGCCGTGATAACGCAATGGCAAGTAGGTCACCGCTAGCCGTTTTTGACGCACCTGCCGCTGTAGCTGCTCACCGGGGGTCGCCGTCAGGTAAAGATGACTGCCCGTTGGCTTTTGGGCCGTTGCAATTGCCGTCTGCAGTAACGGACTGGTTGCGAGTGGAAAGGCGTCGACCTCATCCACAATGATCCAATCAAATGCTGCGTGAAACCGGAGCAACTGATGGGTCGTGCAGAGGGTCAGCTGACAGTAGCGGTAAGGTGCCGTCTGGTTGCCATGTAATAGTGTTTGCGGCACGTGGCCAAAAGCTTGTTGCAACCGTGGTGCCAACTCCAAACAAACATCCACCCGCGGTGATACCCAAGCCACGCGCCAATTCTGCGCCAACGCCCAAGCTAGCGCCGGATACACAATCTCCGTTTTCCCCGCCCCCGTGACTGCCCAGAGCAACTGGTCTCGTTGTTGACGCACCAAGTCTAAGATAGCAGTCGCCGCCGTCCCCTGCATCGGACTCAATTTACCGGGCCAGGTCAAAATTGGTCCCGTCACTTGGGCGAACCGATTTGGCTCAGCAATAGTGTATAATTTATCTTGAGACGTTAACCGACCAAGCTGTAAACACTGCCGACAATACCACGCCTGATTAGGCAGCTGGTCCGTTGGCAAAAGCCATTGATGGCATCGCTGACACTGTTTTCTTTGGCCAACCGACACAATGGCCGGCTGCGCACTGCTGTTGGCCGGACCCGCTGTTAAGGGCAGTTGGCGGCCAAATAAACTTTGTTCATCATTCATTTCACGTCCCCCTTATACAACTTAACTCCGTAAAAACTAACGAAAATTTTGTGGGAAAGGTGTTTTTTATGGAAACAGATTATCTTACGATCCAGCAAGCCGGTAACCACGAGCTTGAAATCAAAAAATCCCGCTTTATTGCCGACCTTGGCCGCGTCACGACCGAAGATGAGGCCAAAGCCTTTATCGCCGCCATCACCGCCCGCGAACCCAAGGCCAATCACCATTGTTGGGCCTACGTTCTGGGCGAACACGATGAGATTCAACGAGAAAGCGACAACGGTGAGCCCTCGGGAACGGCCGGCGTGCCCATCTTGACCGTCTTGCAACGTAACCAGCTGCACAATACGATTGCCGTGGTCACGCGGTATTTCGGCGGCATCAAGTTGGGAGCTGGCGGCCTGATCCGCGCCTATAGCAACTCGACTTCGACCGGCATTGAAGCGGTCGGCGTCGTCAAACGAGTGCGTCAACGGGCACTTGAGCTGACCGTCGACTACGCCAACTATGACAAGCTCAGCCACTACCTCACAGAAAATAAGATCAGCGTGCTGGACACGGCCTACACCACCGCCGTTGTCGTGACAATTGCTGTGGACTTGGATGCTGTAGCTGACACGCAACAAGCCATTGTCGATTTGCTCAGCAACCAGTTGACTGTCAAACCCGGCGATGTGGATTACCACGAGGTACCGGTCGAGATTCACGCCAGTACGCGTGATGAATAACTTCGTGTAACCAGGTCGCACTGCGGCTGCCAGGGATTCCGCCTGCTGTGAGGACGCTTCAGGCTGGAAGAATACGAGTCTTCAAAGTCGCCCGTGGTATTAGCTGACTGAAGAATCACCAGCTAATACCACCTCAGTTTCATTATCAATTTTTGTGCAAAAAAAAGGTTCCACGACAACTCGCCGTGGAACCTTTTTATTATCCATTTAATCTGAATTTTTCGATGTTAGCTTTTTGACGATGTGATTGATCCAATGCAACAGCGGCTGCCGGTCCGAACCGACCAACCCGATGGCTTCAACGAAGAGCTCGAGGCCAATCAGAATGGCAATCGTTAGTAGGACCGATCCCCAAATCGTAGACAACGGATACAGCAGTGAAATGAACGAGAAGATCAACGCAATACCGTAGATGACCAGAACCGTTTGCCGGTGAGTCAGTCCCAACTGCATCAACCGGTGATGCAAATGGTGCTTGTCAGCATGCGAAATTGGCTGCTTGTTTAGAATCCGCCGAATCATCGCGTAGACGGTATCCGTAATGGGGACCCCTAAGATAATCACAGGGATAATAACGGAAATAAACGTGACGTTTTTCAATCCGTAGAGCGAGAAGCAGGCAATCATAAACCCAATGAATTGGGCCCCTGTGTCCCCCAGATAGATCCGTGCTGGGAAGAAATTGTACGGCAAGAAGCCAACCATGGCAGCGACCAACGCGAAAATCATGATGGCAACCCATGTATTGGCCACGTTTAGGAAGAATAACCCAGTAATCCCCGTCGTGGTCAACGCGATGATTGAGACCCCCGTTGCTAAGCCATCCAGCCCATCGATCAGGTTGATGGCATTCACGATGGCCACGATCCACAGCAACGTGATGGGCAACGACAGCCAGCCGAAGTGCCAGACGCCAAAGAATGGTAACGTCAGGTAACGCATCCGGACGCCCGCTACAAAGTAAACTTCCAGCGCCGCCAGTAACTGTCCTAAAACTTTTTGCTTGGGACTTAATTCAAAAATATCATCGATCATCCCTTCAGCAACGATGATACATTCGCCACCGAACAGTCCCCACAACTGTTGCGTCGGCATTTGATCTCTTAAAAGGAACATAGTTGAAAATGTAAAGGCAATGAAGATGGCTAGGCCACCGATCGTCGGCATGGGTACTTTATTGACCCGCCGCTGATTAGGTTTATCCACCGCACCAATTTGAAACGCAAAGCGGCGCACAAACGGGGTTAGGACTGCGGAGATAATCATGGTAGCAAACAAGCTAACAATAATCTCAAATTTCATTAAAGAGTCCTCTTTCTTTTCTATCGGTTCTTTTGCTAATTATACAAATCTCCTAATTCAAACACAACCGCGATTTAATTTTAGACCTAAATCTTAATGGTTAGTTTATTGACCTTTTCAAGTTCACAAAGTCCGGCTGGTTAATATTGTGAATTAAATTCTATCGGCAAGCGTTTAAGCAAGCGCTTTCACCATTATACAGAACTAGTTTAGGTGCACAATCATACATGCAAATGCCCAATTGCAGGAGATTTAACTTGTGCAAATCAACTAAAAGCCATATAATTATATTGTCCTATTGAGAAGGGTTTCACATTTATTTTTGCACCTGCTATCTATCCCATTCACTTGTGAATTTTTTCTAGTTGTTAGTTACTCAGCGCTTGTTTTTTGAAAGGAGATTTTTCTATTGGCTGCTAATGATAAGGTTACTAAAGCAGAAACAGCTAAGGAAGAACCAGCGTCACCAATCCTAATTCAAATGGGAATTTTCGCTGCGATTCTGTTTGTTTCAAGTTTGATTTCGCCGCTGTTTCCCGCTAGTTTCCCAGTACCGACGCCAGTTATCGGTCTGGTTCTGCTGTATGTCCTGCTCGCAACGCACATCGTCAAGCTACGGAACGTCGAAAAGTTCGGTGACTTCATGATCAGTTTGATTGCCTTCTTGTTCGTTCCCTCTGGAATTCAGTTGGCGGCAAGTTTGGACATTTTAAAGGCTCAAGGGGTTCAAATCGTTATCGTTGTGCTGATTGCAACGATCGTCTTACTGGTTGTCGTGGCCTACACAACTGCCGGCTTCATCTGGATCCGAAAGAACGTCTTCCATCGAGACGTTAACGTCGACGATTAGATTCGCGCAACTGCGCGCTACTTTCACAGAAAAGGATGAAAACTTATGATTATTCTAACTGAAACCGCCCCTCATATGGCAATTTGGGGCAAGTGGCTGGGTGATGCTTTAGGCACCAACGCCGCTGGAGCCTCTGCCGGCAACGCTATATTTGGTATCTTTCTTTCACTAGTGGTTTACTTGATTGGTCAATGGTTGTTCAAGATTGGCAAAGGGTTCTTCTTATTCCAACCCCTCTTCGTCGGGATGGTCTTAGGGATCTTTATCCTGTTCCTGCTGGCTAAGGCCTTCGGGACGGACACTGCCACTTTCTACAAATCAGCTTACCTGCCCGGAGGAAACATTATCTTCTGGTTCTTAAACCCAGCTACGATTGCGTTTGCTATTCCGCTGTATCGTCGGAACGATGTGGTCAAAAAGTTCTGGCTGGAAATCGTGCTGTCGTTGATCGTTGGGCTGTTCGTTTCGCTCTTCGTCATCTACTTTGCCGCTAAACTGATTGGTTTGGACAAAGTCGGGATTGCTTCCATGCTACCACAGGCCGCCACGACCGCGATTGCCATGCCAATCGCCACAGCCATCGGTGGGAACTCCGCCGTCACTGCCATGGCCTGCATCCTGAACGCCGTGATTATCTACGCGTTGGGTGACTGGCTGGTTAAGTTCTTCCGGATCAACAATGACCCCGTTGGTGCTGGACTTGGTTTAGGGACTGCCGGTCACACGGTTGGTTCTGCTAAGGCGGTTCAGCTCGGGTCCATTCAAGGGTCCATGGCTTCCATCGCCGTCGTCGTCATTTCCATCGTCGTCGACATCGTGGTGCCTTCATTCGCGAAATTAATGGGACTCATGTAATTAACCACTGGCCTTCAGTTTTGCGGCTCGGCCAGCCGCGAACATAGCTTCAGGTCACTTACAGGCTTTACCACATAACTCGATCATTCTACGGACCGCATTCGATTTGGATGCGGTCCTTTTTGTTGTTCAGGTCAAAAACATAGGTCCCTGACATGCTGAACTTGGCGCACTGCGGCTGCCAGGGATGTAGCCAGCCGTGGAGGTGGTGTTAGCTGGCGTCTCCTCAGCCAGGTTACACCACGGGCGACTTTGAAGACGGGTGCTCTCCCCGGCTTCAAAGCGAGCGAGAAGCCCGCTCTTCGGCTGAAGCGTCCCCACAGCAGGCGGAATCCCTGGCCGCCGCAGTGCGGCAATTCTACACTAAATTGCCTCTGAATTGAACGTCAAAAAAGCCACCTCGTCAATCGACAAGGTGGCTTAAGTAACTACTCTTTCAAGTGGTAATTATAAGTTGAAACGATGATGTTTTCCCGTGAGTTCAGGATGGCCCGTAAGCGTAACGCCGTCTGGTTATGCAGCACATTCTGCCAAGGATGACGTGGCACGAACTGTGGCACTAAGACCGTCGTCGTAAAGTTCCGTTCCGCCGCGCGCTTCGCAATGACATCACAGAACCGTAACGTTGGCGTTGCAATCGAGCGGTAGGAAGAATGAATATCCACGAACCGAATGTCCGGGAACTCCTCTTTGAACTCCTGCGCCGTCTTGTGTTCCTTCTCCGGATTTTCATCGAAGGACACGTGCATCGCAATCACGTAGTCCCCAATGGACCGCGCGTAGTTGATAGCCCCAGACGTCACCCGGGTAATGTTGCTGACCAGGACGATAACGGTCGCCCCGTCATACTCGTGGATGTCCGCCCGTTCCTTTTCCGCTACCCGTAGCTGCTTAGCTACGTTATGGTAGTGACCATTAATCCGGTAAAATAGCAACAGAATCAATGGCATGATGATCAGGTAAGGCCAAACGTTGCCAAAACGCAGCAACAGTAAGACGCTGACCAGTCCCAGGGAGATCAAAGCCCCCAATAAGTTGATCATGGCCTTGCCGATCCACCAGCCCTCGCGTGTTCTAAACCAGTGAATGATCATCCCGGACTGTGACAGGACAAATGGCACGAAAACCCCAATCGCATAGAGTGGAATCAACAGCGTCGTTTGACCATGGAAGATAATAATCAATACAATCGCTCCAACGGCTAACGAAATGATCCCGTTGGAATACCCTAACCGGTCCCCCCGGTCAAGGTATGCGTGGGGCAAGAACTTATCCTTGGCTAAGTTGTACGCCAAGATTGGAAAGGCCGAGAACCCAGTGTTCGCAGCCACGGCTAAAATCATCGCCGTTGACAGTTGGAAAATGTAGTACAGCACACCGTGGCCAAAGACAGCTCCCCCAATTTGAGAAAGCACGGTCTGACTACTCTGTGGCCGAATCCCCATGTAGTAACTCAGGAACGTAATCCCAGCGAAGAAGACGGCCAGGATACCGGCCATAATAGCCAACGTTGCCGCTGCATTATGCCGTTTAGGTTCCTTGAAGTTTGGCACCGCGTTACTGATGGCTTCGACCCCAGTCAATGAAGATGACCCAGATGAGAACGCCCGCAGGAACAGCAACAGCGTCATTCCCTTTACGGGATCGCCTAATGGGGTTGCCGCAGCGTGATACGTAATCTGACCGCTCATGATATTATAGAGGCCGACACCGATCATCACAATGATCATTCCGATAAATAGGTAGACCGGCACCGTTAGAAATGAGGCTGACTCCCTCATCCCCCGTAAGTTCAAGAGCATAATACCAATCACGATTAACACGGACACCAAAACCGAGTACGGGTACAACGCCGGAATCGCCGACGTAATCGCTTCAGTCCCAGACGTCGTTGATACCGCCACGGTCAGCATGTAATCAACCAGTAGAGAGCCCCCAGCGACTAATCCAGCCGTCTGGCCCCAGTTAGTGCTGGCCACCACGTAGGCGCCACCACCGGAAGGATAGGCGTGAATGATCTGCTGGTAAGAAAGCGTGATCGCAAATAACAGAACTAAGACCAACGCCGCAACCCATAATTGATACATTAAGGCCGCTGCGGATAAGGTGATTAAAACTGTCGTAATTTGCTCAGTACCATAAGCCACGGAAGATAGCGCATCGGATGACAGCAAAGCTAATGCCTTAAACTTTGTTATCGCTTGACCGCCCTCGTCCATGGTCTTGAGGGGTTTCCCAATTAAAACCCGCTTTAAATAATGCCACATGACTAGTTACTCCTTATCTCCATAAATAATGAAGACGGGTCGAGGCCCGCCGTTAAAAGATGCTTGATTTAATTCAAGTTTAAGTGCAGACGTAATTCTACTACAACTAGTTAAACATTACCACAATTACAGCAGTTAGCAACCGCGAAATAGTCAACGTCGAACTTCCCCATTATCCGGCAAAGGTTGGGCTAAATAAAGCCTTGATTTTCAAATAGTTCTGTTGCTACCTAGCCAGTCAGTGTTGGTTGCGCTTTCTTTTTCCATGAGTCTCCCCCATATTGCTTAACAGCCGCTTCGATGAATCAGTAAAACTTCCCCATTTAAACTCATTTACAAACCATGATCAAATCAACTCTGTTTTGAGCGTTAACAAATCACCCGGAACGCTTCTAATTGCCCACACACCAGCTATACTAGCTCTCAAAACAATTATTTTTGCCGCTAGTCACCCGGCAAAAAGATTAAACACTAGTACCTAACATCGAGCAGGTGATTTATACTATTAATGTATAGTCTGAAATAAGAAAAAATGGGGAGTGAAAGTTATGTCAACCACAATCAACGGGGTTACTTTCTTCCAAGATAACTTGGTGGCCACCCGCTCACATACGAACCAACTCTTACCTTACACAAACGAGCTCGACCAGCTCCTAACGCAACGACACATCTATACGCAGCCACGCAGAGTCGTCCAATCACGAATTCCAATTGGCCAAATGATTCGTGTTCCAGGTACGCTCCAGGCTGAGGCCTACAGTATCTTTCTGACCGGCCAACAGTTTTTCAGCATGGGCGCATTCAGCTCTACTAACAGTGTTCTACCGGTAAACACCATCATTGGCCGTTACTCCTCGATTGCCAAGAACGTCAACCGGATGCAAGGTAGCCACCCAACCACACGATTCACCACATCAATGCTAACGTACAGTCGCTCAGTAGATGCCTTCAACGATTACTTGGCAGACACCGCCAACACCTTCGAACGCGTGCCTAATCCCATTCCCAACGGAAGCCCAGTCATCATCGGTAACGATGTCTGGGTGGGCCAGGACGTGCGCTTTGCCCCCACAGGAATCACAGTGGGCGATGGTGCCGTAATTGCTGGCGGCGCCGTTGTCACTAAGGACGTTCCCCCCTATGCGGTAGTTGGTGGTGTTCCCGCGCGAATTCTCAAGTTCCGCTTTTCCAGTTCAGTCATTGAACAATTAATGAATCTGAAATGGTGGCAGTACGGGTTCGGTGATTTCCACGGTGTAATGCCCGATGATGATATCGAAACGTTCATTGATAAGGTCGGCAGTCTAGCTGCCGCTGGTGAGCTCAAACCATTTAATCCTGGCAGTACAGACTTCGACATGCTGGTTAAAGCCAGCGAGTTGAAAGATGAAGATTCTGATTCGAATGTGGACTTCGGTTCTGACTAAATAGACAACAAAGAAGCCAACCGGTAATTGCTTACCAGCTGGCTTCTTTTATTTACATTAGCCAGAATCGCTAACGTTTACGTTTTACATCATGCCGCCCATACCTGGGTTAGCAGCTGGGGCTGCAGGTGCTGGGTTGTCTTCAGGCTTGTCAGCCACAACGGCTTCAGTCGTCAACAACAGGGCAGATACAGAGGCAGCGTTTTGAAGAGCAGAACGGGTAACCTTGGTTGGGTCGGTAATACCAGCCTTAACCATGTCCTCGTACTTGTTGTCAGCAGCGTTGTACCCAACGCCTGGCTTTTCGCTCTTCAAGTGTTCAACGACGACAGAGCCTTCGACCCCGGCGTTTTGAGCGATTTGACGAACTGGTTCTTCCAAGGCACGCAGAACGATGTTAACACCGGTCAATTCGTCGCCTTCAGCTTCAACCTTGGCAACGTCAGCGATGACGTTGATCAAAGCAGTCCCACCACCAGCAACAAAGCCTTCTTCAACGGCAGCACGGGTAGCGTTCAAAGCATCTTCGATCCGATACTTACGTTCCTTCAGTTCCGTTTCAGTAGCAGCACCAACACGGACAACGGCAACGCCACCGGCTAACTTAGCCAGACGTTCCTTTAACTTGTCCTTGTCGAAGTCAGAAGTCGTGTCTTCGATTTGGCCCTTGATTTCAGCAACACGGTCGGCGATTTGGTCCTTAGAGCCAGCACCTTCAACGATTGTGGTGTTGTCCTTAGTGACGTTAACCTTTTGTGCTTGACCTAATTGATCAATGGTCGTGTCTTTCAAGTTAAGACCTAAGTCATCGGTAATGACAGTCCCACCAGTTAAGACAGCGATATCTTGCAGTTGTGCCTTACGACGGTCACCAAAGCCAGGAGCCTTGACAGCAACCACGTTGAAGGTCCCACGCATCTTGTTCAAGACCAACGTTGGCAAAGCTTCACCGGTGATGTCATCAGCGATGATCAACAATGAACGGCTTTGTTCAACGACGGATTGTAACAGTGGCAAAATGTCTTGAATGTTGGCAATCTTCTTGTCAGTGATCAAAACGTAAGGGTTGTCCAAGTTAGCTTCCATCTTGTCGTTGTCGGTAACCATGTACTGTGACATGTAGCCACGGTCAAATTGCATCCCTTCAACAACGTCCAAGCTGGTATCAACACCACGGGATTCTTCAATCGTAATAACCCCATCGTTACCAACCTTTTCCATAGCGTCAGCAATTAACTTACCAGTTTCCTTGCTTGCGGATGAAATGGAAGCGATTTGGGCGATATCGTCCTTGGTCTTAACATCATGTGACATCTTGTGTAAGCCATCAACGGCAGCAGCAGTTGCTTTTTCGATCCCGCGACGGATACCAACTGGGTTAGCACCGGCAGTCACGTTCTTCATACCTTCGTTAACGATAGCTTGCGTCAAGACAGTTGCGGTCGTCGTCCCATCACCAGCAATATCGTTGGTCTTGGAAGCAACTTCAGAAACTAACTTAGCACCCATGTTTTCGAAGTGATCTTCGAGTTCGATGGATTTAGCAATCGTCACACCATCATTCGTGATGGTTGGGTTGCCATAGCTTTGTTCCAAAACAACGTTGCGGCCTTTAGGTCCTAAGGTCGTCTTAACCGTGTTAGCTAACTTATCAACACCAGCAAGCATCTTGCTGCGTGCGTCTTCAGAGAACTTTAATTCTTTAGCCATTGTTTAAATTCACCTCATACTAAAATTTTTATATTCAATCGTATTAGTGGGAAAGTCACTAGTCAATAACTGCGACTAAATCCTTTTCGTGTAAAACAAGATACGTCTTACCATCGTACTTAACTTCAGTACCGGCATACTTATCAAACAATACCTTGTCACCAACCTTAACAGTTGGGGCTACCTTGTCGCCATTGTCTAACACACGACCATCGCTAACTGCAACGACATTGGCCGTTGAAGGCTTTTCTTGGGCATTACTTGCTAAAACAATGCCGCCAACCGTGGTTTCTTCTTCTTCTGGTTGATCTAAAATGACGCGGTCTCCTAATGGTTTTAACACTTGAATCCCTCCAATAAACTTACTTTTTAGCACTGTTAGCACTTGGCTAACATAAGTGCTAATCACAATATCTAATATATGGTTTTTCCTTTTAAAAATCAAGGAATTTGACAAACTATTTCGGTCATGACTCGCTGAGGGGTTGGGCGCCATAGGTTCGCGGTAAATTCCGAATTGTTAAACCTTGCCGCACTGCGTCTGCTAGAGATTCTGCCTGCTGTGGGGCCGCTTCGGACTGAGAATCGGTCCTCTCACTCGGCAGCTGGCTGCATTACCGACCACCTCTCGCTTAGACTGCTCTCTGACACAACTGCTAGTGAATCGCCGGCTACCCTTTCAGTTAGATCATCCGCCGTACGATTGATATCGCCCAAATATATTCCAAAAAAATCGTCCCATTTCAACTAATAAGCCACTAGTTGGAATGGGACGAACTGATTAGTCATTCATTTGATTGATACTCAACTGCCAGAGTTTGTTTTCATTAGCAACCTAACTACCGCCGGCGAATTTTCTGGACGTGTTCCATGGTTCGCTTCATTTCCTTCTTGCTCCCAAAGAAGCGCTGAATTTTGGCGTTCTCCCGTTCACGAGCGCTCATATCGCTGTAACTGAGTTCGAGTTGGAGTTTACGATAGCTCGCCAGACGACTTGCATCCAACTCCCCCGTCGCGATGGCCGCTTGGACGGCGCAGCCCGGCTCCGTTTGGTGGGTACAGTTCCGAAATTTACACTGGCTAGCGAGCGTGGTAATGTCCGCAAAGGCCTTGGCCAGGTCGCCGCCTTGGACCTGCAGCTCACGCATCCCCGGCGTGTCGATCACCACGCCCCCAGTTGGTAGCCGTAAAAGTTCTCGTGATGTCGTTGTGTGGCGGCCCTTATCATCATCCCCACGAATGGCTTTGGTAACCAGAACGTCGCTGCCCAACAAGCCATTGATCAGTGTCGACTTGCCAACCCCAGACGACCCAATGAAGGAAACGGTCCGGTTGCCAGTCATATAAGCTTTGAGCGCGTCAACGCCGGCACCCGTCTGTGCGGAACAAGTGATGACGTCCACCCCCATCGTCACGTCGGCCAGTTTCTCCAGCTTGGCGGCGACATCGGCGCACAAATCGGCCTTGGTCAACACCACGACCGGCACCGCCCCACTGTCCCACGCCATGGTCAGGTAGCGTTCGACCCGGTGAGCATTAAAATTCGCATTGAGCGACATACAGATGAAAATGGTATCGACGTTGGCTGCAATGAGCTGACCGGCGCCGGTCTTGCCCACTGCCGCTCGCTCCAGCACACTGTGCCGCGGTAAAACGCGTTGAATCAGAGCGAGCTGCCGATCAGGGGCAATCTTGATCAGCACCCAGTCACCGACCGTTGGAAAATCAGTTGCCACGGTCAGCTCATGACGGAGCTTACCTATTATCCCTGCTGGTAACGGCCCAATCTCACTCATAACTTGGTAAGTTTCCCGGTGTTGTTCGGTCACACGAGCCAACTCAAAGGCAGGGTCCGCTGCGGCGAGTTGTTCCAGTTGTTCAGTACAGCCGTATTGGGTTAAGTCAATTTTCAATTTCGATAATTCCTTTCGCAAACGGTGGTACCCGAAAGGCAGGTAACGAAAAATAACTGTGACCACTCTATTAATAGTTTGGATGAAAAAAGGCACAGTTAAGACTGCACCCCTGAAATCAATCCTGTATGAGCGCAGATGTCAGTTCTCGTTCAAGCGCTGCGGGTACACTAAAATTGGCAGGCACTTGCCCACTTTTCAGCTTCCTGCGTAACACCTATTGAACGACCGACATCCAGCACCCCTCCGATTTTTTTAGTTAATATGAGATTATCATTGCGCGCCAATCATTGTCAATCGTTAGAACATCCACCGACCGAACCAGACTTTACACCAAACAAAAAACACCCCTCGGACTAAACCAAGCAGGTGTCTTTCATCACGAATCGTGATTAGTCTTTATTGTAGTGTTCCAAGAAGTAGATCAACGTTTGGAGCTCGTTGGTCAAGTCCACGTTTTGCACCCGAACATCCTTGGGCACCGTGATCCGCAGTGGGGTGAAGTTCAGAATTCCCTTCACGCCGCCGGCAACAACTTCTTCCGTCACAGATTGGGCAACGTCAGATGGGACCGTCAAAATGGCGATCTGAATCTGTTGTTCTTCCAACTGCGTCCGCAAGTCGGTCATTGGATAAATCGGCACCCCGCTTTGAATCGTGTTGGCCATATCCTTGCTGACATCAAAGGCCGCACTGATCCGAACGTTACCGTCTTGGTGAAAATTAAAGTTCAAGAGCGCATGGCCCAAGTTCCCGACCCCGATCAAGGCCACGTTAGTCAAACGGTCCTGATTTAAAATCTTCTTGAAGAACTTGATGAGGCTTTCAACGTCATACCCGTAGCCCCGTTTACCGAGGGCCCCAAAGTAAGAAAAATCTCGACGAATGGTTGCTGAATCAACCTTAACGGCTTCAGAAAGTTCCGTCGAGGACACACGAGTTTTGTCCGCGTCCAGCAAAATGTTTAGATAACGGTAGTAGATGGGGAGCCGTTTAGCTGTGGCGCGAGGAATCTTTTGATCTGTCAAAACATGAGACCTCCTAATCAATAAATACTGGTCATCGCCAACCGACGGTGACACTTTCCCTAAATAGCTTTTTGATTGTGAAATTTGCTTTCTTACAGATTATAGCATAACCGCCCGTCTTGTGAAAGAAATTGCAAATATTTTTCACAATTCTTTCTATATTTCGGTCTATCCGGTAAATATGCTAGAATAAGAACTATCAACCTATGCGAAAAACAAAAAGGAGGTCCATTTACCGTGATTCTTTTACAAGTTCAACAAGTCACGCGCCGCTTTGGTGCGACCGTGCTCTTTGAAAACGTCAGCCTTGACGTTCCCGAACACGGACGGGTGGCGCTGGTGGGCCGCAACGGTGCCGGCAAGTCCACCCTACTTAAAATGATTGCTGGCGAAACGACGCCGGACGTCGGCCAAATTACGACGAAACGCGGGCTCACCATCGGCTACCAGGCGCAAAATGCCGGCCTCGCCTCATCTAAGACCGTCTGGAACGAAATGCTCGACGTCTTTGCCAAACTCCGGGCAATGGAGCAGCGCATGCACGAGTTAGAGCAGCAAATGAGTGATCCCGCGATTATTGCGGACCAGGAACAGTTTACGCAGGTCAGCAAGACCTACGACCAACTCCAACAAGACTTTAGCGACCAGAACGGGTATGGCTATCAAGCCGAGATCCGCGGCGTACTCCACGGGTTTGAGTTCGGCGAAGAATATTATGACAAGCCCATCAACGAACTCTCTGGTGGACAACGGACGCAGCTGGCCCTAGCGAAATTGCTGCTGGAACGGCCCGATTTGTTAATCCTCGACGAACCCACGAACCATTTGGACGTTGAAACGTTGACTTGGTTGGAAGGTTACCTCCAAGGTTACTCTGGCGCCATCCTCGTCGTCTCCCATGACCGGTATTTCCTCGATCACGTAGTCAACGACGTCTACGACATGGCCCATGGTGGCTTGGTGCACTATCCCGGCAACTACTCCCACTACATCGAGGCCAAGGCCGAACGGCTACGGCGCGAATGGAAGGAATACGACAAGCAACAAGCCGAGATCGGCAAACTGGAAGACTTTGTGAACAAAAACATCGTCCGGGCTTCCACGACCAAACGGGCCCAATCCCGGCGGAAACAGCTTGAGAAAATGGACAAAATGGCGAAGCCCGAGGGTGACGAAAAGGTTGCCCGCTTCACGTTTAGACCTCACCGGCAAAGTGGTAACGTCGTCTTGGACGTGGTCAACGGTGCGGTTGGGTACGACCAACAGATTCTCTGTGCACCGGTCAACCTAGATATCAAGAAACACCAGGCCGTGGCTATCGTTGGCCCCAATGGTATCGGGAAATCCACCCTGTTAAAAACCATTCTGGGGCGTATCCCCGCCATTCAGGGTCAGATCATCTTTGGAACCGGCGTCGATACCGGTTACTACGACCAAGATCAAGCGACCTTGCACGAGAAGAAGACCGTCCTGCACGAACTCTGGGACGATCATCCCACAACACCCGAGGGCGACATCCGTTCCATTCTCGGCAGCTTCCTGTTCACCGGTAGCGATGTCGACAAGAGCGTTCACAGCCTAAGTGGTGGTGAACGGGCGCGCTTACTCTTGACGAAATTGGCTCTGCGCCACGACAATTTCTTAATGTTGGATGAACCGACCAATCACTTGGATATCGACAGTCGGGAAGTCCTGGAAAACGCATTGAATGAATTCGACGGCACCATCTTGTTCGTTTCCCATGACCGGTACTTCATTAACCAAGTTGCCACGCAAGTCGTTGAATTAGCCCCTGCCGGCACGACACGCTACTTGGGTGACTACGACTACTACGTGGAAAAGAAGGCCGAACAAGACGCCTACGCTGCCAAAGAAGCGGCCGAAGCCGAAGCGGCTAATCCTACGATCGACGTGCCTAAACAGACACAAGTCGACTACCAACAACAGAAGGAACAACAAAAGGCTAAACGGAAACTCAGTCGGCAAGTCGATGCGCTGGAAACCAAACTTGGTGACCTCGAAACGCAAAAGTCGACGATTGAAACGGCCATGAGTTCGCCAGAAAACTTCAACGACGCCGAAAAGCTGGCTGATCTTCAGGCCCAACTGACCGCAGTCACCACCGACCTCGACGCAACCGAAGAAGAATGGACCGAAAAGAGTCTATCCTTGGAAGATTTTGATGATTAAAAAATAAAGCTGCTTAGTTAATGGCCCTAACGACCTGTTAACTAAGCAGTTTTTTACAGTGCGGTATAGCCACCATCTACATTGATAGTCGCTCCAGTCACAAAGGACGCTTCGTCACTGGCCACAAAGGCGATCACGTTCGCAATTTCTGCTGGTTGGGCCAGTCGTCCAATTGGCATCTTATCCACCATGAGGTCCGTGACCTCCTTAGGTAAGGTCTTCAACAGCGGCGTTGCCACGTAGCCCGGAGCGACCGAGTTAAATCGAATCCCCTGTTTGGCATAGGTGACTGCTTGTGATTTGGTATAGTTGGCAACGCCGGCTTTCGCTGCAGAATAGGCCTGCGACTTAGCTGCGCCGACTACGCCCAGAATCGAGCTCATGTTGATAACGCTACCGTTGCCCTGCTTGACCATCTGGGCCACGGCAACCTTGTTTGTCAGCACAACACCTGTCAGGTCAATGGCGATGACCTTATTCCAGTTTGCCATATCTGGCGGCCGGTAAGGCGAAGGTCACCACCGTGTTGCCACTAATGAGCCAAACTAAAAGGGTTCTATGATATTTGGTGTTGATGGAGAAATCCATCGACACCATTTTTGCATAAAAAAAGAGGCATATCACCTCTG
>NZ_BOLP01000007.1 GCF_016861695.1 Levilactobacillus andaensis | reverse complement strand
AAAACGTAAAATCCCCATCAAGCACTTGAATCATGTGTTTGATGGGGATTTTGGAGTTTCTGGTGAATAATTCAGGTACTAGGTTAATTAATGACAGAAAGAAATACTCAATTTCGCGAAAGTGACCCCCTAAACTGTTTAACCCGCGATTTCTTCGTGAAATATATGCTATACTAAGTTAACTAATAGCGGAAAGAAATGATTATCCTATGAAAGTCGTCGTTATTGGCTGCACCCATGCGGGGATTGCCGCCGTCAAAGAAATATTGACCTATTACCCCGGTGCAGACATCACTGTCTATGAGCGCCAGTCTGAAATTTCATATTTGTCTTGCGCTTCTTACTTACAACTTGAAGGCACGATTACAACCATCGAGGATGCCCGTTACGCGGATCCCGAGGATTTTGTGAAGCAGGGCGTGCACATGAAGGTCAACCATGACGTTGTGCGCGTTGATGCTAAGACCCACACGTTACTGGTCCAAGATCTGTTGACGAAGAAGCTGACGAATACAACCTATGATAAATTAATTATGGCAACCGGGTCGATTACCGCCATTCCGGCCATCCCCGGCATTGAAAACGCCAAGGTCCAACTATGTAAAACGTATGACCAGGCCCATGACCTGTGCGACTACGCCCCAGATTCCAAGCGCATCGCCATTATCGGTGGTGGCTACGTGGGGGTCGAGTTGGCCTCGGGCTATGTGACTTCAGGGCATGAGGTCCTCCTGATTCAACGCCCAAGCCACTTATTAAATGCGTACGTCGAGCCTTTGATAGCCGATAAAGTTGCTGAGGTGTTGAAGAAACGCGGCGTCCATTTGCTGACCGATACCCAGGTGACGGCCTTTAAGGACGCGCCAAATGGTAAGCTCCTGATCAACACGGAACATGGCCAGGATTACGAAGTGGACATGGCCGCCATTAGTGCCGGTATGATTCCCCAAACCGACCTGTTGCAAGGCCAAGTGGATATGGCGAAAAATGGTGCCCTGTTGACGGATGACTACATGCAAACGTCTGACCCCGACATTTTAGCGGCGGGCGATGCGGCCATGTGTCACTACAATCCAACGGACGAAGACGCGTATGCCCCACTGGTTTCGCACGCGATTCGCCAAGGTGCGCTAGCCGGGATCAACACCTTCGAACGCCGGCTGCGGACGATTGGAACGCAGATTACGACCGGGATGATGATTTTTGACTACACGGTCGCCTGCACGGGAATGACCTTGGAAGCAGCAAAGGCGGCGCGGCTCAATGCAGCTAGCGTGGTCTATGAAGGCCCCTACCGCCCAGAATTCATGCCAGATGCCTACCCGGTCACGGTGGAACTGATCTACGACCGGAACACACGGAAGATTCTGGGCGCGCAACTGATGTGCGAACACGACGTCGCCCAAGCGGCCAATACGGTCTCCGCCTTAATTCAGAATAACGGGACGATCGACCAGCTGGCCTTTCTGGACATGCTGTTCTCGCCCAACTTTAATGACACCTATAACTACCTGAACTTGGCCGGCCAGTTGGCTGTGAACCAGGAAAAAGGGTATTTGCGAACTTAAACAGCCACAATTTAATAGAAAACAGCTAAAGCGAATCACCAGCGATGAAAAGTTGGCGATTCGCTTTTTTTGAATTAACTACTTTAAGTTCTTTCCTCTTTTTATAGCTAAAAAAGGGTATTTCTCAGTTTAGAAGAGCTCCAACTAGAGATTAACCAATTCTATATAACTATCCTGACACCTCTTGCTGGCATTTTGAGAGTATATGGGCGCCCGAAAATCAGTCAAGCCAACCTCATCTATTCTTTTTGCAATTGAATCTTCACCAGTAGCCCCATAATGATGTCTTCCCACAACTACTTGTGACTCAGACTTTTGACCAGCAACCGAGCGACCGCCTTAGCTGAAAATGGATTTTGCCCCGTAATCAACTGGCCGTCTTGAACGGCGTACTCACTGTAAGCGCGATGCTTGCTGAACTTTGCGCCACGCTTCTCGGCCTCGACTTGATTGAAGAAGGGAACCACTGACCGTTTGCCCGCTAAGATCTCTTCGGACTTGGTAAAACCAGTAATCTTCCGCCCAGCAATTAGGTAAGCTCCGTCAGCTAATTTTACGTTCAACAACCCCGCAATTCCGTGGCAGACTGACGTGACAAACCCGCCATTTTTATAAATATCAGCAGCTAAGTGCTGCAATGGTTGGTTATCTGGGAAGTCCCACATAACGCCGTGACCACCCGCGTAGTAAATCGCCGCGTAATCGGCCGCGTTCACCTGGTTTGGCATAAGCGATGCAGTTAACCCGCGTTGCTGAAAGTCGGCAGACTCGTAGAAGTCCATGACCTCATCGTCCGTATATTTCATGCTCCGGGGGTCCAACGGTACAAACCCACCCTTAGGACTCACGTAGTCCACCTGATACCCCGCCTGCTGCAAAATCAACGCAAACTCGGTTGCCTCTCCTAGCCATAAACCGGTGGGATCCGTAGTCGTGCCATAACGGGTTGTATTCGTTAGCACGATTAAAATTTTCTTCATAGTTGCTGATTGCATTTCATGATCTCCTTAACGTGGTCGAGTAGGCTACTCAATTTATCAATCTCGGTCGTCCGGTGCGTGAGATAATAGAAGTTTTTCGTCCCCTCACGCCGATAATCGACTAGCTTAGCCTCTTTTAAAATTTTCAAATGGTGCGAGACGGCTGGCCGAGATAGTCCGGTAACGCCGACCAGATCCGTCACCTGTAAACCACGATGAACCACCTTTTGATCAAGCAACGAAATGATGATAGCCTGCCGCTTCTGATCACCCAAGGCGATTAGAAAATCGCTAGACTTCGTAAATTCGTGTTTGAGTTTCGTTAAATTTGACATATTTTTCTCCGTTCGTTTATCATTTTAAACTATTAAACCATTTTATATTTTCGGTGTCAAGCACTTGTATTCAGGTGTTTTATCCGTTGACATTTTAAAATTGTTCGATTAATATATCATTGCTTAGTTTAAAAATATAAACGGTTTAAAAGGAGCAGACATCATGCACAAAACGATGAAAGCAGCACTGATTACGCACTATAAGCAAATGACCCCAACCATCGAATCCGTCCCCATCCCTCTACTCAAGCCAAACGACGTCCTCATTAAGGTCAAGGCCGCTAGTATCAACCCGGTCGACCTGAAGATTATGGCGGGCGGAATGAGAATGCTCCTCAAGTACCAAATGCCCTTGATCATTGGCAATGACTTTGCTGGTGAAATTGTGGCCGTGGGAACGCAGGTCACACAGTTTAAGATAGGTGACGCCGTCTACGGTCGACCACGCAAACAGCGGATCGGTACGTTTTCGGAATACTTTGCCACTGATATAGCTGATATTGCGCTCAAGCCTGTTAACCTCAGCTATGAGGAGGCGGCCGCAATTCCTTTAGTTGGATTAACCAGCTATCAAGCACTTCACGACCTGATGGACCTCCAACCAGGAAAAAAAGTTCTGATTCAGGCCGGAGCTGGTGGGATTGGCACGCTAGCCATTCAACTCGCTAAGGAGTTGGGTGCGGAGGTGACCACGACAACTAGTCAGAAGAATATTGACCTTGTGAAATCACTGGGTGCAGATCGTGTGATTGACTACCACCACGAAGACTTTGCGGACATATTAACGAACTACGACGCCGTCTTTGATACCCTCGGTGGAAAGCAGTTGGAACAAGCTTTCCGCATCGTCAAACCAGGCGGCCAGGTTGTGAGCATCACTGGATTACCAAACGAGCGCTTCGCCAAAGAATTTAGTCTCCCCCGTTGGAAACAGTGGCTATTTCGACTGGCGACCCAACGACTACATCGTTTAGAAAAACAAACACAGGTACATTATCACTTTCTCTACATGTGGCCCAGCCATTCGGAATTGATGGTACTGACTCGGCTGATTGAGTCTAATCGACTACGACCAGTCGTGGACCGCGTCTTTCCCTTTGCGGAGCTAGCGCAAGCTCTACAATACTCGCAAAAAGGACATGCCCAGGGAAAAATTGTCGTGCGAATTGGGGAGTAGCCCATATGTGTTGGGTGCTAATTTAGTGTATAATTCGTTTTCAAAATTAAAAAAATAAATCATTTACAAAAGCCATACCTGCTGGCCATCAAATCCTTACGTACGTTCGCTATCCTTAAAACAGTAGCCAAAATACACGCACCACTTGCTGGAGGATTTCGATGACTCATCACCTACACCGCACTTTAAGTCTTAGCATGCTGACCCTAACGCTAATGGGTATGGGAACGCCCGTCGTAACTAGTCTGGCCGCAACGATTCCAACTGACCAGCCGGCAACCAACGTGCCCAACCCAGTTGATCCAGATTTAGCGCCAATTATGAATGGTGCGAAGATGCCAGAAGCCATGGCTCTTCCCCCTGTACCAGCAAATGGCCAACCTGGCTCACGAATCGCACTGTCAAAAGATAAAAAAGGATACAACGCCAACACTCGTGATTTAGGCGGTTATCTAACTAAGGACAAAACTAAGAAGATCAAACCCGGAACTTTGTTTCGCTCGGCGCAGATAACGAAGCTTAATAACGAGGATGCCGCTAAACTTGCAAGCTTCAAAATTGGCCTAATCATTGATCTAAGAACACCCCAAGCCCACCTTTCAAAGATTGATGCACCTATTGGCCAAGCTAAGTCTAAAGTTGACTCTATTTACTCTAAAGAAGATGACGATGCTTTATCCGGGGGCGACCACTACAATCGAAAAAATGGTGGCTCAATCGCATTTAGTCGTACCGCATTAACCGGCTATCATGACTTCTTGACTGATCTGCTGTCTGCTGAAGCTCCCGTCCTATACCACTGTAAACACGGTAACGACCGAACTGGAATCGCAACGGTCATTTTAATGTCTGTCCTGGGAATGAGTAATCAAGACATCATTAACGACTACTTGATGTCCAACAACTATGTCGATAAGAAGGTCAACTACGCTTGGCTTAAAACCTACTTTAGTCAAATTGATGAACGATTCGGTGGCATGGAAAACTACATCACTAGTAAGGATGGGCTAAACTTCGGTGCAGCCCAACAAGACGCCCTGAAGGCTAAGTACTTAGTCGCTTCTGGAATGACCAAGCCAACTGAAAAACCAATTGGACCAAACAATGTAACATCTGGTTCTGAAACGCCTTCCATTCCAAGTACTGTAAAACCGGGTCCTGAGAAGCCCTCTACCCCAAGCACTGTAAAGCCTGGAGCTGAAAAGCCCTCTATTCCAAGTACTGTGAATCCAGGAGCTGAGAAGCCCTCAATTCCAAGTGCTGTGAAACCAGGACCTGAAAAACCCTCTACTCCAAGCGCTGTAAAACCAGGACCTGAGAAGCCCGCTACTCCAAGTGCCGTGAAACCAGGACCTGAGAAACCTTCTATTCCAAATACTGCAAAGCCCTCACCTTCAAAACCAGTTGTGCCGAATCCACATACGCCAAATGCAACATCAAAACCTGAATCAACGAAAAAGCCTGTGATTCAGCCGGTAGAATCCATTCAAAACCCCAGCACAACCTACACCCGACCTAAGTCTCAAAAATCTCGAAAGATTAAAGTAAAAATCTTCTCCATCAAGAAAATCAAACACGCGAAATTTGTTCACCTAAAGTCTCACCGTGCTTACTTCTTCGATCTTCATTTAAAGCATAAAGTTGGGACGTCTGGTAAAACCGGGCTGCATCCAAAGGCCAAGTGGAAAATGATCAAGCGCGCCAAAATCAGTGTCAATGGCAAGCTCAAGAACTATATTGAAGTTCAAAGTCCTCATGGAAAGAAGCGCTGGATTTTGCTAAAAGATGTCCTGATGGTTAAACCCAATACACATCATGTCCATTAATCAAATCTTATATTAAAAAATGGTCTCTCTAGCTTGGAAAAAAATCCAAGTCAGAGAGACCATTTACATTTACTTATAATCATCAACCAACTCAACGTGGTTATCCTGACACCATTCGCTGACAATCCGCTGATATGTAGACGCGCGGAAATCATACCACTTCTGCGTCAAGCCAAACTCATCCGTCAGCTCACGAAAGCGCCGAAAAGCACCACGACCACTAATTCCGTTTTCCAGTCGATTCTGTTGCCCTCATCCGACAAGCTCCAGATAAACTGTTCCATAATCTGATAATCATTAATGTCATATTTCGATGGCAACCTGATATACCGATCAAAATTTTCTTCTAACTCTTCTTTTTCGCTATCCTCACTAATTTCATCGTTAATAAACAGGATTTCGCCACTATCCATGTTGTAGTAATAATGCGTTTCGTCATCCGTAGACTCGATTGCATCTACCATATCACTTAATTTAACTTTCATCTGAGTCATTTCCACAGAAAAATTTACTTCGCTTCAATTTATACCCGTTATTCCTAGACCTAGGATATCAACATTAATCGTTGGCAAATTTATCCGCAAATTCTGAAAATTTCTGATTTAGAAACTCCGTACTTAACGTTTGGCTCCACCATTCGGAGTCGACCGACACAGTTGGGTTTTCAGTAATTGCCAAAGACGCCGCAACTGTCGCAATAGTGTCCGTATCTCCACCAAAATTAACAGCTTTCAAAATAACCCGTTTTGGCGTCTTTTGATTCAAAACTAGCCAAATAGCCGCCAGTAGCGTATCCACAACGTACCCAGATGTTCGAACAGCCTCTGCTGGCATCTGACTAAATTCTATATCAAATAACGGTTGATAATACGGAATTTCTGCGGCGTACTCTGTTCTCTTTAAAAATCCGTTCAAAATAGGCTGTGTCATCGTTATTGCTTGTACCAGCGTCCAGCCATTAAGAATATAATGCAGTAGCTCAAGAAAAATAAAACTGCCTACCACGGAACGCGCGTGTCGATGAGTCAATACTGTATAATCACGCGCTAGTTCAAAGCGATTAGCCACTTCTGACTCATGCTGCAACACAATAGCTAGGGGTGCAATACGCATCAGATCCCCATTCCCGTTAGCTTCTGGTGAGGCATCCCCACATTTCAACGGCGTTATTTGATTGACCGCAAAATTTCGAACAGCATGGGCACACGTCCGACCAATATCAAAAATTTCTCCACGGGGTGTGTTAGTCCCATATCGCATATAGCTCTCAAAGCGTTGCATAATATCGTCGTAATCTCCGCCAGTAGTTAGATTCTCTAGTAAACAAAGTGTCATCGACGTATCGTCTGACCAACTTCCAGCCGGCTGCTGCCAAAAACCACTCGCTTGCATCGCCGTAATCTCTGGATAGGTCCCACGTTTTCTCATTTCAGCCGGTACTCCAAGTGCATCAGCAACAACTGCCCAACGGAGACAATTTATAATTTCTTGACGTTTCATGGTAGCTTTCGACCTTTCTTTTAAAACGATTACAACCAGCTTGAACCAGCACCTCATAATTAACCATTCTACTTCCTAAACCATACCCCACCACACTTTCGTTAGCAACAAGGGACCTGCCCGACTATCAATTAAACCTCTCGAATTCTCTCTGGCAATTTACAAGGAAAAACGCGTGTACTTCTGCTTTTGATTCCCCACAACCTCTATACGTATACTGAACAAGTTAAGGAGGAAATCTATTCATGGATAAAATTAAAACATCGATTCTGATTGCATCTGTCACTTTAGGTTTATCACTCATCACACCAATGTCTAATCAATCTACACAAGCAGCCACTGGACACAAAGGTATGCCCGCCGCTTTACGTGGAAATTGGTCACATCCAATCAAAAAGTTTCCAAAAGATTGGTCTGAAAAAGGGCCCGGTAGCATTAGACTCAAAATTACTAAGGACTCATTTTATAACATGTACTACTCAAAGAAGGGGGAGCTTGTCGATCCTTACTTCTTCTTTGCTCATCCACGATATACTAAAATTGGTAAACACACCTATCGTTTTCTCGGTGGTCACGGTGTGAGCGGCAAATCCAGTGGCTTCGGTCACAACGATCATCTGCAAATCGTCAAACAAGGCAACAAGATTAAGTACAAATATACTTGGTCACCTAAAGTGAAATATTCCGCTTGGTTCTACAAAAAGTAGCCTGCTAAATCTAGAAAGCCTCTAAAGTTATCTGCCTACACAGAATAACTTTAGAGGCTTTCTACGTTGGTATTCTCGCATATAAATTCATTCCCTAACCTATTTGATTCTCAAGAACTTTGATTCCCCAGCTCACAACTCCCAATAATTTCCAGCGCCCCCACATTTACCTGCTATAATGGACAATAGCTTTCTCCGCAGGCACCTCAACCACCGCCCACGTCAAAGCAATGACTGCATAAGGAGTTCCAGAATGAATAAAATTTTAAAAGCACAATTTTTCGTCGACGACCTGTCTGACGATCAAAAGCACGTCATCACGAACATCAATGACTACATCAAGCAGGGGCTGACCGGCGACACATCTTCCGTTGCCATCATCCAAGGCGCTGCCGGGACTGGGAAATCGGTCGTTTTGATGGAGCTGGTTCGGCAATACATGACCGACCATCGCTACAAGACCTCCCTGGTCGTCAATCATCCTGAGCTGTACAAGGCTTACCAGGACCTCGCCGAGTCGATTCCAAACATGAAAGCTAGTGACATTCGGCGGCCAACTTCTTTAATTAACTACGCGCAAAAGAACAACAAGAAATACGACATCATTTTCGTCGATGAAGCGCACCTTCTCTACTCCAAGTCGGAACCGTACGCGCATTACCGCGGTCAAAATCAGCTGACTGATCTGATGAATTTGGCTAAAGTGGTCGTGGTCGTCTATGACTTCGAGCAAGTCTTCCAGTCCAAGATGTACTGGGACAAGGACCTGCTGTTCAAGACGATTGGGTCACACCCCCACAAGTCGTTTGACATGAACTTCCAATACCGAATGGTCGCAAGCGACGAACAAGTGGCCTGGATGGACGATTTGAGTGCTGAAAAACCTTTGAAACCCTTCCCCGACAACAGCGATTTTGAATTTAAACTGTTCGATACCGCCGGCGAGCTCTTCGAAAATATCAAGAAGCGCAATAAGGAATACGGCATGAGCCGAGTCGTCGCCACCTCCGGCTTCCCTCGAATCGACGGGCGCCACAACGTCGAAATGGACAGCTTCAGCCTGCCATGGGACGAGTGGGACCCGCAACGGACGCACTGGGCCAAGCGTGAAGGTTCCATCACCCAGGTTGGCACGATCTACACGTTGCAAGGCTTCGACCTGAACTACGTGGGCATGATCATCGGCCCCTCGTTTGGCTATGACCCCAAGACCGACACGATGACCATCATTCCTGAAAAGTATTCTCACAAGGAAATTTTCAAGAAACGCAAGGATAGGCAGTTCACCCGCGACGAATACAAGGTGTTCATCGCCAACGTCCTCAACGTGCTCATGAAGCGCGGTAAGTACGGCCTCTACCTGACCGCTTACGACGACGCTCTTCGGAAACGCCTGCTTGAATTGGCGGAAACTGGAAAATAACGGATTTTAAAATAGACGTCACCGGTCAGCTATCCCCATTCGATAGTCGACCGTGACGTCTTTTCAATGCCACTTGCTCTGTACCTTGATTTGATAGAAAATGAGGTCAACTTAGGAGGTCCTTTCCCATGCCACTCATCACGCGACGTGCCCCGCAACCAGACGACTTAGATTTCTATCATACCTATCGGACCAATGCCCAGATTGCCTTGGCGGAAGGCCGCACACCTGATACCTCGCTACAGGCCACTCAATCCCATCTGACCGCCCTGCTCGCTAGAATCTCCTGGGTCATTCTCCATGAGTCGCAGCCCATCGGCAACATCGCCATCTGGGGCTTCAACGTGCAACGGACCACCGCCGAGTTGGCTTACGGTCTCCTCCCACAGGATCAGGGCCACGGTTACATGGCGACCGCACTAGAAAACCGTTCAGTTTGCATTTACCAGGCTCCATTTACAGCGACTAGATTGCTACACCGCCGCAACCAATCTGCCATCCCAACGACTACTGGAACGTCACGACTTTCAGTTTCAACGTTACATTTCCGAGGAGAACCTGGCTGGCACACCGACCAAAATGGCCGTCTACGCCCTAGCAGCAGCTAATGTTCCACGTGAAACACACTAGTCTGACTTCTCCCTTGACTGTAACGTTACGGCATAGCTTACACTAAGGTCATCATGATTTATCAAAGGAGAAAACTAATGACTACCGAAAATAACACGCTAACCGACAAGATTATTGCATTGGAAAAGGGCGCTTTGGACAAATGGTTCAAGGGCGATACGTCCGGTTACTTGACGATTTGGTCCCAAAAGAGTTTTTCCTATTTCGACAGTTTCAAACCGGAGCGGGTCGATACCTATGCCGCCATCAAAGACTTCGTGCTCGCCAACGTTGAGGGCAAGCTCTTCGCCGACACCTATGACTTCGTTGCGCCCCGCGTTCAGGCCAGCAGCGACATGGCGATTCTGACTTACCAGTTGTTTGCAAAAACTTCGCTGAACGACATGCGCTACAACTGTATTGAAGTCTATCAGCGCGAGGGCGACGACTGGAAAGTGGTCCACTCAACCTGGTCCGTTATTCGGCCAATGGATGTGACCTTTGACCGCAACAAGCCGCTCGTTTAACTAAAATTACGTGCCAAAAAAGGTGCCCTCCTCGTGAGAGCACCTTTTGTCTGCTTAGCCATGTTGCTGATGCCAAGCCTTGATTTGTTCCAACCGGTCCTTGAACCGCCGCTCGTTGCCTTCGCTTGTCGGCAAATAGTACGTGTGGCCTTCCAAAGATGGCGGCATGGTCTTCATCGTCGTCAATTTATCCTTGGCATAGTGCGCCAATTCGTAACCCTTACCATACCCTAAGTCTTTCATCAGCTTAGTTGGTGCATTGCGAATTTGTAGCGGCACCGGATCATTTGCCGTCTGTTTGACATCCTTGGCTGCGGCCAACCGCGCCTTGTAAATGGCGTTGGACTTCGGCGCCAGCGACAGGTAGGTCACCGCCTCCACCAGATGAACGTCGCACTCAGGCATGCCGAGAAATTGGCAGGCCTGGAACACGTTGATGGCCACGTTCAGTGCGTTCGTGTCCGCCAACCCAACGTCTTCACTAGCAAATCTGACTAACCGGCGCGCGATGTACAACGGGTCTTCCCCGCCTTCCAGCATCCGCGACAGCCAGTAAATGGCAGCATCCGTGTCGCTATTACGCATGGATTTATGCAGCGCGGAAATGATGTTGTAGTGCTCCTCGCCGTTTTTATCGTACAATACGAATTTTTTGGTAATCAGTTGGCCGAGGTTTTCCATGGTGACCGTGGTCGTGTCATCGACCTTTTCACCATTCAAAATGGCCATTTCTAGCGTATTCAAAGCCATCCGCGCATCCCCGTCCGCAAAATGGGCAATGGCTTGGATTTCATCCTGACCAATCTTAATGGTCTGTTTGCCAAAACCATCGGGATTGCTGAGGGCGTTCTCCACCAATTTGACAATGTCCGCTTGCTTCAACGCCTTCAGGACAAATACCTTACACCGTGACAACAGCGCGGAATTGATCTCGAACGATGGGTTTTCTGTCGTCGCGCCAATCAAGATGATACTCCCGCGCTCGACGTACGGCAGAAACGCATCCTGCTGGGCTTTGTTAAAGCGGTGAATTTCGTCGACAAACACCATCGTCCGCTGACCAATCTCACGGTCCAACTCCGCCTGTTTCATAATCTTTTTAATTTTACTGATACTGCTATCAACCGCACTAAAACTCAAAAAACTCGACTGGGTCTTGCGCGCAATAATCTCCGCCAAGGTCGTCTTACCGACACCCGGTGGGCCCCAGAAAATCATCGACGAGACTTGGTCATTTTCAATGATTTCTCGAAGAATCTTCCCGGTTCCGAGCAAGTGCTGCTGCCCGACAAACTGGTCCAGATCCTTTGGTCGCACGCGACTAGCCAACGGCGTATTTTGCGGCTGACCTGAGAATAACGATTCCTGTTGCATCTAAAAAGCACCTGCCTTTCGACCTCATGTAACGTTCATAGTAAGCTATGACGTTACGTTACAGTCAATGGGTAGGGCTTGGGATGGTGGAAAATTTTTTTGAATCTACCCCGTATACATGGGGAACACTTCGGCGACAAAGAAAGATGAGTCAGATAGATAGGATCACCCCCGTATACACGGGGAACACTCATCAAAGGGAAGATTCATGCCAAACTGATAGGGATCACCCCCGTATACACGGGGAACACCTCCACGGGTATCGCATGATGCGGAAAATGAAAGGATCACCCCCGTATACACGGGGAACACCAACAGATAGAACCAAGGAATCCCCAAGCATAAGGATCACCCCCGTATACACGGGGAACACAAACAAACACGGATGGGGAGGTGGTGGCTATGAGGATCACCCCCGTATACACGGGGAACACATGGTCTTTTTAAACCACTTAATCGGGTGAAAGGGATCACCCCCGTATACACGGGGAACACAGTTCAAGTTCACTTGGAAGCCTATGCGCTCCAGGATCACCCCCGTATACACGGGGAACACTTTGGCCTGGCTATCAAAAGGCTTTCCAACTTGGGATCACCCCCGTATACACGGGGAACACTGGTAAGGAATACGCATTTGCCAACCTTCACGAGGATCACCCCCGTATACACGGGGAACACTACTGGGTCGTCAATGGCGGTGGGGATGACGTGGGATCACCCCCGTATACACGGGGAACACTTTGTCACTCATGTTTTTTCCTCCTATGCTCAGGGATCACCCCCGTATACACGGGGAACACGAAGCCCGGTTGATTTCTTCCAAGTCAGCTTCAGGATCACCCCCGTATACACGGGGAACACACTAAACAAATCCCACTACGCCGGCATTCCTAATTTCCAAAACACGTGAATTTCATTAGCTTGCTTCTAAAGCATACATCAGCAATCTCATGTTAACAACCAACCTAGCACCTAAAAAAGCTGCACAATAAAGGCCCAGCAAATGCCGGGCCTTTATTGTATCATCTAACTTTTTATTCCCACTTTAGCCGCCTTCACCGACTGCAACTCACCTTGCACCACCAGCCGTTTGGGCTCGCCCCGCCTAGCCGAGTTACACGTGATCAGCGTCACCAGCTTTTTGCCGGGAACATCGTCGATGACGTCGACTTTATGCCGGTCGATCACTTGGACCCGCGTGACCCGGTAGCGATACACCTGCCGCTTATCTGTCAGGTACACGCTATCTCCTTTGCGAACCCCTTTTAGTGGGGAAAATAGGAGCCGCTTGGTGGTCATATAGTGACCTGCCAGCGCGTAATTGCCTTGGCCCATGCGTTGGTCCGCCTTGAGGGTTCCCGCCCCCCTGACCAGAACGGCATTGCCGACACCGATACCGATCGGTAGGTCCAGTCCAACCGCTGGGACCCGAATCTGGCCAACCGCCCCGTAGTCACTGGTGCCGGTCAATTCACGTATGCCATACCCCGCAACCGCTAGTGGGGTTAGCTGAGACGTCTTCTCGTAGTTGAACGGGTCCACTTTGCCCTGCTCTCGCTCGGCCTGTACCTTTTTGGTTGCCGCCTGGACACTCTCCGCCGTCATCCCTCGCGTTGCCGCCTCGCTCAGCCGCGTCACCGAGGAGTTTTGCGTTAGTCCCATCAGGACCAATCCGCTCCCGATGAGAAACATCACCGCCGCTAACCAGAGGGAAGTTCTTTTTGCATGTCGCTTACCTGTTGCCATTTAGCTTCCCTCCTTTCTTGCGGCGGTAGCGTCGATAACCGACCCACGCACCCGCCATGAGTGCCAGAATTGCCAACGCCAGAACCACTTTCTTGTAGCGGGTCCAGACGAACTTGCCTTTGGGAATCGTCTCCGTTTCGTTGGGGATTCGTTGACCGGTCACCAGCAGACGGTGCGTGTTGATCATATACGGCGTGCAAGTCATCAGCGTTACCTGATTTTTCGCCGCCGACCGGCTGATGGGTTGCCGCGTTGCCGCCTTCACCGTGCGAATCGAGGTCACCTTGTAGGTCATCAACCCGTAAGCATTTTTGAGGTAAAAACGGTCGCCGCGGTCCACCCGCCAGAGATCGGTGAACAGCTGGGCCCCGGGCAAGCCGCCGTGGGCTGTGATCAAACTGTGTTGGTCCTTTTCACCCTGCGGAATGTCCGTCCCATGAACCAGTCCGGCGTATTTCTGGAGGACTTTTTCACTGGTACCGACAAACACGGGCAGCTCCACGTCGATCTTGGGAATCGCCACTAGCGCCACGGGTTTGGTCTCGACGAACTGTTTGCCATCCTTTTTAAATGGGTCCTTCACCGTTGCTTCTTGGTTGCCTGAGGACTGCTGTAAGGAGCCTTGGAGCGCCTTGAGTTGCCTCGCACTCGCCGTCTGGAGCTGGTTTTTATACGCAACGAGGACCCCCTGCTGTCGCCAGCGGGTCACCACGTTGCTCGCGGCCGGGTAACCGATAAGGCCCAGGCCTAAGCAAAATAGTAGGATTGCTAGCCATTTACGCATGTGGGGGTCCCCCCTTCTCTAGTTGTCTGAGTGTCGGTTTACCTTACGCCATTTTCCGGTGCCGGTAGTACATGAAGCCTGCGCCACCCATCAGGATTGCCCCGATGAGGAGGAACAGCCAGATACCCATTCCACCGGTGATTGGTAAGGCGTAGCGTTCGTTTTCGATGATTTGGGGTTTGATTTCAGTGATTTCTTTTTCAGTGAACTCAAACTTAGTTGCCTGCTTCAAGAGCGCATAGCCGGTTGGCGCTTGCGTTTCGACTAAGTTGTACTGCTGGATATTGCGTACCTTTTGGTCGTAAACGTAAGGGACACCGGTGATGGCAAAAGTCCCATCTTCGTCGGATACTAATTCTGTACCCTCACTCTTCTTGTCAGTCCACTTCACAAACTGGTTGCCATCAAGCACGGCCCAAGTCATCTGGCCTTCTCCATCGATACCCTGGACCTTAAATTTCGCGCCGGCCAATGTTTTGTTTGTCTTACCGTCTAACTTCACGAAGCTGGCATTACCTAGGATCAGGTAGTTCAGAATACCAATTTGGTCTTCTTCAATCTTGAAGTATTTTTTATTCGGACTTGCTTCATAATCTGTGATTTTGCCAGACTTATCTACCTTAAATTTCAGAGAAACTTTGTGGTCCTTAATTTCCGTTTGATGATACCAAGGATAATCAGCAATTGAGGATTCCGTCAGCACATACCATACACCAGCTTTCAAGCCGCCGAATTCGACCTTTCCATTCTCACCAGTAGTTAGTATTTGAGTTAACTCCTTATTTCCTAAAAGCTCTCCATCATCCCGTTTTAACTCGAAAGAAACATTTTCCAATGCGACGTGAACATCACTAGTTGGATTTTCCGGGTCAATCCCCACCTTATGAATCGTAGGGTCCACGTTATCGGCAACAACGTTCTTAGGGTATAGGTGAATCGTGTCTTTATCGGTCAGCGGTAGCCCAATAATCATCGGTGCTGACAATCCCGTCAGATACTTGGTAGGTGCGGCAGTTTCCATAATCAGGTAGAAGCCGCTATTCGTTAACTTCTTATCAAACTCCAGTCTACCGCTTTTGCCAGACAACTCTTGCGTCGTAACTAGCTTTAACTTTTCCTTCTCCACAAAGTCTTCCTGAGCCTGAATCAACTCTTTTGGATCTGTCTTTCCACCTACGATATCCTTAATCATCGCATTCCGCTGTCTTACGAACTCTTTGTTGTTCACTTGACCTTCAATGCCATCTTTACCTTTGAAGTAGTCTGTCACGTCATAGATGCTGTAGGTCACATTACCAAACTTGTCGGCATCGTAGGGAACCACTTTATCTCCCAAATTTGTTATTTCATCGCCGGTATTTTTAATCTTAGCGTCGGATTCATTTTCCATCTTGTGCAGCACCATCGTGACTTCACTCGGAATTGATTCGCTAGCGGTTGCGGTCAGCTGACCACCTAGTGTGAGGCCGCAGAAGGCGAACGTCGCCAGGGCCAGTTGTCGTAATCTTGTGAATTTCATGGGTTATCCTCCTCTAGGGTGTGTGCGCCAAAGGGCGAGAGCCGATAGGGTGAGTATGAGCCCTAAACCGATGAACCAGATGATGCCCCGGCCCCCAGTGATTGGCAGGCTGTAAGGGTCATTCTTGATGTCCATCACTTTAGTTCCTGAGTCTTTTGAAACGGTAAATTTGTGCGTTGCGCCAACAACATATCCGTCTGGCGCCTTGGCTTCGATCAGCTTGTACTTGCCGTACGGGAGTCCCGTGACTTTAGTCGTTTCTTTCGCGGAACTCGTCAGTCTAGTTGCTTCTTCCGGCGTTTCTACCGTACCTTTCATCTTGCCGTCGCTGTCAAACGTCAAGTACTTGCCGGACTTGCTGCGAATGATAAACTCAGCACCTGCCAGTTGCGTGTCGTCAGTTCCATCAATCTTCTTAAATTGGTAGTCGCCTCGTTCAACCTGGTTCTTCACGGTAATCAGTTGGCTGTTTTTATCATTGGTAATTTCTACCTGGGCTGAACCGCTAGTGATTTCCCAACGATTGTCTTTGTATGCCACGGTGAATTTCTGCGGCGAAACATAACCTTCCGGAACTTCTTCAGTAAACGTGTACACTTCTTTTGAGTTCATCTTTTCCAGAACGATTTCGCCATCTTCATTGGTTCCAATCGTTCGCTGGTCATTCCCACCTTCAATATTAAAGACAACATCTTTGAGTCTTTCAGTGTCAGCAGGATTCCAACGATTGTCACCGATCTTTCTCAACGTCAATCCACGATTCAAATGGGTTACCACTTCATTCGTGTCGTTGTTCCAATCGTAGTCCTTGTCGGAATAGAAGCGGACATTGGCTTTGTTTTTAAAGGTACCGACAAAGTTATCGTCAATCTGGATCGTTATCTGGAAGGCAAAGTAGCCACCATTAAAATCTAGCTTTTCAATTTCTTTATCGGATAACTCATAGGTCACTTTCTGACCATTAATGGTCACTTTTCCTCGGTCGTCAGGAGCTACTATCCCAAGCTCGTCAGAAGCAAAATCAGTCACCACTTGACCATCCGTATTGTACAGTCGAATACTGCCTAAGGTGGTCGACATCCCATCGGGTAACGTATCTGTCAGCGTAATCCGGTTTGGTTTCGCGATAGATTCGTCCGGAATGCTGTAAGTTTTCTGATAAACCGTGTAGTTAAAACTGTCTATATCATCCTTATCACGATTAATCGTCGCCCCGTGCAAGTCGTTGTTTTCAATCCCAAATTTCTTCGAACGGTCGACCGTCTTCAGAGGTTTCTCTGGTTCTAGAGGAACAATCGAACCAGTAGAGAATGACTGCCAAGTGAAACCGGCATCACTTCTTAACATAAATTCGTGTGTCACGCCCACTAATGGGAAAGAAACAGCACCCTTCTCATAGTTGGGGGAGCCAAGGAAGTCACCCCATTGGTTTTCTCCCATATGGGGGAGGTATTCACCGGTGTCCTCATCTTTATCATAGACACCTTCACCGACACCTTCATACCAACCGTTCCCATGATCTTTAACCGTTGTAGGCTCAGACAGCATCCCTTTTCGGTCCGATTTTGTACCGGCCCATTCGTGGCGATTATTGTCATTACCATTTAACGAACCAAATGTGAAGTAGGACTTATATTCGCTTCCATCCGTTTTAGGGAAATCAAGGGCCCTGGTTCCGTCTTCATTCGTAAATGTGATGTCCAGATCAAATTTATGAATCCCATTGTAGATGATGCCAGAGTAGAAGTTGCTAGAGAAATCAATGTAGGCTGGCTGACGCCGATCTTTATTGTCGATAACGTACTCGTGGTATTCCATATTTGAAATCTCAGCGATAGCGCCCATTTGCTTTTCCGAGTTACTTGAGTCTGTATAGACACCAACGTTGGGATAATAAACACTGATAGTTTGGCCATCCAGCGATGGGTCATTTTGAGGCGATGATTTACTCCCTAACACCATGACCTGTGATTGTGCATTGGCCTTTTGCTGAAAGGAGACGTAATAGTGTGTTCTAAAGAAAGTATCAGTGTAAAAGCCCTCAACATTATCTCCATTAGCACCTGACGACTTAGGAACGACCTCAACACCTTCTTGTTTTCGAAGCGTTCCCCCAATTACCATCTTGTCATCGGACCAGCTTCCAATTTTAACCTGCCCACGTTGGATCTTAATTGCGGCCCCCGTCAGCTGATTAGCTGGATCAACCGTTTGGCTCATCCGACTAATCTTAGTCGCAGGTTCCGCGTCAGCGTCCGCATCGTCATCTGCGGCTTCTTCGCTTGCTGACTTGCTGCTAGACGTTGTTGCCGTCTTGGATTTCGTTGACCGTGACCGTTGCTTGGCCGATTGTGATTTTTGACTCGTCTTTTGTTTTGCAGCTGATTTTGAGCTTGAAGTAACTTTGCTACTGCTATTACTGTTGTTATTACTATTATTGTTGTCAGTAGCAGGCTTGTCGTTGTCATTATTACTGTTGTTGTCATTCTCCGTTGTCGTCTCCGAACCCTTATCGCTATCTGCCTTAACAGCTAACGTAGCGAGCCCGTACGTTTCGTTTGTGTTCACAACTTGTAATTCAAGCTGTAACTCGTCCATCATCAGTGGGTCGGCTACCTTCACGGGCACGACCACTTTTACTTTTTGGGCCTGGTCTTGATCGTTGTTGAGGAGTAATCTGCCCTCTTGATCAATCTCAGCCGTGATGTCGTTCTCCGGTTTCAAATCAGTAATTTCTTCACGAACAAATTGTGCGTGCTCCTGATTTTCTAATGCGATGACCGTATCCCCTGCCGGTACCTTGAGTGTCATCGCCGCTTGCAGGTCTTCCGGCTGATGACTCGTAATGTTTTTTACGTCCCCGCCAGATTTATCTTGGAGGGCCGCCGTACGGATAACGCCATCGCGCTTGTGTGCTTGGATCCGTACAATCGATGTCAAACCAATGAGACAGGTTACTAGGAAAAATATTCTTAGCCATTTTTTCATGGGGCACTCCTCCATATCAAGCGGGTGTCGAGCTGTCTTGTTATTCAATGAACTAAGAATACCAATCAAATATGAAAAAGTTATGAATATCATATGTAAAATATAATACTATTCATATGGTTGGTGTGTTATACATTAAAACAGTTGTGATAACTCTTAAACTATTTCCGTTAGACCTTATCGTATTTCTACTATATAATACTGTTCTCACCTTGCTAATCACCGTCCCTCCAAGCCCGAATTCTACCGGGGTTATCCCTGCGTATTCCTCTTCTAAGACTCCTTATACAAAATAGGGGTAACCAACATTATTATAGAAATGTCGGTTACCCCTTTACTACTCGATATTATTTAGTGCTGGTGGCGAAAGTCATCGATACTAGTTTTTTCGATCGTGTACGGCGTCAATTCATCTTCCGTGTCGTAACAACACCAGTATAACTAGAAAAAATGTCCGCTCCCAAATGCTAGAGTGCCTTCGTCAGAATATACTGCTCGCCATATTGACCAAAACGTCGACGACCTGTATCTACAAAGCCCACTTTGTCATACAGCTTTTGGGCTGGGACGTTTTCAGCTTCTACTGCGAGATTTAATGTAGTTGCCAATGGAAAGTGTTCTCGGGCAAAAGCGGGTAATTGCTGTAACATCTGAGTTGCAATGCCTTTTCCACGCTGTGTTTCTGACACCGACAGTGACCGAATCAAAATTGCCGTTGCTGGATCAGCCCCCACTTCGCGAACATCTTCATTTCTAGTCAAGACAAAGAATCCCACCATTTCAGAACCTACCATAACTAGAATGGGCATTCGCTCCGGGTCACCCAGTGCAATCGCGAGTGCCTGCCGCGGGGTGGCAGTAAACGTTGGGTCTTTCAGGGGATACTGTGCGATACATTCTCGATCCCGTTGCGTATCTTGATAAATTTCTAGCTTCATTATATCTGGCCTTCTTCACAATCTGCTTAAACTCTATAAATGTTTCATGTGAAACATCTTTCGATTCTAATCTCATGCTATAAGAAGTTCTTTCGGAAAACAAGCCTAATCTATTCAAATTAAGCTAGCACCACAGAAGGTCCCCCCATCCTATTAGGAATTTAAGGGCGAACGATTCCCGAATCAATCATCAACCTGTGCGTGACCAACGACACTACCCTACAGGCGCACTACGACTTCTTAGCGGACCACGAGTAAAAATTGGTAAGCAAAATGGCTCGGTTACAGCACACATTGGACTTTCTGCGGTGGAAGAAGTGGTATTACAAGACGGCGTTGTAGGCCGGAACCGAAAGTATTCACTATTTGCTGTGAACGAATCGTTCACGCGGAGTTTGAGCAATTGGTGGCGGATGGGGCTAGTCCTGAAAAACTTGGGGAAATTGAGTAAAAAAATGACCGACACCTCATCACTTGTCGGTCATTTTAAATTACGGCATACGGGTTTCACTAGTAAACCACTAGCATCAGGCCGCCATTATTTATCCAAGCGACAGAGTTAGTCAATTTAAACTTCATCTGATAACTTTAGTGTGTACACGTGCTCAGTCGAAATCTTAGTTATCTTGTCCAATTCGGCAATGTGCCTTTTCTGGCCAACGTAGTACGTTTCCGAATCAATTGCGTAATCAACCTTGTTACCATCCGTGTCGTAAACGTCAACTTCATGTTCAGTATTAACTTTAAAGTCAGTCCACAAGGGGACTTGGTTGTGCTGGCTATGGGCGGTCACAATGGACGCCTGATAACACAGTTGAGCACCCAGTGAGCGATACAGACTGTTGGCTGGCACGTCATCTAGCGTATAAATCAGGAGTTCCCCACCCCGTGGCTGTAGTCGGCGAATAACCTCGTTAATCAAATCTCTTGCAATCCCCCGATGCTGGTAGTCAGGATGCGTAGCCACCGCATCAAGCGTGGTCAGCACAGTACCCGCCTTAAACCCATAACTTTCGGGGTTAGCCTGAGTCGCATCCAAATAGACGGCATCAACCAGACCAACAACTTGTTTATCACTCATTGCAACTAAAGAAATTCTACGGTTTGCGGGAATATCATCCCGCTGATTAGTGATCTCATCGGTAAACGAGCTATGCATGTAAGCCAATGCGCGACAACGGAGCCAACTTTCCTTTAGGTCCGGCGTGTAGTCTTGAATGCGAATCATTTTTCATCCTCCTTGACATTCTCTAATCTTATTTTAATATAGCATTCAGCTAAAGTCACTAAAAAATGAATGGTCGCTCGGACGAAAGCATTATTATTCAGTTTCATCATATCTTTCTACTTTTTGGCAAGGAGAAAGTTGGCGTACTGGCCTTTTAACTGCTTAGGATGGTTTGGGGTTCACTATCGATTTCTGGTCTTAGAGACCGTTTTAGGCATTATTAGTGGAAACGGACCGGTAAATATGAATCTAGTGTTGTACTTCAATTTTAAATTGAGCGACTAAATTTACTCAACCATATCAGTATCGCTAATCCTGCTTCCGTAAGTTAGGCATGATAGCCTTTAAAGATTCATCTGTCACACGTAGCGGCTGAAATTGTGAATCAACTAAAAGGATATCCGCAATCCCTCTATCTTCACCTTGAGTAATCACTTTTCCGACAGCTGCTCCACAAAAACTCAGTAGTTGGTGCGCAATCGCTGGTCTCATCCCAATATTATAATTAACCTTATTCTGAATTGCCGGATACGTCCATGCCTTTGACATCTCTTCTGGCAAATCAAAGTCATCTTTAACGATTTGATTGGAAACCCTATACAGATGCTCGAGGCCCGGGGCGACATCACGTGTAAATTCAACCCTCAAGAAATCATTTCTTATGCTGGCTAAAATCCTATCTTCTTTTCCCATCTTAGCGTCTGATATATCTGGACATATTACTTATTACTACACTAGGAAACTCTTGAGTAATATTATAACGGCTAATAGCGACAAATTCTCCATCGGCAGCTCTAATTTCATTCAATGTTTGTGAAAAATCTAAAGAAGCGTAAAAAATTGACTCATGTGGCTCATTTAATCTACCAAAGTTACTAACAAATTCCGATGGTACCTCCCAATAGTCTTGCTCAGTCCATTTCAAGAGAGTATTCATATTACTCGATTGAAGTTTCCTGGCACGATATAAATTTATATTCGGTCCATATCGCACAATTTTTTCCGGCAGCTCATATTGACCATTTATTGTCATGGCTTCCATAATTGCTTTGAGCAGCTCTTGCTGAGACATCTGTTTCTTATCCATCTCCTGAAAGTGCTGAATTTGATGTTGTAACTGCTGAACCTTCTCAAGAATATCCATAGCTCTTCTCCTTATGTAACTCTGACTACAAAAAATGCTTCGCCAAATAATATCCAATAATCAGAAATCCCTATCACTTATGATACGAAAATCCGTAATGACCTACTTTGCGATAATCCACCACATTAACTCTAATGGAATCATCTTGGGCTCCATTCCCCAACCAGTAAGTATTGACTCTCTACCTTCATAACCAATTACAACTCATTATATCTACTTCTTCACCTTTTGAATGACATAGCCAATTTTCCAATACTGCTTGACATACCCAAGGCACAACGTATAATTACACACTACTAGTCTACTCAAAAAAATTCCATAGCGAGGTACTTTTATCATGTCCGAATCAAAATTCACATCTTATCCAGCTGTCTTTAGTCAAGTTGGTCACCCTATTACCGTAGTTTTCCCCGACATCCCTGAACTAACGGTATCTGGCGAAAACTATGCAGAAGCTATCGTCAATGCTACTACTTCATTAAAACGTTACCTAGAAAAAAATCGCAACTCAAATCCATCAAGTAAACCATCAGCACTCAAGAATGTGCGTGATAGTTTCCCTAAAAATCTTGTTCAGCTTGTAGCTGTTGAATTAAATAACTAGACCACTCAGAACACATGCAATTCATACCTAAGGCAATCTCTTGCAGAGTCGGCTTTTATTATTTTGCGCTTTTATTATTTTGCAGATGAATCCCTATTTTCACTAATCCACCGGCTATCAGGAAGATTGGGACTGCCCTACCCTCATAAGCCTAAACCCGTGCAAGAATAAGCTCAAAACACGTAAAACTCAATTGAAATGACCTAAGGAATGAATGGGTCACGTTCATTGTCATAAGGGGTAGAAATGTCTGCACTCTGACGCGATAGCTAAGATGGTCCTAATAATCTACGAGGATAATCATGCTGAATCATTCCCGACCAATCATCTAAAATGAATCGACTACTGATTTACCATCCGTCCGCATAGCGGGTGGCTTATTACTTTACACGCTTTAGCGTGTTCAACCAGGCCTAAGATATCAACAAAATTGGATGACAAGTCCCCGGAAAAATACCGAAAATCCGCTATCCAGTAAACATTCTAATTCTGTGTCCAACTTTAAGAAGCCACTTCACTTAATTCATTACACAAGCACTCCTAATATTAGTTAAGCCGATAAAAAAGAAGGGGATAGCTCCCCTCCTAATTACTACACTGCTAATCTGGAATTGATAGGAATACTGTCAATCGTTTTCCATCAAAATCAATGGCAGATTCATCACGTAAAATAGCTTCCAGATTTCCATCAGCATCTTGCCCAAGTTCAACTGCCGATGTTACTTCTACTTGATGTTCCATCAAGCCTAATTTTGCATGTAAAGACTCAATTCGTCGGTGAAGCCCTTGCTGATATTGAAAAATGTCAGGATACAACTTCAATTTTAATGTATGTTCTTTAAACTCTAGAACAATTGTCGCATGTTCTTCATCCCGATCTGAAACTGATACTTCTTCCAAATATCCACCAGTCACTACCGTTTGACCCAAAGATTGTTTGCTAAGTTGTCCAATCTCTCTGTACGTCATATGCACATTCCCACTTCTCTCACCGTCAATGACCCCAGCAGTGGGCGTCGTCGTTGGAATAATCCGTGTAACTGATTTTCTTTTAGTATTAGGTGTAGTTTTACCAGATGGTTTATTTTTAGTTCTCTTGGGATTAGGCTTTACATCTTCTGTTGGATTCGGGTTAAATAAACGTTTTCGCATTGTTTTTAATCGCTTTTGCATAGCATTCGAATCCAAACGACCATTAATAATTTCACCAGTCTTCTGCAACTCCTTACGCTCTTCACGTTTGAAGTAATCAGTACAATCCGCATCATGGTTTTGTCCATTTCTAGTCTTCAAGTGAGCGACCCTTTTAGCCGACGCATGAGTAAATGTAAGAAGGCAGCCACAATGAACACATACCAAACGGCGTAAAATTTCCGAGTTATCCGGTAAGTCCACCAATTCCTTTAATTCGTATACTTTGTTGGTTTTCGAGTCCTTGGCACTTTTAATTTTAATTTTCATTTCATTCACCTTTCTATATCCCTTATTAGCTTACTGTTGATTCCAGGACTGGTGAACTTAGGTGTTCAAACGCATAAAAAAGCCTCCTCAATGAATTACTCACCAAAGCGACTTAAAAACGAGATACGAAAAAAGTTTTACGTACCTCATGATTTTTGTTAGAATAGAACTTGTATTGAGTTACTAATCTAACATTGGCACTTTGATGCCGAGCGAACTGATTTGCAGATCAGTTCGCTTTTTTTTATTCACTTTTTTAGTAAGGGTTATTTTTTCAAGATTGTAGCTTCGCCTAAACTGAACGTCAGAACATTGCCATCCGGATAATACTCGCCTCTAATCTTATAAGTATTACTTTCTGTGTCCCAATCCATCATTTCACTGATTCGTTCAATCAAATCCTGATAGTTCCAACGAACCATAACATTTTTTCTTCCAGGCTTAAAAAAATACGTTGACTCCTCCGTCTGTTCATCTACGGCTTGAATAGCAATCATTTTGTCCTTATCATTTATTAAAAATTCGACATATTCTGGCTTTCCTAGCCTAATAACCGCCGTTTTGCTGAACGCCATTCCATTCTTGCCAATCGTAACAGTCGACACGCCTGGAGAAACTGTATATGGTGTAAAATTACTCAGGTCCATCTTCATCCCTCCCAACATATAAAGTACCACAAATGAAGTTTGTTTGTCAAATCAATCGTCATTTTTTGTACTTTTTTTTGCGTTTTAAAATAGATACATATCTTTTAGACATCTAAAATTGCATTTTTCGAAAGCATATGGCGTTCAGATTAACGCTGTGCTTGTCGAAATAATGCACGTCCTTTATTCAGTTTCGAAAATGTTTTCACTTATAGCCCAACACATCCCAGGCTTAAAGCGTATTCATTTTATCTATCACTATGTTCCACGTGAAACACATAACATGTCTACTACAACTAAACCTACCTATAAAATCTTCTATTACTAACAATCAAAATATAACGACCATATATACTCCAGAGATAAACTTGCCTTGATAGTGGCTACTACTTAAAATCATGAGATGAACATTTTTCAGTACTACTGGTTTTATCTGTGCTTTATTTGCCATCAATAATTATACTGATTATATGACTATGTCATGTAAAGCATTCTAACCATAATAAAAAAATGATTATATTCATTAGCAATCAAGCAAACTCTACTTCCGGATTCTCAGGCTGCTTAAACCTGACCCACCACCTCGACGAATACCCAGTCTCAATCAGTATAGAGATAATCTCAAATACTATAACATCTAGTCACAGTAACCTACGAAAAGAATGAGTCATGTTTACTTCGTAAGGAGTAGAAGCGTCTGCACTCTGACGCAATAGCTAAGATGGTTCTACTAATCTACGACGGTTATCAAGCCAAGAAATTCCCGGCTAATCATCTAAAATTAATCGATTATAAATTGGCCAAATTGAGCGATATTAACTTATTGGCCTTACTTTGTTGGCAGGTTGAACTGGGCATTACTGACCAGCGTCGATTTTACCGACAGCTTATAAGCCTAGGATTCTCTGACCTTCCTGAGCGCTCTAGATTTTGCCGGCTTAGCGTGCGCGCTGGTACGATACTCAAATTGATACGTAACGGCCTGATTAAAACTGTCATTCCCAAGCCAAGGTATACCATTATTGATAGTTTTCCAATGCCTGTTTGCCATCCGATCCGCAATCATCGTGCCAAACGTTTCAAACCAATCGCAAATATTGGGTTTAATGCGACGAAAAAACAGTGGTATTACGGATTCAAGGGCAGTTTTGAAGTGACCGACCAAGGGATTGCGGTTGCGTACACGATTACGCCGGCTTCCGTTCACGACATCAATATGGTACAAACATTGGTAGACCAATACGTATGCCCATATATTCTAGCTGATGTCGGCTATTTGGGGAAAAGTTTAAAGTACATGTTAGCCGATGACGGGATTGGCTTTTGGACACCCCTACGCCGTAGTATGCTTCATGGCAGGGTTAACGACCAATTATTAAAACGTGATCGAAGGTATATTGAAACCGTATTTTCTCAATGGGGAGATAGATTTAACCTCGAAAGAAATCGAGCACATTCATTAGAGGGTTTTCAAACGAGAATCGAACAATGCTTGTTGGTGGATAGGTGGATACCCTTGAGAAAATCAACTAGCACCAAGCGTACGTCTATAGTTCAAAAAAATCTGGTACCTATAAGCTTAAAGTCCAAAAATTACGCAAAGGATATGGCGGCACTGTATATTCCTTCAACCCAAATCAGGCTTTATTATGGATTAGTCATCGTAAAATCAATGGTCACAAGTATCGTGTTATGAAGAGCTACATGCGCCAAGGCTACTTTAATGTCGCTACAAAGAGTAGGGTTTCCCGTGTTGCTAGCTACCAATACAATGGAACGAATTATATGAATCAAATAGGAAAATGACTAAAAAAGAGAGCATCGAACAGCGTGTCAGCTATTCAATGCTCTCTTCTTCTCACCTAATAATACCTCACAATCATCAGCTACCACTATCTAATTAGAAACCCCATCACTTATGATACGGCGACCCCTCATTAATCATAAACGCCCGATAAACCTGTTCCGTCAGCACCAACCGCATCAGCTGGTGAGGCAGCGTGAAGCGGCCAAACGAAATCTGGGTGTCCGCGCGCTTCAAGACCGCCGGCGTGAGGCCCAGCGAGCCGCCGATGACGAAGGTGATGTCTGAGTGGCCGTATGTCGTCAGGTCCTTGATTTCCTTGGCGAACTCCTCCGATGAGCGTTCCTTGCCCAGGATGGCCAACGCATAGACGTATTCGCGGTCCTTGATCTTGCTCAGGATGCGTTCGCCCTCCGCCGCCATCACCTGATCCATTTCTGCCTGCGACATGCTTTCTGGGGCTTTTTCATCCGGCACCTCGACGATTGAAAATTTGCAGAATCTGGAGAGCCGTTTGGCGTACTCCGCGATTCCCTGTTTGAAGTACTTTTCCTTCAGCTTACCCACGACGACAAACTTGATGTTCATAATTATCCTCCTGTGCACAGGTTGTCCACAAAGTTATCCACAGGTGCACAACCTGTTTTCCTAGATATGGGGGTGACCGTTTGACCGACCCCCCACATTTGTTTTTTGATAAAATGTCAATCTCTAATTAGTTATCCACCGTTTTCTGGTGAAACGTCCGTTCGGACTATCCGCTTACAATCCGCATGGTTACTGGGTTTAGCCGCCATTATTCAGCTAAAAACTTTTTCTATCCACAGTTATCCACCGAGTCTGTGGATAACTTTTGCACCGGTTCCATTGCCGGCCCTGACCTGTTTATAACTTTTTTGCCGGGGCGTTTCTTTTTTTGTCCCCCGACTTATCCACAGTTATCCACAAGCGGATTTTGCCGTCTGAATTACTTGTCCCATTTCAGTGCTTTCGTTCGGCCGGACAACCAACGGAGACGTTTTCATTCAACTGGAGTTGTCCTTAAACTTCGGCTTTTCATTAAACAGTTTATCATAACCAAAAAGCGACCGGTGAGAAAACCCACCGGTCGCTTTCATTTTGGCTAAATTATGATTCGGAATTAGCTGACGTGGTCGTCTTCAATTGCGACGTCGTTTCGGTCAATTTGACCTTCGTCGTCTTCTTCTTACCATTGTGGTAGTAAGTCATCGAGACCGTATCGTTCAGCTTGTAGGTGTACAGGATATCACGCAACGTGGATTGGTCCGAGATCTCGTGACCACCCATCTCCGTAATGACATCGTACTTGCTCAAGCCAGCCTTCTTCGCCGGTGAGCCAGCGTTCGCGCTCATCACCACGACCCCGTTTTCCACACTAGATGGCAACTTCAGGATCGACTTCTGTTGTGAGCTCGACACGTTGGCCAAATCGACGTAGGTGATGCCCAACGCCGGCCGGACAACCTTGCCCTTCTTGACCAATTGATTGATAATGTTGACCACTTCGTTCGATGGAATGGCAAAGCCCATCCCTTCGACGCTGGTCCCTTCGGCATCACTGGCAATCTTTGACGACGTAATGCCGACGACTTGGCCAGCCACGTTGATCAGCGCCCCACCGGAGTTGCCGGGGTTGATGGCCGCATCGGTTTGGATAACCGTTGCGTTCCCAGTCTGCGTGCCGGCCGAGTTCGTCGTTTCCACGGTCCGTTTCTTAGCGGAAATGATTCCTTCCGTCAGCGAGGTCGCGTACTGGCTACCCAGCGGTGACCCAATTGCCAACGCCGTTTCGCCGACCTTGATCTTGTCGGAATTCCCGAAGGAAGCGACCGTCTTCAAGTCCGCGCCATTGACCTTCAGCACGGCCAAGTCGGTCACGGAGTCTTTCCCGACCAATTTCGCCTGGAGCTGCTTACCCGAACTCGTCACCACACGCAGCGCCGATGACCCGGACACCACGTGGTTGTTGGTCACGATGTAGGCCGTATTGCCGTTCTTCTTGTAAACGACCCCGGACCCTTCGGACGCTTCTTCCAGTTCTGACTTCGACTTCGAACTCGAGCTAGAGGATTCCTGGCCGAACAGTTGACCTAAAGTACTGCTGTTGCTCTGTTTCTGCAGGTTGATCACGGAGACCATGGCACCCTTGACCTGATTGAACGCCTTGGTCGACTGATTGTTCACGTTGACCGTCACGTTTGAAGTCTTGGTATTCCCGGTCGTATTACTCCCACTAGGAACAGCCGTGTCATTTAACCCACTATTATTAATGTAGTTAATACCACCGTAAGCGACACCCCCACCGAGAAGCCCGGCAACGGCTGCGGTTACGGCGACCTTGGTTAAGGTCAAGCCCTTCCGTTGCCGTCTAGGCGTTTCTGGGGTTGGCGTTACCTCACTATTATTAGTTGATTGGCTGTTATTAGTTTCTTGCCTATTATCATTGTTGTTATCATTAAATTGATTATTGTTGTTATTATCCATAGCATTGCGCGAACGCGCGAACCCTCCTCATTCGTCGGTCAGCAGGCCAACGTCCCCCGACCGTCTAGTTTATAAATACTATCATAACGACCGAGTGTGAAGTTTTTTTGATGAATCGGTGCTGAAGTCCTAAAATTTAGTGAATCTTACAAAACGCGGTCGCCTATTTACAGCGCAACCAGCGGCGTGGCTTCTTCCGGATTCGTGTCGATCAGCTGGAAATCGTGGCCAACGCCGAAATCCCGGTTTTCCATCATCGAGGCCACCGTCAAGTGACACAGCGACTGCATGTTATTGTGCAGGCTCCGGTGTCCCAGATAGATTTTCTTCGTCCGGTTACCCAGCACGTCCATCAACGCATCGGCACCCTCTTCGTTTGACAAATGACCCTTGTCGCCCAAGATTCGCTGCTTCAATGGCCATGAGTATTCGCCCATCCGCAGCATTTCCACGTCATGGTTGCATTCCAGCAAGTAGGCGTCGGCATCGGCGATCACACCCTCGACGTGTTCGGAAACGTAGCCGGTATCGGTCAAAATGACGAAGGTCTTCCCGTGGTAATGGATTGCGTAGAATTGGGGTTCCGCCGCATCATGTGACACGGAGAAACTTTCCACGTCGATGTCGCCAAACGTCTGGACCGTGTCCGGCGCAAACAGATGCTTTTGGGCCAAGTCGACCTTGCCAATTTTCGAACTCATTGCATCCCAGGTGCCCTGGTTGGCGTACACGTTCAGTTGTTCATAGCGCCGCGCCAAAATTCCCACGGCCTGGCGGTGATCCGAATGCTCATGCGTCACCAATAACGCGTTGACGTCCTGCATATTGCGGTCGATGTCGCCCATTAATTTCTCAATCTTCTTGCCGCTCAACCCCGCATCGATCATGATCCGTTCGTTGGGGCTCTCCACGTAGCACACGTTGCCCGTACTGCCACTGGACAACACGCTGATGCGTAAATCATCTGCTACTGCTGTATTCGTCCGCAAATCCAATTCGACCTCTCCTTAGCTCTTATTCCCGCGGTAGTGATTGGCAAATTGCAACACCCACCAAACCACTTACCCGAGAACACGTAAATTTCAATACCGTAATCATACCGCATCTTGCCGGCTTTGTAACTAAATATCAGTCCAAAGGAAAAGGAGAGTGGGACAAAAGGCGGTTAGTCAATGAGCATTAACGTCGATAGACGAATAATCCTGGTCTTGGATTGTTTGTCTATCGGGGTTAAGCGGAGTTGACTGCTTTTTGTCGCACGTTTCGACCATATACGTTCGGAGCGCAAAACGGGCCAGAGACTTTTGCCCCAGGCCCAAAGAAAAAGGGCCGGTCCGTCATGAACCGTCCCCCATCTCCCATTTCAAATTTAACTTATTCACTCATGCTGGTCGCACCACTGACCGACTTCACGCTACTGTTCGTATCGAGAATGGCCCCGGTGAACGCGTTGACCCGCTTGATCTGCAGGACGCCCGCGTTGTTGCCGCTGTTGGCTTTGACCGCGATGACCCAGGTCGGAATGTACACGCTGCTATTCTTCAGATCGAAGTAGCGGGTGTACGCCAGCTGGGTCCAGATGACCTTGGTGTTATTGGCGATCTGGTTATATTGGTACAGCCAGATCAGCGCCTTGCGTTCGGAAATGGTATCCGTCTTTTCCCGCAAGGTCGCCACGTTGGCCAGGTAACCCTGCGTGTAGCCGGTCACCGTGCCATCGTTGGTCATGCTGAAGCGAATCTCACCGAACCGCGAGTAGATCTGACCATCCGTCACGTGTTGCGTATAGACGATCGTATTGCGACTCGACAGCTGCGCGTTGTACAGGTAATGCGTCCCGTACAGGATCAGCGCGCCGTTATTGACCACCGTGTCCAGCGTCTTGTCCGGATGCTTGATGTCCACGTTGGTCACTGGCGTCTTGAACGTCGACGTGATCAGGCCATCCGTTTCGTACCGAACGGTTTGGTCGCTTAACTCAGTCAATTCGCTCTTAATGCCATCGTTGTTGGTCGTAGAAATGTAGTAGCCCTCGCCGCTCTTCTTGGACGGACTGCTAAATGAAATCTCGTCGGCGTGCATTTCCTTAACGATCGTGGTGTCACTATCCGCGGATTTACTTGAGGTCGTATCGGTCTGACCCGTCGTATCGCGCTGGAAGGCGACAAACAAGAAAATATCAATGACGATGAACGCCACTAGAAATAACCATTCAATGCGTCGAAAATCCATGCTGGGCCGCCCTCCTTTACCGGAATTACTGCTGTTGCTTCAGCAGTTGCGTGTAGGTCTTCCAGCTCCCGTTGTAGTAAACGTACCAGGTTGGCGTCAAGTTGACCACCTTATCGGATGACGTCGATGTCACCCACTGATACCCTAACTGCACGGTCGAAATGTGCCGTTTGTTGTAGCCCGCCGCAATCAATTGAGTCATCACATGCTGCGTGCTTGGCAGTGAAACGGCCTTTCTATCGGTTGGCACAGGGACCTGCAGACTGTACAACGAGAAGTTATACCGCCGGACACCCTGCGACAACATTTGAATCCGGGCCGCGCCGTAATTACTTTGATTAAAAATGGGGAACCCTTCAACGAAGCTCCGGTACGTGACCGTCGACTTCGCATCGTTGTAGCCGTAGTAGCGCAAGTTTTCCATCGGAATCCCAATGGACTTGACCGCGCTATAGCTGGCCGTCAGCGCCTGACTGAACGTAAACGTCGACTGCAAGGCACTATAGTCCTCGAACAACGCCGTCCCGCGCTTGTTGTAGACCGTCAATTGCCGCGATGCCCCATCACTATAGATGGTATTGTCCTTATTCTTCTTGGCCGAAACGTTGGTCGACTCCCCTTTATTCAGGAGGCGCGTCGTAAAGTAGTCCGTGGACTGCTGGTTGACCAAGTAGCTGTAAGACGGCACCGTCACACTATCGGTCACGTAAGGCACGGCTTCTTTGTTCAGCCACTGCATCTTCACGTTGATCCGAAATAGGTTCTCCTTTAGAATCTTGCGGAGTTCCTTGACGTTGCGGTCGCGCACCGTGACCTGATAGACCTCCTGATTCTTGTCGTTCAACAGGTACAGGTGCTTACTGTCATTCAAGGGGATCATGATCCGCGAAATCTCGGCGTTGTTACGATTTAAACTGCTGCCAAAAACCTTATTAAACATTTTAACGTTGATCGGTGCCGCGTACGACATCAAAATACTACTCTTCATATTCAGGTAGTGCATGTAATCCGTCTGCGAATCGACCCGAATCTTTTGTACCCGACCCAAGTCCCATTTAGCCAAGGACTCGCGAATCTCCGTGGTCAAATTAACTTTGCGGTTATTCAACAGTTCTTGATTCCCTAAGTCGTTGCTATACAAGACCTGCGTCGGCAAATACACGTCCTTTTGCGGCCGCGTGTTCAGCTCCGTTGTCGGTGTATTCGAACTCCGCTGACGGTTACGTTCATACTGCGCTGGGTTCGTCCAAATCATGGCGGACAGCGTCACACTCACGACGACGGCAAGGGTCAATCCCAGTGGTAAGAATACTTTAGTTATCTTCATCCCAGAGATCCTCCTCATCGTACGGCTTGTAAGGCAAGGAAATGTAGAACGTTGACCCGCGACCTTCGCGGCTGTCGACCCAAATTCGGCCGCCCAACATCTGAACAACTTCCTTTGAGATGGCTAACCCAAGTCCAGTCCCGCCTTGGGCCCGTGAACGCGCCTTGTCGACCCGATAGAATCGGTCGAAGATCCGCGGAATATCTGCCCGTGGAATCCCCAGTCCTTGATCAGAGACGCTAAGAATAACGTTGTTGTGCGTCTCCAGCAAGCGCGCCGTCACGACCCCACCATCTGGTGAGTACTTGATGGCGTTATTCATTAAGTTGTCCAACACCTGCGTGAACCGGTCGGTGTCGATCTCAACCCACAAGTCGCGCTTAGTGAAGTCACGTTTGATGGTATAGGTCTTCTCTGGCCGGTCGTCTTGCTTCAGCATCATGTCAAAGCGGTCGAGGACATAGTTAAAGAGCTCGTTTAAGTTGACCATTTCGAGATCGACCTTTTGCGTCCCGGAATCCATCCGTGACAAGGTCAACAGGTCATTGATCATTCGAATCATTCGGTCGGTTTCCTCTTGGGTAACCTTCAAGAATTGCGGCGCCACCTCGGGATCCTTCCAGGCCCCTTCGGACAGCGATTCGATGTAAGCCCGGACACTGGTCAACGGCGTCCGCAGTTCATGCGAGACGTTAGACACGAATTCCTTGCGGTCCTGATCGATCTTTTGTTGTTCGGTGACATCATGCAAGACACAGACCAGCCCGGAAATGAAGCCGGACTCCCGCTGAATCAGTGAGAAATAGGCCTGCAAGATGAGGTCGTGTTCCTTGGTCGAAAAATCCAAGACTAAATCGTCCGGGTCTTCCAGCAGTTCGCGCAACGTGTAGTCATCGCGAATCGCCAAGAGATCCAGAATGGATTTACCAACCGCATCGTCCGTATCGGTATCCAGGAAGCTTGTGGCCGTTTCGTTGATGATGGTCACGTTTCCCCGGCGATCGGTGGCGATAACCCCGTCGGTCATGTGGGCCATGACGGAATCCAGCCGCCGCCGTTCGGACTCAGTCGACTCTTGGGCCTCTTCGACCCGCACGGACAGGTTATTGACGGCACTCGCCAGTTGTCCCAGCTCATCGTTGCCGTAGACGTGGACGTGTCCGGAATAGTCCCCCCGCGCAATGCGTAGCGTTTGTTTCTTCATTTCATCAATTGGTCGCGTAATTGCCCGGGAAATAATGATGGCCATGACCAGTCCCAAAATAATCGCCACAAACGTTGCTGAGAAGTAGATCAGCGTGATTTGATTGATATTTTGATAGACCGAATCCAGACTCGACCGCATGTAAATAACCCCGACCAATTCGCTGTTATTTCCCTGAGTACGAATCAGCCGCGTAATCGTGGTGTAGTAACGGCTATTATTCTGCGAATTATAAGTCGTCCGAACCACGTCGCGGTTATTATAAATGGCGTTTTTAATGTTGTTATCGGTTGTTTTTTGCCCAACGATCCCCTGATTATCGACTTCATTGGTTCCCCGAATGGTCCCCTTGTTGTCGATGACCCGAATCTGAGCGTTATTGGTATTGTTGATTTCAGACAATGTCGACTTGATCTGCTTATCGGCCTTGGTCGTACTGGTCGTCGACAACTCGTCAGAAAAACGGTTGACGATGTACGTTTGCACGACCTGTTGGGCTTTAAAGGTGTTTAAATTTTGCCGCTCCAACTGCCGCACGAACACGGCACCGACGATCTCCAGCGTCAATAGTAGGAGTAGCGCGAAGACCAGCGCGATTTTAAAGTGAATCGACTGGAAAAATTTTATTTTACTATTCACGAAGTCACATACTCCTCAATGCGAGATTTAGCGTTACCGCTAGCTTAAGCCTGGTCGGAATCCGGGTTCCGTAAGTAGTAACCGACACCCCGCCGCGTCACTAACCACGTTGGGTGACTCGGCGCATCTTCAATCTTTTCTCTGAGCCGCCGAACGGTCACATCCACGGTCCGCACGTCACCAAAGTAGTCGTAGCCCCACACCGTCTGTAACAGGTGTTCACGGGTCATGACTTGGCCAATATGTTGGGCCAGGTAGTGCAGTAGCTCAAACTCCCGGTGGGTCAACTCAATGTTGGCCCCGCGTTTGGACACAGAATAGGCTTCTGGATGAATCGTCAGATCACCGATCTCAATGTCTTGGTTCTCAGGTTCTTCGGGTTGGGCGTGCGCTGCGGTATTTTGCCGCCGTAAGTTGGCCTTGACCCGCGCAACCAGTTCCCGGTTAGAGAATGGCTTGGTCACGTAGTCGTCGGCACCCAATTCGAGGCCGAGGACCTTGTCCAATTCAGAATCCTTAGCGGTCACCATGATGATGGGCATGTCATGCTTCTTACGGATCTCACGGGCAACTTCCAGTCCGTCAACTTTTGGCAACATCAAATCAAGGATCACTAGGTCGGGGTTCCCCTCTTCGACCTGTTGAATGGCGGCTTCTCCGTCGTAGGCCACGTCAACTTCATAGCCCTCTTTTTCAAGGTTAAACTTCATGATATCAGTAATCGGCTTTTCATCATCAACAACGAGAATTTTCTTAGGCATAGTAAAAATTTCCTCCTTAAAGGGAAATACAGATGGGTCCGATAATTGCAGGATTACCGGCAGGCCGGCCGTTGGGTGTCATACTACCACCGTCAATGGGGCCACTACGATTAATGTACGGTTATGTTTCTTCGTTTAAAGTCAAGGAATAATGGGTCAGTCTTTGTTGCTGACCCGGTGGTTTTTAAAGGTCGCGTTGCCCGACCTGATAACTTTCCAGTGCCGGGAAAAGAACGCTACCTGAATTATAACACATCATGAGGCGCGTTTCAGTCCCGTTCTACTAGGGATTTAAGCTTCCCTTAACGAACTATTTCCCGGGAAATAAGATGCGGTTCTTAATATTTGCAATGTGGATGACTCATTTGGGCTGGTAACGCGTGAAAACTTAGTCAGATTTTCTCCGGGGGGGGTAGGTGCGTATTCAGAATGAGTTTGCAATCACCCCTGTTTTTTTCTCGACTTTCGGCAGCAAGCGAACTGCGGTAACTATTGAGCAGTTGGTGTCGGCTTTTAATTTGTTGCTTGAATAGTTGATTTGATTAATTTTGAATTAGTTGTTCGTTTAGCTAGAATTAAGAAATAATTTCTGCGTTCAGCGGTGGTTAACTCCATAACCGGGGAATAATTCACCGAATTTCAGCGAAATTTTGCGCGGCGAATTTTATAATCAAGTTAGCCACTTAGAATTTAGGACAAAATAAATACACCAAGACGTAAATCTCAGGTATCATTGGAGTTCTCACACAAACAATGAAAGAGGGATTCGTCTTGATGCAAGAACAGCTTACCATGAATCGTCCCAAGGGTCACCACCTAACTTTGAAAGAGCGCGGAAACATTGAGGTCTACTTCAATCACGACGGGTATTCTCGCCGTAAGATTGCTGAACTGATTGGTGTCAGTGCACAGACTATAAACAACGAGATCAAGCGAGGCTTAGTGACCAATAAACAGCTGGTTAACGGTAAGGAAAAGTTCTACGAGATCTACGTGGCGGACTTGGCTGAACAGCGGTATCACGAGAAGCGTAAGGCCTGTCATCGTCCTTGTAAGTTCCATCAGGTTCTAGCCTTCTTAGCGTTCTTTGTTGAGCACTTTAAAACTGATGGCTGGGAACCAGATGCTGCTGTGGGTCGAGCCAAAGCGTTGGGACTCTTTCGTTCTGACGAGATGGTCTGCACCAAAACGCTGTATAAGTACATCGACGAACAACTCTTAGAGGTCTGTAACTTGGATCTCGCTGAGAAGATGAGTCGCCGACTTCCCAAGCACGCCGTTCATAAAAACAGCCGTCTGCTGGGATTAAGCATTGAAGAACGGCCCGCTGAAGTGGCGACACGTGAAGAGTTTGGCCACTTTGAGGTTGATACCATTGTTGGTAAGCGTGACGGCCAAGAGAACGTCATTATGACCCTGATTGAGCGTCAAACCCGCTTTCAGATTATCCGACTGATTGATGGCCGTGACGCCGATTCCGTGGCCTACATCATGAAAGCAATCATCGCTGAATACGGAGATATCATCAAGTCAATGACTGCGGACAACGGCCCAAAGTTTGCGACCCTTTCTCAAGTGATGTCATCAGTCGCACCGGTCTACTTTACGCATCCGTATACCTCCAGTGAACGTGGTACTAATGAAGTCCACAACCGCATGGTTCGCCGCGACTTTCCTAAGGGCGAGTCGCTTGATGCCGTTAGTCCAGCTGATGTCGCTAAGACCGCTGACAAGCTGAACAACATGCCTCGTCGCCAACTCGACTACCGGTCACCTGCCGAGTGCTTCGCTGCCGCCTGCGGCTAAGCTCAGCCCAATGATCACACCCAGCTCCAAGCCCTGAGATTCCCTTGGTATTAGTATTTGGTCCTAGTGACTAACTTGTTCTTGCAATTTGCGCGAAATTTTGCGCGTTAGAAAATAATTTTAACTTTTTTGGCCGGCTAAAGTCCCTACTGTCCGTTAGCTAAGACCCCGAAAAACAGAAAGACGAGATTTTTTTAAATTTTTTTCATCACCAAAAATATAGCGGCAATTTCCCGGTATTCCGCGGGTTTCCCGCCGCTACGTTTGATAAAATACTCAATATTTTTGAATAAAAATCAACTTTTTTCTAAAAAGGGGTTGCGCACCCCCCATCTGCATGATATGATAGTTCTCGTTGATATGGAAGACATACGACAACTTAATCACATGGGCAGTTAGCTCAGCTGGCAGAGCAACGGACTCTTAATCCGTGGGTCCAGGGTTCGATCCCCTGACTGCCCATCACTTACTAATCAGCTTTCACGAAGTTAACTTCGTGGTTGCTGATTTTTTTGTATAGTAAATTAATAAATATCCGCTGCGTCTATGTTTATTCATTACGTGTGTTCATCAAGGGACTACCTTGACGAATACGTTTCCGAGGCTGCCATATCATCCTAACCATCATCGACACCCCCAATCCTAATGAAACAATAGCGCAACCGGAAAATTCCGTAGGGGTGATTGGTTTTGCAACAGCAACAAACGAAGAATCGCATGTCTTATCGGGTTGTGGCCCTCTTGATTGGCCTGGTGTTAAACGCTTTTGGCAATGCACTGAGCGTTTCAACCAATGCTGGTAGTGGGATTTGGACCGCCGCGGCCGTCAACATTGCTTATTGGATTCATGGTAATGTCGGGGTTATTCTCCTGATTATTGGCGTGTGCAGCGCCTTACTGAACCAGATTCTAATTCGGCAGATTGACCTTCCCCGTTTCATTGGTGAGGTCGCCTTTATTTCCTGTTTTAGTTATTTTATTGACCTGTTTGTCGATCTCTTCGCTAAATTGGGAATTCCCGACCTGCCGCTCGGTTGGCGAATGCTGATCAGTATCATTGGCGTCACCATCTTTGCCAGCTCAATCTCCATTTACCAGCGAGCAAATCTGGTTATGCATCCTAACGATGATACGTCTAACATTCTCCGATTCATGTACCTCGGTGGCCGCGCCACGGCGTCACAATACGTTGATTTCATCCCCGCAATCATCATGATTGCCATCTGTGTCATCAACACCCACCAAATGTACTCAGTCAACGTGGGAACGCTCTACTCGATTTTCTTTAACGGCGTCATCATCGCGGCCGCCGACAAGCACATCATGCCCGGACTACACCACAACTTCCGGGTCTCCCATCAAAATTAACCTTTTGCCGTCATGCCAATTTTAGGTGTGACGGTATTTTTTTAACTTATTTGTTAACTCAGCGAACAAACTACTGGACAGGCCTACCCTTTGAGGCCTACTTTTAAAATAATACGTTAGCTTAACCATTTATTTGGCAATTATATTAAAAGGAGTTTCATTTTATGAGGAAAACAGTTATCTGGCTTATCATCGGCTTAGCTCTCGGTGGTAGCATCCCCGCCAGCGCCGCCACTAAGTCGACCACCCCCGCGACCAAATATCGCTATGCCACTAATCGGGCACCCTACTATATGAAGTCCACCAGCACCTACTACCGCAGCGTCTGGACCAGCGCCCGTCAAGCCTGGACCAAATCGAAGGCCTTTACCTGGACGCAAAAGAAGAGCGCCGCCACCAAGTCCTACACCACGACCGTCAGCAAGACCAGCGGTATCTGGGCCAGTGCGACCGGCATTGCTTACGTCGGCAAGTCCTTTGACCAGAACGGCGCGCAGACCGGGGCCGGCATGTACCTCAACCGCGCCATTTTAAATAAATATAAGTACACCAAAAAGCAGCGTATCAACGTCGCTACCCATGAAATGGGGCATGCGCTGGGGCTCAACCATAACGCGGTTGGTTCTGTTAGCGTGATGAACCCGACCAACCGCCGCCACACCATCGCCGCGTGCGACACCCGTGGGGTCAAGGCTGTCTACAAGACGCCACTGACGGCCAAATTAACCACCTTGACGGCCGCCGCGAAGCCCGAGATGGTCGTGGACCACAATACCGACTACAACGGTCAGAGTGGTCTTACCGCTCTCAAGAAGGCTGCCCCCGTCATCGTCGAAGGGGAAGTCGTCAAGAGCGTCAGCCATCATAAGGCCCCGAAGAACTATTACACGACCCAAACACTGACCGTCGACCACGCCTTTAAGGGAAAGATCGGTAAGACCATCACCTTCACCCAAGCCGGCACCACCAGTATGGCCGTGGCCGACAGTGAAATTTTACATAAGGGTGAGGAAGTTCTGGTCATGCTAGCCAAGGATCCGGCCGGCCACTACTATGCCATCAACGACGGGCAAGGCCTATTCATTGAAACGGACCACGCTGCTCACCTCTTTGAGCACGTCTCTGATCACGCCATGTATAAGGAAAGCGCCCTGCATTAAGTCGTTGTACTGGCAACGGTAGCGAAATTTCGCCTTACCGGTCGGGAGATATGGGCTGGATCGGTTCGGACACAACTTGAAGCCTCGAAAGACCCGAGTCTTAAAGGTTGGTCTTCTACTAAGCTGGCAAGAAACGCCAACTAAGTAGAACGACGCGCCTGAGCCCATATCTCCCGACCTCCCGGCTTACGTAACAGGTTTATGGCAATTATTGGCTATACCTAATTATGTTGGTTATAAGCTCGCCTCAAAGGTTAGGTCCCATTTAGGCTACGACATTTATTAACCTTCAAGCCACCATAAAACCCGATTCAACTCAACTCACAACAAAACGCACGGCAGAACCTCCGATGGTTTCTGCCGTGCGTTTTTTATTTGCGACCAGTGCACTCATTGTGAGTCCGTCATCCACCGTCGCTTATGTACTTACCGTGACCGATAATCATGAATCACTTCTACCAAATCAACCAGCACGAACGCCACGATAAAACCGCCTACTGATTGTACAAATAATACCCCGTAGTCCCGCCAAAACAGCTGCCCCTGGACGAAGAAATCCACAGCGGCCTTGACCAGGAATACTGGTACCAACAAACAGATAAAGACCTCTAACAGGTCAACCGTCTGATGAACCTTCTCCAAAAACACCTCATGTAAATGCATGACACCATCCTCCTCGATAGTCTCACCGTGTGTTCTGACGCTACTCGTTACTGGCCAATTTTCCCGTGACCAAGCAACAATTCAGGGGGTTCCCCAACCCTCTATGTTTTAGGGTAACATAACTTTACCCTTAATTACCATGATTATAGACCATATTTCTGAAATAGTTTTGCCCAGCCAAGTTGGTTCACACGCACAACTGGCCAGATAGCTGACCTAGCAAAAAAGCCGCTACGACCTGATTGTCGCGACGACTTTTTCTAGAGGGGTTAGTTTCATTTTACTTGGTGAGTGGCGTCTCTCAGGGCGGACGCTCACTGAAGGGGTAAACTTTGTGAAAATGTTAGGTGGAATCTTTGGTATAGGCCTATTGGGACTGGGATATCTTGGAAATGAGGTGAGCTGTTAGATTGGTTTGGGTAAACTAGTCTTGGTTCAGGCTGATGCTTTGAAGTGATACTATCTTAGACCGTTAAGCCTGGAAGCCGCATGTTATATCCCGAGTCTGGCGGCTTCCGAAACGTGCTCCGCGGGGCAGGTCCCTGCGCTTAGTAACAATAACTCTTTTGTCCGGCACAGCCGAACAGAAGAGTTATTCCCACTAATGCTCAGGACCTAGGCGCCCCGCTCCGCACTCTATTTCCAATAAGCATACTTATACTGCGCATCACTCATCATGGTATATTTCAATCCACCAACGGACTTAGACACTAAGTGGGCCTTGGCTTGTTGATACAGTGGGACTAATCCGGCTTGCTTCGTCACGTAGGTGTCTGCTTCCTTCATGAGGGCCCACCGTTGTGCCGTGGTGTGGCTGGCTGTGTCGCTGACCTCGTTCATCAGGTCCGTGAAGTGGGCGTTGTTCCACTTGGTGAAGTTGACCGAGCTCGTGCCGTCTGCCATTTGTAAGAAGTCTGCTGGGTCCCGGAAGTCCGTGGTCCAGCCGTCCAAATCGATGTCGAAGTTTTCGGCGGCACCCTTGGCGATCTGTTGGGCTAATGGCATCGACTTAATGGTCAACGTCAGGCCTGGCATGTATTTCTGGGCCTGTTGCTGGAGGTATTGGGCCGTGTGCTTCTGTTCGTCGGTATCGGCCGTCAGGAGTTCCAGACTGGCCTTCTTGATGCCGAGTTCCTTCTTGGCTTCGTTCCACAACTTCGTGGCCTTGCTTGGATCGTAGCTGACCAAGTTGCCGACTTCCTTGGAGAAGTCTTCGCCGGTCTTAGGGTCATTGCCGTCGCCGGAAGGAATCAAACTCTTAGCGGCCGCGGAGCCATCCTGCAAGACGTTCTTCGTCAGCGCGTTTCTGTCGACCACGTAGGAGAAGGCTTGCCGTACCTTGGTGTTGTGCGTCACGGTCCGTTTGTCGTTAAATTCCAGGAACCGCATCGAGCTGTTCAGCGTCGTCGTCATTTCAGGATTGTTGGCGTTTTGCTTGATGTATTGACCAGACAGCGTGGTTTCTTGGACCTTACCGGACTTGAAGAGGTTGGATGACGTCCCCGGGTCCTTGACGACCTGCACGTTGATTTTCTTGATTTTGACGTTCTTGGCGTTCCAGTAGTGGTCGTTCTTCACGTAAGACCAGCTATCATTGGCGCCGCTCCAATCGACCAGCTTGTAAGCCCCTTCGGACATGGTCTTTTCGGAGGAGGTCCCGTACTTGTTGCCATACTTCTTAAAGAGGTCCGTCTTCATCGGATAAACGGCCGTGGCTAAGATATCTGGCAACCAAGGTTGCGGCTTCGACAGGGTGATCTGCAAGGTGCTCTTGTCCAAAGCCTTCACGCCAAATGTCGAGGGATCCTGCTTGCCAGCCTGAATGGCAGCGTAGTTTTTCACGTACTGTAACTTGTTAGCGACCTGTGACTTGGATTGCGGGTTGACCTGCCAGTCCATGCTGGTCACGAAGTCTTGCGCGGTCACGGGATCACCGTTTTGCCATTTCGCATTCTGCTTGATCTTAAAGGTATAAACGGTGCCATTCTTGGTTGGCTTGACGACCTTTTCGGCCACCCCGGCGACGACCTTGCCGCTCTTATTCAACGTATACAGCCCTTCTTCAGTCTGGCCGATCATGCTGGAACTGTTACTGTCCCCGGAAATGGCGGGGTCAGCGGTGGCGGGATTCCCAATCATCGTGACGTTCAAGGCTTTGTCCGCGCTGCTATGGGCTTCCGTGGTGCCACAACCTGCTAAGGCCGCAACCGCTAATAACCCAAATCCTAATCCCAATAATTTTTTCATTTTAATTACCCCTCATTCGTTTTGTCTGAATAAAAAAAAGCCAGCCGTCCTCGTTGACCCCCTCAGGTCAACAAGGGCGACTCGCTCGCGGTACCACCTTGTTTTATCTCTCGTGGAGTTGGCGCTGACCAACTCACCGTGCGGTAATGGGCACGACCCAGTGGCGGCTACTGCATTCACCGGCACGACTACAAGATGCGCTTCGCTTCCCCGTTCATGTTCGGCTCCCATCGTCCCGAACTCGCTTGGCTGTTGTGGTGAAGTTACTCTTCTTGATAACGTCTGTTTGATTGATATTTAATTTATCATCATTCACTTTTGATGTCAATAGTTTTATAAACATTCATTTTTATGTATATTTTGTGGAAAAATTGGCAAAAAAAGAGCTAACCCGCGTCGCCGTAGGTTAACTCAACTGTATATGCCGTGTTTAAACGTCCAAAAATCAACTAAAACTTTTTTATTTATTCACGCAACGTTGCTGCTGTTGCTGGGTGGCCGCCGTCGTCGTGGTCTGGCGACTAACTGTCTTGCCCGCTTGACTCGTCGTTTTCTGCGTCTTGATCTGAACGTGACCCTTCCCCGTTTGACTGGATAACTTGACCATCGTTTGACCAGACGTTGGCTGAACGACGGAATCCGTCACGGTCGACTGATTGCGCGGTGTCTGAGCGAACAAGAGTCCCCCAGCAACCAGGCCGATCAGCAGACCGCTGATTCCCCGTGCTCTCTTTTTCATTTTGCTTCTCCCCGATTTCCCTAAAATCCTAGTTGTTACTCTAAACCAATTATACACCCAAACGCAAGCAAAATTATTTGAAAGTTTCGACGTGCCGCCGGTTCGTGGAAATGACCAGCCCGTTCAGTCCTAAGATCAATAGGTTCGCGACCGCCGCAATGATGAAGAGCAACGTATAGGAAGAGTTATCGATGACGATCCCGCCAAAGAGCGGCCCAAACGCCCGCCCCATCGACGCCCACGCGTTGGCCATCCCCTGGTACTTCCCTTTGACCACGCTGGGCGTTAAACTGTTAACGATTGCGGGAATCGCGGGAAAGGCCGTGGCCTCGCCCATGGTTAAAATAATCATGGCGATGACGAAATGCAGGTAGTCCTTGGCGAAGATCAGCGTGACAAATGACAACGCCACGAAGAAGATGCCGGCGTACACCTGTAGGTAAAGATTGCTGAAGTAGTTGCCGAGCCAGTTTAACCCGGCCTGGAAAACAACGATCAGGCCCGCATTTAGCGTCCACAGCAGGCTGTATTCCTTCATTGGAATCCCCATCCCCGTCATGTAAACGGAGAGGTTGGAGACCCACTGCTCGTACATGATCCAGATGACCACCAGCGACACGAAGAAGGTCCCCATGATGCGGCGGTTGGGCAACGCGATGTGCACGGCCGTCTTCTCCTGCGTGCTGGCCTGGCGGTTCATCACGGCTGGGGCCTTGTAACAGACAACGACCACGATGAAGAAGAACACGAACAGGCTAAACGCGATGCCGAAGAGTAGCGTCACACTCGTCGCGTACACGAAACCGACCAGCGCCGTCCCCAAGACGACCCCTAAGTTTTGCGCAAAATAGAGCATGTTGAAGATGTACCGGCCATCGCGGCTGTGAATCGTGGTCCCCAGCGAGTTGACCATCGTCAGCGTCCACCCCGAGGCAAACCCGAGGAAGACTAGCGCGATGGGAAATGCCGGCCAGCTGTGGTTGACCATCAAGGCCGCCAAGGTGACCAGCGACACGCACACGCCGCCGATCGTCAGATAGTACGGGTTCAGTCGGTCAAATAACCGACCACCCAGGACGCTCCCCAACACATTTGCTAGGGAGTACAGGAGTAGGATCACCCCAACCGTCGTCAGCGACGCTCCCAACCGATTGTGGAGGTAAATCGTCGTTAACGGCCAAATAAAACTCATGCCGATACTGCTGAACAGGGCGCCCAGCAGTAGCCAGCGTAAACGGATCTCTTGCAACCCGACTCGCCTCCTTGTGATTATGTAACTAAACGTTGAAAGATAGCTTGTGTGAACTGGCCGCACTGCGGATTCCAGGGATTACGCCTGCTGTGGGGACGCTTCAGACTGGAAGAACACCAGTCTTCTCGCTCGCTTTTAAGCCGGGAAGGTCATCCGTCTTAAAAGTCGCCCATAGTGGTAGCTTCCAGCTACCACTATTACCACGGCTGGCTCCATTCCTGGCCTCCTCCGGCTCTGACTGGGCTCTTTCATGACAAGTGACAAATACCAGCGCACAAGTAGGTTTACGCTACCTGGTAAGCTGCATCTTACACCGTCCATAAAATCATCGACCGACAAAAAATATGTATGACAGTTATGTTTGATCGGTGTTACCTGTTTTTTGGTCCCTATATCATTGCCGAATCACATACAGCCAGTATTCACAAAAAAAGGTTCAACCCTTAGCCATCTAAGATTAAAATTCAATTAGACTTTATCAATTCTAGCACGGGACTTCCGGGAACACTAGCCCCACTTAGGAGGAACTTATGACCAAACTGATTCAATCCGTCCAACGGGCCACCGCCATCTGCCAGTATATCGCCGGTCACCCGGAGACGTCACTAAAAACGCTGCAGGCCGTCTTTCAGTTGCCTAAAACGACTTTATTCGGAATCCTGGCGACACTGACCGCCGATGAGTTGCTCTACAAGAATCCTCAAACGACGGCCTATTCCTTGGGGCATGCGGCGCTGGCATTGGCCGACCCGTTACCGACCGATCAACTGCTGATTCTGTTGCGGCCCGAACTGACACGCCTCGCCACCGACCTGAACATTGCCGTCCACGTGGCCGTTCGCCGCGGCAACGTCGCCCACTACCTCGCTAAAATTGAAGCGCCGCATCCCCAGCACGTGTCGGCGGCCCCGGGGGCGGATGACCCACTAGCCACCACGGCCGCTGGTAAACTCCTACTGAGTGCCACCCCAACGGCCTTTCAGGATAATTATTTAGCCACGGTCCCAACCACCGCGGCCCAACGGTTCCAAACCGAACTGCCAGAGATCATAGCCCGAAATGTAGCGTACGATCACGGGGAACAGGCCGACCACATCGGTTGTGTGGCCGTGGGGTTATGCGACCACCGGGGGGAGTTGCTGTCGAGCTTAAGCGTTGTGGCGCCGGGGGATGCAACAACCTTGGCGAACGGCGAGTCAGCGTTACTGACCTTGGTCGCCCAGTTGAAAACTCGCTTGTAACCAAAAAGGGCCGACCATTTTACTGGTAGACCCTCTTATCTATGTTTATATTTATAATCCACGACGGCAAGAATCACGGCGAAAAGGCCTAGAACCGCCCACACCCCAATTTTCACCCAACTGCCATTGGGAAAGTTCCCCAAAAAGCGCAATACGGCGAAGGCACAGAGGCCCCACACGAAAAACAGATAATTAATCGTCTTGTTCACGGCTCGTTCCGCTCCCTCCTGACACTGCCTAAATTATAGGCTTATAGGGTCAGGGGAACAACGACTCGCCCTCCGTTACCGCAACTCACCTGGTCTATTGGACCGGTTGGCCGGAATGTTGTTCCAGACCGCCCGAGACCGGCAAATTTTCCCCGTTGATGGGGTCGGACTCGTCACTTGCCAGAAAGTACATGACGCGGGCAATGTCATCTGGGTTGGCGATTCGTTTGAGCGGATTGGCCTGTTCAAATTGCGCGACGACCTCCGGCGGATTGGCCATAAACATCGGCGTCTTGGTCGCACTCGGATCAACGTTGTTCACGCGAATGTTGTATTTCCCATAGTCCAGCGCCATGGCCCGCACGAGGTTGACCACGGCCCCTTTCGCCGCGTTGTAAGCGGCCATGTTGTAGTCGCCGCGCAGCCCGGAAATGGACCCGGTGTTGACAATGGTCCCGTGGCCCTGGGCAATCATGCCGGGAACGAACGCGCGACTGGTCAGGTAGATGGCCTTCACATCGACCGCCATGATGCGGTCCCACGCGCTTTCCTCAACATCGTGGAGCTCACCGGGCACAAAGATACCGGCGTTGTTGATGACGCTATCGATGGTCCAGCCGTGGTCACTCATTGCCGTGGCTAAGGCCTGAACCGAAGCGGCCTGACTGACATCGGTCGCGTGAAAGAAGAGGTGCTGGTACCCGGCCTGAGTGAGGTCCGTGACCGTTTGCGTCCCCTTGGCGGCGTCCAAATCGGCCAAGACGACCTGCCAACCCCGGTGGCTAAAAAGCTTGACGGCGCTGAGGCCCATGCCGGACGTGGCGCCAGTAATAACAACTGTTTTCATCTGAAATACCTCCCGTTTAAGTCGGGGGTTCGGCCATGTCGAACGTCACTGACCACGACCCCGCATACTATACGACGCCACACGAGGGTTGTCAATTGCATTTGCCGGTGGCTTTCCCTAAACTGACTCTAAGGAGGAGACCTGACTATGACCGTCTTACTATTCAATGCTAGCGCCCGCAAACAGGGCAATACCGCAACGCTAGGCGAACGCCTACTGACCGGCATTCCCCACACGACGATTCACTTAATGGACCACCACCTGAATTTCGTTCAGGACAACCGCGACACCGATCGCCCGCAAGCCGATTCCACCGACGACTACGAAACGCTGATGACCAAAGTGGCCGTGGCCAGTGATATCGTGCTAGCCACGCCAGTCTATTGGTATGACATGGCCGCCCCGCTGAAGGTGTTCATGGACCGTTGGTTCGACAGCTACACCAACGGCTTCCCCTTTCAAGGCAAGCGCGTCTACTTGCTGGTGGTCGGGGCCGACCAGCCGGAGATCAAGGCGGCGGGCATTGCTAACGCCATTCGCTACTCCTGCGAGTGGTTAAAAATGGACTTCCGCGGCGTGGCAACGGTCACGGCGGATGGGCCGAACGACGTGGCTGAAATGCGCACGCTGCCGGCTAGCTTTGACGCATTACGTTTGAATTTGAAGAAAATAGTTTAGAATGTTTCATGTGAAACATACGAATTGTTCTGGATGAGTTAGGAGCATCAGTAATGGACGAAACGCAATATCTTCTTATGTCGGGAACCTTAGTCGTCATTGAACAACGCGAGCAAGACAACTCGGGCTGGACCAATATTGATGACATCGATTGGAACCAGCTTTAAGCTGACTCCCAAAATGAGAGTGGGACAAAAGGCGGTCAGTCAATGAGCATTAACGTCGATAGACGAATAATCCCGGTTTTGGATTGTTTGTCTATCGGGGTTAAGCGGAGTTGACTGCCTTTTGTCGCACGTTTCCGCAATATACGTTCGGAGCGCAAAATGGGTCTGGGACTTTTGTCCCAGACCCATTTTTTGCACAAAAAAACCACCGCTCGGGGAAAGCGATGGTCATCGGAGTAGGGGTAACGTCATTATATAAGAATGACGTTAACTATTTTTTCATTATTCCAGGGGAGGAGGAGTACATGAAAAAAGATTGTTAATCTTTGGTAGAAGCAACCGATTGGTCAACTTCTATATTCCATATACTAATCGGAAAATATGATGAAAGTGTGAACTTTCTGGCACACTCCTATGAATTTTGCGCATAAACACTATTTATCCTCTAATTATAACGTTAATTAGAATGATGTTGCCCCGTAATTTGATTTATGTTAAATTCATCCGGATAAATTTTCGCGCTTTTTTCAGCGTCAGAACGTGCTTATGCAACCTCTTCCAGGAAAACTCCTAATTTTGATCCGGCGTATACGCCACGGACGAGAATTTATTAAATGATTTCACAAAGAGCAGTTTGACCGTTCCCCGGGGACCCGACCGGTTCTTCTCAATAATGACTTCGACTTCGCCGACATCTTGGTCGCCCTCATCACGGGGATCACCGCTGTTGTCGCCACCGCCATCTTCATCGCCCTCACGCTCGTAGTAATCGTCCCGGTACAGGAAGGAGACGATATCGGCATCTTGTTCGATCGACCCGGATTCACGGATATCGGACAACACTGGCCGCTTATCCTGTCGCTGTTCAACGCCCCGTGAGAGTTGAGACAGCGCAATAACGGGCACGTGCAATTCCTTGGCGAGCTTCTTTAACTGCCGCGAAATATCGGAGACTTCTTGTTGCCGGCTTTCGTGGTTGGTCCCTTCGATCAGTTGCAGATAATCGATCACGATCAAGCCCAAGTTGCCCTTTTCCTTAGCGAGTCGTCGACATTTTGCCCGGATTTCGGTAATCTTGTTCCCGGCGGTGTCGTCAATGTAAATGCTGGCCTTGGCCAGACTCCCCATAGCAACGATCAGGTTTTGCCATTCTTCTTCGGACAGTTGCCCCGTCCGCAAGTGATTGGCGTCGATCGACCCTTCCGCACACAGCATCCGGTTGACCAACGATTCGGCACTCATTTCCAAACTAAAAATAGCGACGGTCTTGTCCGTCTTGGTCCCCACGTTTTGCGCAATGTTCAGGGCAAAGGCAGTTTTCCCAACGGCTGGCCGGGCGGCGAGAATCATCAATTCGTCGTCGTGCAGTCCGGTCGTCATTTTATCCAACTCGGCATAACCCGTCGACAGCCCGGTGATGACGTCACCCTGTTCGGACAACTTGTTGATTTCCTCAAAGGATGAATTCAACACGTCGCGAATTGGCTTAAATCCAGACTGGTTCCGGGTCTCAGCGACGCTCATGATGTCGCGTTCGGCGTTGTCGAGCATGTCAGAAACGTCTTCGTCCTGTTGATACCCTTGCGTGACAATGTTCGTGGCCGTTTGAATCAGCCGCCGTAAAATGGCCTTTTCCTGCACGATTTTCGCGTAGTAGGTCGCGTTGGCCGCGGTGGGCACGGCGCCAGCCAAGTCAGCGATGTAAGTGATGCCACCCACGTCTTCCAACTCGTTTTTCGCCGTCAACCGGTCCGTAATCGTGACCACATCAATGGCCTCGTCGCGGTCGTTCAAATCAATCATCGCTTGGAAAATAATCTGGTGTTCCCGGCGGTAAAAGTCCTCCGGCTCCAGATATTCCAGCGCATCCACCAAGGCATCGGTACTCAAAAAGATCGCCCCGAGGACGGCCTTTTCGGCATCGAGGTTCTGTGGTGGTGTGTGGTCTGTCAGTACATTATTATCCATGCTTAACCGATTACCTCTTAACTTGTTGCTTACTGGCTTCAACGATAACGTCGCCGCCAACGAGTCGCTGACGGCGATAAATTCTGAGTTCATATTCCACGTCTAGAGCTACATTTTACCATGTAAATTCATAGTAGGGAAATGGCAATATCTAACCCTTACGCAGCATGGGTTTCAGGTGAACCCGCTGCGGCCGCGCGTCTTCCGTGGGCGAAATCGGCCGGTGGAGTTGCTGTTCACGATTCGATGGTAAGACCGCCATCATCCGGTAAAAAGCCTGTTGGGCCGCCGTTTTATCCGTTGCCAAATAGTAGCGCATCAAGGCCGTCGTGAAATCAACGCGGTCAAGATCATTAAACGGTAATACCAAATAATTTTCGAGAGTCCACGTGTTAGCCGCCGCGTTGGCCGCAATCAGTGCGGTCCGTTTATTACCATCCTGAAACGGCTGTAATTTGGCCAAATCAGCGAAAACGTGCCAAGCTGCCGTCTCATCCCGCGTGGACACCTGAAATGCCGCCACGATTGTCTGCAGATCCGCCCGCGTCACGACTTCCGGTGGGAAATAGCTCACCCGCGCCCGCGAATCAATCGTGATGGCAATGCGATCATCTTCATTGTAACCCCCGTTCCGCAGGTGTCCTGGTAGCATTGGTTGCTCAACCGATGGCGTGGTGAACGCCCGGTTGATGGCAATAATGCCCTCGACAGAGAATCCCACCTGCTTCACCGCCGCAATCCCTTGCAGCGCGTCTTGAAAAATCGCAACGTCCTCCCCACCCTGATTCAGCGGTTGTGGCGAGTTCAAATCCAACGCTTGTTTTGTCTGGGCAACGGTACTGCCGTAATCGTTTAGACTGCCTAGCGACGTTATAAAACGTGCTAATGCTGTATTATCCTGCTTAGACATTTCACCGACACCCCCTCACGTAAGCTCAACTATTACACTGAATCATACACTACTTTCGAGTGCTGGGGAATCATTCGACTCACGCCATCGTGAGAACGAAAAAAGTCGCCCAGAACGGACGACCTTCAAGTTAACTTTACTTTTGCTTAGCGACCACGTGAACCCGAATCTTGGCGATCACATCGCTGTGTAATTTAACCGGCACGTTGGTGAAACCTAACGTCCGGATGGGTTCTGGGAGGTCGACCTTGCGCTTGTCGATCTTCAAATTGAACTGCTTGTCTAAGGCCTGAACAATTTGCTTGCTAGGAATGGACCCGAATAACCGGTCGTCTTCCCCAGCCTTAGCCACGATTTCAACAACCGTTTTCTTGTCTTCCAAGCGCTTTTGCAATTCTTGTGCTTCGGCCAAATCTTCGGCTTCACGCCGTTGTTCGGCTTTGCGTTCTGCGGATAACTGACTCATGGCGGATTGGTTGGCTTCCTTAGCCAGCCCCCGCTTGATCAGAAAGTTTTGGGCATAGCCATCGGGAACATTTTTGATTTCCCCGCGCTTACCTTTTCCGCGAACATCCTTGATAAAAATGACTTTCATGGCGGTCACTCCTCTAATTTCATTTCTAAATTAATCCTACGCTACCTATTGGTAAGAAGCAATTAATCGTTGTGGGGTTAAATTGATGTTCCCGTTTCGCCTTGCCGGGCGGTCAAAATAGGCTGGAACGCTGTGAACACGATTTTGAGCCCCTAGTTCAGGTCTCAAAACTCGGTTCTGCCTAAGCCGAGCAAGTCGCTCAGCTAAAGCAGTGCCACGGCTGAGCCTATTTTGACCGCCCTCTCGGCTAACATTCATTCAACCCACAATCAATTTGTCATATCACATTTTTAGTTTGAAATGACTTGGCCATTCCACCCCTAAGTCGTCACCGGTTCCGGCTCATCCGACTTGTTCAAAATGTCGAGCAACTGCTGCTTGACCTCGGTCACCGTCTTGTCGGCGATTTGGGTCGCGGCGTTGGACAAATGGCCACCACCGCCCATGTCTTCCATGGTCAGCTGCACGTTGATCTCACCCAACGACCGGGCGGAAATGCCCACGCGGCCATCCGCTCTGCGCGTGATGACAAACGAGGCGTCGACACCGGACATGTTGAGCAGGTCATCAGCCGCTTGGGCCGCGGTGACGGGATCATACGTCTGGTCCTCTTCCCCGGCAACGATAGCCATGTCTTCATTAACAAACTCGACCATTTCAATCAAATGATTGCGTTGCAGATAACTGTCGACATTTTCCTTCATGTACTGCTGCATTTTAACGGCATCGGCGCCGGCAGACCGCAGATAACTGGCGGCGTCAAACGTCCGCGTCCCCGTCCGCAACGAGAAGTGTTTGGTGTCAACGAAGATCCCGGTCAGCATCGCCGTAGCTTCCAGCTTGTTGATGGGTTCGCTCTCCTGTGACTGGTACTCAAACATTTCGGTAATCAGCTCACACGTCGAGCTGGCGTAAGGTTCGATGTAGACCAACAGTGGATTTTCAGGGAACTCTTCGCCACGCCGGTGATGGTCAATAATCATCACGCGGTTTTCCATGCGGTGGTAAAGTTCAGCGGAAATCGAGATCGACGGTTTGGAATGGTCGACCATCAGCAACATGCTCTGGTCGGTGGCCTTTTCCAACGCCTCTTCCGGCGAAATGATGGCGGCATCAATTTCCGGATAAGCCTTCAGATTGTCCAGCAGCCGTTGGACATCGGAGTGGACCGTTTCCTTATCCAATACAATCCAACAGGTTTTCTGGTTCATTTGCGCAATCCGGCGAATCCCTAGGCAAGCTCCCAGTGAATCCATGTCGGGTTGTGAATGTCCCTGAACGAAGATTTGGTCGGACTCGTTCATCAGCTCTTGCAGAGCTTGTGAAATCATCCGGGCCCGTACCCGCGTCCGTTTTTCCATCGGGTTGGTCTTCCCGCCATAGTAGCGGGCTTCCTGGTCGGCGGCCTTCACGACAACTTGGTCCCCACCCCGTCCCAGGGCGAGGTCCAGGTTGCTTTGCGCTTGGTCGGCCAACTTGTTCAAGTTGGGGTCGCCGTAAGCAATCCCGATACTCAGGGTCAACGGGAAGTTTTGCTTCGACGTGCTCTCCCGAATGGTATCCAGGATCTTAAATTTATCGGCTTCAATGGCGGCCAGCGACTTGGCGTAGGCCAGAATGAAGTAGTGGTCATCGTCCAGTTGCTTCAAGTACATGTCAAACTGTTGCACCCAAGCCGACAACTCGTTGGTGACGTAATTTCGCAGGTTCGAAATATCCTGGTCGGTCATCGACTGCGTAATTTCATCGTAGTTATCCAAAAAGACTTGGCCAATCGCGATTTTTTCGTCGTCATACTGCTCTTGAATCAACTCGTAGTGCGTGATGTCATAGAGGTAAATGGCGTGAAAGTCCGGTTGAACGTACAGCGTAAAGCGGTAGTCTTGCCAGCGAACCGTCGTCATGGTCTTGGGCTCGGCGCTATCGATCAACTTCGCCAAGTCCGGGTCGACCGTCGCGATGGTCCGGTTCAAGACGTCCTGGTCCCCAAAATATTTCTGGAGATAAGGATTGACCCACTCAATCTGGTTGTTGTCGCCCAGAATCATCACACCAGGTGGCATGCGGATCAGCGCCTCTTGCTCACCCTGCTGAATCCGAAACGACAGGTCGGAAATATACTGCGTCGTGTCGGACCCGATCTCGGCCATGGTATTAAACGTCACTAGCGTCGCAATGCCCACTAGGATCAAAATCACGATGCCGAAGATCCAATTGAGCAAAAATGACAGGACGATTCCCAAGATGGCGAGTAATGCCGTCATCGCAGCAATGCCCCGCAAGCGCCGGTTCTGTAAGAATTCAGGCACGTTAGCTCGCGAAAATAATTTATTCATTTTTCTCCTCATCTGATTCGTCTGGAAAATTTGTGCGGACCGGGAAAAACCACCGACCGCAACTTACAAATAATACCCTTATTTTATCACACTCCGTGGCAATCACAAAACTTGTCTCCCGGATAGAAGCCCGCCATGACGGGGCTGACTGGAGATTTAGGGGTGGGTAAATTTTCGCCGACTTTCCGCTTGACCTTGACGCTACGGCAACCTATATAGTAGATTCTAAGCAAGACAGGAGGTGGTCCCCGTGGCCTACAGCATTCAAGCACTCGCGCAACTCGCCGGTGTCAGTCCGCGAACGTTACGCTACTACGATCAAATTGGGCTATTGCCCGCCAGCCGCAATCCGGATAACGGCTACCGGGAATACTCAGCCGCGGCGGTCGACCGGTTGCAGCTGATTCGCTATTTCCAAGCGTTCGGCTTTAGCTTGACGGAAATCCAATCATTACTCAAGCAGTCAGCGACCGAGCAAACGGCAGCGTTAACGCAACAGCGCGCGGCGTTGACCACGAAACGCGATCACCTGACCGCCTTGCTGAACACGTTGGACCGCACGCTAGCGGCCCGCAAAGGAGGTCCCCAGATGACCGATTCAGAAAAATTCGCCGCCTTCAAACGGCAACAACTCACCGACAACGACCGTGAATTTGGCGAGGAAGCCCGCCAGTTGTACGGCCAAGAGCCCGTTAATGCCAGCCAACAACGCTTTGGCAAGCTAAGCGAAACCGACTACCAAGCCATGCAGGAAACGGAACAGTACTTGTTTACTGCCCTAAAAACGGTGGCAACGAGTGGTGACCTGGCCAGTCCGACCGCAGAGGAAGTCTACCAACTCCATCGGCAATGGCTATGTTTCACGTGGAACAATTACTCAGCGGCGGCCCACCAAGGCTTAGCCCAGATGTACTTGGACGATGACCGTTTCGCCAGCTACTACAACGACCACGTTGGTCTGCCGAACGCCGCCGAAACGTTAGTCGCCGTGATTCAGCGGTATGCAAAATAATATAAGGACACAGTGAGGCCGGGATTATAAACCAATCCCGGCCTCGCTTTCTATTGGCGCATCCCCATAATTTCTACAGACGCGTGTTGTCTCACTTTAATTAATCACGTAATAGTTTAACTGACTGCCCGCTTTGACATTTTTCGTCGATTGCTTGTCAAAGCCGAGTTTAATCTTTGAGGTCATGCTTTCCGTACTGCTTACATAGCCTGCTGGGATTTGGAAATCATTAATCGTCACAATAGAGGTCGTCTTGTCCCCGGTTAAGACCGGCAGAATAAACGAGTTGAGTAATTTATTGGTGCGGGAATCACGATAATTAACCGTCACCCCTTCGCTAGCCTTAGGCGTTGAAATTGCTGTCAGGCCGCTTTCTTTGATGTAACCACCGACGCCTGGACGATTAACATCGTACGCCACGACCCACCGGTCCCCTTCACGAACACGGGTCTTGGCATTATCAATGACAAAGACATCGTTCTTATTCGCCACGGTGCTCTTCTTGTTAGGTTGCGACTTGCCGTCAAAACCGGCCCAGTCCGGAATCGAATAGAAGAGTTGCGTCCCATCGTCTACGGTCCCCGGCGTTGTTAAGCGATAGAAGTGGCTCTTCTCTTCGGTCGTTAACGCACTATCTGCTAACGAGGAAAAGAATTGGACGCCACCGGCTGGGTCCTTCTCCGTGTGCTTGTAGTAGATCATTCCCAGACTATGCTGCTTTTTCTTACCCGCATAGATCCAACCTTTGATGCTGCGGTCGAAGGTTTCGACCTTGTAGTACACCGCACCGCGATTGGTCGTTGCCGTACGCCGCCACATAAAGGTCTTTTCACCAGTTTTGGCCGCGTTCAGCGTCAACAGTTGCTGTTTACTCTTCACTAATTTAGCGCCCTTGATTGTCCCCGGCTTGGTGTACAGGGCGTTTTTGCCCGTAAAATAGAAATACGTGGACGACTCTTTGTAGTTGTACCCATATTTCGTCACCTTAGCATAGCTCTTCGCTTGGGCTGGTTGGCTAGTCGCCAAGACACCCAATCCACCAAGCGCCACTCCGATCATCAATAACCCCTGTGCTACTTTTTTCATTGTGAAACCCCCTAAATTTACCTCTAGTATACCTGACTTCTTCCATCGAAACTATTAAGCTTATGTAACTAACCGGGGGGCTCTAAATAGCTTGCTCGTGTTTTGACTCTAAAGCTGATTCTGTTGTCGTGACCCGCCTAATGCCGGCTTTTGATGATTTAACTATAGGGCTGTATTTTGGCAACATTCACTTAGAGCGTCAAAAGAGCTGTGGCAACCGTCACGGCTCTTCTTCAGTCCTTCTATAAATATTTGATCATCAATTCATGATTGGTTTTCCCAGCGATATCGATCAGTTGTTCCATGCTCGCGCTGGCCGTTCCCTCTTCAATCTGAGCAATTAGCAACACAGGTTTGCCAACCAATTGGGCAAAGTCCCGGCGCGTTAACCCCAAGTTCTCCCGCAATTTGCGCACGGCCACGGCAATTTACAGATCAGCCTTCACCTGTTGATATTCTCGGGCTAACTCTGGGTCCGCCGCCATCCGCCGAGCGACATCATCGTCATCGTACTTTCTCAAGGCTACTCCGCCTCCCCCAAAAGTGTCATCTGCTTCATTTAACTCTATTTTGACACGAAACGCCTAAAAACTGTCATTGGAATTCGTGGTTGATTCGGTCGCCTCCCAAACTGTAATTGACAATTATTGGGCACGAAGACTTGCTAGGGTGCTTGGACAAACTGAATTCGAAGTTGGTGATATGTTTTAGCAGCAATATCTGCGAGTGTTTTGTTTGTCGCCGTCACTGCCCCCGTCTCGATTCGGGCAATCATTGACTGCGGCTTACCAACTAAACCTGCAAACTCTCGTTGAGATAGTCCCAAACTTTCCCGTAATTGCTTAACAGCTACTGCAATCTCCAAATCAACCCCTGCTTGATCGTAGGCACGTGTGAATTCTGCACTCGCCTTTTTTCTTTCTTGGATGTAATCATCTATTCGGTTTAAAGTCATTTCAAATCATCCTTTTCAGTAACGATGGTCCCAGTATACCGGACTTTCCCCTCATCTAGAGATTAAGCTTGTGTAACCAGAACGACCCATTAAAATAGCATCTCCAGCGACAATTTCATCACCAAATTAAAAAGGATCAGACAGATCGTCCAATCCTTAATCACTCGTCAAATTCAATCGCTTCAGCTGCGCTTGAATCGCACTATCCCCAGCGACACCTCGGGCCACAATTCGGCCAGCATCAACCACAATGATTTCGTCAGCAAACGCGAACAACTCTGCGTTATACCGGTGGGTAATCGTCGCCCAACCGCCAACAATCGTCATCAACAGCTCTTCGATCGCCGTTGCCGTCTGCGGGTCCAGCCCACTTGCCGGTTCATCGAATAAGCGAAAATCGACCGGTTGGAGCAGGGTCCGCGCAATCAAGAGACGTTTGACCTCACCACCCGAAAGCTGGCCGCCTGTGGCCGTCAACGACTTTGCCAACCCTTCAGCCGTCGCATATTTCGGTAACTGGGCTCGTTTCAAAGCCGTATACAACTGTTCGGTCGTGAATTCTGTCCGAAAGAGACTCAGGTTCTCTCCCAGCGTGCCAGTAAAAATGTAACCATCCTGTTCGGCCACGCCCACCCGCGTCCGTAAACTCGGCAAGTCCACGTCAGCCTGTGCCTGGTCGTTAACGAGCAACGCCCCCTGATAACCAGACTGATTACGTAGCGGCAAGTTGAGCAACGTTGATTTCCCACTACCCGTTTTGCCGACGATCAAATAGTGCCGATTAGCGACCAATTTCAGCGAGACATCCTTTAACACGTCCTGCTGGTCACGAGTCACACTGACATTCTGAAAAGTTAACGTTCGCAAGCGATTGACCGGTTGCTTGGTCCCATTTTGCGGCGCGTACAGGCTTGGCCGGATTTTTTTTGCGACCTGATTGCCACCGACAAAATCCGTGATTAGATCCGAGGCCATCTGTAACGGCTCGGCAATAAAAATCATCAGCTGCGAGAATGCCACCAACTGGCCTAACGAAATGTGGCCGTGCATGACGAAGTAAATCCCGCCGACCCAAGTCCCCAGATACAGGAAGTTGTCGAGAAACTGGGCCAACCCGCTGATGACCTTGCGATTTCGCTGGTCGTTATTTTGTGCCTGAAGCCACGTTTGATTCGACTGGTCAAAGAGCTGGCGCATCAGGCCATTGACGTTGAACAGCTGAATCGTCCGCAAGCCGCCGAGAATATTTTGAAGGGTCTGTGTGTAAGCGGCCGAGGCCTTGATCACGCGATTCTTGGACGTTTTGAGCAGGTGTTGGTTCAGCAAGGGAATCAATAACCCCGGTAAACACAATGCCACCACCACCAAACACAGCAGCGGTTGGATAAATAGCGACATGCCAATGGCGATCACGAACTGACACAGCTCGGCATAGATGTTGACGGTCGACCGTAAGTAGTCGTCCTGAAAAATCGTTAAGTTGTTGGTCAGTTGATTGAAGCGGCTGTCCTGACCACTCGCGGCGGGGACGGCCAGGTCAGTTGTGGTCAGATACGTCTGCAACAAGCTCGACCGCACGCCGGTACTGATGGTATTTTGCCATTTAGCCTTCGCGTAAGAACTCCAAAAATAAAAGGCCGCGTCGACCACCACATAGCCGGCGACCAGCAACAGCAGGTGACCGTAACTCAACCGCCCCTTCCCACTGGCCGTATCCGTGATGAGTTGTAACAGCGTCGCCACGGAGATTTCGATAAATGCCGCCACCGGGATCAGCAGTAACAGGCCGCCCGTCTGCCGTTTGGCGAAGGCTAAAAATTTACCCAAGTTGTTCCTCTTCCTTCTGATTAGAATATGATTAAAATACGATTAGATTAATTGTATCATTTGATAACCAAAGTAGCCACATCAAGTTTGACAACTCGGTGTGGCTTTCTTAGTTATCTAAATTGGTCAGGCTAAATTTCAGCTATTTCGCAGTCGGATCTTTGATCTGGCTCCATGGCATCACGTGCAGCATCCAAGCAATCCCGTACTGGTCAGTGAAATGCCCCATCTTACCGCCCCAGAACTGTGACGCAAACGGCATGTCGATGGTGACCTTCCCGGACGCCTGTAAGTGATCGTAAAAGTCCTCGGCCGCCTGAACGCTTGCCGGGTCATCGCCATTGATATCTAGAATCATATCGACCTGATTTGACGGTGTCGGCGCACCGCGAAAGGCATCGGCACACTGGAAACTCATGCCCAAGATGCTAAATCCAGCGTGAATGGTCATGCTCTCGAGGTCAGCATCCGCGGGTAGGCCGAACTGTTGCGCCTGTTCCGCCGATGGACTGAAACGATAAACATCGCTGGCCCCAAACACATCTTGATAGTACGCCAAGGCTTCCTTAGCACTGGTGAACGAAAAACTGGGAATCAAACGGGATTGCATGGTAAAACATCTCCTCAACTTTTGATTAGCTCCAGTGTAGCAATTTTCCCACCGTTAATAAATAAAATTATGTAAGCAGACCTTTCCTTGACGCTACTGTCACTGGCCCTGTAAACTGAGGATCATGTCTATGGGGGAGAAGCTTGTGAACTTCAAAAAAATTATTGTCTGGCTAATTACTTTCGTCACGGCATTCAGCGTCACGTTCTACGCGTTAAACTATCTCATTGATCTCCTACTGGGGAGTGGGTCATTCATGATCGTTGCCAGTGTTTTCAGTCTCATCATTTCACTGAGCATTGCCGAAGAAGCCGCACGCTGGGCCCTGACGCATCATTGGCAATGGCCGCATCGGAAATGGTAAGCTGGTCGATGTTTCACGTGGAACATTATTTGAACTAACGAAAAAGGAGCGCTCCGACACACACCGGCCGAAGCGCTCCTTTCATTTTTCAACTGTTCCAAACGGATTCCTAATTTGATTTACTAATTTTAGTTAAGTGTACCTTGAATTGGCTGTACACTTGCTCGTAATCCAGCTCAATATCATCAGTTGCCGCTACCCGCAACGCCAAAGATTCAATTTCCTTATTGGTAAAGGTTAACGCATAACCATTCAGCTTGGCCATAATAGTCGCGGCCAGTACCGCCGTACGCTTATTGCCATCCTCAAACGGGTGCAAGTTGATAATCTTGATGAACACGATTCCAATTTTCTTCTGGATCGAAGGATAAGCTTCCTTGTCAAAGAATCCCTGTTTATGTAAAGTTTCGATGGAAGATAATCCTTCAGCATTTCGAATGATCGTACTCTCACCAGTGCCACTTAACGCTTTTAAGTTCACTGCCACTAATTGTTTAGCCGAAAGATAAACCATTACTCGTCACTCTTCCTGAGCGATTCTAATGCGTCACGATACTGGCCATACGCATCATTCATAGCCGAAACAAACTCAGGTGTTAGTTCCGCGTCCTCTGCGTGGGGCTTAATAGTCAGTCCCTCTTTAGTCTCAACCACATCAACTCGGGAACCTTTAGCTAGTTTGAAAGCTCTGGCCATGCTGGCTGGAATTGTAATTCCAACCGAGTGACCTACGTTAATAACCTTGCGTACTTCGGTTTTCTTTAAATTTTCCATATGATCACTCCCATATACTTAATTATTAATTTTCACAGCTACTTAATTCTACGTTACAGTTGTTTTCATCTAGGTTTTACTAACTATCTGAGCAAATTAATTATAACGTAAATACATATGGTTCTCATCTCCACATATTCAGTAATCATACTAAAAAAGAAGAGCGCTCCGACCATCACCGGTCGAAGCGCTCCTTTACGCGTGATTTAATTTAATCTAAGCCTTGAATCCGTCGTGACAGACTATCTGCTGCTTTGATGGCTGCGACCACATCGCGTGGCGTTACTGGGAAGCCCATGTTGTGGATGGTTTCGCCCTCTTGGGTGGTCAACGTGGCAACCTTCAGTAAGTCCTCGTCCGTGGCGTCGGCCAGATGCAGGTCGGCTAAGGTGGTTGGCAGGCCCAATTTGGCTTCGAAATTCAGGTAGCGGGCAAAGCGTTCGTCGCTCGCCCCCTCCAAGATCAAGTTAACCAAGGTCCCAAACGAAACCTTTTGCCCGTGAGACATGCGGTGCACATCGCCGGACAGTGCCGTCAGTCCATTTTGGAAACTATGAGCAGCAGCCAACCCGGAACTTTCGGCCCCGACCCCACTCAGCAGGATGTTGGCTTCAATGATATGGGCGAGTGCTGGGGTCACCACGTGGTCGGCAGCCGCGGCAACGGCTTGGTCCGTGTAGGTGAACAGCAGCTCTTCACATTTTTCGGCTAAGGCGATTCCAGCCGCGGTCTGGTCAGTCTGTAACGGCAATAACGTTGTGGCCCGCGCCCGTGCAACGGTCTGCGCCTCCACGTTCGTTGATAACGCGTCGGCGATCCCGTCAATCAGGAAACGTACTGGTGCGCCGGCAATGACGGAGGAGTCGACTAAGACCAAGTCAGGGTTCTTGTCATAGAACTGGTACTTCAGGAATTCCCCGTTGGCCGAGTAGATCACACTCAGTCGGGTACATGGCGAGTCGTTGGACGCCAACGTTGGCACGATAACCACCGGCACGTGGAGTCGGTCACCAACGGCCTTGGTGGTGTCGTTGGTCTTCCCGCCACCCAGCGCAATGACGAATTTGGCATCCTTTTCTTCACCGATAGCCTTGATGCGATCGATTTCTTCGGGTGAACTTTCACCGTTGAAATGGATGTGCTCGATTTTCAAGCCGTCCGCGGTTAGGTCTTTGTAGAATTCCTCGCCAATCAGGCCCCACACAATGTCGTCTGCCAGCAGTAACCCATGATCGCCAAATGGTGCAATGTAGCGTGCCGCTTGCTTGAGCAGTTGGTCGCCTTGAACATAAGTAGATGGACTTGCGAATGCTGTAATCATCGGAAATACCTCCATTAATTAAGAATGGCTTCATTGTAATCGCTTTCAATAAAAAGATTCATGCAATGACTTAGTTAGACTAGCCTGGTAAAGTAAGTGCCAACAACCAAGCAACCAAGTAATGCGGTGGCTCAAGAGCTCAGCCATTAATTAGTTGCGATTGCTAAAACTTAACGGAACGTGGCTAACCATGACGGACAAAAACTTTCTGCGCACACTCTATTTACCAAACGAAAAAATCAGGGACAGTCGCACCTGAGCTCGAGCCGGCGATCTAATCTTGGCCTTCGATTAATATCGTGCCCTCAGTATACGGGCTTCGCCGGACCCCCGCTACTAAACAATCTTGTAAATATAATCACATAAAAACCATTCACAGCGATGACCGCCACGGGGGCTAACCATAGCAAGCTTTCCGGCAGATAGGCAAAAAAAAGAACCAACCACATTTCTGTAGTTGGTTCCCGTGAATTTAGAATTAACCTTCTTCACTGACGAAAGGCATTAAGCCCATAATCCGTGAACGCTTGATAGCGATGGTTAACTTACGTTGGTTCTTGGCACTCGTGCCAGTAACCCGACGAGGTAAGATCTTGCCTCGTTCGGAGATAAACCGACGTAATAAGTCAGTGTCTTTGTAATCAATGTATTCGATGTGGTTGGCTGCAATAAAGTCAACCTTACGACGGCGACGGCCGCCACGACGTTGTCCTGCCATAGGATATTTCCCTCCTCGTGTTTTAGAAATTAGAACGGTAAATCATCATCGGAAATGTCAATTGAATCACCAGTATTGGCAAATGGATCGGCTGAGTTATTGTTCCCAGCGTTTCCTTGGTTGCCGGCCGGATTAGGATTCGTGTTTTGCGTAGGCGCTGACGGGGTTGCCGTCGGGTTGCCACTCGTAAACGGATTGGCATTCTGATTCTGACCTTGAGGAGCATTATTATTCATGGAGCCGCCATTGTAGTTACCGCCCTCATTGTTGTTCGCGTTGCGAGAACGTGGTTCGAGGAATGAAAAGTCCTCGACAACAACTTCGGTCACGTAAACACGTTGGCCTTGTTGATTTTCGTAATTCCGGGTCTGGATGCGGCCTTCAATTCCGACAAGGGAACCCTTGTGGAAGAAGTTCGCAAAGTTTTCCGCAGACTTGCGCCAGATGACGCAACTCACGAAATCAGCTTCTCGTTCACCAGTTTTGTTGGTGAACCGCCGATCAACGGCCAGCGTAAATGTGGCAACAGCAGCACCGCCTTGGGTGTAGCGTAAGTCAACATCCCGTGTCAGTCGGCCAGTAAGTACTACTCGGTTGATCATTGCTGAATAACTCCTCTCAAAATTAAAGTTAAATTAGTCTTCGCGCTTAACGATCATGTGACGTAAGATGCTGTCGTTGATCTTAGCTAAACGGTCGAATTCGTTTAAAGCAGCATCATCAGAAGCATTTACCGTGATAACGTGGTAGATACCTTCGTTAAAGCCACCAATTTCGTATGCGAACCGACGCTTTGACCAGTCTTTCGAGTTGATCATTTCTGCACCGTTGTCAGTCAGTAACTTGTCGAAGCGTTCAACCAGTGCGGTCTTAGCGGCATCGTCAAGGTCTGGACGAATGATGTAGGTGATTTCGTATTTAGTAGTTTCCATGAATGTTACACCTCCTTATGGACTTCAGGCCCCCGCTGCAATGCGGAAGCAAGGAGAGACACTAGCGTAAGCCAGATACTCACAAGCTAGTAGTATAGCATATATCTAAAACTTAAGCAAATCGGGGCCGACCGACGGGGTATTGCCTACGCTATATAGTTAACTCCGCAAAACGACCGCGAATATTTTTTTATTGGCGCAATTTTTTAAATTAATTTCAAACCGACACAGCTTGCACAACCACCGCATAAGTCGCCAACAAGGCAAAATTATCTGCCAACCGCGCCGAGCTCTGGTGTTGAGCCGCCCAAGCGACCCCCTCTTGCAAGATCTGACCGGCCACATTGGCTTGTCCTCGTCGAAACAAGATCGCCGCGTATAGATAATAGATGGTCCCCAGCGCGTCGTGCACATCCAGCACGCGATTCTCACGGATCATTTTCACCGCCAAAGTAAATCCGGCATCATCAGCGCGACCGGCCAACGCCTCAACGTAATTTTGTGTCGCCAGCGTGACCAGTTCCAGGGACTGATACTGCTGTGGCCGTTGTGGCGTCATCAATGACAAGGCCGTTTGAAAATACCGACTCGCTCGCCCGGCATCCCCGGTCGCTTGAAACACACTGCACCCGTAGTAATAATAATAAACCTGCAGATCCCGGTCCGTCCGCAACGTGGCTAATCGGTCATGGTTGTCTAAATATGCCATCAGCTTAACGGGTTGTTGGCGCCGTACCAACGTCTCCACCCGACGGCTAAAGACCAGCTGACGGCGCATGACGTACCCAGTCTGGGTCAGTTGCTGCAGGGGGAGCTTTAAGCGCCGACAGAGGCCCGTCAGCAGCTCAGGTGTCGGGATCGTCTGGCCGTCCTCAATCGTCCGTAACTGGTCAACTGAACACAGGCCCGTTGCCAATTCGGCCGGACTAAGTCCCTTTCGTTGCCGCTCGCGTTGTAAATTGTGGCCTAAGCAACTCACCATCGCCGAAAAGTCTGCATTTGTCACGTTGATTTACCCCCTACTATCCCCAGATTGTTAGTTAATCCCTAAGATAGCAGAGTTAATCATTCAAGTAAACGGGATAAACCATTTACAATTAAATTAATATTAGTTTCTTCATGCAAGCGGCTTAACTCAGCTTACAATCCCCCAAACAACGCAAAAAAACGGGTGCCACCATCGCTGGTAGCCACCCGTTTCACCCATTATCTGTTAATCTTCGGCGGTATCGTCGTCGCTATCACTAGCAGCATCGGTATCGTCTGGTACAACTGGAGCCGATTCGGCGGTGGCATCGTCGCTAGCTACCGGGGCATTCCCGTCAGCTGGTGCGGTCTCATCGTCCGTTTCGTCTTCCTTCGCCACCTTGGCCATCGTAGCCACGGCGGTATCGTCGTTTAACCGAATCAAGTGGACCCCTAAGGTTGCCCGCCCGGTCTCGGAAACGTCGGCGCCGCTAAAGCGAATCATGACACCCTTGTTGGTGACCAACATGATGTCTTCGTCGCCATCGAGCGTGGTCAAACCAGCCAAAGGCCCGTTCTTCTCACTCACGTTGACGGTCTTGATCCCTTTACCGCCACGACCCTTGATTGGGTACTCGCTGGCAGCCGTTTGCTTCCCATAACCCTTTTCGGAAATGACAAACACGTGGCTGTCTGGCTTGAGAACACTGGCGCCAATGACATAGTCACCCTCACGCAAGCGAATCCCACGGACCCCGGTTGCGGAACGACCCATGGAACGTACGTCTTCAGCCGCAAAGCTGACGGCGTAGCCCAAGTGCGTCCCGATGATCATGTTCGCTTGGGCATTGATAATGTCCACGTCGATCAGTTCATCGTCTTCCTTCAGATTGATGGCCTTCAGACCATTACTCCGAATGTTGGCAAATTCATCAACTGGCGTCCGTTTGACCGTCCCTTGGACCGTGGTGAAAAATAGGTCCCGGTTGGCGTTCTCGCCCGGATTGGCCACGTTGATAACGGCCTGAACGTGCTCGTTATTGTTGATTCCCAGTAAGTTGATCACTGGAATCCCCTTGGCCGTCCGACCGTATTCAGGAATCTCGTAGCCCTTCATCCGGTAAACTTTCCCGGTGTTGGTGAAGAACAACAACATATCGTGAGTCGAGGTCGCCACGAGGTGTTCGATGAAATCATCATCGTGCACGCCCATGCCTTGAACCCCTTTACCCCCACGGTTCTGCGCCTTGAACTCAGACGTTGGCAAGCGCTTGATGTAGCCGTTGTGCGTCAAAGAGACCACGACGTCTTCTTCAGCGATCAAGTCTTCGTCTTCCAAGCTCAGCACTTCGCCGACCATCAATTCGGTCCGCCGCTTGTCGCCAAACTTGTTTTGGATTTCCAAGAGTTCTTGGTAGATGATGTCTTGTTGACGTTCCTTGGATGCCAAGATCTCCTTGTAATCCTTGATGTTCGCCATGACATCGTTGTATTCTTTTTCGACCTTTTCGCGTTCCAAACCGGTCAGACGAACCAACCGCATGTCCAAGATGGCTTGTGATTGTTTGTCTGACAGACTGTAACGCGTCATCAACTCATTTTTCGCCACTTCAGCGGTCTCGGACTGCCGAATAATGGTGATGATGGCGTCGATGTGGTCCAGTGCGATCCGCAACCCTTCCAGGATGTGGGCCCGGGCTTCGGCCTTCTTCAGTTCAAACGCGGTCCGCCGACGGATAACTTCCATCTGGAATTCCAAGTAGTACTGCAGAATTGGCTTCAATCCCAACACTTTGGGCGCGCCGTTTACAATGGCCAGCATGTTGATCCCAAATGAGGTCTGCAGCAAGGTCATCTTGTATAGGTTATTTAAAATAACTTCGGCACTCGCATCGCGACGAACATCGACCACGATCCGCATCCCTGTCCGGTCAGACTCATCGTTAACATCGGTGATGCCTTCGATTCGTTTGTCCCGGGCCAGTTCGGCGATTCGTTCGATCAATTTCGCCTTGTTGACCATGTATGGAATTTCCGTGGCCACAATGCGTTGCTTCCCATTCTTTTCTTCTTCGATGTCGACCTTCGCCCGCAAGGTAATGGTCCCTTTACCGGTCTCGTAAGCCCGCCGAATAGCGGCCTTACCCATCACGATCCCCCCAGTAGGGAAATCGGGACCCGGCACAGCCTCCATCAAGTCGGCTAAGCTGGCATCGGGGTTCTTCATCAAAATGTGCAGGGCACTGATCACTTCCGTCAGGTTATGCGGCGGAATGTTCGTTGCCATCCCCACGGCGATCCCGGAAGCCCCGTTAACTAACAGGTTGGGGAACCGTGATGGCAAGACAACGGGTTCTCTTTCGGACCCATCATAGTTATCTTGAAAATCAATCGTGTCCTTGTTGATATCCCGCAACATTTCCATCGCAACTTTGCTCAGGCGTGCTTCGGTATACCGCATGGCAGCGGCACCGTCACCATCGACGGAGCCGAAGTTCCCGTGACCATCCACTAACATGTAGCGGTACGAGAAGTCTTGCGCCATTCGCACCATGGATTCGTATACGGCGGAATCCCCATGTGGATGGTACTTACCCAAGACATCCCCGACCACTCTGGCTGATTTCCGGAATGGCTTGTCGGGGGTGATCCCGAGTTCATGCATATCGTACAAAATCCGGCGGTGGACTGGCTTCAAACCATCCCGCACATCCGGTAACGCCCGCTGAACAATCACACTCATCGCGTAATCCAGGAAGGATGTGCGCATCGTTTGTGAAAGGTCAACGTCGGTGATTCGACTTAAATAATCTTGATCAGCCAAATTTTTTACCCTCCGTTCTTCCCGTTACACGTTAAACATCAAGGTCAGCAAAGGTCGCGTTATCCTCGATAAATTGCCGGCGGGGCGCAACTTTATCCCCCATCAACATGCTGAAGACTTGATCTGCATTGATGGCGTCTTGTGCGTCGACCCGTAAGAGCCGCCGGTTTTCAGGATCCATGGTCGTTTCCCAAAGTTGTTCCGCGTCCATTTCTCCTAACCCTTTGTACCGTTGAATTTGTGGCTTGGGTGCAGGAGCTAATTTGCCTAAAATTTCCTTCAACTCATCATCGGTATCCAAGTAACGTTGGAACTTCCCTTGGCGAACCCGATAGAGCGGTGGACAGGCGATATAAACGAACCCAGCATCCAGTAATGGCCGCATGTAACGGTAGATCAGCGTCAATAACAGCGTCCGAATGTGGGCGCCATCGACATCGGCATCGGTCATAATGATCAGCTTATGGTAGTTGGCCTTGGCAACGTCGAAATCGTCACCAAACCCGGTCCCCATGGCCGTAAACAGCGAACGAATTTCTTCGTTGGCTAAGATCCGGTCCATTGAGGCCTTTTCCACGTTTAAAATTTTCCCCCGAATAGGCAGGATGGCTTGTGTCAGCCGCGACCGGCCTTGCTTAGCCGACCCACCGGCGGAATCCCCTTCGACAATGAACAATTCGGAGATTTCGGGGTCCTTGGACGTGTTATCGGCCAATTTCCCAGGCAGGTTACTGATTTCAAGTCCGCTCTTCTTCCGCGTAACTTCCCGCGCCCGCTTTGCAGCGACCCGCGCTTTGGAAGCCAACGTCCCTTTGTCCACAACCTTGCGGGCAATATCGGGGTGCTCCATCAGGTAACGCATGAAGTGGTCGGCAAACGTGTGGTCCACGGCCGTCCGGGCATCGGAGTTCCCTAACTTGGTCTTGGTTTGACCTTCAAACTGAGGGTCCGGATGCTTGACGGAGACCACGGCGGTTAAGCCTTCACGAACGTCATCCCCGGTCAGGTTAGGTTCGTTGTCCTTCATCAGCTTGTTTTGGCGCGCATAGTCGTTGACGACCCGCGTCAAGGCCCGTTTGAACCCTTCCTCATGCGTCCCACCTTCGTAGGTATGGATGTTGTTGGTAAAGGTCAACAGGTTGTTGTGATAATCATCGGTATACTGTAGGGCCACTTCAACGGTGATGCCATTTTCTTGGCCTTCAACGTAGATCGGTGGTTCGAACAGTGTCGTTTTATTTTCGTTTAAGTAGTCAACATAGTGGCGAATCCCGCCTTCATACAGGAAATCCTCTTCCGTTGGCGTTTCTGGTCGTTCGTCACGAATCGTGATTCGCAGACCCTTGTTCAAGAAAGCCAGCTCGCGGATCCGGGTGGTCAACGTCTTAATATCAAACGTCGTCGTTTCCCGGAAGATATCTGGATCCGGCAGGAAGTGAACGATGGTCCCATGGCGTTCTGGATCAAGGCCCTCTTCGGCAACGTACATCGGTGTCTTCACGTGGCCGCGTTCAAAGCCAATGGCATAACGTTTGCCATCCCGAATGACTTGAACCTCCAAATGGGTCGACAGGGCGTTAACAACGGACGCCCCCACCCCGTGGAGACCACCGGAGACCTTGTACCCGCCGCCGCCAAATTTACCACCGGCATGCAGGATCGTGTAGACCGTTTCCAAAGCGGGTTTCCCCGTCTTCTTCTGAATATCCACAGGAATCCCCCGCCCGTTATCGGTCACGGTGATACTGTTGTCCTTTTCGACCGTCACGTGAATAACGTCGGCAAAGCCCGCTAAGGCTTCATCGATCCCGTTATCGACAATTTCCCAGACCAAATGGTGCAGACCTTGGGAACTGGTCGTGCCAATGTACATCCCTGGACGCTTCCGGACCGCTTCCAAGCCTTCCAAGACTTGAATTTGGCTGGCATCGTATTCCCGGGCTTGTTCTGCTTTGGTTTCGTGTTCGTAATCAGCCACTGCCTAATCCTCCTTTGTTGCCGAATCCCCCGTTGCAGGCGATTCATCGGCCACCACGGCCCCGTTCTCCACGTGAAAAATGGTTGGGTCCTTGATCAGCTGGCGAGTGATCCCGCTCAAGCTGGTGGTGGTAATAAACGTTTGTACTTTGTCCTGAATCGCCGTCAACAAATGTGTCTGGCGGGCGTCATCCAGTTCGGAAAGTACGTCATCAAGTAATAAGACCGGATATTCACCGGTCTCTTCTTTCATCAGGTCGATCTCGGCAAGCTTGACGCTCAACGCCGTAGTCCGTTGCTGGCCCTGCGACCCAAACGTCTGGACATTCTTGCCGTTGACCTGAAAATGCAGGTCGTCGCGGTGCGGGCCAATCAGAGTCGTTCCCTGATAGAGTTCCTTGTCGCGCTGCCTGGTGTAGAGGGCCGTTAACGCATCGCAAATGGTCTTGGCGTCCGTCAACTGGTCGTCAGGGACCTGCGTCGCGTAGTGGAACGTCAACTCCTCGCGCTGCTGTGAAATCTCAGCGTGAATCGTCTGGGCCCAGTGCTCGAGCTTACGTAACATCGTCAGCCGGGCCATGATAATTTCCGCCCCGTAAGCCGCTAACTGATCGGACAGGACAGACAAAAAAAGGAGGTCCTTTTTTTGTTTGTGTTGTAAATCCTTCAAGTAGTGGTTCCGTTGCTTCAATAAGGTCCGGTACTGACTGAGGTTGTAAAGGTAACGGGGATTCATTTGCCCGAACTCCATATCCATAAAGCGCCGCCGCACAGCGGGAGCGCCTTTGACGATGGCGAGATCTTCCGGTGCAAACAAGATCACGTTTAGCTGACCCACGTACTGGGAAAGCCGCGCTTGTTCCAAGTGATTGACCTTGGCCCGTTTCCCCTGCCGCGAAAAAGTGAGCTCTAACGGCACCGTGCCGGCAGATTTAACCACGCGGCCACTCACCTTGGCCGTTTTGGCCTGCCAATTGACCAAATCATGGTCATTGGCGGTTCGGTGACTGCGGGTTAACGCCAGCACGTAGATTGCCTCTAGTAAATTGGTCTTGCCCTGCGCATTTTCACCCAATAAGACGTTGATGCCTTGACCTAACTGAAGATCGGCATCTTGGTAATTACGAAAATGCTGCAGCTGCAACTCTTGCAAATACATTATTCACCCTGCTTTGAGCGTATAACAAATGAGCCTGCATCAGGAACATCGACCGTATCGTCTGGATACAGCTTACGGCCCCGTCGATCATCTGGTTCGTCGTTGACGTTCACGGTGTTTTCCCGCAAATACCACTTGGCTTGACCGCCAGTACTAATAACGGATTCTTCCTTGAGCATCTGGCCCAAAGTGATGTAGGGCGTGTCAATGAAAACTTCTTTTTTCACAATTTCACCCCTTAATTTTCTTCTCTTATATTATACCGCTTTTTACGGCAAAGGTACAGATTAGTTACCTTATTTTTGCGCTCTCAGCCGATTTGACCCATTCTTGATATTTTTGGTGAAAATGCTATAGATTTGCTCAGAATTAAAATGAGCGCCGTTCAAACGAAAAACGGCTATTTTTGGCCGCAAAATCAGCAACCACCCAATTTCGCTAAAAATCAGCCGGCATGTGCGCACGCAAGTAACGGATTTCGACCCAAGTTTTACACGGTTTTCACGAGTGCTGGAAGAAATGAAGACGGTGGGCTTTAGTATTTTATTTATAGCGAGAATGACCGGCTCGATCGCCCTATTTTTCAGCCAATCAGAACTGTGTTTATGATTTTGATAAACATTTTAAGGAACGCCTGCCAACTGAGGCTCGTCTAAAAATAACGGAACGTGGTTTCTGCGGATCGGATAGTTAGCCACGCCTCGTGGTGACCAGTGATCGCCCGCGAAGTTATCCACAGCCGCGCTTTAATTTCTCCGTAAAAAAAAGACGCATGCCGCGCAAGAAAATCGCGGAATACGTCTTTAATTTCAGTTAAAAACCAGTCTAGAACGTCCGGACTGGCGTGATCAGCTGGATAAAGTTGCTCGTGTCTTCCGTTGGGACCAACGTGAAGGGCCGCAATGCGGAAGTAAAGGCCACGCGAATCGTCGCTTGACCAAATGACCGCAACGCATCCTTCATGTAATCGGGGTTAAACGAAATTTCGAGGTCATCACCGGTCAGATCCTTGGGGGCCAAGTCTTCTTCAACGTTTCCGACATCGGGTGAGTTACTGAAGATGGTGACCTGATTATCGGCTGGCGTCAACGTCAGCTTAACTACGTTGTTCCGGGATTCGTGAGACAACAGTGAGGCCCGTTCGACAGCCGCCAGTAATTCTGGTGCTTCGAATTCAACCGTGGTTGAGGCTTCCTTAGGGATCAACCGGAACGTATCAGGGTAGTTCCCTTCTAGCAAGCGGGAGTAGAACGACGTGTCGCCAAGTAAGAACAGGACTTGGTTTTCGGAGAACTGCATCTTCACGTCGCTATCGTCATCACCGATCATCCGGGATAATTCAGTCAAACTCTTCCCGGGGATGATCACATCAAACGTTGCGTTACTTGGTGTTGGCAGTTCAATTTGCCGTTGGCTCAACCGGTGACTATCCGTGGCGACCGCCAAAAATTGGTTGTCGGCCAAGACAAAGTGGACCCCAGTTAAGATTGGGCGACTCTCTTGGTTGGAAACGGCGATAACCGTTTGGCTGATCAGTTCCTTGAAGACGGCCCCGGACAGCACAACGGAATCCGCGGCGTCGATCTCTGGTAAATGCGGATAGTTGTTGGCGTCTTGACCATTGATGTTAAAGGACGCGGCGCCAGACGTGATTTCGGTTTGGAAACCGTCCTTAACGGTAACGGTCAGTTCCTTTTCAGGCAACTTCTTAACGATTTCACCGAAGAAACGGGCGGTTAGTACGATTGAACCGGGTTCATCAATGCTTAAGCCAACATCTGGATCGTCAGCTCTGATCAACGATTCAATTGAAATGTCGGCATTGGAACCTGTTAGCAGTAAGCCCGCATCGCTGGCAACGATCTTTAACCCTGTCAGTATCGGAATCGTTGTCTTGGATGAGATTGCCCGGGAAACGTTATTGAGTTCTGCAGTGAACGCTTGCCGGTTGATGGTGAATTTCATATTTTGAACACTCCTTTGTGTGGTGCGCTATTTACTTAATTAAAAGAAAAAGATAGTAGCCGTAGTAGAGCGGTGTATTCTGTGGATAACTTTAGAGAAGGCCTTGTGTTACTAGCTTTTCCACCTGTGGATAACTTGTGGATAACTTTTGACCTTTTCCTTTTTTATCCACACCCGTCATTTCCTCGTTGGGTATGCACCCACGGAAAAATGGTGGCTCCTGCTGACACGGCTTAATTTTATCATACGCCAGTTAGTCACAAAAAGATCGCCGCGAGCCCGTCTCGGTTTAACGTAGAGACCCGGACGATTCTTTGCTTATTGGTGGAGCTCATTGCGGAGATTCTCGATATCCTTTTGGAGTTCGGGGTCCGTCTTGAGCGAAGCAGCGATTTTATCGTAGGCGTGAATGACGGTCGTATGGTCTTTACCGCCAAATTCGTTTCCGATACGGGGCAATGACGCCTCCGTCAGTTCGCGCGAGAGGTACATGGCGATTTGCCGGGGCATGACGATCATTTTCTTGCGTTTCTTTCCCTTGAGGTCCTTGAGAGACACGTGGAAATAGTCAGCAACCCGGTTTTGAATCACCGGAATCGTCACGGCATCGCTGGCGTTAAGGAGATTCAAGCTCTTGAGCGCTTCGGCGGCGAGGTCGGTCGTGATCGGCTGATGCATCAGTTGATGATAAGCCTGAACACGAGCCAAGGCCCCTTCGAGTTCACGGACGTTAGAGTCAATCTGCCCGGCGATGTAACTTAAAGTGTCGTCGGGGATGTCGATCTGGTCGGCATCGGCTTTGTTTCTAAGAATGGCGATTCGCGTCTCCAAGTCTGGCGGCGTGATATCGACCGAAAGACCCCAAACAAACCGCGAAACTAGGCGGTCTTGGAGCTTAGGAATCTCATTTGGTAGCCGGTCAGACGTCAGCACGATTTGTTTTTCGGCGGCGTAGAGGGCATTAAATGTATGGAAGAACTCTTCTTGCGTTCCTTCCTTATTAGCGAAGAATTGAATATCATCGACTAGCAGCAGATCAACGTTACGGTACTCCTGACGGAACTGCTCCTGCGTCCGAGTTTGAATCGCATTAATAAAGTCATTCGTGAAGGCCTCGCTGGTGACGTACTTGATCTTGGTGTCCGGATGCGCTTCAAGCATTTTATTGCCGATCGCATGCATCAAGTGGGTCTTACCCAGACCGACGCCACCGTAGAAGAAGAGGGGATTGTACATTTTACCAGGTTCTTCAGAGACAACCAAGGCCGCAGCATGGGCCATTTGGTTACCTTTACCGATGACGAAAGTGTCAAACGTGTAGCGGGGATTCAAGGCCGTTTCCTTCATAAAAGTTGGCGTCGGTTCATTCATGATCGCGCCGTCTAGGGTGCCAGATTTGGCTTTGAGCGTCGCTTGTTGCTGGCGTTCACCCTCTAAAATGAGTTCGGGTTGAATATCTTCGTGAGTGGTTTGGTATGCGTATTCTATCAATTGCTGGTCCAAATGTTGGTTATTCCAGTAATCACGATGCAGGGGTGATGGAAGTTCCAAAGTTAATTTGTTGCCGATTAAAGAAATCGGCTTGGCTGTTTCGATCCAAGTTGAGTAGGTCGTTGGTGCGTAATTGTCCTTAAACAACTTTTGGATGCCAGCCCACAAATCTGACATTTCTGGCACTGAGGTATCCCCCTATTTTTAGTTTACAAACTCATTTATCCATTGGGAGTATGACCCCCAAAAAGAAAACGTACATTCAGTGTAGCATGAAGGAAAAAAGTTTTCCACAGGCTATTGTTGGGTGTGCATAATTGTTTCACAGGAAGTGGAAAGAGTTATCCACAGGGTGGTCAAGAACGGTGCATAACTTTTTGAATAACTAGTTATGCACAGGACATGGTGGACTACAAAAGTGATAGTATCAAGTGTTTCACAAGTTATCCACATAATTAACAAAGCTTAATTTTTAAAAGTAAACAGCCTGTGGAACAGTGGATAACCCAGTTAGCAAGTCGCAAATAACTTTTTTGAAATCCGCAAGTTATCCACAGGCTAAGTGCATGAAACAAATTTATCCGGGGACAACTTTTTCTTGGAAATTTAAAGTTGCTGTTTCAATTTGACGTTTTTTATGATAGTATATTCAGGAAATGCATTTAGTGTTTGTCTGGCACTGTCAGATGAAAAATAAATAGTCATCGTTAAGAGAGGAGAACTTACCATGAAACGTACTTTCCAACCAAAGAAACGTCACCGTTCACGTGTCCACGGCTTCCGCAAGCGCATGAGCACTAGCAATGGCCGTCAAGTATTAGCACGTCGCCGTCAAAAGGGACGTAAAGTATTGTCTGCATAGGCCGCTGATGGTTCAGTGGTCTTTTTATTTTATCTGCGGAGTGACTGGGACACCAATTCCCCGCGGACTGAAAAATAGTTGAGAATTTTGGAGATGCACCATGCGAAAATCTTACCGCATTAAGAAAGAAGCGGAATTTCAGCAGGTCTTTGAAACCAGGAATTCAGTCGCTAATCGGCAATTCGTGGTGTATTCAATGGAAAAACCAGATCAGCCGCACTTCCGGGTCGGCATTTCTGTTGGGAAAAAGATTGGTAACGCCGTTCACCGTAACTGGGTGAAGCGCCGCATTCGGCAGAGTTTGCTCGAGTTAAAGCCTTATCTGAAACAAGATGTAGACTTTCTCGTCATTGCTCGGCCCCGTGCGGATGGCATTGCCATGCCCGACGCGAAACGCAGCCTGGTGCACGTACTGAAGCTGGCTAAACTGCTGGATTCCAGCTATAGCGAGGAATAAACGTGAAAAACGTGAAAAAGTACAAACGCACCCTACTGATGCTGGGCATTGTGGGTTTAGTGTTCATCCTTTCCGCTTGTAGCAATAAGCCAATTACGAATCAAAGTACCGGGATCTGGGACGGCCTGATCGTTCTAAACTTCTCGCGGGCGATTATCTGGTTGGCTCATTTCTTCGGTAATAGTTACGGGATCGGGATCATCATCTTTACGATCATTATCCGGATCATCCTGCTACCACTGATGATCTTCCAAACGCGTAGCATGCGGAAGACCCAAGAGGTTCAACCCCAATTAAAAGCATTACAGAAAAAGTATTCGTCTAAAGACAGAGAAACGATGGCCAAACTTCAGTCAGAACAGCAAAAGCTGTACTCTGAAGCCGGCATCAATCCAATGATGGGTTGTTTACCAGCCTTGGTTCAATTGCCCATTATCTGGGCACTGTATCAAGCCATTTGGCGGACAGCCGTTCTGCGGTCTGGGACGTTCCTGTGGCTGCAACTTGGTCACAAGGACCCGTACTTCATTTTGCCGATTTTGGCAGCCTTAGCCACGTTCTTGAGTTCGTGGTTAACGACGAAGTCCGCGCCAGAGACTAACTCCATGAACACGATGATGATCGTCGGGATGCCCGTGGTGGTCTTCTTTACCGCCATGAACGTCGCCTCATCACTGTCGTTGTACTGGACGGTTTCTTACGTCTTCCAAGTGGGCCAAACCCTATTGATTCAAAATCCGTGGAAGATTCAAGCGGAACGCGATCAAAAGGAAAAGGTCAAAGCCGAACACGAACGCACTGTGAAAAAAGCAATGCGGCGTGCTAAGCAAAGCAAACGTAAATAACATCTAAAAAATGCATTTCTCGCCGTTCGGTTATTTCCGAGCGGTTTTTTTGTTGTCAAAGAACGAGTTTTGACGCAAGAATTGTAGAACGGATAACACCTCCTTACCGGTTCAATGGTTACTTTGCTAAAATCAAAATGACTTTTTCGGTTGTCGTAGCCGCCTACATGGTTACTAACGAAATTTTTGACCGAATTGGTGGATGGAATCCCTGATTTTAAGGGATTCTTAAGAGTGACCGTTAATTTTTGATGCTGATTTTCTAGCGAAAGCGACGGTAGAGATTTCTGTAATTTTAGACGGATTGCGCAGTGCCTGACGGTCGTTATGGTATACTAAAATTTAGCGAATAGACACGGGAGGAATAAACGATGACGATCTTTACGGGGAAAACGGAAGCAGCGGCGATCGAAGCGGGACTAGCCGCATTGAACAGCCGTCGTGACCAGGTGATGACGAAGGTGGTCACGGCGCCACGTAAGGGTTTGTTTGGTATCGGCCGGCGCGATGCGATGGTCGACGTGGTCTTGAAACCCGTTGCAGCAGCCAGTGAAGCGGCTAAGCAGCCAGTCGCCGCCAAGACGAGTAGTGCCGCCGTCAAGCCAGCGCGACCAGCCAAAGCACAACCGGCACCGGTGGCAGCCACACCAACCGAGGACCAACCAGCCGAACCAACGGTGACCCTTGAGGAGCGCCGTGAGCAACGCGAGGCGGCCGTCGACGCCGTTCAGGATTACCTGGCAAACATCGTGGAACAACTGGGCATTGACGCGACGCTAGACGTTGAGAACACGGCTCATCGCCAAGTCCGCCTAGAATTTACCACGGATAAGGAAGGCCTGCTGATCGGGAAACATGGTCGGACAATCAATGCGTTACAGAGCCTGGGTCAACTGTTCTTGAACCATCATGGCGCTGCCCACGTTGATTTGGAACTGGACGTGGCGGGCTACCGGGAACGGCGGGCGGCAACCTTGATGCGTCTGGCCGAAAGTACCGCGCGGGAAGTGGTGGCGACCGGGAAGCCGATCTATTTAGACCCGATGCCGTCATTTGAACGGAAACAGATTCACGCGGTCCTGGCGAAGAACCGCCACGTGACGACGTACTCGGCCGGCAAAGAGCCACACCGCGCCGTTGTGATCGAACCGTCATAGTTTCCGTTTGACAAAACGACCGATTGCCCTTATAGTGAAGACAATCATTCTTATCAAGTTTATGATAAAGTAGTGAAAGTACTTTATCCGCGCACAGTTAGGTGGCGTGGAGTAGGTGCTTTTTTTTATGGCGTTAAATGATACACCAGGCCTGTTGATAGTCATTATTAGGCGATGGGTCGCTAAACTTGAGGTAAGAACCAACATTGAAAAGAACAAGGAGGATGGCTCATGGCAGTCACGACCACAGAATTTGATACGATTGCGGCAATTTCGACCCCACCTGGTGAGGGGGGCATCTCCATCATTCGGTTGAGCGGTGAAGAGGTCTTTGACGTTGCAGAAAAGCTGTTTAAGGGGGCTGACTTGACCAAAGCGGCCACCCACACGATTCACTACGGCCACATTATCGACCCGGAGAACGGTGAAGAAGTCGATGAGGTCATGGCGACCGTGATGCGGGCACCCAAGACGTACACCAAGGAAGACATTATCGAGATCAACTGTCACGGTGGTATCGTGGCCACGAACCGGATCTTACAGCTGTGCTTGAGTTACGGCGCGCGGTTGGCTGAACCCGGCGAGTACACCAAGCGGGCCTTTCTCAATGGGCGAATCGATTTGACCCAGGCGGAATCCGTGATGGATCTGATTCGGGCGAAAACGGACAAGTCTATGAAGGTTGCTTTAGACCAATTAGACGGAAATTTGTCTCATTTGATTAGAAACTTGCGGCAAGACATCTTGGATGCGCTAGCCCAAGTGGAAGTCAACATCGACTACCCCGAGTACGACGACGTGGAAACGATGACGACCAAGATGTTGCTGGAGAAGGCCCAAGAGGTCCAAAAGCAGATCAAAGTGCTGCTCGCGACCGCTAAGCAAGGGAAGGTCTTGCGTGAAGGCCTCGCCACCGCCATTGTTGGCCGGCCGAACGTGGGGAAGAGTAGTTTGCTCAACCACCTGCTGCATGAAGACAAGGCCATCGTGACCGACGTTGCTGGGACCACGCGTGATGTGATCGAGGAATACGTGAACGTCAAAGGGGTGCCATTGAAGCTGATCGACACGGCCGGTATTCGCGATACCACGGATAAGGTCGAAAAGATTGGGGTCGAACGCTCGCGGAAGGCCATCAACACCGCTGATTTGGTGATGCTGGTCTTGAATGCCAGTGAAGCATTGACCGCTGAAGACAAGGCGTTACTGAAGGCCACAGCCGACACGCAACGAATCCTCATTTTGAACAAGACGGACCTGCCAATGAAGCTGGATCTGGACGCGGTGAAGGCCGCTGCTGGGAATAGCCCGATCATTGAAACGTCGATTCTGCAGAGCACGGGGATGGATCAGCTGGAAGGCACCATCGCCCACCTGTTCTTCGATGAAGGCATCGAGTCCAATCAAAACAACGTGATGGTCACGAACGCCCGGCACATTGGCCTGCTCCATCAAGCCAGCGATGCCTTGACGGACGTTCAGAGTGGAATCGCTGCGGGGATGCCGGTCGACCTAGTGCAGATCGACATGACGCGCGCCTGGGACCTACTCGGTGAAATCACCGGGGATAGCTACCAAGACGAACTGCTCGACCAGTTGTTTAGCCAGTTCTGTTTAGGGAAATAACCTAAATCTATTCTATTTAAAAATAAAATCAAAAGAGACCGTTTAGCCGCCGTCAGTGGCAGTTAAGCATGGAGGGAAAGAACCAATGACTGAAGTAATTGAATATCCCGGTCAGGACTACGACGTTATCGTCGTGGGAGCCGGCCATGCTGGTAGTGAAGCCGCATTAGCTGCCGCCCGGATGGGAAACAAAACCTTATTAATGACGATCAACTTGGACATGGTGGCCTTTATGCCATGTAACCCGTCTGTCGGTGGCCCCGCAAAGGGTATCGTCGTTCGTGAAATCGATGCATTAGGTGGCGAAATGGGCCGCAATATCGATAAGACTTACGTGCAGATGCGGATGCTGAACACCGGTAAGGGACCGGCCGTCCGTGCCTTACGCGCTCAAGCCGACAAGCACGCCTACCATGCCGAAATGAAGCACACCATCGAACGCGAGCCTAACTTGACCCTGCGTCAGGGAATTGTGGACGATTTGATCGTAGAAGACGGCGCCTGCAAAGGGGTCATCACCAACACCGGTGCGCGTTACAGCGCCAAGGCTGTGGTTATTGCGGCTGGGACCGCTGCTCGCGGCAAGATCATCATCGGGGAACTGATGTATTCGTCTGGTCCGAACAACTCCCAACCCGCCAACAAATTGACGGCTAACCTGCCGAAGTACGGTTTTGACCTCGAACGGTTCAAGACTGGGACGCCACCACGGGTCGACGGCAACACGATTCACTACGATGAGACCGAGGAACAGCCTGGGGACAAGGAGCCGAACCACTTTAGCTTCACAACGCCAGACAGTGCCTACATCGACATCAAGAATCAGCTGTCTTGCTGGTTGACGTACACGAACCAAAAGACGCATGAGATCATCAAGGCCAACCTCGACCGCGCCCCAATGTTTACGGGTGTTATCGAAGGGGTCGGCCCTCGTTACTGCCCGTCCATTGAAGATAAAATCGTGCGGTTCGCTGACAAGCCACGGCACCAACTCTTCTTGGAACCAGAAGGCCGAAACACTGATGAATGGTACGTCCAAGGCCTTTCAACCTCGATGCCAGAAGAAGTTCAACAGAAGATTCTTCACTCCATCAAGGGGCTAGAAGACGCGCAAATGATGCGGCCAGGTTACGCCATCGAATACGATGTTGTTTCCCCTTACCAATTGCGGCCAACGTTGGAAACGAAGCCGTTAAAGAACCTGTTTACTGCGGGTCAAACGAACGGGACTTCCGGTTACGAAGAAGCTGCTGGTCAGGGTCTGTTAGCCGGGATCAATGCCGGGTTGCGGGCACTGGGTAAGCCAGGCTTTACGTTGAAGCGTTCCGACGCCTACATTGGTGTCATGGTCGATGACTTGGTGACCAAGGGAACCAAAGAGCCTTACCGTCTGCTGACGAGTCGGGCAGAATACCGATTGATTTTGCGGCACGATAACGCCGACCTGCGTTTGACGGCGAAGGGTCATGAATTAGGTCTGATCAGCGACGAACGCTACGCCGACTTCTTGGCTAAAAAGGCAGCTTTGAAGGCCGAAATCGAACGGTTGAACAGCATTCGTATCAAGCCCAATGACGCCATCAACGCCTTTATTGAGAGTCACGGCGACAAGCCACTTCAAGATGGCGTGTTAGCCGCAGTCTTCTTACGGCGGCCGTACGTCGATTACCAAACGTTGCTACAGTTCATTCCGGCACCAGAACAGCCTTTGGACCGGCACATCATTGAGGAAATCGAAGTGTCACTGAAGTATGCGGGCTACATCAAGAAGGCCGAGGACAACGTGGCCAAGTTGAAGCGGATGGAGGCCAAGGCTATCCCCGCTAAGATCGACTACGATGCCATCGACGGTCTCGCAACCGAAGCTCACCAAAAATTAAAGAAGATTCAACCCGAAACGTTAGCGCAGGCTAGCCGGATCAGTGGGGTCAATCCCGCTGATATCGCCATTCTGAGCGTTTATATCGAACAGGGTAAGATTGCCAAAGTGAACTAGATTTGGGGATGTCAAAAGAGCTGTGAGAATTTATCGCAGCTCTTTTTGTTTACAGTAATTTAGTTATTAATAATAAAAAGTGATTAGTTATTATTAAATTAATAACTAGAATACATAAACTTTACACGTTCTTTGCGTGAATGACACGGAGCGTTGGTAAAGTTGGAAGCTGTAGTGAGATAATTATCAGCTCTAACCACTTGGATGCTGAAGAGTTTTGACCATGGCGAAACTCAGTCATTTTTTTACATAAAGAAGGTCACCGAACGGATGGGGCTGAATATCTAGCCAGCTAAGTGGTGGCAACGGTAAACTCATGCTATGTTCTGCTGGCTTGAGGGGAGGAAACACGTGCTGACGGGATTACAGATTGTTGGGCTGGTACTGACGGTAATTTTTTACGGCTGGCACTGGCGATTAGTGCGGCAATTACCGTCGCAGATCAGCGCGATGCGGAACCGGTGGCGGTATTTAGCGCACAGCTTTCTAGTTCTGAGTTTACTTTACATGGGCTTAGGTTCGTGGCAAGTGGCTTGGCTAGACGAGCGGGTCTTAGTCTTACTGGTGATGGTGAACGCGGCAGTCTTGGTGGCCCGTGTATTGTGGCAGCGCCAACATCCGTTTCCAGAACCCGACCGTTTATTACGACAAATTCAAGTAAAGCTACTGACGCTGAGCCAGGTTTTGTTGTTGATTGTCTTACTCGCAACTCTTGATACACTAGTCGCTGAAAATTAGGGGGATTAACATGACAAATACGCAGTCACACGGCTGGTGGTTCAACCAGCTGTTCACGAATTGGAAAAAGTTTGAGGTCATCTATGTGTCGCTCTTATTGATTTTGCAGGTTGCCGTTTACGCGGTCGTGCCGGATAGTTTAATTGGAATGATCTCCGGAGTTATGGGCGTGCTGTGCCTGATCTACGGGATGAAGGGACGGAAAATCTCCTTTATTTTCGGTCTGGTTCAGTGTTTGGCGATGACGTATATTGCATGGATCAGCCACGCATACGGCTCGTTTGCGATGGATATCATCTACGTCGTCTCACAACCGATCGGCTGGGTGATGTGGGGGCGTGATGAGGCGACCCACTCATTTGCTAAGCAGACGCGGAACATGATCTTTGTTGGCGCATTTGTGGCCTGGATCATTGGCTGGGTCGTGCTGGCGATGCTCCATGGGCAGTTACCTTACTTTGATTCCATCAACTTCGTGGTCAGCTTGATTGCCCAATTGCTGTATATTCTGAAATTCAAGGAAAACTGGTCATTGTGGATCGTCGTCAACATTGCCAACGTCATCTATTGGGGGACGTTGACCGTGCAAACACTGATGGGAGTCACAAAGATCGGGTCGCTTGGGGCCAATCTGTCCCAAGTCGCCTTACAAGCGGCGTTACTGTTTAACGCCGTCTACGCAACGAAGGTTTGGGCCAGCGGTGAAGCCGATAATGAAGGTGGCGCCGGAACCAGCCAACAGACAAAATAAAACGCGACAAAGAACTCGCCCGTTAACGTCATTTTCAACGCTAACGGGCGAGTTTTGCGACCTTAGGAGGAAATTTAATGATGAAACACTATTCACCGGAAACAGCGCAAACCGACCTGATGGAACTCTTGACGGCGGTCCACCAATTAAAAGAAACCATTGTGATCACGCCAACGGACGCCAATGACGCACAGGCGGCGGTATTGGTACCCAAAAGCGAGTGGGAAGCCTTGCGTGAGCTAGCCTTTCTACAGCAATCACCGCTAATAGTAGCCGAGAGCCAGCCCACGACCGAGGTGGAGTGGGGCTAAGCGGTTATTTCAGAATCAAGCGGGCTACGGTCGTAAAGTCGGCGGCTTCAAAGGTTGGCTGGTAGGCGACGGGATTAGCTGTGTGCTGAGGATTGTACCAGATACTGGGCAGTTGAACGTTGTTAGCGCCCAGTACGTCTGACTGCAGGCGGTCACCTACCATGAGGGTATTGGCGGCGGTCAGATCGGGGTGTTGCGCGAAAATCGGGGCAAAGAAGCGCGGGTCAGGCTTATTGAAACCAACGTCTTGAGAGATATAGACGGCGTCAAAGTAAGCGCCGATTCCCGAGCCGTCTAAGCGATTGAGCTGCGTGTGTTTGGTGCCATTCGTGCCGACTAAGAGGTGGACCCCGGCCGATTTGAGCTGCGTTAACAGGTCACGAGCACCGGGAAGCGTGTAAAAATTGTGATTGAGCATGTCGTTGTATTCAGCTTCTAAGGCGACACCATCGACCGCGATGTCCAGTGCCTTAAAGGTCAGTGCAAATCGCTGGTTGAGGAGCGGTTGTCGCGGGGCACCCTGTTCGATACGCTGCCAAATGTCGCGGTTGAAGTGAACGTAGGTGTCAAAGCCTCGTCGAATATCAGGGGCGCCGTACTTTTTAAGGATGGCAGTGATTCCCTCTATTTCACCGCGCGTAAAGTCGAGTAAGGTATCGTCTAAGTCAAAAATTGCATATTTTTTCACAGGAGTCCATCCTTTGTCATTGAATTTTCCTTAGTTTAGCGCAAATCCGCTGAAATTTCAGCAAGAAAAAAGCGGCCCGACAACGATGGTTGGCAGCTCGCTTGGTATTTTGAATATTGTTAAGGGTGACTCCCGATAATAAAGGCCCGGGCAATGGAAAGAATCAGATAAGTGACTTGGATTGCGAGGTCGATTTTATTGAGGGGATGGGTGTCAGCGGTGCTTTCAAAAACATTGAAATGCAGCATCGCCGTGATTAACGAACTAAAGCAGAGAAAGGCAACAATGACGGGCTGTTGAATAAACAACATGGCAAAGAGTAACACCAACGTCAATAGACTTACGCCGATCTTGGCGGGGGTTACTGGGTAACGGTCTTGAGTCATCCTAAACACCTCGTTTCGTTCGAAATATGAGAATATGAGATTTTAATTACAACCATCATACCAGATATTTCAAGTCAACGGGGAATTAATTGCCCAGAAAGTGAGTTATGCTCCTTTAACCGCAGCAACGACTTTGCCTAAAACGACGCCGATCAGTGCGGGAACGACCCAACTGAACCCTAGACTGGCGAGTGGCAGATGGCTGTTCAGAGCCAAAATACCTTGAATCCAGCCGGCATGTTGCAGGGCCAGCGGGAGTGCCGCCACGCCAGAGAAGATGGCGGGAATGATGGTGAAGAGTATGCTGAGACCCCACAACCAGCGGCTCGTCCCTAGTAATGGCGACAAGACGGCGAGGATGATCAGTACGATAGCCAAGGGGTACAGGAACATCAGGACTGGCGTGGAGTAGGTGATCATTTTCGTAAGACCAACGTTGGCGATCAGGCACGGCACGACACTGGCGAAGATGGTCAGCACTGGGTAGGATAATTTGGGAAACATTTCGTGCAGGGTATCACCGAATGCGGAGATTAATCCAATCGATGTTTTTAAGCAGGCAATAATCACAATCAGTGCGAGCAAGGCGTTCCCAAAGGCACCAAAGTAATAGTTAGCAATCTGCGCTAGGGTAATCCCCCCGTTAGCAGCGAGGTTAAATTGGCCTAAGCTCATCGTGCCCATCAAGGCCAGCAGCGTGTAAATCAGCCCCATCAAAAGAACACTGATGGTCCCGGCCTTGATGATATCCTTGGCGATTTGACCGGGATCAGTGACACCAAGGGCGCGAATACTGTCAATCACGACGATGCCAAAGGCCAGGGAGGCCAGGGCATCTAGCGTGTTGTAACCTTCAGTAAAGCCGCGGAGCAGGGGACTGCTGGCGTAGGCGCCGTGAGCAGTTGTCGCAAAGCCGCCCATGGGTTTGATGAAGGCGGCAAGCATCAGGAGCCCCAAGAGAATCAGAAACAATGGGGTCAACCATTTACCAATGTAAGTCATCAGCTTGCCCGGATTTCGCGCTAACCACCATGAAACGGCAAAGAAGAGCACGGAGAAGAGGGCGAGGGTCAGAGCTTGATGGGCCTGTGGGATAAAGGGAGCGAGCCCAATCTGAAACGAGGTCGTGGCCAGTCGGGGCACGGCGAAGAAGGGGCCCACGGTCAGATACAGTAGGATCGTAAACATGTAGGCAAAGGGCCGGTTGACCTTACTGGCGAGGTCAAAGACCCCCTCACTGCGCGTCAGACCGATACCGGCGACCCCCAACAGGGGCAACCCAATACCAGTTATGAGCAGACCAACGATGGCTGCACCGACATGGTGACCGGCTTGTTGTCCTAAGAAGACAGGGAAAATCAGGTTACCAGCGCCGAAGAAGAGGCCGAAGAGCATCATGCCGATGAACAGCATCTCTCGCCAGTTTAATCGAGTTTTCAATATAATCGCAACTTTCTATAGAGAAGGTATGGCATTTAGCCACGGGTAATCATAACAAAAAACGCCGCCCGAGGGAACGGGCGACGCTAGAAAGTTTTGACTTCGGTTGGTGACTGACGTTATTTGTCGGCGACCGTGAAACGCGTTTGGTGATGCTGAGGCTTTTCAATTTCATCGAGGATGGTGACGGCCATAGTACCAGCAGAGGTTCCCGATTCCTTTTGTGCGTTGACCAGTAACTCATCGACGCCTAACAAGGCGGGAACGGCTTCTCCGGGATGGAAATTCGCAGCAGGAGACACGCCGACCCAGTTGACGTTGTCGACATCGCGTAAGAAGTTGAGCTCCTTGAGTTGATTCTGGGGAATACTAATGAAACCGGCTGCGTTGGGGTCCTTGGCAATATCGTTGACGAATAAATGCTTATCGTCGCCGGTCTGGAGACTACCAGCGCCGAGGATGAAGACGAGACGGGGATGATCGGTGTCCCGTAATAGGCTGACCAGTTTGGTGGCAAGGTCAACGTGTAAGTAGGCCTTATCTGGCGCTGTTGCGAAGGCATCAACGACCACGTCGGCATCGGCCAGGTCCGCAGCAGTCAAGGCAAAGGCGTCTTGCACCTTGGTGGTTAAATTGAAGTCCTCAGGTAATGCCATCAACTTTTCAGCTGAACGTGCTAGGGCAGTGACTTGATGGCCGCGGTGTAAAGCCTCTTCTACAACAGCTGATCCGGCCATACCGGTGGCACCAATAACAGTAATTTTCATAAATTCTCGTCCTCCTTTTGTTTGGGACCATTATAGTTGATTTAGTGGTGGGCACCAACTATTTTGGCGGCTGGGTGACTTGTGGTACAGTTAGAGCAATATCGTGAGGGGGTCGCTAAAGATGAAGGATGTCGTACAAGGAAATTGGGTTCACTTAACGGAAATGCGGGACGGGGATGCCGAGTGGCTACAGGATACGCAGTGGGAACCAGGGCTATTGCGAAACTTGTCAGCGGATGCCTTTCATCCTTGGACGGCTGCGGAATATAGCGAGCTGGCCGCCGAGCCGGACAGCAACGAACACTTCTTCTTCATGGTACGGGCCAACGCCGATGATGGGTTATTGGGCTGGGTCATGCTTGACGACGTTTACTTCAAAAACCGCCGGGCAACGCTGGGCATTGCGTTGCCGGTGGCGAGTGACCGGGGTCAGGGGTATGGCGAGGATACGCTGAACACGATTCTGTCGTTTGCGTTTAACGAGTTAGGTTTACATAAGGTGACTTTAGAGGTCAATGCCAACAACGAAGCCGCTATTCATGCTTACGAGACGGTCGGTTTCGTTCGCGAGGGCGTGAACCGTGAGGCTGTTTTTCAAGACGGCCAGTGGCTCGACCTGTACGCGTATGGGGTGTTGGCTAGCGAATGGGCAACTGTTTCACGTGAAACAAATTAACCTAAAAAGGCGACTGTCTCAGCTACTAATTTCCGTAGCGAGGCAGTCGTTTTGTTTCACGTGGAACTTTTTAAATGGGCCAAGGCGAGTCGACCACCACGTGATCGTTGAGTTCGGCCTGTTCGGCCCGGCGTTGTTTCCGCTGAGCATTACGTTTTTCGTAACCGGAAACGATGTAACGTTGTTCGTCGGTCACCGGCTTAACGGGTGGCAGGGGAGTCGTTGCGCGGCGGTCCTCGATGACGTAGGTGATGAAGCAGGTGTAGCCCACGAAGCGTTCACCAGTGGTCAGGTTTTCGCCAATGATTTTGACGAAGACTTCCAGTGACCGAGTCCCGGTCCCCGAAACGTAGGCTTCAAGGAACATGGAGTCATCCAGGTGGAACGGTTCTAGAAAGCTGACGTGGTCAAAGGATGCCGTGACGACGGTCTTGTGAGTCAGCCGAACGGCAGCAACGGAAGCGCTGTCATCTACCAACGACAAAATCTTTCCACCAAAGACGGACTCATGCTCGTTTAGGTCGGGTTGGAAGACGCGGTGGCTGGTCACGATTAGTGTGGCATTACAGGATACGGGTGTTTGATTTACCAAAGGATTCACCTCATGAATTTAGATTCGTTTCTTCCATTCTAACAGACCCGACCGGAGTTACCACTCATTTTGCTGGGGAATGGCCCCGCAGATTACGAGACTATTAATTTTTAGCAATGTCGTTGCGCCGGAATAGAGAAATGCCCCCACTCTTTGTTATACTGTGGCTAATCAATCAAGGAGGGGTGTTAGCATGAATTTTCATGGCGAACCGTTAGACTTAATGCCGACGCTGGATGCAGCGCAAACTTATCCGCTACTCGAGTGTACGCTGAGTTTGACGCACCCCATTGACGTGACCCAGTTACAGGCCGCTGTTCGCACCACGCAGACGGTTGTTCCGCAGATTTTCAGCCGCTATAACTTCCGGTGGAATCGCTTTGAGGAGGCTCCTGCGACTGGCGCTCACGTGATCGAAGAATATACCGTGAGTCATGACCCCGGCCGTGCCCAGCTTGACGTGCTTGTGGGGCCGCAGTTGAAAATTCAAGTCATTCACATGGACGATTACGACCAGTTGCGGCTGTCAATGAGTCGCTTGCTGACGGATGGTGAAGGCTTTAAACACTACCTCTATCTTTTGGCCGCAGCCTATGCGGGGCAAGACTTAACTAACTTTACGAATGAGCGCAGTGTCCGCAAAATCTTGGCCCATTTACGCGCTCAAAAAAGTGGCCCATTGACGGAACCCCTGCGGTCCAACGAGGCCATGCCCCAGTTCAATGGGGATATTCACCATCATCGTGGCGAGGCGACCATCCCGCAAGTCGAGAGTCGCCGGTTGCGGCAGAAGGCTATGGAACAGGGCGTGACCATGAATGCGGTCCTGTTAGCGGCTTACGCGTGCGCACTCTTTACGTTGACCGGTGAACGGCAATTGGTGATTCCCTACCAGGTCGATTTACGGTTACACGGCCCGGTCGCCGCAACCAACATCGTGCAGGTCGCCAATCTGACCAGCGAGATGCCGATCCCCATCACCGTGCTTGAGGGGGAGGACTTCCAAGACGTGGTTCAGCGCACGCAGACGACCATTAGTCAGTTGCGCGAGGCGCTGGCTTACCTGCCACCCTTGGTCGAACTCAGCCGGATGAGTCGGGCCTTGCCACCGGAGTTGGTCCGTCGGCTCGTGCGTAAACGACACACCAATGCGGCCATTTCCTTCGCCAACTTTGGGCACATCGATCATACACGACTGGACTTCAAGGGCATCGCGGTCACCCAGATCTACTTTGCGGGCGCGTACCGGCCGATGCCGAACTTTCAACTGACCGTTAGCATTTACCACGACACATGGACGCTGGCGTTTCGCATGATGGGGTCCGAGCCGGACTATCAGTTAGGGATTAAAATTTTAAGAAACGTCGCCACCCAGCTCACACAATGGGCGCGACAGGCGTAAACCGTAAAAAAACGCGTCTCCCCAATCAACGGAGAAACGCGTTTTCGTTTACGATTTAATATGGTGGCCTTGGTATTTGACTAAGCCAAACGCGCCTAGGTTGCAGACCAGCAGCATCACGCTCATGGCAGCATATGAGCTACCGGTGACCCCAACTAACGGGGAAACGATTCCCCCGCAGGCGTCTTGCGACAAGCCAATGACGGCCGATGCGCTGCCGGCGTTGTGGGTGGCCTGATCCATGATGATCGTCACAGTCAGCGTCAACAACGCCCCAATGAGGACCACGAGGACCAAGACCAAGCCAGCAACCAACCAAACGTTGGCGGGAAATAGTAGTGACACCAGCAGGACAGCACTGGTCATCGCGGCAATGAGCAAGAGGCCGGTGACCTGTTGGCGGTTCGTGTAATGACCCGCCAGTCGGCCAGGTAGGTTGCTCCCGACCACGATGCCCAGACCGTTGAAGGCATACAGCAGGCTAAAGGTCTGGGGTGCCATGCCGAAGCCCGTTTGAAAGACGAAAGTCGATGCCGAAATGTAACTGAACAGGGCCCCGTAAACCAGTCCCGTTGCTAGAATCAGCGGCCAGAAGCTGGGTTGGACCGTCAGCTTGCCCATGGCGACTAACGAGGCGCTGAAGCCCCCTGTTTGCCGTTGGTCGATCGGTAGGGACTCGTGTAAGCCCACGGCGACCGCAGCAGCGATGACGATGCCGATCACGGCCAGCAGGATGAAGATGGCCTGCCAGTCAACGTAGCGGATCATGAAGCCCCCAATGATCGGTGCGATGATTGGGAAGACCCCATTGACCGTGTTGAGCAGCGCGTAGAAGTGAGTCAGCCGTTCGCCGGAAAAGAGGTCGCGGGCCACGGCGCGGGCCAGAACCTGGCCAGTGGCGCCCGCCAAGCCCTGAACAAAACGTAGGATAATGAGGAGGGCGACGGAGTGAATGAAGGCCATGGCTAAGGAAACGAGGCCAAAGAGAATAAAACCAATAATTAAAGGTTTCCGTCGTCCGTATTGGTCCGATAGTGGACCGGCAATCAGTTGCCCCAACGCCAGGCCGATCAGACAGGCCGTGATGCTCAGTTGCATCAGTGAGGCGGTGGTCGCAAATTGCGTTTTCATTTGGGGGAGTGCGGGCAGGTACAGGTCGATAGCGAGCGGTCCCGTCGCACTTACCGTCCCCAAGAGTAGCGTCAGCCAGGCTAGCCGGCGCTTGGTGAGAGTAGGATTCATAAGTTAGCCCCTTTCTAGAGTTATATGTACAGTGTGTGTTGGGTGGTCCATCGCCTTATCGTCTAGCAGATATGGGCTAGAAAACGGTGCGACCATTTGACGTCTATTTAGTCAGCGTGTAGAGGTATTTCTCCATTATTGCCGCAAACCGGCGAATTTGCAAGCTAGGATTCGGGCGGTTGCGGCAGTGAGTTTGTCAAAAAAGTTTCAGTATCATTAAATTCTAGGAAATCGTGGGACTTTGGGCCGGTAAATGGTAAGATTGTAAGCGACCCCAAGCAGAAAGTGTTTTCCGCCGTCCGCTCGGGGTGTATGATAAGTGTAAATTATTTTATCTCTGAAAAATAAGGAGTCTCGCTCATTATGAAAGTACTAAAGGAAGTCATGAGTTGGGTCATCCCCATCGTCATTGGGTTGGCCATCGCTTTTGCCATTAAGGCCTTCGTCTTTACCCGGGTGCGGGTCGACGGACCATCGATGGAACCGAACCTGCAAAATGACGAAAAAGTTGTGGCGTTCAAGCAGTCTAAGGTCAAGCATCTCAGTGTTATCGTGTTCGATGCCCATGGTGAAGATCCCGCTGCCAAGACCAACACCAACTATGTTAAGCGGGTCATCGGATTGCCGGGTGATACGGTTGCTAGTAAGAATGGTTATATCTATGTGAACAATAAGAAAGTCAAGCAGAGCTTCATTAGCCAGAGCGAACGGACGTCCGGGACTGGTAATTGGACGCTGGCTAGCTTGGAAAAGAGTAACGGTTGGGGGAATGGTAAGGTTACGGTCGTGCCCAAGGGCAAGTACTTCGTGTTGGGTGACCACCGGAGCGTGTCCAACGATAGCCGTTACTGGGGCTTTGTCGACAAGGATAAAATCGTCGGGGTTGTGAAGGTGCCATTCTGGACGTCATCGAAGACGCGGCGCGCCAACATCAATAATATGGCTTATTAAGCGTAAATAATGTGTAAAGTGAAGGTAGTTCAGCGGACGCTGGCTACCTTTTTTGTCGCCGCTGTGTGGCTGGCGGTTACCTTGACTTTTAGTGAAAAATAGTATATGCTTGCGCACGTAAATTTAGGAAGGAGGCGGCTTATGGTCACCAGTAGTAATGATCCAGATATTTTAAAATGGCTCTCCATTGCGAACCGTTATACGCGAATTGCTCTCGACCGGCGCCTCCAACCGTACCGGCTCAACGCCAGCATGTATTATTACATTTTACGGATTCACGAACGGCCGCGGTTGACTCAGGATAAGTTAATTAACTTAACCTATCTCAACCCGAGTAACGTGACGCGGGCCATTAATCAGTTGGTTAACTTGGGATACGTCCGCAAGCGGCAGTCCAAGGCCGATAAGCGGGTCTATGAGTTGTCCTTGACCAAGCGGGGCGAGGAACTCTATCCAAAAATTGTGAAATTGCGGCAGGAAGTAGCGGATAATCTGTTGGCAGATGTGCCGGCAGAACAGCACGATGAGTTGATGGCGTTGGTCCGCCAGCTGGCATTACGGGCCGTGGAAAATGAATCGCCAAAATTAAATTAATCAGTAAAGCGTGACGGGTTAACTGCATAGTTAGCCCGTTTTATGTTAGACTATTTAGTGAGTGATTACTCACCAAAACGGGTGGGTTGGAAGCGACAAGGGTTGACGATTCGCTGCAGTGTGACAGTTAATAAAAGAAAATGGCTGATAGCCAAGAAGACGGTAACGGAGGGCTTAACGTGACAAAAGAAATGACGATTCAAGATGCTTTTCAGAACGTGATGGCGACGCGGGGGGATGTCCCGCCGAAGCAACAGCGGGTGCTCGCGGCCAGCCTAGCACTATTTGCCGAACAGGGATTCTCGAACACCACGACCAAGCAGATCGCCGCGCGGGCCGAAGTTGCCGAGGGCACCGTGTATCGGCGCTATAAGACCAAGGATGAACTGTTGGCGGCGGTCTTGGCCCCGTTTGTGTCGGAAGTTCTCCCGAATCTGATTGAGGACTTTGCGACTAATATCGTGAAGCGCGACTATATTACGCGTCATGACTTGATTGCGGCGGTCATTCAGGATCGGTTGCGTTTCGCTCAGGAAAATCGGCATGTGTTGCAGGTCCTGTTGACGGAATTATTGGTCAGAAGTGACGTGCGCGAGCAATTGGTCCCCCAGGTGGCGCCGTTACTATCTAAGAATTTATATCCCGTCTTGGATCGACTGAAGGTTAGCGGTGAACTGATCGATTGGCCGGATGACCGCATTGCCCAGTTCATGATTGGGACCATGCTGAGTCAGTTGGCCCGTGGTATTTTGGCGAATGAAGAGATCGAGTCGGCGGGACCGATGATGATCGCGTTTCTTGAGAAAGGCTTGGCACCGGAGTCGTAAGCGGGGTGTTGAGGTGAGGCCTTTTTTCTGTTGGTTGAAACGTGTGACTAAAGGCAGCTGGTTCCGCTTAACCCAGCTAAGCAAATGACCCAAGTTCGGGGTCATTCACTTAGCCACGTTAATGCTCGCCAGCTAACCGCCTTTAGTCACACTCTTTAAAATAAATTGCCATTCCCCTTTAAAAGCGCTAAAATGAATTCAACTTTGATTATGAGATTTTCATGAGTCTTCTCATGGAAATCCAGGAGAGAGGAGTCATTTTATGCCAGAAACCAAGACTGAACATGAATTAACCGCCGCTGAGACCGCGGATTTACGTGCTGATTTACAAAAACAACCCGCCCACGACGTTGTCGCCCGGGCCGTGATTAAAAACGGGGTCCTCAACGCTGCTGAAGACCCACAGGCGGCGGTTCGTTTGAACCGGACCTTCTCCGTTGAACTCGATACGGGTAAGGTCTCCAACCAGAAACATTCTGGTCGTTGCTGGCTCTTCTCCACGTTAAACGTTGTGCGGCACCAATTCGCAGCGAAATACAACGTGAAGGATTTCGAACTTTCTCAGAGTTATTTGTTCTTCTGGGATAAGGTCGAACGTGCCAATATTTTCTATGAACGCGTTTTAGCAACGGCAACGAAGCCGTTAGACGACCGGGAAGTTTCCGCCTACTTGAGCTATCCCGATGGCGACGGTGGTCAATGGGCCATGGGTGCGGCGTTGATTCAAAAGTACGGGGTCGTTCCAGTGAGTGCGATGCCAGAATCTTTTAACACCAATGACACGACTGGCTTTGGTGCCGCATTGAACCTGAAGCTACGCAAGGACGCCTTGGCTCTGCGGCAATTGGTCGCCGATGGTGCCAGTGATGCCGATATTGCGGCCGAACGCGCGGCGGATATGAAGGAAGTTTACCGGATGGCGGCCTACTCATTTGGCGAGCCGCCAACCACGTTTGACCTGGAATATAAGGACGACGACAAGGGCTATCATTTAGATGCCGGCCTGACACCAAAGGGCTTCTTCGATAAGTACTTTGATGTCGACCTCGATGATTACGTCGTGTTGAGTAATTCACCCGAAAAGCCATTTGATAAGTTATACAGTTTGCCAAGTCAGGACAACATTGTCGGCGGCAAGCACATTACCTTCTTGAACGAACCGATGGACGTGCTGAAAACGGCTGCCATTGCGCAATTACAGGCCGGGGATGCCGTTTGGTTTGGCAATGATGTCTTGCAACAGATGAGTCGCGAACGGGGCTTCCTCGACAGCAACCTGTTCAAGACGGCCGACCTGTTTGGTGTCGACCTGAGCTTGACGAAGGCCCAACGTCTGGCCACCGGTGAAGCCGAGGTCTCTCACGCCATGACGTTGACCGGGGTCGACTTGGTCAAGGGCGACCCTACCCGCTGGAAAGTTGAAAACAGTTGGGGCGAAAAGAATGGCGAGAAGGGCTACTTTGTGATGACCGACGACTGGATGAATGATTTTGTCTACGAAGTCGTCGTTCGCAAGGAATTCCTGACAGCGGACCAGCAAGCGCTGTTGAACACGACGCCACAAGCATTACCAGCTTGGGATTCATTAGCTTAATTGAGTTGAAAAAGGACCTGCAGCAGGTGATGTCGCAGGTCCTTTGTGTGTTTATTGATGGAAGATAACGCTCAGGATAAAGAGGCCGAGCACACTGACCACGGCCGCTGCCAGAGCCCCTAACAGGATGCTCCAGATGAAAAATAGGTGGCGGTGGGCCAGACTGACGGTCCAGTAGTCGGCTAAGAAAAAGAAGTCCAAGCCATACAAACTGAAGCTAGTCCGGATTGGTTGAGGGCCATTAGCAGGATACTAACGACGAGGACGCCTAGCATTATCCAACACAGGTGCTGGTGCGTTTTTCCCGTCGCTTGTGCACCAAGCTCCGCCGTGTACTTATCTCCCCATTGTTTCACGTGAAACACCCCACTTCAGTTTCAACATACTATAAGTTGCTGGTCGTTTCAAAAAGGCTGATTAGTTGGAGAAGAGAACCACTAAACGGACGTGCTGGATTGGCTGACCTTTCAAAAGATGCTGGTCAGATGGGGGTGCAGGCGCGTAAAATGGGGAAGATAAAGGTGACTAATCCTAATGAGGTGATTTAATGCGTAATTTCTTGTTCGATTTTGATAGTACCTTAGCTGACACCCGTAATGTGGCGGTTGCGTCGACCCAAGCGGCGTATAAACTCCAGGGCTTGACCGTACCATCACGAGCGGCCGTGGTGAGCTACATGGGCGTCCCAATTGAAGTTTCCTTTGCTAAGATGGCCGATCGACCAATGAGCGAGGCTGAGTTACAGGACTTGTATACGGTCTTCCGTGAACAGTACCATTTAGCCGAAACGAACGGAATTACGCTCTTCGCCGGGATGGGCGAGGCACTGACCGAACTGAAAGCCAAGAGTGACCATATCTTTGTGGTCTCCAGCAAGCATTCGGTGCCATTGCAACGGAATCTGGAGCAGATTGGGCTGGGCGACACGTTTGAGGCCATCAGTGGCTCGGACTCGGTGGCCCACTACAAGCCGGCACCGGACGGCATCTTGAACCTGCTAGACCGGTTTGATTTGGTAGCTGCAGACAGTGTGATGATCGGTGATGCCATTTACGATATGCAAATGGGGAAGAATGCCGGTGTGGCAACGGCCGCAGCCATGTGGGGCGCCGCTGATCCGGTGGCGGTTAAGGCGGAACAGCCGACTTATATTTTACAGTCACCATTGGATTTGTTAACGATTTAAATTGAATGCGGGAAGCGGTCGCAAAGGATCGCTTCTTTTTTTGAGAAATAGTTGGATTTATTGAGGAAAAGAGGTAGCGAACGCATACGATAAGATTTATGCATATGATTAGAAATACAATAGCAAACGTTTTCTGAAGCCAAACCTAATTGTGAAATTACGATATATATACTGTAAATGATTAGAAAAAAGTAATCCAACCCCCTAATGGACCTTGAAAATACGCTTTTTGACCAACCGATTAGCTAATTCTAATCAGTCGCATCATTATCACATGAATATTCTTCACAATTTCTTCACATTTACCAGTTAGGATAGCCGTATACCAAAAACCTATTAACCAACCTTTCTTCATTTTATTAACCAAGTAAAATGAAAGCCATTTGCCCTAACCAAGTAAGTGGTCCGACCGTCCTCTAACCAGGGACGGTTTTTTTGTGGATAGAAATAAAAAGGGGACCGCGGCAAGTGTGTCGCAGTCCTCTAAATGTTAGCTGTTTAATGATGAATACCGTGATGGTGCGGGCCAGCTAGTAACGTGGGCTTGCCATTTCGACGGCCGGGAAGTGGATGTTCCAGCACGAGCTGTTTCGTTCGTTCCCGTTCAATTTGGAGTTGTTTCTTTAACTGACGATTCTTCCAAAAGCCATGAATCATAACCGTTGCGGGGATTATTTCAAGTGAGACGAGGGCTGGCAACAACCAGGGGTTGTCACCGACTAGGTTGGTAAATTTTTCGCGTTGTTCCTTGAATACTTCGGGTTCGTCATCCAGCATGAACTTATGTGTACACATCATCAATCACGCTCCTTTGGCCCTATCATAACCCAAAGTGGTAGCGCTGTCAGCTGGTTCACTCGCTTCTTATTTATGATGAAAGAAGCTGACGATGTGGAGGATGGCTAAAATGGCGGCGACCCCCAGGACAATCGTCTCTAACATCACGAAACCACTGAGATGGCGGAGCTGTTGATAGACCAGCACGCCGCCAACGATTAGGATTCCCAGCAGCCAGGGGATGAATTTTTGCATAGTTTACCTCCAATAGAAAAACGGCACCCGCAGGCACCGCTTTCCGTTGTGTTTTTAGTTGGCAACTTTGACCAGCACGGCCTTGGTAACGTCTTGATCGACGTCGCGAGCAATGTGGTAGCCAGCGACCTTCAATTTCGAGGCATTGTTCTTACCGGTCAGGGTGTCCTTGACGGTGAACTTCTGCGTCATTGGGATGTCGGATAACTTCCCCTTGAAGTTGATGATGGTGTTGTCACCTTTGGTCTTAAATGTCGTGTTCAGCGTGCCGACCTTGTTAAGGGCGTTGGCCTTGTCAGCAGCACTGTAGGATTTGTAGAACTTGTCGACGTTATAGACGGTGACCTTACCGTCGGAATTGAAACGGTAGGCTTCCAGTCCAGAATTACTCTTAGAATTAACGGCACCAGCCACGTACCAAAGCTGCGTGGACTTGGTCAATGTGGACTTCACATCGGCCTTCTTCGTGGTCTTGTTTTTAAAACTAGCTTGTTGGTTACTCCCCGACTTGCTACTCTTACTGCAGCCGGCTAAACCGATGGCAAAGACTGCCAGTAGGCTCAGAGCGACGGCAACGATACGGGATTTCTTCATGTCTAAATCACCTCATCAAAAATGATAACAGTTTTGTGGTCAACACACAAACCGCCTGCTTCCTCTAACTGTAGTATAGCATGGTTGCGGGGCCGAAAAGGGGGTTGGTGGGTTAAAAAAGCGTTAAGTTCCGGTAACAACAATATTGATTATTAATTATTAATAATAAAATATTGTAATTAATAACGCAAAAGTAGAGACGAACGTATGTTTTTCTGGTAGACTATGACGAGAGAGATTTTTGAGGGAGAGGGATTTTATGAACAAGCGTCGTCGCCGTCGTGGACGGAACCAGATTTCTATTTATGGGGCGTTACTTCTATTAGTAGTCGGAATTATTGGCGGGTTGAGCAGTCAGGGAAATCCCACCGCCAAAAAGGTCACGGAGACCGCTTCGAGTTTGGTCGGTCAGGTGGCTGGAAGCGAGTCGTCATCTAATACGACGTCCGCGCCGAAACAGTCGGTCGCGACCAAGGCTTTGGCCGAACAAAAATATACGGGGACCCAGATTGTTGCTGTTAACCACAACAAGCCAACCTTTACGACGGCCGAATTGTCGACCAAACGGGGAGCCTGGGCAACCTACGCCAATTTGGACAGTTTAAACCGGGTCACGACCGCCAATGCCTTGTTGAGCAAGAGCACGATGCCAACGGCTAAACGGGAACCGTTATACGTCAACCCGACTGGCTGGAAAAACAAGCCCTACACGGTCAATGGCAAGCGGGGCTACCTGTACAATCGGAGCCATTTGATTGGCTACCAGTTGACAGGCCAAAATAACAATCTAAAGAACTTGATGACCGGGACGCGGTCGTTAAACGATCCAGGCATGACCGCCTATGAGAATCCGGTGGCCAGTTATTTGAAGAGCCATCCAAGCGATTACGTGCGTTACCAAGTTCAGCCAGTCTTTCGTGGCAACGAGCTCGTTGCCCGGGGCGTTCATATGCAGGCCAAGTCGGTCGGGAGTGCTGGCATTTCCTATAACGTCTATATTTTTAATATTCAAGCTGGTATTAAGATCAATTACAGCACCGGAGCCAGTCAACTGGGTAACCCAGCGGCTAGTTTTTAGGGTGAATTAAAATCCGGACCATCGCAAATGACTGATGGTTCGGATTTTTTTACTAATTTTGTAACGGTCAAGCAAGCGAGATTCAGCGTACGTGGCCGGGAAGAGCTAACGCCGGTTCATGTAACGGTAGATGGCGTAGAGCACGACGCCGGCTAAGATGATGATGCCGACCGCGGGGCTGTCGCGAAAAATCCAGTGGAAGACGCGAATGGGACTAGTCCCATGTAGGCCGCCAATCAATGAGATAAAATCCGGATGCATAGCATGGACCTCCTATCGAAAAATTACTATTTCTGACGAAAAGTTTAAAGAAAAGTAAAGACATTTGAATGATTTAGCGTATCATGAAATCACAGAGAATAGAGGAGGGTTTACACGTGAATGTGAATTACATGCTCATCCTAGAAATCATTGTGGTGGTCAACTCGGCATTAGCCTTCGTGACGGTTTTCCGGGAGAAACGCGATATCGCGGCGACGTGGGCGTGGATGCTGGTGCTGGTACTCTTACCAATCGTTGGGTTTATTGCCTACGCCTTCATCGGCCGAAAGTTGCCGAAGGGCCGGATGTTTCGTTTGCAACGTCAAGTCGCGGTTCAACTCGATGAGCGCTTATCGCAGCAACGCGAAGAGATTGGGACGCAGATCATGCCAGCCGATCAGATCAGTCACTCGGTCATCAACATGGTCAATATGTTTATGGAAACGGACCACGCTTTCCTCGCCCGGAAAAACCGGGTCCGGATTATTACGGACGGTCATGACCTGTTTCACTTAATGATGGAAGACATTGAACGGGCTCACTCCAGTATTCATATTGAATTCTACACCTTTTATAACGACCAGATAGGAAATGACATCTTGGATCTGCTGGTAAAAAAGGCGCGAACGGGTGTCGAAGTGCGAGTCATCTATGATCCATGGGGATCCATGGGAACGTGGAAAAAGTTCTTCAAACCGTTGATGGATGTCGGCGGCCACGTGGAACCCTTCCTGGGGACGCGTTCGGCGATCATTGACTTTCGACTGAACTTCCGTGATCACAGAAAGATTGTGACGATTGACGGTCAGATTGGCTACGTTGGTGGCTTTAACATCGGGGATCAATACCTGGGCCGTAAGGAAAAATTCGGTTACTGGCGTGACACCCATTTACGGATCGTGGGGTCCGGGGTCTTTTCGTTGCAGGCCCGGTTCATGCTGGACTGGAATGCCACCGATCGTGATCATCCATTTAAGGATGACCAGATCGAGCATCGCTACTTCCCGTTGACCAAGGTTAAAGGGGAAACCAGCCTGCAGATTGTGTCGAGTGGGCCGGATTCTGACCTACAGCAGATTAAGATGGGATACATGCGTCTGATTCAGACCGCCGAAAAGCGTTTGTGGATTCAGACCCCCTATCTGATTCCAGACGATAGTGTTTTGGACTCCCTGCGGATCGCAGCCATGGCGGGAATCGACGTGCGAATCATGATTCCAGACAAGCCGGATCACGCTTTCGTTTACCGGGCGACGCAGTACTATGCGCGGCAGTTGGCGGACGATGGGGTTAAGATTTACTTCTATCATAATGGTTTCATCCATGCCAAGACGATGGTCGTGGATGGTAAGATTGCCTCCGTGGGTTCGGCCAACATGGATTACCGGAGCTTCAAACTTAACTTCGAAATCAACGCATTCATTTACGATTCAGAGATTGCCACACAGCTCGAGGAAATCTACGAAGCTGACATGCGGCACAGCGAATTGATCACGCCAGAGAAGTTTAAAAAGCAATCGACTTATTTGAAATTCAAGCAAACAGCATCACGTTTGTTATCACCGATATTGTAACGGGTAGGGCCTTCTGTGCGAGTGTGCAGAGGGCTTTTTTTAGCGATATCTCGTGATTGTGACGAAAAAAAGTGCAAGTTGGTTGCGATAGGCAACTAACACCGTTATAATAAGGCCAACGGAGTAGTAAACCGTTTTCATTTTAAAGTGGGTGTTGTATCGAATTCTAATTCGGGGAGGTCTTGTACTATGAAACCATTTGTTCCGATACCGGTCGTAGATTCAAGCCTGTACTTATTTGGTGGGCACCGTCGGACCGTTCCGGGGGGCTGGCAGTTCTTCGAGCAAAAGCATCAAGCCTTTGAGCTGATGTGTCTGGTCGATGGCCGGCAAACGACCGAAATAAAAGGCGTTGGCACGTATGACTATGGGGCCGGGGACGCAATGATTATTTCACCGGGAACGTTGCATACGAATAAGAACTCCAGTGATGAAGAAACGATGACGTACATCTGTTTTCACTTTAACATTGAGAGCCTGGAGTTGAAGTCGGAACTGTTAGGTAACGTGGTGAATGCTGTGATTCCTGCCGAAGAACCGATTGCACAGGCGGCAGTCAAAGCGGCAGAAGAAATTGTGGCTTGTAGTGCAGATAATGAATTGACCAAGGAACAAGCTAGCTTGAAAATTCAGCGGGCTTTTTTGGACTTTCTACTGGCGTTAACTGAGAATCTTTCGAGCTATGCGCAACAAAAAGGGACTAAGTATAGTGAAAGCGAAGCTAAGACTAGTCGACTGATTGCAACGTTGATCAAGAAGAACGTTGAACAGAAAGAGATTCCGTTATTTTCATTTGAGGATATCTGTCAAAAGGTTGGAATTAGTAGTGGTTATGGTCACCGAACGTTTAAAAAGGTCTATGGCGTGACGCCGTTACACTACATTGAAAGTCAAAAATACAATAAGGCAAAGCGCCTTTTGGGTTCCCCAGAATATTCGATTGAGGATATTTCATATTTGATGGGGGCTAGCAGCACATCGAACTTTACAAAACAGTTTAAAAAGTGGGCGGGTATCACGCCGAGTCGTTATCAACGACAAATGAAGCAAAAACGTCGTGTACGGACGCTCAAAGAGAGTGGTTATTTTGAATAGTGTCAATTTGACATGGTAGTGAGTAGACTGCCATGCTTTTTTATTCACAAAAAGTCGCATTTCGAGCGCGTTTATAATATTTTACCCACCCTGAAGTTGGGTTTAAATTGTGAGAGTAGTTCAAAGATGACTGAAAGCCGGAATGACTGTCAACAGTAGGATGCACAAATTTTGCCGTCAAGCTTAGTGGCGAATTAACAAACATTTTGACTATTTTTGGTTAGAAAAGGATAATTTCGCCTTATAAACGTTGATTTGGCGGTGCATCTCTTCACCTTCTAGGTCAGAAATTAACTAAAAACAGTCATGAAAGAAGATAGCCAAGCTTTCTGAAAGCGATTACAATTCGGGGTGTAGTTAGCTAACTTAACAAAACGGACGTTGCTTGATCAGCACGTCGCAATCACTTCTCGTTTTAGAACTTCCACATAAATTTTTCATTCGAAAGGGGTTCTCACATATGGCCGAAAATACAGAGGCTGCCCCGAAAGCAAACACAGCAAATGATGAATTTGCGAAGCTTTCCTGGCGTGAGCGTATTAGTTATGGTGCCGGAGATTTAGCGCAAAACTTAATCTTTGGTACAGTTGGCTCCATGCTCTTATTCTACTTAACCACCGTTTATGGTATTTCCGCAGCGGTTGGTGCCACAATCTTCTTAATCGTCCGTTGGGTCAACGTTTTCTGGGATCCATGGGTTGGTGCCTTCGTCGATAAGCACGGGTTCAAGTCTGGTAAATACCGGCCTTACTTGATTTATGGTGGGATTCCACTGACAATCATGGCCGCATTACTCTTCTTGCCAATTGATGCTGTTCGAGGCAATGTCTTCTACGCCTTTATCGCTTACTTAGCTACCGCATTGATCTACTCATTCGTTAATATTCCTTATGGGGCTTTGAATGCTTCCTTAACACGGGATAACGATGAAATTTCAACGTTAACGACGGTCCGGATGACGGAAGCTAACATTGGTAACTTACTGGTTTACACCTTCTTGCCATTATTTGTTCAAATGGCTTCACCAAATCCACAATCTAAGGACATTGGTTTCTTCGGTATCCACATGAACTTAGGGGATTACACGTCTCCTAAGGCCGGAAAAGCTTACTTCTTGGTTATGGCCATCTACATGATTATTGGATTCATCATGTTAATGTGCACTTACTTTGGGATTAAGGAACGGGTTTTGCCTACGCAAAAGGAATCCGATTCCGTTAAGTACTCTGACTTGTGGATTGAATTTAAGCAAAACAAGCCATTACAAGTTCTTGGTTTCTTCTTCCTGATTGGCTTTACCTTCATGTTCTTCGGGAACACTGTATGGCCATTCTACATGCAATACAACATTGGTCACTCCGAATGGATGGCTTCAATCAACTTGATTGGGTCAATTCCTGGGATCTTCTTGGTCTTCTTATGGCCTATCATCCGTAAAAAGATTGGGAAACGTCAATTCTTCTATGCTTTCTTAACGCTCTTCATTATTGGGACCTTAGTTATCTGGGCATGGTCCATGCCTGCCTTTAAAGACAGCACTGCCCTTGGTTACACTGGTCGTTTCTTACAACAATGGGGGATTACTGCTGCTACTGGTTACATGTGGTCATTGGTTCCAGAAGTTGTTTCTTACGGCGAATACAAGTCCAAGAAGCGGGTTGCCGGGATCATCAACGCCATCATGGGTCTGTTCTTCAAGATTGGGTTGGCTCTTGGTGGGATTATCCCTGGTTACATCAACGCCTTCTTCAAGTTTGATGGGACTAAGACGACGCAAAGCGCTGCTGCCTTAAGTGGTATCCAGTGGTCAATGATCTGGTTACCTATCATCATGGCCTTAGTTGCGATGTGGGTTATGAGTCGTTACACCTTAACTGACGAAGATGTTAAGAAGATGAACGAAGAACTCGAAGCAGATCGTCGTGCAGCACAAGACTAATCACGGTTAAAAAAATTTGTTGAACACACACGAAAGGAAGATTCTCTCATGAAGATTCAAAATCCAGTTTTACCTGGTTTTAACGCTGATCCTAGCATGATTCGGGTGGGCGACACGTACTACATCGCCAATTCAACGTTTGAATGGTTCCCTGGCGTTCGGCTTCACGAATCAAAGGATATGGTTCACTGGAACCTCTTGCCATCACCACTGTCAACGACCACGCTCTTAGATATGAAGGGTAACCCTGCTTCTGGTGGGATTTGGGCACCAGACCTGAGCTATGCTGACGGCAAATTCTGGTTGATCTACACCGATGTTAAGATTACCGACGGTCCATTTAAGGACATGACGAACTACTTGACGACGGCTACCGATATCCACGGCCCATGGACTGACCCAATCAAGGTTAACGGGGTCGGCTTCGATGCTTCCCTGTTCCATGACAAGAACGGTCGTAAGTACCTGGTTCAACAGACCTGGGATCACCGTGAATACCACCACCCATTCGATGGGATTACGTTGACTGAATTCGATACGGACACTATGAAACTGAAGCCAGAAACCGCACGGAACATTTACAACGGTGATGATGTTAAATTGGTTGAAGGTCCACATCTGTATCAAATCAACGGGTACTATTACCTGTTCGCCGCTGAAGGTGGGACTGTCTTTACCCACCAAGAAGTCGTTGCCCGTTCCAAGACGCTCGACGAATTGTCATTCGAAAGCGAACCAGACGGCCCATTCATCACCAACTTAGACACGCCAGACTTCTACTTACAAAAGCAAGGTCATGGTGCTTTGACTGACACGCCAGGTGGCGAATGGTACTACGCCTCACTTGTTTCTCGTCCATGGAATCATGCTAACGAATCTAGCCACGACCCTCGCGGCTGGAGCACCCTTGGCCGTGAAACTTCCATTCAGAAGGTTGAATGGGATGACGAAGGCTGGCCACGGGTTGTTGGCGGTCATGGTGGCCAAGTTGAAGTTGAAGCACCAAAGGACGCCATTTTGACTGACGCACCTAAGGATCACTCACAACATGACGAATTCGACAAGCCAGAACTCGACATGAACTGGAACACGTTACGGCAACCATTTACCAAGAAATTGGGGACAGTTGGCAACGGCGAGTTGAAGTTAGTGGGTCAACAATCCTTATCCAGCACGTTCGACGTTTCCTTTGTCGCACGGCGTTGGCAAGCATTCAACTTTGATGCTGAAACTAAAGTTAAGTTCGATCCATTCAGTTACCAACAAATGGCTGGACTGGCTAACTTCTACAACGACAAGCACTATTCCTGGATCTTCATCACCAACGATGAAAAGAAGGGCCGTGTGATTGAAGTTGCTCAAAACGATAACAATAACTACACGTCATTCTTAAAGGATAACGCCATTCAGATTCCAGAAGGTACGGAATACGTTTGGTTCAAGGTTAAGGCACGTAAGGAATCTTACACTTACCAGTACTCCTTTGATGGCAAGACTTGGGAAACTGTCCCAGTAGAACTGGATGCAGCCATCTTGTCCGATGACTACGTTCTTCAAACATCCGGTGGCTTCTTCACTGGCGCCTTCGTTGGCCTTGCAGCGGTCGACTACGCCGGTTACGAACAAGTTGCAACGTTTGACCACTTCGACTACCAAGAATTACCAGATTAAGTAGTGAAATTGTCGATTAGCTAGCGTTTAACTATCGTGTGCAAAATGATTGGCACACCCCACCGCCGGGTGTATGATGGTGGCGCTAAAGGTGATTGGCCCAGCAGCGTGGCCGGATTGAGGCCGGAAATCTCCGGTCGGTCAGCTGCACCGACGCTAACGGCAGACTAGTATGTATGTGTGAGGACCTCCAGAGATGGGGGTCCTTTTGGTTTGGTCAAATTTTTGGTTGGCACACGGGTTTGAGTGAAAAAATGAATCGGTTGTCTGGCGACACTTTCTGGGGGTAGTCTCTATACTAGAGAAGCCACCAGGCAAAAGCAATCGAAAGCTTCGACAATCGTTTCACCCCATCATTAGTCAGTTAGCGCCGTCAACTTCATCTTGGGCCGGGCTTCGCGCTGTGATACACTGAATGTAAATTACGGGGAAGTAGGGGATTCGGAATGAAGCATAGAGGGATGTTATTAGGTCTTCTAAGCCTACTGACGCTGATGATGACCGTCGCGCTTAGCCAGCCCGTAGTGGCCGCTGCGGACTATACGATCGATCCGTATCAGGTGCACGTCACAGTGCTAAAGAATGGGGATGCCAACGTCACGCAGACCATGACTTACAGGTTTGACGATGACTATCATGGCGTTTATAACAATCAGGACCTGCGCGGCATCAAGGGTGGCAAATTGACCAGCGTGGCAACGGCCTTTAACGGCGGAAAATTGACCACGGCACGGCAGTCGACTGCCCACACGGACAATACGTATCAAGTCAATTATGCCGGGCAGAATGCGAAGGTAAAGCTCTATCACGGTGCAAGTGATGGGGACAAGCTGAAGGTCGTTTACCACTACCATTTACAAGGGGTCATCACCAATTATCGGGACACGGCCGAATTAAATTGGCGGGTGATTGGGTCTAACTGGGACGTTGATTTGGAGAACGTCAAGGTGGTCATCCAATTGCCGGCAACACAGGTGAAGCAGCTTCAGGCATGGACCCACGGCTCTTTGTCCGGCTATACAAAAGTCGATAAGACGCAGGGCCGCGTGACGATGACTCTCGCTGAGAACCCGTCCGGATCGTTTGTTGAAAGTCACCTGTTATTTCCAACCAGTGTGACGGCGGCAAATCCAAACGTCAAAGATGAAAAACGTAAGGCGGCTGTCCAAAAGCAAGAGGCTAATCTAGCGGAACAGGCCAATGCTGAGCGGAAACAGAAGAAACAGCGAGCTTATGGCGGCTTCCTCGCGTTTGTCGGCGTTATTGTTATCTTGGGCTTAGGTTTCTGGTGGTGGCTGTGGCGGCATCCAGCCAATCGTTACCCGCATCCTATCCCGGCCAATCACTTCTTTGATGTGCCCAGCGTGCCACCGGCATTGGCGGAATCGCTGGTCGATTTTAAATCGCCCAATACCGATGCCCTGTCTGGTGAAATCCTCCTGGCCGTCAGTAATCATGAAATTGCGATGGAACCGGTCAAGGACGGGCGTCATCAGACGTTGAAGTTGACCAAGCTCGTGCCGACCGTTTCCAACTACTTCCTCCAAAAATGCTTTATGAAGGTCGCCAAGGATGATAGCTTTACCCTGCTTGACCTGAAGAAGTACGGGAAGCGGGACAAGAAGGGCCGATTGAGCAAATGGTTCCATACGTGGCAGGGGCAGGTCGATGAACTAGCTGAACCGTATCAGGATGCGGATAATGTAAAATTGCGGCAACGAACGATGCTCGGAACCGTGGGACTGACGGCACTGACCAGTATTGCGATTGGGGTCGGGTGGACGTTGAATCGGACAGTGAGCGTAGCCACGACCATCGTGGGTCTACTGGCAATGGTTGCGTTGTGGGTCTACACGGTACGATTTTACCAACATGCCGACCGCAACAACGAAGCTGGCCTGATTCAAGTCAATGAAGTCGGTGGTTTCCGGCGAATGCTCAAGGATATCGGTCACTTCAACACGGCCGAAGTAGGGGACCTGATTCTTTGGGAACAGATCCTGCCTTACGCCGCGGCGTTTGGTCTGGCCCAAAAGGTCGCCAATAAGCTGGCGGTCGACTTCAGTGCGGATGCATTGAACGATAGTTTTGTGGTCTTCTACCCAATTTTCTATTCAACCGACTTTAGTGGATCGATTGGCAGCGCACTTAATGACAGCATCTCCAGCGCCATTCAAACGTCCACGGCAGCCAGTTCCAGTTCTGGTAGTTCCGGTGGATTCTCCGGCGGCAGTTCTGGCGGTTTTGGTGGCGGATCGGGTGGAGGCGCATTTTAGAGAAAAGAGTGTTAACCAGGGCGGTTAGCCAGCGAGCATTAACGTCACTAGGTTAGGAATCCTGGGCTTGGATTCGTAGCCTAGTGGGGTTAAGCGGAGCAGGCTGCCCTGGATAACACGTTTCAGCAACGTTGCCCATAAAAAGTAAACGAAGCGAGGGTCGCCAATCACGACGACCCTCGCTTTTAATGTCCACAAAAACAACTATGTTTCACGTGGAACATTATTTTTACGTATAGTCTGGCTAGAATCATTGACACAACCCTTGTCGCCCGGTAAATTGAGTAACAGATGGTCTCAAGACCAATTGCGCGTCACTAATGGGGGAAATAATCATGGAAATCGCACACCGCCGCTGGCCGTTATGGATGTTATATACCCTAGCCTTTGCGGTGATCGCAGCGTTGAGCTTTGGCGTGTTTGGCCTGGCGAATCGAACGCTGATTTGGAATATGGATGGGGTCACGCAACACTATCCGGTGATGTTGGAGCTGCATCGGTTACTGGCTAAGTCCGGTCTGGCTGGGGTCACGGGCTGGTCGTGGACATTTGGCTTGGGGGCCGACAAGTTGACCACACTTGCCTACTACGTGTTGGGGGACCCGTTTGCCTACGTCCTCGCGCTGTTCCCAGTCCGGATGATGGAGACTGGGTATGGCGTCTTTATCGTTCTGCGGCTGTACGCGACGGGACTGGCGTTTTTGGCGTTGGCGCACCGCTATGCTTTTCGTCCGGGAAGCCAGCTACTGGGCGCCGTGACGTACGCTTTTACCGGCTATTCGCTGATGATTGGCGTGCATCACCCGTTCTTCTTGCTACCGATGATTTGGTTTCCCTTATTATTAGTAGGAATTGACCGAATCTTGCGCGGCCACGGGTGGCAACTGCTGGGCTGGGTGACCGGTCTGGCGATTCTGAGTAACTTTTACTTTGCTTACATATTAGGATTAGGCAGTCTGATTTACGCGGCGATTCGGTTCTGGAGCCTGCAGCAACAAGGTCGATTGGCGATTAAATGGCCCGTTGCGCTACGCCGATTCCTGCTGGCGGCGGTCAGCGGTATCTTGGTATCCGGTGTCCTACTGCTGCCATCGTTACTGATGATGTTGAAGTCAACGCGGGTCGGCACCATTTTCGCCAATGGCCTGTGGTTGTATCCGGGCAGCTATTATTTAAAATTAGCGAATGCCGTGCTGACGACCGGGAGCGAACCCACTTACTGGGCCGTCTTTGGCATGAGCGGCGTCACGTTCTTCGGTTGCGTTTACGTGCTACGACATTGGCGGGAAAATCGGCCGTTGGCAGCGACACTAATGCTGATGGCAGTTGGGTTGTTGTTCCCGGCGGTCGCGGCGTTTTTCAACGTGTTGTCGACGCCATCTAACCGGTGGTTGTTGCTGGCAGCGGTGCCATTTGGCCTGGCCACGATGGTATTGGGTGACCATTTAAAAGGGTTAACTAAGCGCGACCGCTACTGGTTAGCGGGTAGTGCCATTGGCCTCTTGTTGGTCGTTTACGCCTGCAATGGGTTTATTTTCAGCAATCCGGAGCGTGATTTGGTCACGTACGGCGTGTTCTTAGCAACGACGGTGGTGATTCTCGGTAGCGCCCAGTGGACGGTCCGTACGACGTTAACGCTTCTTAGTGTGGTCGTGGGCGCCAACCTGGTTAACAACGCGTGGGGATATTACGATCCGAATATGGGGTCGCAAGCCACCGATCAGCTGCGCCAAGGTGACGCGACACGCTACATTCAAGACTACTTTGACGGCGCGCAAACGGCGGTCCAACACCAGGCGACCTTTTCACGAGTCAATACGGCCTACAATTTTAACCTCCTGCGAACGGTCGGCAACAACATGACCATGAGTCACGGCTTGAACGGCATCATGTCTTACTTTTCGGTGCAAAATGGTTACGTGGGCCAGTTTAATCGGGACCTGCAAAACGCACAGGTAGCGATGAATGCGCCGCTAGGTCAAGCTGACAACCGCACCGCAATGGACAATCTGTTGGGAGTTAAAACAATTTTTGCGCGTGAAGATCAGGTCACTAATCACGCGGCCCTACCGTATGGTTATCGTGCCGGGAAACGGGTGTATCCGGAAGAACCAGTCTACGGGTTGTCCAATGGCACGGGGACGCAGGTGTTGACGACGACGCTGAACTTTCCGTTGGTCTATACGCAACCAACGGCGATGTCGCGGGCAACTTGGCGGCAGTTGGGTGCCGTTGACCGCGAGCGGAGCCTGACTCAAATGGCCGTCACCACGACACCAACTGATGTTAAGCGGGCGAGCTACCAGTCGCCGAAACGCACGGTGCCTTACACGGTAACGGCCGATACGATTCCGGTGGTCGACAGCACCAATAAAGTCATCCAGTATCGGCTGCAACAGGTAGTGACCGGGCAACAAAAGGGGCTGTCGCAGAAGCAAGTGGAAAATTACGGCAGTACGGTCAAGGCGCCTAAGCTGACGGTCGATAAGAATGGTCTGATCAGTGACCAAGATGTTCGGCAGTATGGCCCAATGGTGGCGTTAGACCGCAATAAGGCCGCATTACAACGGGTGCTCGCGACGAACCAACGAATCGTGAAGCAGACGACGCGGGCCAATCAGCAGGGGTTACGTCAGCTGACGAGCGATGCATTGGGCAATCCCATTAGCTATACATTGACGCTGAAACGGCCACGACAGGCGCAGGGAACGGAATTGTATTTGAAACTTGATGGCATTAAGGCTCAGCGACTGACAACACAGGATAAACAGACGGCGCAGGCCAATAATAGTGTGCTGGGGGGCACGCCGCTGTCGTCACTGACGAAGCTGAACACGTGGCGGTCGGCGGTGCTGAACCCGGATTTGGGCGATTACTGGCTGACGGTCAAGACGCGTAACCAGACCAAGACGTTCTCCCAATTTGGAGTCGATAACTTGTCTGATTACGAACCGAAGTCGAGTGCGCTGCTGAACCTGGGTTATTCGGCACAGGAACGCGATACGGTCAGTGTGACGTTTAACGCGACGCACCAAATTAGTTTTAAGTCGGCCAAACTGATTGCGATGCCATTTAATAAAGCCTACGATCGGCAGGTTCATGCGGTCCAAAGTCGCGGCCTGCAACGAGCACGCGTGAGCGATAATCGGGTGACGGGGACGTTGACGACGACACAACCGAGCGTGTTGACCACGTCTATTCCGTATTCAACGGGGTGGCGGCTAAAGGTCGATGGCCGAGCGGTTAAGACGCAAGTGGTAAACGATGGCTTTGTAGGCGCTAAATTAGTGACCGGAAAGCATCGAATCCAACTGACGTATCAGACCCCGGGACTCCTAGTGGGAAGCTGGTTAACTGGTTTTGGTGTGCTTGGCCTGCTGGGAAGTGCAGGCTTGGCACGCTGGCGAAAGCATTGATTTATTTGAAGGCAAGCAAAAAGGGTTGCGACGGTGGTCACAGCCCTTTATTGTGTCGATTTTTCTGTTTGAAATGGTTGTAGCCGCCCATCAAAATAACGTCACCAATAAAGTAGAGGGCACAGCCGCTAAGGGTAAACCAGAGATAGTTGAGAAAAAAGTAGTGTCCCGTGGTGAAAAGATCTATACTCCCCTTGACGATAAAGGAGACAATTACGCAGACAGCGAAAAATAGCTGCGTTGACTCGAAGGAACTTTTGAGTTGTTCTCGGAAACGATTATCATTTTTTCGCATGTTGAGCGGACTCCTTTGAAAGAATAGGTGTTGCTGATTCGTGGCACTTGCTGAATAATTCTATGATAGCAGTAGAGTAGGACAAATAAAGCGCTAAAATGATTACATCTAGAACCAATTCGGTTACGTAAGAATGAGAAAATTTCAAGGTCGTTAAAGCCATTCGTTATGGGGAAGTTTGCTACACTAGACCTGCACAAAACAATTTTGGGGAGAGATCATGATGGAACAACAACGTTGGCTGACATGGCCGGTCTTTTATGAATTGACGGAAATCTATACGGCGCCGCTGAACGTGATGTGGTTTGTCTTGGGCGCCGCCATCGCCCAGTACTATGCGGGTACGGTGAACTGGTTGAATGTGGGACTGTGTTTATTGGTCGTCTTTATTTTTGATTTGGCGGTCAATGTGGCGGATAACTACTATGATTACCAGCACGCCCACGACCGTGAAGGGTACGCCTTGCAAACGAATCCGGTTGGCCGACTATCCTTGCCAGTCGGTGGGGTGGCTGGTTTAGCGTGGGGGTTGTACGCATTAGCTGCCATTCCGGGCATTATTTTAGTCTTACGGACGGGCTGGCCAGTGGCAGTCTTTGGCGCAATCGGTTATGCGATCGGTATCTTCTATACGGCTGGGCCACGGCCAATTAACGCAACGCCGTTCTCGGCAGCAATTGTGGCCTTAGCGATTGCTTTTCTGATTCAGTTGACCTGCGTCTACGTGTCGATTTACGGTCAGCGGCCGCTAACATGGGAAATCGTTGGGACGACCTTCTTGTTGTGTTTGCCGCTAACGCTGATTTTCTTCACGTTACAGATGGCCAATGATACGGCTGACCGCGAGGAAGACATTGCTAATCACCGCTATACGCTGGCGTATTACTTGGGCCAAGCTGGGTCGGTCAAATTGATTCAAGCGTTCCTGATGATTGGGAGTTGCTGGCCACTGGTTAATGTGGTTCTGGGCATAGCGCCGTCATGGACGGCATTGTCAGTAATCTTGTTGCCAATCATGTGGCGGGGTATGCGGCCGTTCTTCGCGGTTCAGGACAAACAAAAGACGTTTATGACAACGGTGAAGAGTGCATCACTATTCTTCATTGCTTATCCACTGTTGTTTGCCTTAGGAACCTGGTTATAACCCGGGTTAAGTTGAATTGAAATTAAAAAAGGAGCAGCGAGTCGTTGAGATAACGGTTCGCTGCTCCTTTTGGGATGTCTGATATCCTCGCAAAGAACGATGGGAGATGAATTAACCCGGGTTATAAAGGAAGGAGATTACCGCGGTGGCATGGTTGCTGACTAAGGTGTTTGGTTGGCGCTATCATCGCATGGATAATAAAAAAACTCCTCACGCCATCAATAACGATGTGGTGAGGAGTTTTTTTGTTTAAAAGATTAAGCGGCATTCAAGATCCACAGGAAGAGGATGAAGACGACGGCTAAACCGTACATCATCGGCCCAACTTCCTTGCCACGTTTGGCAGCCAACATGGTCAGCGGGTAGGTGATGAAGCCTAAAGCAATCCCATCGGAAATACTGTAGGTCAGGGGCATGCCAACGACAATCAAGAAGGCTGGTGCGGCGACTTCGAATTTTTCCCAGTGAATGTTCTTGAGAGATTGGGCCATCAAGACACCCACGATGATCAGTGCGGGTGCAGTGACTTGGTTGGTCACAACGGCGAGCAATGGGGAGAAGAAAGCGCCAAAGATAAACAAGATACCGGTCACAATGGCGGTAAAGCCAGTCCGACCACCCACGGCGATACCAGCTGAGGATTCAACGAAGGCACCCATTGGTGAGGTCCCAAGTAAGGAACCTACGACCATTGTGCTGGAGTCGGCCATTAAGGCTTTACCGATTCGTGGCAGCTTGTTGTTTTTGACCAAACCGGCTTGTTCGGCCAACCCAACCAAGGTACCGGTCGTATCAAAGAAGGTGACCAATAGGAAGGTTAAAACGACGACTGCCAATTGTAGGGTGTTGATGTCACCAACATGGGTTAAACCAACCATAAACGTTGAACTAATACTAGGAACGGCTGAGATGATATGTGCGGGCATTGGAATCAAACCGGTGATCAAGCCCAAAATAGAGTTGGCGACCATCCCGATAAAGATGGCCCCGGGAATCCGGGCACTCATTAGGATAATGGTCACAAGTAGGCCAAAGATGGTCAGCCACGTGCTCCCAACCTGCAAGGATCCTAGGCTAACGATGGTAGATTTGTCGGCGGTGACTAAGCCACCTTGACTCAGACCAATAAAGGCAATAAACAAACCAATCCCGGCGCTGATCGCCATTTTGAGATCTCGTGGAATCGCATCAACGACCATTTCCCGTAGCTTGAAAGCCGTTAAAATCATGAAGAGAATCGAAGCGACAAAGACACCGGCCAGTGCGGTCTGCCAAGGAACCTTCATGCCGATAACGACGGAATAGGCGAAGAAGGCGTTGATTCCGAGACTCGCAGAGATGGCGATGGGGTAGTTGGCCAGGATACCCATTAGGAAACAACCGAAGGCCGATGCAAATGCTGTAGCGGTGAAGACGGCTCCCTGGCTAATGCCAGAAGCACCCAATACTTGGGGGTTCACGAACAGAATGTATGCCATGGAGACGAACGTGGTCAGCCCGGCTAAAATCTCCGTTTTATAGGTCGTTCCTAGTTCTTCAAAATGAAAATAGTTCGCAATTTTTTGCATTGTGTGCGCTCCTCAACCATTATTTATTAAAACACGAACATTTACCGACATAGTTCGTGTTTATTCGTTAAAACAATACTTATAGAGCTTAACATGTTTGAAAAATGAATTCAATCACGAAATACAAATAAAATTATAAAAATAAAGTTCGCGATTTACTAATAAATGGCTAAACCGGGAAGATTACGCGAAAGTAATCGCTTTCGTCGTTAATAAAAAAGCCGAGATAATTCTCGACTTTAAAAAGCTAGTGCGACATAACGTGTTTATTCGGTTTAGTCCACAGGCGGTTGCTGGTTATCCCGATCCTCGGGGAGGGGAATTGTGGGATCGACTTCGACATTGTTCAAATAAGTTTTGGCATAGGCATCACGGTACGTGGTTGGTGTCAGTGAAGAAACTTGTTTGAAGACGCGTAAAAAGTATTTTTCGTTTTCAAAGCTAAGTTCGTAGGCAATCTCTTTGACCGATAAGTCCGTTGTTAATAGGAGTTCCTCGGCCTGCTTGATTTTCGTTAAATTTATGAAGTGAATCGTGGTCATTTTTTCGTACTCGCGAAAGAGCTTCGTCAAATAGACCGGGGTCATCTTGAATTCGGTGGCCACCCGTTCGACTGTTAATTTTTCGTGACTGTGGATACGAATCCAGTTCTTGATCATTTCGAACCGTGACGTGTAGCCCTGCTCTTGGTTGATTGCCGTCATGAATTGGTGAGAGAGCTCAATCAGAATGCTTGAGATAAAGAAGTTGGTTGCGAGTGGCGCGGCAGTCTCGTCGTTATCGCTATCTAACATTTGCCGAATTAGTAGAGTTAGCCGACCAAAGTTTTTGACGTTGAACTGTTGGGGCAAATTCACGGCCGCCGGGTTAGTAGGATGATGAATTTCATCGGTCACGTAGCTGGTCGTGACGGGGCTGCTGGGAAAAAAGTGCATCCAGTAATAGACCGTGTCAGCGGGTGAGCCTTGAAAGCCGATATGCCGGATGTGCGGTGGAATTAGGAGACAATCGTGGTCATTTAGCGTGTATTGGGTATGACCAATCTGAATATAAGCTGCGCCCTTAAGCATGATAAAGAGCTCATAATCGCCATCATTGATGATGTTTTTATGCCGCCACCCCGCCTCAGCGAAGTACTGACCGGCCTTAAAAAAGTGAACGGGTTCCACTAATGAAAATTTGTACACCTTATTCATCTTTAAGTGCACCTCCAGTTTTGATTTGTATACCCTTGTTGTCATTTTATTAGTTTTTGAATCAGCAGTAAAGCACTATCATCGTAATTGTAAACGCTTACCGGTTACATAGCGTGCTAATTGATTTGTTTTCAATGGTATACAAAATGTTCTGATTGATGGAAACCACTTGAAAGGAGTTATGACGATGATTTATGAAGATAATAACCGCCTATACTTACGTAACGCGAGTGAACTACTCGAGGTTCAGGCTTGGGGCGAAAACAGTCTCCGGGTTCGTAGTAGCAAGTACGCCGAATATACCGGTAGAAATAATGCCCTCACAGAAAAAGTAGCCACAGGCAACGCCGTGGTGACGGTCGATGAAGGTCACCATACGGGACAGATCACTAATGGAAAATTGACGGCGAAAATTGATGCCTTCAAGAACCTTAATTTCTATAACCAAAAGGGCGAGTTGCTCTTAAAGGGCTATCAACGGAATCGAATCGATGATATGTCCGCGGGCGAAAATGATGAAAAGGTCAACCATTTTAACAGCGCCTTGAATATTGATTCCAGAGAGTTTAAAGCCATTCCGGGCGGTGATTTCGAGTTGAAGGTCCGCTTTGATGCGGTCGCTGATGAAAAGTTATTTGGAATGGGGCAGTACCAACAAGATTTCTTGAATCTGAAGAATGCTAAGTTGGAATTGGCTCATCGGAATTCGCAGGCTAGTGTGCCATTTGTCCTTTCAAGTAAAGGCTACGGTATGTTGTGGAATAACCCGGCGATTGGTGATGTTAGTTTCGCTAAGAATTTGACGGAATGGCATGCCCTATCGACCAAGGAAATGGACTACTGGATAACCTGTGGCGATACGCCAAGTGCCATCGAGGAACAATACGCGGCTGTTACGGGGAAAGTGCCCATGATGCCCGACTATGCGATGGGGTATTGGCAATGCAAACTGCGTTACCGGACACAAGAAGAGTTATTAGCGGCTGCCCATGAGTTTAAGGACCGCAACTTGCCAATTAGTGTCATTGTTATTGACTACTTCCATTGGCCAAAATCCGGCGAATATACATTTGATAAGACCTACTGGCCAGATCCAGAAAAAATGATTAAAGAGCTACATGAAATGGGAATCAAGCTCATGGTTTCCGTATGGCCAACGGTTGATCAGACGAGTTCACACTATCAAGAAATGAAAGAACAGGGCTACTTGGTTCAGACCGAACGCGGCGTACCAATTACGATGGATTTCTTAGGAAATAATGGGTTTGTTGATTTCACGAATCCTGATGCACAGACATATCTGTGGCAGCTATTGAAGAAGAACTATGCCGATAAAGGGGTCGACCTGTTCTGGCTGGACGAAGCCGAACCTGAATACACGGTCTACGATTTCGACAACTATCGTTACCACAATGGAACCAATCTCCAAATCGGTAATACCTACCCCGTGGCCTACTCCAAAGCAATTTACGATGGACAAACAGAGGAAGGTAACAAGCAAGTGATTAACCTGGTTCGGTGTGCTTGGGCTGGTAGCCAAAAGTACGGGGCCCTCGTCTGGTCTGGTGACATTGATTCTAGTTTCCAATCTTTGCGGAACCAACTAGCAATTGGGCTGAACATGGCAATTGCTGGGATTCCATGGTGGACTACGGATATCGGTGGCTTCCATGGTGGCGTAGATGATAATGAGAGTTTCCGTGAGCTAGTTACCCGGTGGTTTGAGTTTGCCACGTTCTGTCCTGTTATGCGGATGCACGGTGACAGAGAACCACATACTGAACCCTTGAGTGATGTTGGCGGCGGCAAGATGCCTTCTGGTGGCGCCACTGAACCTTGGGCCTATGGGGACAAAGTCTACGGTATCATGCGGAAATACCTGAACCTACGTGAAAATCTCAAAGACTATATTCGGGTTCAAATGAAGGCTGCTCATGAGAAAGGCACGCCGGTTATTCGCCCACTATTCTATGATTTCAGTGCAGATAAGGCTGCTTGGGATGTTGAAAATCAGTACATGTTTGGCTCAGATATCTTGGTTGCTCCAGTCTTATTTGAAGGGTCCAAGCAACGGGATGTCTACTTGCCAGCGGGAACGACCTGGGTCAACGTTTATACGAATGAATCCTATACGGGTGGCCAACGGATTACGGTTAAAACACCGCTAGACCAGCTGCCAGTATTCGTTCGACAGACGGCCCAAGCCGATTTAGCACCGGCATTCACAGCAATTACCAAGTAATTATGTAGGAGGCGATGATCGTGAAAATACTTTCTAAGATGTTTGCGGGTCAGTCCCTGATCTCTTGGGGCTTACAATTGATTCTAATTTATATTGCATGGCAAGTTGCGGACCAGCATATCGAAAACAATCTGTGGACAATCACCGGTGTCGCCGTTTTATTACTATTAATTTACGCTAGCTTATCGCGTGATGGTAAGCAACGGACAAAATAGAAAGCGAGGAGTTAAGTGATGAGTTCGAACGCGGGACAATCGGATCATAATGTCGCGGCGGCCCAAGCCCTACTTAAAAATGACCGGCTACCATTCCACCGTAAGATTACGTATGGTTTTACGGATATGGCTGGTAACTTACTTTACTGTATCGTCGGGTCATATATGCTGTACTTCTTCACCAACGTCTTTGGTTTAGGCGTGGGTACAGCGGGTTCGCTACTACTGTTGGGACGGTTTATCGATGCCATTGGGGCTCCTGTGATGGGGGTCTTGGTTGACCACACGCACAGTAAATATGGGAAGAGTCGGCCATGGTTCTTATGGATGGCATTGCCATTTACAATCTTCATTTGGTTGCTGTTTACGACGCCAGATATCAGTGGGACAGCTAAAATTGTCTATTCTGGTGGGATGTATATTTTGGCCGAATTAGCTTACACGGCCATGTCGACGCCAATTACGTCAGTACTGCCGAATCTAACCTCTAACTCGGATGACCGGATGTCCGCCAACTCGATCCGGCTGGTTTTAGGGAACGTTGGGAATTTCTTTGCCGTGACGTTCATCATGCCCTTGGCAAGCGCCGTAGGTCACGGGAACGAGCAACGTGGCTGGTCGATTGCCGTCGGAATTTATGCCGTGATTGGTTTTATTCTCCTGATGATTGGGTTCTTGGATATGCGGGAGAAGAACATTGAAAATGATGAGATCGTTACGATCAAGGAAAGTCTAAAGGCAACCAAGGGAAACTGGCCATGGATTTTAATTGTGGCGGCGAACCTGATTTACTGGACGGCCTATTCCGCTAGAAACGCGGCCTTACCTTATTATTTCCAGTATAATTTAGATGATAAGGGCCTAATTTCATTCTTCAATGGGTTCTCGATCATTCAAATCATCGGGATGGCTTCGGTACCATTCTTCGTTAAGTTTATGCATAAATGGGGCACAACGGTCTTCATGCTGGCGATGACAATGGTCGGTCAAATTTGGATGGGCTTAGCTGGTGGCAACGTCACCTCTGCTTTAATCGGTTGGATCCTGGCTTGTATTGGTTCCGGATCCGCTTGTACCATGTTCTTCGCCATGGTCGGAGATACGGTCGACTTTGGTGAGTGGAAGAGTGGTGTTCGAGCCAACGGGTTACTAACGGCGATGGGAGCTTCCTTCTGTATTCAGATGGGATCCGGTTTCGGTTCCTTCATTGCCGCAAAGATCATGGCGGCGTTTGGCTTCTCAGCAGCCAAGGCAACGCAATCGGCTGCCAGCATGAGTTCCATTAGTTTTACGTTTATCTGGATTCCAGTTATTATTTACGCGATTAGTTTGATTATTATGGTCGTTTACCGTAAGTGGGAACGTCACGAACCAATTGTGACCGAAGAACTTGCTGAACGGCAGGCACAGGCACAAGAAGATGCTGCAGAATAGAAAATAACTTTCTAGAATGACTACAGATGGTTAGCAGTTCTAGTTGAACGTCCGCTTAACGGTGGGCGTTTTTTGGTGCAAAAAAGCTCGGGCCATGCTCGAGCTTTAAGCTGATTTGAAAATGAACGGAACTTAGTCGGGATCAGCAAGCGACTTACCATTAGAACTAGTTTTAAAGCCGGCAAAGGCATTGTCGATGGTCTGATATTCAGCAGAACTCAGTGTGACCTCCAGGGATTGGGAATTGGCTTCAACTTGACTGGCACGTTTAGCACCAGGAATGACAACGCTGACTAATGGGTTTTGCATGTACCAAGCCAGAATAGTTTGAGCGACAGTTGCTTGATGAGCTGTGGCAATTGGCCGAACCTGGTCGATTGCCTTTAAGGCAAGGCTATAGCGTGGTTCTTGGAAGTCACTGATTTGACTACGGATATCATCGGCTGGGAAGGAGACGGTCTGGTCATACTTACCAGTTAATAAGCCAGAAGCCAATGGGAAGTACGGTACAAAGCTAATCTGATGATCTTTCAAGTAAGGCATTAGGTCGGTTTCGTGGTCTCGGTGTAGGAGGCTGAATTCGTCTTCTACAACGTCGACATAGCCATCTGCGTTGGCTTCCTTGACTTGATCCAAGCTAAAGTTGGACAGACCAATTGCCCGGATCTTACCCTGTTCGCGCAAGCGTTGAAGGGCGCCAACGGCTTCTGCTTTTGGCGTTTGTTTGTCTGGAAAATGAATGTAGTAAATGTCAAGATAATCGGTATTTAATCGTTTCAGGCTGGCTTCAACCTGTTGTGTCAAAAAATCAGGGTCGTTGGAAATCACCTGTTCACCAGTTGAGAAGTCTTGTGCACCTTTAGTAGCGAGCGTAAAGCTATGGCGATTGAAGTCATGCATGGCTTGACCAACTAACTCTTCAGAGTGGCCGAGACCGTAAACAAAGGCGGTATCTAGCAATTGAATGCCATGATTGAGCCCTGATTTGACTAGATTTAAGCCATCCTCATCCTTTAAATTAGGGAAGAGGTTATAACCGCCGACAGCGTTGGTTCCAAGACCGAGTGGTGTAGTCTGCACGTCCGTCTTGCCAATTGTTACCATTTCATGTGACATTGAGTACCCTCCTAATTATATGAAACCGAATTCAAATACACATTTATTATACCGAATTTAATGTTAATCCCAAACGAGTTTGTCCAGAAAGTACCGGTCAGTCGTGGTTTCTGGTAAACTGGGAAGCAAAGAAAAAGGAGCGAAGATCATGACAACCTATTTAATCTTGGGAGCGACATCACTAGGACAACTAGTGGCCCAGCAACTTGTCGACCAACAGGCAGGCACTGTCCGTGTTTTACACGAGGCTACGGATGACTTACCTGCTGCTTTGGCAAGTTCCGTTGTAGAGTTTAGCGGTGACCTGACCAAGGAGGCGACATACGTGGATGCCCTACAGGATGCACCGATTATTTTCTCTGCACTGGAAGGGATGGATGTTGATCTTGATTTTGAAGCATTATTTGATGCACAGTACCATAATCAGTTAAGGCTGACTCGTTTTGTGATGTTGAGTACGGCGGGGGTAGACCATGAAGTTACTGGAGAACTCGTCTATCCGGGAATTACTGACGTTAAAGAGTATTTGAATCAACAACGATATGCGGCTAAATTAGTCGATGAGGCCGAGTTTCCATATACCATTTTACGGCCGGTGACGCTAACGACAGAAGTAGCTCAAGATCCCCAGATTATTAAAGAGGGGGAGCCCGTGCCAGCCGGAACTGTTTCGCAAGCAACCGTGGCCCAAGTAGCAGTCGATTTACTGAAAAATGGTGGTGCAGATTACCAATCACTAGCTGTTTGCTAAATCTTTCGCAAAACCTGACGAAATGTTGCGTAGCTGAGGGAATTGTTTGTTAGAATAGACGCAGTGAGGTGAAGGCATTGGCATTAGAAATAGACGATCAACAACTACAAGCAATCCGGGAGCGGATGGGTGAAGCCAATCAACGCGCCCACTTCGTTATTTTCCAATCAACTGAAAAGGAATCTGGAAAAGTTTTACGTTTAATTACGGACATTGAAAGTTTTCGGGCAATCCAAGAGCAGCATGAAACAGATTCAGAGATGGAAATCATTCAAGATATCGTCCCAATCACGGATACATTGGCACGTTGGGCCGTTGCAGAGAACATGGCAGCACAGCAGCAGAACGATGATGCCGAAGTCTTGAAGGATCTCGAACATTATACAAATGAAGTTTTAAAGGAAAATCAGCAGGCAGTTAATCCGCCAGATGATGGAACTGATTAGGTGCTTGCTGCGGTAAGCATCTTTTTTTACATGGGGTAAGAACACTTGTTTGCTTTTTGCGATTAAGGACAGCTTACGGGAAGGCCTTAGAAAATGCAAGGGGGTAAAATTCAGGAATACGTCGTTTAGGTCAACTCGGGGTAGCTAGAATCAGCCATTAAATTTAAATAATTATAGTAGCATGGGCCGTTTGGCAACCGTTAGCTCAGAGATACTGATAAACTAAGGATAATCGTTAGGGGAGTTTTTTGAGGAGGGACTTTTATGAAAAAGAAACATCTGTTATTAATTGGTTTAGCTGTTATGATGGGAATCCTAATGGTTGGTGGTGTGTCCGCGCAAGCTAAGGCGACCAATAAAACGGTCACATTTGGGCAATTGACCAATAAGAATACGAATCGATTGGCTGCTATTCGGCAGGCTGCGCGTGAGCAAATCTTAAAGCAGACCAAGTCGAAGAGCAGCAAGGTTGCGGCGGTCTACAAGGTAAAATTACCTAAGCACATGACGAAAAAGGCGACCTTGACAGCTACCGGGCTGCGGATGAATTTATTGGCAAACAGCTTCAAGGTCAAGCAGATTACGATTCCATACACACAGCTGCAAGGAAAGATATTAAATCGTTACTTGCCTAAGGCTAATCGAACAACTAGTGTAAAGACGAATAAGATGGTGGCGTTGACGTTCGATGATGGGCCGGATCCGACATTGACGCCGAAGTTACTGAAGACACTGAAAAAGTACAAAGTCCACGCAACGTTCTTTGAGGTTGGTCAGAGTGTCAGTCGCTATCCAAAAATTTCTCGAGCCGTGTTGGCTGGTGGAAATGAGTTAGGCAACCATTCATGGAATCATCCGGACTTTAACACAATTGGTACGGCACAGACGGTCAGCCAGATTACGCGAACGAACCGGGCTATCTTCCAAGCAACCGGGACGTTGCCACAGTATGTACGCCCGCCGTACGGGAATATCACGGCAGCCGAGGGCCGCGCAATCGAACAGCCAATCATTCGTTGGTCAGTGGATTCACGTGATTGGTCTTACTTGAATACGACTAAAGATATTAGTGAGGTTATGAAAGATACGCATGGCGGCGACATTGTGCTGATGCATGACATCCACGCACAGTCAGTCGCGGCCGTGCCAACAATTATTAAGCGATTGAAGGCTAAGGGCTATAAATTAGTTACGGTCAGTCAGTTGTTGAATTACCAGGCGTTGCCGGGGTTACAATACTTCGGTGCTGGTGATTATCGGACGGCTGGAAAGTAGTTTGAATGCGCTGAATATCGAAAAATTGATAAAGTAATGCAAAGGCTGGGGTAAAATACGCCAGTCTTTTTATGTGCTATTTTTACTCTGATGCAGTTGAAATTTGTGAGTAGAAAAGTTCTTTCAATTAATCGTCGAAGGCTATAACCATAAGAGAAAAATCCGTGTATACTAAAAATCGTATATGACTTACATAACTTGCTTTTTGAATTCTTGAGGAGGAGTATCATGAAACGAATGGTAGGTAATAAATCCGGTTGTCATTGGGTATACATGGGGGTTACTTTAGCCAGCTTAAGCTTAGGGAGCTTGGGATTAACGATAAAGGCGCACGCGGATGTAAGCCCTGAAATAAAGTCATCAACACCAAACATCACGGCACCGGCCGAAACGTCTACAGCAGCAACAAATGAGTCGGCACAGAATAAAGAATCTGTAACTTCAGAACAGCAGATATCCGCGCCCGAAAACACATCGTCGGAAGCCAGAAACCAGAATAATCTTAGTGAAACAACAGCGACTAAAACTCAAAAGGGGCCTGATTCAGTAGCACAAGAGACGCCATCAGTAAATCAGGAGCCGAAGGTAGTTTCGGAAAAGGCTTCAGGAGAAAATGGCGTGTCTGTAGAACCTACAAAGACAGAGACGGAGAAAGCAGATTCGAAAAAAGCACCAGCAGAGGTGACTAATGAGTCACTTACTCCAGTTGAACCGAAGCAGCCAAATTCAGCTCTAAAACCACAAGTTTCTGGGGGAAAGGTCACAAATTCGGCACAGCTAATGCAGTCGTGCCAAGTCTCTTTGAGTCGTTCAGCTATTCCGGCAGCCGCCACGCCATCGGATATGGCTGGTATCTTTGGGACCAGCGCATGGAATATTGATGAAGCAGGCGTCCTACATTTTGGTGCGGGAACGTTTACAGATACTCTATCGAATGGAAATCGGACGCCATGGATGACTTATGCGGATAAGATCAAGAACATCTCGTTTGATGATAAAGTTGTGGCTAGTAAGAACTCTTCGTATCTATTTTATGGCCTGCATAATTTAGTGAACGTTGAGCACGCAGATCGATTTGATGTCAGTCAGGCGACAAACTTTATGCGGCTGTTTGGGGACGATGATAGCTTGGTCGAAGTTGATACTGGGAACTGGGATACGAGCAAAGTAACCGATATGTTTGGAATGTTTGAATCGGCTAAAAGCTTAGTTACAGTGGATGTTTCCAAATGGAATACCAGTCAAGTGGACGACATGCAGAATATGTTTAATTTGGCCAAGTCGCTGACCACGTTGGATGTTTCTCACTGGGATACGAGTCAGGTCAAAAATATGAGTTATATGTTTAATCAAACGATTATTAACTCAACGACTGAAAAGACGGATGTTGGATCATTACAAGCGCTAGATGTCAGCCACTGGAACACGAGTAATGTTGGTAACAGCCCTTTTGGTGGTGATATTGCGTATATGTTTGCGGGCCAAAATAAACTGAAATTTTTGGATGTCAGTCATTGGGATGTTCGCCATGTGCACGCTATTCGTCATACATTTGCCAACTGCTCAGCGTTAGAGACTCTTGATGTCAGCCGCTGGAACACCAGCGATGTAAGTGACATGGAGGCAACTTTTTCAGGAGATTCTTCATTGACCGCCTTGGACATTAGCCATTGGGATGTTTCTCAGGTCCTGATCATGGATGATATGTTTGCGGGGATGTCCTCCGTAAAGAAATTAGACTTTAGTTGTTGGCAGACGAACGGCAAAGTATTCTTTCATATGATGCGTTTAGTTGCAGGGGATGCGGCATTGACATCCTTAGATTTGTCGGGATTTCATATGAATGAGAATGGTCAGATGTACTTTATAGATTATTTGGGTGGAACGAACTTACGGTCCTTTACTATGGGACCGCAATCTGCGTTGATGGGAACTTACTATGGTGCAATAGACGATGATGCCTTTTTGCCTGAAATTTCTAGCATGAAAGGGTTCGACCCTAAGCTGTATACAGGCAAGTGGCAAGCTGTTGGCACGGGAACGGTGGATTCACCTAATGGGGCTTCCTACTCGTATGTCCAGCTTAGAGGGATGTACAAGCGATCAGAGTCCGCAGATGGCAGCGTTGTTGGGCCCGCTGAGACTTATGTCTGGCAAGAAAATAACGCCGTGGCGATCACGGGAGACGGAACGAAAGTCTACGATGGGCAGGCGCTTTCGGCAGCAGACCTAGCTAATTATAAAATTAATGTTTACGGCAAAGTAGTGGCGCCAGCAAATGGGTGGCAAGCCGGAGATTTGATGTGGGCTCCCGTTCAACCGACTTCACGGACCACCACAGGCTTACGCAATGCCGGAACCTATGGTGTGACGTTGAGCGCAGCTGGCCAGGCAAAGTTAGCCGCTGCTAATCCGACCCTTGCTGATATTAACGTTGAGGATGGGACTTACACAATTACGAAGGCACCAGCAACTATTACCGTTAATAATCAGCAAGCGGTGTATGATGGCCAAGCGCACCAAGCTACGGCGACGGTTACGGGAGAAGTGAACTCGGAAAAGTTGGCGTATAAGCTAGACGCCATGTCGCAAACCGAAGTGGGGTCTTATACCGTTACCCCCGTTTTGAGCGAGACAGCAGTGAATGAAAATTATGACGTTAAGTTAATGCCAGGCACCTTAGTAATTTCGTCAGCGACCGGCCATGTGATTGTTCATTACGTCAATGAGAGCGGGCAGCAGATTGCGCCGAATGGTGATCAATTTGGTGAAGTGGGCACGGACTATACGTTAGTGGCACCATCGATTCCTGACGCAATTTTAGTTGGGACACCAACAAACGTTACGGGAAAATATGTGCTTACGCCAACTGAAGCGACATTTGTTTATCATCAATTTGGTCAAACGAATCCTAATCATCTGGGCCAAGTGAATATTCATTATTTGAATGAAGCCGGTGTTAAAATTGCTGATGAGCGGACGATGGTAGGCACAGTTGGGACGACGTATCAGGTACCAACTCGGCAGATTGGCTATGTCCTAGTTAAAGCTACACCTGATGTAACGGGTCAGTATATAACGGCTGGTACGGACATCACGCTCATTTATCATCAGCTGAAAAATACAACGGCAGATCATGGGTTAGTCATTGCCCATTATGTTGATGAGTCAGGTAAATACTTAATGGAAGATACATTGCAAAGTCAAGCGACTGGCATGGACTATCATTTAACGGCGCCAAGTATCGCGGGCTACATGCTCACGGCACAGCCGATAAATGCGACTGGAAAATTTAATGGGACCACGCAGGAAGTGACGTTTGTCTATCATCAATTAGAGACGTCACCGTCGAAAAATGGGTTGGTCATTAGCCATTACGTGGATGCTGATGGGCATTCAATCTTACCGGATACACAGCAGGTAGGGACCACAGGAACCGCATATACATTAACAGCACCAACAATTTCTGGATATACAGTTCAGGGCGAAAAGATACTCACAGGAACTTTTAGTGGAACAACTGTGGAGAGAACTTTCGTTTATCAAAAAACAGTCGCGCCAGTGAATCCCGTCGAACCAGTGACTCCAGTTACGCCAGTGTCACCAGAGAAACCAGGTAATAGCGGTGACGGGCAGAAAACTCCGGTCGCTGACAACAACAAACTGAAGCAACCAGTGTTAGTAGCCAAGCAACCCAAGGTAGTGGCCCGTGAAATGACTAAGCAATCAGCGGCTAAAATAGCTAAGGGTCAGGCGGCTTGGGCTACTACAGATGGTCAAAAATTAAAGTCGCCTGTCAATGGTAAGTCACCGGCGACAACGGTAGTAACTTTGCCGCAAACGGATGAAGCCACATCGTTTACTACTGTTTGGGGGATACTATTAGCCGGTTTAGCGGCAGTGCTAGGTTTGATTGATTGGCGACGACATCAAAATTAAAATTCACGGTGAGGCAACGATCATAGTTTGAAATAAAGATTGAGTTGCAAACTAAAATGAGGTCAAAAATTCCTGCTTCGGAGTTTTTGATCTCATTTTTGATGACACTACATTTAGGCTAAGAATTCTTTCGTCAAGCGTTCATAAACGTGTTGAACGTGAGCGAACAGGTCGAGGTCAACGGATTCATTGAGTGAATGTGCGTCGTTCCATTCCCCAGCACCATAGACGACCACTGGAAATTGATTGGCCGACTTGGTGTATTCGGAAGCATCGGTTGCACCGTGGATGACTTGCAATTCAACGGGATGACCGAATTCATCGTCAGCGATTTGCTTGGTTAATTTGACCAAACCGGAGTCAGTGGCACTAATGACGGGTTTAAAACTGTAGTCGACGTGCAGTGTCAGGTTAACATCGGCTTCTTGATTAAGCTTGTCGACCGTTTCGTTCAGTCGTTTGATGACGGCTTCGTTATCGAATTCAGGAATTGGCCGGATGTTACCTTGGAGTTCAGCCTTGGCAGGAATACTGTTGACCTGTTCCCCACCGTTGAAAACGGTTACGCTGTGGACCAGGGGCCCAAGTTCAGGGCTAACGGGCGCGTCCGCAAACTCGGTTGCTTCGGCTGTGACGTATTTGATTAGATTCGTGATGGCATTGATTCCTTTTTCAGGCATCGAACTATGGGCACCGCGACCCTGCGAATAAACATGATAGTTCAGAGACCCGTTGTGTGCGTAAACGAGATTACCACCGGTCGGCTCGCCGATGATGATCCCATCCAGGTCGTCAGCAATCCCTTGTTCAGTGAGCAAACGTGAGCCCATGGCGCCATTTTCTTCACCAACCGTTCCAATGAAACGCAGTCGCCCGTTAAGCTTAACTTTTTGATCGGCTAAGTTAATAAAGGTGATGACCATACCGGCCAAACCACTCTTCATATCGGCAGCGCCACGACCGTATAGCCGATTATTTTCAACGTGCGCGGAAAAGGGATCGAATTGCCAGTCAGCGACATCGCCCGTTGCCACAGTGTCCAGATGACCGGCCAATGCCAGAACTTTATCGCTGGTGGCATCACCGATTTCAGCGACAATGTTACTACGACCATCCGTATAAGGGATGATTTTAGATGTGATGCCGTGATTGGCAAAAAGTTTTTGAATATAAGTAGCTACAGCCGCTTCATTACCATTAACAGAGTTGATTTCGACTAGTTCCTGTAGAATTTGAACCTGTTCAGTATCTTTCATAAAAGCCTGCCCACTTTCTCACCATATTTTAATTTTAAGTGTAGCACGCTTTGTAGGAAATATGCGAATAATGTTATTAAATATGAGAAAATTTATGGCAAACATTTGTTCGCTTTTGGCATTGAGTATGCTAGAATATAATTACCTTAGACGGCAGTAATCCGAAATTGAAATGCTGCTTACATAGCGAATTTTAGGAAAAATAGGAGGTCGGCTGATGAGTTTACAATTTGTTTTGGGTAGTGCGGGAATGGACCACAGAACGCCTATGGTGACAGCGATGGCAGAACAAGTTACGGCAATACCCACGGATCAATATTACTATTTGGTTCCCAACCATATTAAATTCGAGACCGAAGTGGATGTACTGACAGCATTGAAGGAACGGTTAGCACCAGAGCAACCACTATTCGCACAGACACAAGTTCAGGTCTTTTCTTTTACGCGATTAGCCTGGTTCTTCATGAAAAACGAACCCGTTTATCAGCTACCCCGCATTTCAACGGCTGGCTTGAATATGTTGATCTATCAAATCATTCAAAGCCATGCGGATGAGCTGACGATTTTTCGTGGTGAGGTCGATCGGCCTGGATTTATCACGCAATTGACGACACAGTTAGCCGAATTGAAAGTGGGGCAGGTCACGGCTGCCGACCTCCTGACCGCCGTAGATAACCTGACGACGACCAATGCCGATTTACAAGCTAAGCTGCATGATCTGATGATTTTGTATGAAGCATTTGAGACCCAAATGCTGGGGAAATACGTTGAAAATACCGATTTACTGAATCAGTTAGCCGACTATTTGGCAACTAAGGTTGAGTTAAGCCACGCCCATTTTTATCTGGAAGGATTTTCACAGTTGAGTGCTCAGGAACGTAAGCTAGTTGCGGTTCTGATTCAGCGTTCGGCTAGTGTTGAAGTGGCGCTGAACTTAGATAAGGGCTATCCGCAGGAGTTACCAGATACGACGACCCTCTTTTTCCAGTCAGCTAAGTTGTACCATCAACTTTACGTTGAAGCGCGGGCAGATAATGTTCCTGTCTTGATTGATCAGCAGGCGGCAACTCGTCGCGTTTCACCGGATTTACTAGCACTCGACCATTTCTGGCAGGAGACGAACACCTTGTCTCCTCAACCCAAGCCCGCCGTAGCGGTGTTGGAGAATGTCAAAATCGTTCAAGCCGCTAACCGCTATGTGGAAGTTTCTCATGTGGCGACCCAAATTCGACAGCTCGTGGCAAGTGGCCAGTACCGTTACCAGGATTTCTTAGTTTTAGCACGCCATTTAGATGCTTATCAGACAGTGATTGATCCCATTTTTAAGGCGCAGGAGATTCCTTATTTTGATGATGCTGATGTGCAGATGGCCGATCATCCCTTTGTCGAATTACTCAATGCGTTGTTTGATGTGCAGCGAAAGAATTATCGATATGCCGATGTTTTTCGGGTGTTGAAGTCTGAATTACTTTTGCCGGTGGGGGATGATGGGGAGCCATTGGATCTAAACGTTTATCGGCGAGCGTTAGCACTAACCGAAAATCTAGTCTTGAAGAATGGCTATGAAGGTCAGTATCGCTGGACGCAGGATAAGGATTGGCTGTACACTCGTTTTTCAACGGGGGACGATAGTGTTCAGACGACACATGACGAACAAGTGACCGCACAGATCAACGTTATTCGTCATTTTGTGAAGGACACATTGCCACCGTTCTTTACCAGATTGAAGGCGGCTAAAACGTATACTGAGGCGGCGGCTACGCTGTATCAGTTTCTAGAAAATCACGGTGTGAGTCAACGCTTGATGGCCTGGCGGGACCAAGCTATTGCGGCCGGGGACTTATTTCGTGCGGGGCAACCTGAACAGACTTGGGCAACCTTCTGTCAGATGCTCGATGAGTGCCATAGTATTTTAGGCGACCAGCCGTTTAATCAGACTGATTTTCAATCGTTGCTACAGGCAGGGTTTGCTGGCGCAAAGTTTAGCCAAATTCCATCAACACTTGATCAAGTTATGATTTCTGAAAGTGGAATCGTGCAGGCGAATAACCGGAAGATAACGTTCTTAATGGGCGCTACAGCCGACAGTATGCCTGATGATCAGGTGCCGACAACATTACTCGCGGATAACGATCGTCAGGATTTAAGCGAACAATTACAGGCGACCGATGCCAACAGTTACTTGCGTGATGATGCGGCGACACAGCTTGCTGGTGAACCTTATTTGAACTATCTAGCATTTCTAAGTGGAAGCGATCAGTTGATCTTTAGCTATCCGGCAACGAGTGATGGTGACGGTGGCTTGCAGATTTCGCCGTACGTTGCCCGGATTCGCGACTACTTTAAGTTACCCGTCACGTTAGCCGAAGCTGCGCCAGATGCTCAACAAACGGATATTTTACCCTTTGTGGGGACCCGGCGGACAACGCTGCGCCACCTGGTACAGGCCAGTCATGATAGCCAGATTCGCGAACAGCCATTATCACCGGCTTGGCTTTACGTTCTGCGTTTATTAAGAGCGGACATCAACTATGGTGAACTGACGACAAAACTACTGGGTAGTCTGAGTTATCGCAATGTGCCAGAGCAGTTGACACCAGATATTGTGACGCAACTGTATGGCAATAAGATCAGTACTTCTATTTCTAAATTAGAGGAATACTACGCCAATCCCTATGCCTATTTCCTCAAATACGGCTTGAAGCTGCAGGAACGTGACGTTTTCGAGCTCTCACCGGCTAGTACTGGGGAATTCTTCCATGCGACGATGGATGGTCTCATGAAGATCGTTAACGATCAAAAGCTAAACCTAGCAGATTTGGATGACCAACAGTTACGAGAGATGACAGACGAAGTGATTGCAAAGGTCTTGGATACCACAGCTAATCCGCAGTTTGCCATCTTAGAAAGTTCAAATCGAATGGTCTACATTCGCCAGCAATTGATCAAGACGATGCGGCAGATGGCTAAGACGTTACGTGAGCAGAGTAAACGGACGAAATTGCGGCCTAAGCGGACCGAGGTACAGTTTGGACTGGGGGATGAACGTGGTTTAGAAGCCTTATCCTTCGATCTGGAAAAGAAACGAAAGGTGACCGTTCGTGGCCGAATCGACCGGTTAGATGCAATGCAGCTTCAGGATAAAACCTACCTGGGAATCGTTGATTATAAGAGTTCGGAGCACAAGTTTAGTTATCAAGATGCCTATTATGGTCAGGCGATGCAGATGCTGACGTATTTGGACGCGGTTAAGAAGAATTTGCCAGAATTACTGGCCAATGAGACGCCGGTCAATGCCGAATTGGCGGGGGCCGTCTACCTTCATTTGCAAAATCCAATTCTAAAGGCAGCAGATGTTCTAGGCGATGACCCGTTAGAGGCCTTGCTTAAAGCGGAACAGTATCAGGGGTTATTACTAGATGATCCGGATTTGTTGACCAATTTAGATTCCCTGTTTGCCACGGATAATTATAGCGGCAGCTCACTGTTATTCCGGGGGTTACGACGGACTGTCAAAGGAACGATTACGTCTTACAGTAAGATGCTGGTCAAGCCGGCAGAACTGGATTTGCTACTCGAACATACGGAACGCTTGATTAAGCGAGCAGCGACGCAAATTTTCGACGGGCATGTTGATTTAGCACCATTTAGGGAGCAAAATCGGACGGCGTTACAATTTTCACCATACAAGTCGATCATGCAGTTTGATCCGTTGCTAAAGGAAAATAATTACCGGGAACTCCCGGCTTTAAAGAAAGACGATGTCATGGCCCGAATCAAGGCCGAACAGGAAAAGGAGGCAGCCGATGAGCGCAAAATTTAGTTTTACACCTAGCCAAGACCAGGCAATTCACCAGACTGGGAATAACCTATTAGTTTCTGCGTCAGCGGGATCTGGGAAGACGCGGGTGCTGGTCCAGCGGGTAATTGAGCACTTGAAGTCGGGAATGGGAATCGATGAAATTTTAATCGTGACCTTTACCAAAGCGGCGGCTGCCGAAATGCGCGACCGGATTCAAACCGCCTTGCGTCAAGAATTAGCGGCTAATCAAGGGAATAGTGACCAACAAGCGTTTTATTTACGCCAATTGAATCAACTTCCCGTGGCTGATATCAGTACACTCGATGCGTTTTGTCTCCGCATTTTACAGCATTACTATTACGTGATTGACCTTGACCCCGTGTTTCGCTTGCTAGCCGATGAGACTGAGAATGGTTTGCTTCGAGATGAGGTTTGGTCGGATTTGCGTGAACAGCTCTATGCCGATGATGACAGTGGTTTATTTGCACGATTGACGGAAAATTTTTCGGGCGATCGTAGCGATGATGGGCTGGCTGATCTAGTTCAACAAACCTATACTTTTGCCAACGCAACGCCTGACCCGGCCGCATGGTTGGCAGCCTTGCCGCAACCGTATCAGTTAGATAGTGACCGGCTGACGCAAACAACGTTTTATCGGCAAAAATTGGCGCCACTATTCACGGCACAATTGCAGCAGATTCAAGCGGACTTAACTAGCGCGGAACAGTTAGCAACTCAAAATAACTTAGAGAAGCAAGCAGCGCATCTGCAAAACGTTTTGGCTAGTCTTAAGACGGTTTTAGACTTAGTTGCTAATGGGAGCTGGAATGATTTACGAGCTGCCGTTCAAGACTTTACGTGGGGCCGTATGCCAAGCATTCGTAAGACGAACGAAGATTTTCCGGTCTACAATGAGCTCAAGACGACTTACTATGACCCAGCACGTAAGCAGTTAGACGTCTTGAAGAAGACTTACCTGATTCAGAGTGAGGAACAAGCCATGACTACGATTGCAAAATCAGGAGAACTGGTTGGCGAATTGGCAAGGGTTGTCACGGCATTTAGAAAAGCCTATCGTGCCGAAAAGCAACGACGCCATGTGTTGGACTTTGCAGATATTGAGCATGCGGCACTGAAAATTTTAACCAGTGATACAGATCAATCACGCCATGTTGCGGCGCAACTGCGCGATCAGTACGCTGAAATTATGATCGACGAGTATCAGGATACAAACGGCTTACAAGAGGCCATTTTAACGGCGATCGCTGAACCTGCCCCGCAAGGAAATCTTTTTATGGTGGGGGATGTGAAGCAATCGATCTACCGGTTCCGCCAGGCAGATCCCACACTGTTTATGGGAAAGACGGACCATTATGCGGCCGATGAAAGTGCTGGTCAGCTCATCACCTTAGCCGAAAATTTCCGATCGATGAAAAATGTCGATGATTTTACCAATCTCATTTTTAAGCAGCTAATGGATCGTGAATTAGGTGAGATTGCCTATACGGGGGCCGCACAGCTAAAATTTGGAGCAACCTATTACCCAGAGAATGTCGAAAGTACGGCGGAACTCTTGGTCTATTTGACAGAGGGCACTGAGGAATCCCGAGATGGGGAACCAATGGACGAGACCTTCCAAGTGGATGACAAGCATCAAGGCGAGGTCCTGATGACCGGGAAAAAGATTCAGGAATTGATTGCAGCTAAGACGCCCATTTATGACCGAGAAAAGAAGCTGACGCGGCCCATGGATTATCGGGACATCACGTTGTTGACGCCGACGCGAACAAATAATCTAATTATTACTGATGAGCTGCGGCGCATGGGGATTCCCGTGGTCGTCAACGATGCGCAGAACTATTTTAAAACAACCGAGATCCAGATTATGATGGCGCTACTACGGATCATTGATAACCCCTATCAAGATATTCCACTGGCAGCTGTCCTGCGGTCCCCCATTGTGGGTCTGAACGAAAATGAGTTGGCGCTGTTGCGAATCAATCAGAAAACGGGGGATTATTACCAAGCCCTCTTACATTTCCAGCAAACCTTCGCAGTTGGGACCAGTAGTGCCATGCAGCAGCGCGTCTATGAAAAAATCAGTCATTTCTTAGAACAACTGCAGATGTTTCGAGATATCGCGCAGCAAAATGAACTGGTTACGCTGATCTGGCATATTTATCAAGAGACGGGGTTCCTGGATTATGTCGGGGGAATGCCAGCCGGCGAACAACGACAAGCAAATTTACATGCGCTCTATGAACGGGCACAAAGCTATGAAAAGAGTAGCTTTAAAGGGCTCTTCCAATTTGTTCGTTTCGTCGAGCGCTTACAGCAGCGCGATGCCGATTTGGCCGGCGCGCCAGTTCAAACAGCCGAAAATGCGGTATCCGTGATGACCATTCATGGGAGCAAGGGACTGGAATTCCCGGTCGTCTTCATCATGGATGCCTCACGCCAATTTAACCGACAGGATCAGCAAGGAAATTACGTTATGAGTGGAAAAACCGGCATCGGCATTGACTACTTGGATACTGAAAGCCGGATTAAGGCGCCAAGCCTACAGAAGCTGGTGACGGCGCAAGCTATTTCACGGGCCAGCTTAGCTGAGGAAATGCGTAAACTATATGTGGCTTTGACGCGTGCCGAGTCGCGCCTCTATATCGTGGGGTCACATAAGAATCAAGAAGAGGCGCTCAGCGCTTGGGAACAGGCTTATCAAAGTCCTGAACTGGTGCTGAATGCCACTTTGCGAGAAAAGAACACGCTAGCTAACTATTTGGATTGGATTGGGATGTGTTTGATTCGTGATTCACATTTTGACTCGGAGTTACGCACGGAAACTAGTGCCTTTTCCGGTTTAGCTGGTGATCCGGCCCAGTTCAAGGTTTCCTTTGCAACAGCGGCAGACATTGAACCGATGCAGTCCGTTGGTGAGGCGGCAGCTGATTGGTTGCAAGAGACGAGTCAGATAGCAGAAAAGGCAGATGATAAGGCGGTTTCTGGTGAGCAAATCAAGGCCATTATGGACTTTCAATACCCCCACCAAGCAGCAACGGAAACGACCGCTTACCAGTCTGTATCCGAAGCCAAGCGATTATTTGAAGACCCAGACAACGCAACGATTGGGGAATACCAACCAACTGAACGGGGCCAGGCTGGCCGACGTTTTGTTACGCATGACTTTGCGCGGCCAGAATTTCTCCAAACGGTGCGCGAACCCCTGCCAACAGAAATCGGGAGCGCCACCCACTTGGTTTTACAGCAGTTAGACGTTACGTCGGCACCAACAGAAACCAGTGTGCAGATGCTTATTGACCAGCTGGTTACAGACCAAGTTTTATCAGCTGAGGTTGCGCAACGCATCCAACCGGATTTGATCTTACGGTTCTTTGCGAGCGACTTAGGGCAGAAAATCTTGGCAGCGCCGGACCAACTTCATCGCGAAGTGCCATTCTCGCTTTTGATGCCAGCCCGGAGCCTGTTCCGAGACTTTAAGGAAATGGCATCGCAAGTTCTCGTCCATGGGATTGTCGATGGGTACCTGCTGACGCCAGCAGGTGTGATATTATTCGACTATAAGACCGATCACGTGAATCCACGCGATGTTGCCAAGAGTGAAGCGAAACTGCTGGAGCGATACGGCGGTCAGGTTAATCTCTACGCAACAGCCTTAAAACAGATGACGGGGCAACCGATTATTGCTCAATATCTGTATCTATTGGCCACCGGAGATTTGGTCGCGGTACCTACACAACCGATTCAAAACTTAGATAACTAGTGCAAATTAAAAAGCGATTGGCCCATAACGAGTCAATCGCTTTTCCCTTACTGATGAATTAACAATAGCGAAGTCAGAATAAATAACTGGACGGCCATGACGACCAGTACGCCCGTAAAGTAACGGCTGTAGTGGTGGTCGCGGTGAAACAGATAGCCAAGGGTGCTGGCCAAGGCAATAAAGCCAACAACGACTAGAATGATCAGTTTGATTTTAACGTCGAAGTCTTGCATTAGCATGGCGTACGCTTCCTTTTGCACAGATTAGTTATCGCCATTATACCAGATGACCCGGTAGTTGCGGACTAATCGCGTTCAAGCATGAGCGCAATGCCCATGCCACCACCGATGCACATTGTGGCGAGGCCGCGATGACCACCACTGCGCATTAGTTCGTGCAGTAACGTTACCACGATCCGCGTTCCGGAGGCCCCCAGCGGATGACCAAGGGCAATACCACCGCCGTTAACGTTCAATTTCTGTGTCGGTATTTTTAGGTCGCGGGTAATTGCAACAGATTGGGCGGCAAAGGCTTCATTAATTTCAAAGCGATCAATGTCCGCAAGGGTTGTCTGCGTGCGGTCAAGCATCTTTTGAATGGCGTAGACGGGCGCGTAGCCCATGATAGCGGGGTCAATGCCCGCCTCTTGGTAGCCCGTAAGCGTTGCTAGATATGGGATGTTGGCAGCAATAGCCGTCGATTTGCGCATGAGGATCATAGCCGCGGCACCATCGTTGAGGCCGGCAGCATTTCCAGCCGTGACCGTACCATCAGGCTTAAATGAGGGCTTGAGCGCTGCCAATTGTTCGGCTGAGGTTGTTGTCCGGACGGCTTCATCTGTCGTGATCAGCTGGTCACCAACCGGAACCGGGACGATTTCCGCGTCAAATCGGTGTTCCAACTGGGCCTGCGTGGCGTTTTGTTGTGAGCGAAGAGCAAAAGCGTCTTGTTCCTCACGGCTAACGTGGTATTTCGTCGCGACGTTTTCGGCGGTGATGCCCATGGGGATGTCGTTAAACGCGTCTACCAAGCCGTCCTTGGCCAGACTATCGACCAGCGTCATATCACCAAACTTATGGCCAAAACGTGACTGTGGGCTCAAATAGGGAGCCTGACTCATGCTTTCCGTACCACCGACCAAGACAGCATCAGCGTCACCTAATAGGATAGCGCTTTGACCGAGGCGAATGGCTTTTAAGCTGGAACCACAGACCTGATTGACGGTCATTGCAGTACTTGTGACGGGGATACCGGCGTTGAGCTCGATTTGGCGAGCAACGTTTTGGCCCTGACCGGCTTGTAGCACCGTGCCAAAGATGGTTTGTTGAATCATGGCGGGGACGAGGCCACTTCGCTCAATGGCGGCCTTCGCAGCGAGGGTCCCCAGTTGAACGGCGGAAACGGACCGGAAATTCTTGCCAAATTTGCCGATAGGGGTCCGGACCGCGCTAACAATTACAACTTCTTCTGCCATGCTATTAGTTTCTCCTTTTCCGATAATGTCCGAATCTCTAATATAACCGACTTTGCGGGATTTGTCTTGAAATTGACCTGCAATTGCCAGCAGATTTGAATTTTCTTAAAACTTTTCGCCTGGTACCGGGTAAATTATGAGAAAATAGTCTCGCTATTGCTGTTATTAGTATTTACACCGTTCAGCTTACTAATTAATACTTGTCATTCTGCGATTAATTATAAAAATATTTATCTTAAGGGTTGCAATTCATTTTTATTCATGCTAAAGTGTAGCCAACATCAAAAAACGAATAAGAAATCTTTCAAACGAAGTAGTGATCTATCTGGGAGCTCAGAGAATTGGCGGTCGGTGCAAGCCATGCAGGGTAGGTTTAACGAAATACGGAAGTTGTTTCTTCGGGGTATCCCTACGTTATCAGGGATTAAAGTGTAGAGGCTGAAAGTCTCTGAAGCTGGGTGGTACCGCGCTAAGGCGTCCCTTCTATTTTGATATAGAAGAGACGCCTTTTTTGATGCTAATAAAATTTTTCGGAGGTATTTGATGATGAAGAATACGAATGCAGGATTAATGGATGACCGGTTACATTGCCCAGAGTGTGGGGATATTGTGTTTAAGAAGGTTTCAGGAGAAGCGACGTTAGAGTGTACGAACTGTGGTCATCGAATTGGTGAATTAGAAAAATTAACGCATTAGGAAAAGAATAATTATGCGGAAAAATAAGTCAGGAGGAATGAATATGCAAAACACGCACGATGCAACACTTGATGAAACGGAAGAGCATCCAACTCGCGTAAAATGGATTAGTCTCGCCGTTACGTTATTAATTACTACACCATTAATTATAACTTTAGTGATGTTCCAGTGGTCCAGTATGGGGCTCACGCCGTTATTAATAATTGTGGGGTCCCTGCTCGCAATCGTTATTGGTGTGTGGCACTTAGCCGTCCAACTAGTAACCGTAATTAGAGGGGGTGGGGATAGTGACTTCCGCGAAAGATAGTGGTTATAATTATATAGCTTCAAAGCGGCGTCATATGGAAATTACCCCATATGGCGTTTTTTGTAATAGTTAATTAGAATTTACATAGGACATTATTATAGAATATACTAGTCAATATTAAAGATTTAGTTGGAGGAATTAGTATGATTGATTTAAGGGATCGCGACATTATGTCGTCAATGGAAGCAGCCAAGCGCTGGATGAAGGCGGATGATTATGTTCGCCAAGTTTACCGGAAGAGTCCCGAACGTTTTCCAGTAGGGACCATTCGTAAATTTGGGAAGCAGTTAGTCGTTACCCGAAAAGGAATGGAAGTCGTGACGGGTGAAACCGAGATCGAAGCAAAACAATTTGCAAGTATCCGCAGGGACCCTAATATTCGGGACCTCTAATGAGATGAAGTTATTTCACCACACCAGAATTCGCTGAATAAGGCGACTTATCCGCTCCCCTTCACTTGACAACGCTTTCATGGTTAGCTATCTTTTGGTTGTTTAGGTCGAATTCATTTTCATCACGAACGACCTGTCAAAAAAATTGGGTACAGTGAAAGGGGAACAAGCTAATGAATATTATTGATGAGTTAACTTGGCGTGGTGCGATCAACCAGCAGACGGATGCTGAAGGCTTGAAAAAGTTAACAACGGAAAAGAAAATTTCGTTGTACTGTGGGGTCGACCCGACCGGGGATAGTATGCATATCGGGCATTTGATTCCATTTATGATGATGAAACGCTTTGAACTAGCTGGTCATCATCCATACATCCTGATCGGTGGCGCCACGGGGAGTATCGGTGACCCCAGTGGGCGGAAGACCGAACGGCAACTTCAAACCATGGATAAGGTTCAACACAACGTGCAGGCGTTATCGCGGCAGATGCATCGCCTGTTCGGTGGGGATTCCAACGTGACCATGGTCAACAACTACGATTGGTTATCCAAGATTTCCCTCTTAGATTTCTTGAGAGATTACGGGAAATTAGTGAACATCAACTCGATGTTGGCTAAGGATATCGTCGCTAGTCGACTGGATACGGGGATTTCCTTTACGGAATTTACGTACCAAATCCTCCAATCCGTTGACTTCTTGACGCTCCACAACGAGCACAACATTCAACTGCAAATTGGTGGGGCCGACCAATGGGGCAACATTACCGCCGGGATTGATTTGATTCACAAGATCAAGGGTTCCGATGAAGAAGTTTATGGGCTGACCATTCCGCTGATGCTTAAGGCCGACGGGACCAAGTTTGGGAAGACGGCCGGTGGCGCCATCTGGCTCGATCCCGAAAAGACCTCGCCTTACGAGTTCTACCAATTCTGGTTAAACCAGGATGATCGTGACGTGATTCGCTACCTCAAGTTCTTTACGTTCTTGAGCCAAGACGAAATCAACGGCTTAGAGGACAGCGTTGAGAACGAACCCGCCAAGCGGCTAGCGCAACGGCGGTTGGCCGAAGAAGTGACCCGGTTTGTTCACGGCGAAGAGGCTTTGGAGTCCGCTCAAAACATTTCCGAAATTCTGTTCTCCGGTGACATTCAAAAGCTGACCCTGGCAGAAGTTCAAGAAGCCTTTGAAAAGGTACCGAACGTCTCAATCAGCGCCAAGCCAGAAAACATTGTCACGTTGCTGACCGACACGACGGCCATCGAACCCTCACGGCGGCAGGCACGCGAAGACATTGAGAACGGCGCCATCACCGTTAACGGTGAACGTGTGACGGATACTGATGCCGAACTCGATCCTAAAGACAACTTCTCCGGTAAGTTCATGGTTATCCGCCGGGGGAAGAAGAACTACTTCCTCGCCAAAGTAGAAAATTAGACTAAAATTAATTTTTTCTAATGTGATACCCGTTAGCGGGTCCGATAGTGCATATCGGACCCGCTTTTTATTCTGTGCAGGTGCTCATAAACCGATAAACGGCCATCTGCTTGTTCTAATTTTAACAAAAGACCCTTTACAGGGTACAAATGAAAGCGTATTCTCTTGGGTGAGCAAGGATAAATAAACCTGTAGGAGGTAAGTGACATGGAAAAGAATACGAACTCACTTAAGGATTTAGACTTGAACGCTTTGTTTATCGGGGATAAGGCGGAAAACGGTCAGTTATACAAGGATATGCTGAACAAGTTGGTCGATGAACATTTAGGCTGGCGGAAAAATTACATACCATCAGATCCCAACATGATTGGGCCCGATGATCAATCATCACCAGAGTTTGAAAAGACGGTCAACCACATGAAGACGGTGCTGAACCAATTGTCAGAACGGATCCGGACGGAATCAGTTCCTTGGCATTCAGCCGGTCGCTACTGGGGCCACATGAACTCCGAAACCTTAATGCCAGCGCTGTTGGCTTACAACTACGCTATGTTATGGAACGGAAACAACGTTGCCTACGAATCTTCACCAGCAACTTCTCAAATGGAAGAAGAAGTTGGTCAAGAATTTGCCCGCATGATGGGTTATGACTACGGTTGGGGCCACATCGTTGCCGACGGCTCATTGGCAAACTTGGAAGGTCTCTGGTACGCCCGGAACATCAAGTCATTACCATTCGCGATGCAAGAAGTTAATCCCGAATTGGTAGCCGGCAAGTCAGACTGGGAATTACTGAACATGCCAACCAAGGACATCATGGACCTGCTTGAAAATGCCGGGACCGAGATCGACGAAGTGAAGAAGCGTTCCGCTCGTAGCGGGAAGAACCTGCAACGCTTGGGCAAATGGTTAGTCCCACAAACCAAGCACTACTCCTGGATGAAGGCCGCCGACATTATCGGGATTGGCCTTGACCAAGTGGTTCCTGTGCCAATCGACAGTAACTACCGGATGGACATCGACGCTTTGGAAGACATCATCCGTAAATTTGCTGCTGAAAAGACACCAATTCTTGGGGTCGTTGGGGTAGCTGGCTCAACCGAAGAAGGTGCCGTTGATGGTATCGACAAGATGGTTGAACTGCGGAAGAAACTGTACAAAGAAGAAGGTATCTACTTCTACCTCCACGTCGACGCCGCTTACGGTGGCTACGCTCGGGCACTGTTCCTTGATGAAAATGACAAGTTCATTCCATACAAGGACTTACAACGGGTTCACGCCGAAAACCACGTCTTCACTGAAGATAAAGAATTGATCAAACCAGAAGTTTACTCAGCGTATAAGGCCTTTGATGAAGCAGAATCAATCACCATCGACCCTCACAAGATGGGCTATGTGCCTTACTCTGCTGGTGGGATCGTTATCCAAGACATTCGGATGCGTGACACGATTTCTTACTTCGCGACCTACGTCTTCGAAAAGGGTGCTGACATTCCTGCCTTGCTGGGGGCTTACATTCTCGAAGGTTCCAAGGCCGGTGCTACCGCCGCTTCCGTTTGGGCTGCCCACCACACCTTACCACTGAACGTGACTGGCTACGGGAAACTTGAAGGAGCCTCCATTGAAGGTGCTCACCGTTACTACGACTTCCTGAAGGACTTGAAGTTTGAAGTTGCAGGCAAGAAGATTTCCGTTCACCCACTGGTTTCCCCTGACTTCAACATGGTTGATTACGTGCTGAAGGAAGACGGTAACGATAACTTGGTTGAAATGAACCAGTTGAACCATGCCTTCTACGAACAAGCTTCGTATGTTAAGGGCTCCCTTTACGGCAAGGAATACATTGTCTCTCATACCGACTTTGCCATTCCTGACTACGGTGACAGTCCACTGCAATTCGTTGAAAGCTTAGGCTTTAGCGAAGCAGAATGGCGCCGCGCCGAAAAGGTAACGATCATCCGGGCCTCAGTTATGACGCCTTACATGAACCGGAAAGAAAACTTCGATTACTTCGCACCTGAAATCAAGAAGGCCATTCAAGCTGATCTTGAAAAGGTCTACGAAACCGCAAAACAGAATCAAAACGCTTAACACATACTGATATCGTTTCACCGTAGGTCATTCGGGGTAATGGCCTACTGCTATTATAAGTATCTTATTTCTACTTGAAGGGAAGCGCGAACATGGATAATCAGGCTAAAAAACTTAGTCTCGGCACATTTATTGGGATGACGATGGCCCTGTGTGCCACAGTACGTTCGATTCCTTCAGTTGCCGCAACTGGTTGGACGCAAATCACCTACATGGTCTTTGCCGTCGTCTTCTTCGCTTTACCAGTTGCCCTGATTTCCGGTGAATTGGGAACCATGATGCAAGCTGAAGGTGGGCCGCAGTTATGGGTCAAGTCAGCATTAGGGGAAAAATGGGGATTTGTGACCGCCTGGCTACTCTGGGTACAAATCTTCCCAGGAATGGTCATGGTGGCCTCAACGATTGGTCCGCTGTGGGGGAACGTCTTTGGGAACGTCGCTTTAGGGAATAACCACTGGTTCATTCTCGCTAATATCTTAGGCTTTTACTGGATCATTACCGTCCTGAACTTGCGGTTCGATATGGCAAAAGTTGGGGGAAACATCGGGGTTTGGCTCGGTGTTTACATTCCAATCGTCATCATGTTGATCATGGGGGTTGCCGCCATGGTCAAGACCGGGATCAACCCGAACGGTTACCTGGGGACCTTCACTTGGGGCAAATTAATGCCAAGTCTAGACAACCTGCAATCGTTACAATACTTCGCCGCCATTTCCTTCGTTTACACTGGGTTGGAAATGTCCTCTGTCTTCATTCCACGGCTGCATGACGCCAAGAAGACCTACACGCGGGGAATCTTTGTTGCCTTGATCGGATTAGTTCTGATGAACATCATGAATTCCATCCTGGTCGCTAACGTGGTGCCAAATGGCAAAATTCAATTGTCAAACATCACTCAACCAATCGTTCTGTGGTGCCAAATCTTAGGTTGGCCTTCAATTATTGCCAACATCTTTAGTTTCATGGTCGTTATCGGTGTGCTGATTCAGCTGTCCGCTTGGGTTACCGGTCCTTCGAAGACCATGACGCAAGTTGCACGGGCTGGCCAATTACCTGCTAGCTTTGGCTACCACAAGACCAACAAGTTCGGGGTATCCCGCAACGTGGTCTTAACGCAAAGCATCTGCATCTCACTCTTCGCCTTACTTTACGGCTTCATGAAGAATGTGAACGGGGTCTTCTTAACGCTGACCAACGCCACCACGGTGATCTACGCAATCGTCTACATCTTGATTGCGATTGCGATCATTCGCTTACGGCAAACGCAACCGGACATCGAACGCCCATACCGCTTAGGGAAAACGGGGAATGCGATGGCTTACTTCGTGGCCTTCCTGTTACTCTTTGGTATCGTGGTCATCATCGCCGCAACCTTGGTTGCAAGTAATACCATGCAGGCAATCTTCGTGGTCATCATTACCGCTGTCCTCTTCGTCATTCCGCTGATTATTGATAAGAATAAGAACGCCGAATGGATCGACCAGGTAAACACAGATTTAGCACTCGACAAATAAAATCTTTGACTCGGTGAAAAGGGCTTACTTGTTGGTAAGCCCTTTTTGGCTTAAAGGGGTGTTCTATTATGGAAGAAAAAAAGAAAACGGACAATCATTTCTCACTCATAGAGTCCTTAATTATTATGGTGATCATGTTTCTTATTCTGGGGACCATGATAATTGGGATGAAGATGTCGCCCCAGATTCCAATTTTGTTTGTGTTTACGTTGCTCATGTTTTACGGCCATTTTCGCAAGGTTTCTTGGGAGCAGATATTCGATGGGATTACTGAAGGGATTAAACCCGGCATTATTCCTATATTAATATTTCTGATGATTGGCTTATTGGTTTCCAGTTGGTTAGCGTCCGGAACCATCGCCACAATCATGGTCATTGGCTTCAAGATTCTCTCCGTGAAATTCTTCCTGCCGACGGTCTTCATTATCTGTGGCTTGGTCGGCATCACGGTGGGCAGTTCATTTACCACGGTGTCCACGATGGGCATCGCCTTTATGGGCATCGGCCACATTCTGGGGTTTTCCGATGCGTTAACGGGTGGGGCCATCGTTTCCGGCGCACTGTTGGGAAACAACTTATCACCGTTATCGGATACGTCCAATTTGACGACGGGGTTAACCAAGGTTAATCTTTACCGGCACCTCTTAACCATGGCAGGAACAATTGTGCCCTCGGCAATCATTGCGCTAGGCTTGTATTTTGTCATGGGAAGCACGGCCAAAACGGCTAACTTGAGCCAGATTCAATCGATCTCAAGCAGCCTGGAGCAGTCCTTTGCGGTTTCGGGCTGGTCGCTATTGCCGATTCTGGTGTTACTGTTGTTGGCTTGGCGCCAGGTACCAGCGATTCCGTCGCTTCTGTTGGGCTCCATCACGGCATTACTGCTAGTCATTGTCCGTGATCCGTCCTACGGGGTGACCAAGATCAGCAATCTCTTGATGATGGGCAATATTGCCAAGACGCCTTCGACCACCGTAAACGAGTTAATGAGCGGCGGGGGCATCAATAACATGCTGGGATCGGTCTCGTTGATTATCGTGGCCCTAGCGTTGGGCGGCTTGTTGATCAAATTTGGCGTGGTCCACACGTTGATCGACAGCATCAAGCCGTACGTGAACAAGCCGGGCAAATTGATTCTCTTCACCGAACTCAGTGGGATGGGGGTCAACCTGATGGTCGGGGAACAATACCTCTCGATCATTTTACCGGGGACAACGTTCAAGTCATCTTACGATCGATTGGGATTAGATCGAAAATACTTGTCGCGAACCTTGGCGACCGGTGGGGCCGATATTAACGCCTTAGTTCCCTGGGGAGTCAGCGGAATCTTCTTCTCGGGAACGTTAAATGTCGACGCCTTGCAGTACATTCCAATGGCATTCTATACCTACATCAATCCGATCATGACGATTATTGCCGGATTTACCTTTGTGACCTGGCGGTATAAGAAGCAACTCGCACAGGCGGGTAGCGTCGAAGCGATGATCAACCAGTCGAGTGAGCTGGATGATGAGGCGAAGCAAGCGGCATTGAAGTCGGTAACGACTAGTGGTGCTGGGAGCTAGAAATTGAAAGACTGGTAGCGCTGAATGGGTTGCACTCTGACCGTCGGAGATTTCGCACAGTTCCAGTCCATATCTGGCGGCCAGTAAGTCGAAGGGAACGCATCATTAAAAAATGGTGGGTTCCTTTTTGGTCGGAAGAGTTATCGCCGGTATTTCCAAACCAGATTTTCCATTCTGCGAATCTTCTATTATAATGGAGGATAGGTTAAAGAATAGGGGAATCGAGTTATGGAACGAACAGATTCAACGGCTGAACCAATGACCCCGGCGGAATTTTTAACGCCGCAGCGGTTGGCCCGGTTGTCAGCTAATCAACAAAAATATGCGGCGGCCATCCTTGACGATGTGCAACGCGTCCGTGAAACGGTCAAATTAGCAAAGGGGAGCTGGACGCCGCAGCAAGTCGCCGGCACTCTGGCGGCCTTGCCAACCATGGTCGACCAACCACACCTGTACTTTGTGGCGGTCGTTCCCGTTTTGGCGGCCTATTTTAAGGCCCAAAAGTTGGCTAACCTTGCCGATTTAGAAGCCGCATTAAAGGCAGCGCGGCCAGAATTGGTCGAAAAGCATGGCGACGCGGCCGGCGAACAACAGGCCTACGAAGGCGTTGTCGCACTCGTCGAGGACTGGGTGGAAGCCATGGTGGCGCAGCCGGATGTGGCCAATCTCAGTCAAACTGATCTCCAGCACTTCATCACGATCGTCCACACGACGGCCGAACTGATGATTACCGGCAAGCATCTCCAACCGAGTGATTGGGACGTTAAAACATTAAATGAAATCATGTTTGGGCCCTTCACCCATTTGCTGGATGAGGCAGACCGCGTACCGGCTCTCTTCAATCTGGTTCCGTTCGCGCTGACCACCTTGTTCGACTACTTGGCTGCTCAAAGCAAGTTGACGCACGCGACCGAACTACAAGACTGGGTCGGGTCACATCACACCGCGTTGGTGACCATGTATGACCCTAAGCTGGAGAACTTCTTTGAAGACCTGACCACGGCCATGCAACGGGCCAATGTCGATGCTGACGACCACGATGCCGTCGACGCCTTCACGCAAGACTATCTACGCGCCCACCCAACGGAAAGCCGCGAACTCTTCACGGCCGACCGTCAGTTGACACACAAGAAACACATCAAGCAGATCAAATACAGCCAAAAGAAGCGGCGGAAACGGCGTCGGCGTTAAAAATAACGTGGCCTGAGCTGGTCGCACTACGGCTGCCAGGGATTCCGCCTGCTGTGGGGACGCTCCGGACTGAGGGGCGGTCCTCCGACTCGCTTTGAAGCCACGAAAAACACGTGTCTTCAAAGTCGCCCATCCTGTTAGCTAGCCAACGGCCAGCTAACAGGATTACCACGGCTGGCTGCATCCCTGGCCTCCTCCGGCTTCGATTGAACTTTCCAATGGTAAACGAGCTGAGTTTATCATTGGGAGTCCACACTATAAGTCGGCGTGTCATATCTGGCAACTGACACTAGCGTATTTGTTTTAACATGATTATTGAGTTCAGCCAAAATTACACTAAAAAAGCGTTACGTACGGGATCAACTCCCACACGTAACGCTTTTTAAGCACTAATTTTAATTTTCATCCGCCAAACCGTCGATGACCTCTTGGGCCACGACTGGATCGGACGGGTAGGGGGTGTCGACCCCGTTGATTTTTTGATAAGCATCTTCACCCTTGCCGGCCAGAACGACCAAATCGTCGTTGGTGGCACTGGCAATGGCGTGTTGGATGGCATCCTCACGCCGGGGAATGATGGTCACGCTGACCTTGTCGTGGTCAATGTGACTGTCAATTTCCTTTGCGATGGCGATCGGGTCTTCGTGACCCGGATCGTCCGTCGTCAGGAATGCCGTATCAGCGTAATCGTTCAACGCCTTGGCGAAGCCTTCACGCCGGTCTTCCCCTTTATCCCCAGTGCTACCGAGCACCGCCGTAATGTGGTGATCCGGAAATTGGGTGTGGAGGAAGCTCAACAGGGCGTTCATGCTGCCCCAGTCGTGAGCGTAATCGATGTAGATCGTCCCATGATGCTTAGTGGTCATCGATTCCATCCGACCGGGAATGCTGGTGTTTGCCAGCCCGGCCTGCATGTCCGCCACGGACGCGCCAGCCAAGCGACTAGCCAGAATGGCCGCCGTCGCATTGCTCTGGTTGAAGTCGCCGGGCACGGAAACGCTGTAGGACGTTGCCAGTTCAGCTAACCGGTCATCTTCCGAATGGACCGTCAAGCCAAATTGGCTATCCGTCAACGTCGCTTCACTGCTGGTGATCGAGAGCGTTGCTGCATCCTGATTGAAACCGTAAGTGAAGATGTTTTCCGGTGCCGTTGAAACCTTCGCCGCCGCGTAGACGTCTTCAAAATGGTCCATGTCCGCGTCCACGATACAAGCCCGTGAGTTGAGCATCAACTGCATTTTGCAGAAGAGGTAGTTGGCGAAGTTCGGGTGTTCATTGACCCCAATGTGGTCGGGCGAGATGTTGAGGAAGATTCCAACGTCAAACGTCAAGCCGTACACCCGGTCCAGCAGGTAAGCCTGCGAAGCCACTTCCATGACCAGCACCTTTTGGCCGTTGTTGACCGCCTGGCGCATTTCATGGAAGAGGTCAAAGGATTCTGCCGTCGTCAAATGGGCGCGGTATTGGTCCTCCGGCTTGGGGCCGATGATGTGATTAATGGTCGAGAACATCGCCACTTGCTGCGGGTAGGTGCGACTCAGAATGTTCGTCGTCAGGTACGTCGACGTCGTCTTGCCCTTCGTGCCGGTGTAGCCAATCACAAATAAGTCGTTTTGCGGGAAGCCAAAGTACAATTGGGCAGCTAAGGACAACGCCTTACGCACGTCAGTCACTAAGATGACCGGCACGTCAACGCCGTAGTCCTTTTCAGCCAAGTAGGCAATGGCCCCGTTGCTGATGGCCGACTGTAAGTAGTCGACTGAGAAATTGAAGCCCTTGCAGACGAAGAGGCCGTTGGCGCTGACCTTGCGAGAATCGTACGCTAACGATGCAAAGTCGACGTCGTCTGAATTTAGCGTGGTGCTCAGGAACAGGTTATGCTCCTGCAGCAACGCAATCAGCTGGTTTGCTCTCATTCAATTGCCCCTTTTCGTGATTAATCGTTGGGCCGCATGGTTGGGAACAGCATCACGTCGCGGATGGAAGCTGCATCGGTCAGCAACATCGTCATCCGGTCGATCCCGATACCCAGACCACCAGTAGGCGGCATCCCATATTCCATGGCCTCAATGTAATCATTGTCGATCCCGTGAGCTTCTTCGTTACCAGCGGCGCGTTCTGCGTCTTGGCTTTCGAAACGTTGCTTTTGGTCGATTGGGTCGTTTAATTCAGTAAAGGCGTTACCGTATTCGTTACCATCGATGTAAAGTTCGAACCGGTCGGTGAAACGAGGGTCCTTCGGGTTCTTCTTTGCTAATGGTGAAATTTCAACGGGGTGGCCGTAGATAAACGTTGGGTTAACCAGGTTATCTTGAACCTTTTCTTCGAAGAAGGCGTTGATGATGTGGCCGACCTTCCAGTAAGGTTCGCAGTGAATGCCGTTTTCTGCAGCTAATTTCTTAGCGTCGTCGTCAGACATTGGTTGCCAGAAGTCGATGCCAGTAGCATCCTTAACGGCGTCAACCATGTGGACCCGTTTGAATTCGGAATCCAGGTCGATGGTCTTGCCTTGGTAGGAAACTTGGCCAGAACCGTTAACCTTGTTGGCTACGAAACGGAAGATGTTTTCAGTTAAGTCCATCACGTCCGTGTAGTCAGCGTAAGCGGTATAGACTTCGACCATGTTGAATTCAGGGTTGTGCCGTAAGTCGGTCCCTTCGTTCCGGAAGTCCTTGCCCAATTCGTAGACCTTTTCCATCCCGCCGACGATCAGGCGCTTCAGGTAAAGTTCCGTGGCGATCCGCAGGTATAACGGAATGTCAAAGGCGTTGGAGTGGGTGACAAATGGCCGTGCTTCGGCCCCACCGGCCTCCGTCTGTAAGACAGGGGTATCAACTTCCAAGTAGCCTTCGCTGTCCAAGTATTCGCGGATAGCCTTCTTGATCTGCGTCACCTTGATGAAACGGTCAAAGCTATCTTGGTTGGCAATCAAGTCCAGGTACCGTTGACGATAGATAGTTTCAGGGTTCGTCAGACCATGGTACTTGTCTGGTAATGGCCGTAAAGCCTTAGATAAGAATTCGAAGTCAGTGAAACGCAGGGTCAAGGCACCGGTGTTCGTCTTGATGACGTAACCCTTGGCACCAATGAAGTCCCCTAAGTCGAGCGTCTTGTAAAGGGCGTACTTGTCTTCGCCCAGTTCGTCTTGACGCGCGTAGCCTTGGACGACACCAGTTCTATCGAGTAAATCGATGAAGCCGGCCTTGCCGCTACCACGCTTACCGGTAATCCGACCCGCAACAGCAACGTAATGTTTGTCTTCCATCAACTCTTCTTTGTCGTACTTGTCGTATTTTTCCTTGAGCGACTTACTGTCGTCAGTTCTGTCGAAGCGGTGACCGAAAGGCGCGATGCCCTGTTCTTGTAGATTGTTCATTTTGTCCCGACGAACCTGCATTTGATCATTCAGATCGGTCGGCGTGGCATTATTGTTCTTGCTGTTACCCATGTTGTGTCCTCCTATTAAGTATTGATTCAAAAGTTCAATGAATCCAGACCTCCCTTAAATTTAGTTGATTTTGGCGTAATTAGCAAGCCATAAAGGGGGATTGATTGAATGAAGACGCTTACAAAATGGCGGCGATTTCGATTTTACTAATTTCGGCTAAAATGGGCAGATAGATTTCCCATCCACCCTTTCGAGGCCCCGGGGAAACATGATAGACTTAGCACAACTAGTCAGATAAGAGGGGGCAGTATATAGAGTCATGTTAAAATTGATGCGAAAAATGTGGCCGTTACTTCTATTAGGGTTTTTGGTGAATACCGCCTATAGTGTCATGTGGCCACTCACGACGATCTACCTCCATGGCGACCTGCATTTAAATCTGGTGCAAAGCGGGATCATCCTGGCGGCATACTCCGGGTGTAACGTGTTAGGGGGGTATCTCGGCGGCGTGCTGACGGATCATTACTCCGCTCGGGCCGTGGGGGTCGGCATGCTACTCGGATTGATTGGTGATGCGGTCGTTGGTTTCTTTTGGAATGGCATCATTGCCTATCCGCTAGTCCTGATTGTCTTCGGCCTGCTGACCGGGGGCATGCTGACACTGATCACGGCGATGACCGCCCAGCTGAGTCATTTGGACGGTCGCTTATTTAATCTACTATACATATTCATTAACGTCGGGTTGGTTGTGGGAACGGCTAGTATTGGTGTTCTCTACCATAATAGTCTGAAACCGATCTTTGCGTTGCTACTGAGCTGCTATGTTCTGGCGGCCATTCTGTGGGGGTGGCGTGCTGGCAGTTTCGAACGGCAGTCGGCTGGACAAACGGCACGAGCGGCGAGTTCGTCCGCGACGGCCGTGCCAGATGTTCGGGGAAAGCTCTCACGGGTCAGCTTGATTATTATTCTATTGAGCCTGGCTTTCATGTGGATCACCTATGCCCAATGGATGAGTAACGTGTCGGTTTACATTCAAAATGAGGGGCTGGGCATCAAGTTATACAGTTACCTATGGGTGTACAACGGGATCCTCCTAATTGTCGTCCAAGCGTTGATGGCTAAAGTCAGTCGTAGCAAGGTGTTACCTTGGCAAATTCTAGGCGGCTTGGTGGCAATTGGTGGCTCGTTTCTTCTATTAACTAGTGCTTCTGGTGTGGGCGTCTTATTTGCCGCGATGACCTTGCTTACGGTAGGGGAGGCGGTCTACGTTCCGGGAGTCCCGGCCCTGATCAATTTGTATACGGTAGGAAATGAGGGCCGCTATCAGGGATTGGTCAATGCCTTTTCCTCATTAGGGAAAGCGTTGGGCCCAGTGATCGGCGGGATGGTCATTGCGCAATTTACATCGTTTTCACTACTGTTTTTGATTTGTGCGGTGGTCAATGGTGTGGTTGCAGCCGTCTTTTTAGTCGGCGTGGTCCCAGCGTTGAAAATGAAGTGAGTTGTGAAACGAACTATCTCCAGGCGTGCCCTGGCCAAACGACCGGTTAACTCGGCCGTTTTTTCTTGTTTTCATAGTTGCCATTCGTCTTTGAAAATAGTTTACATTTTTCGCTGATTTTAGTTGACGTGGTGGGCTGTGGTTGGTATAGTTATATACGTTGTCACGGCGATTCACCAACTAGACCAATTCGAAAGATTGAAATTAGTTGTTGACAGCGATGATGACAAAATGTTATATTAATTAAGTTGTCGCGTTTCGACAACACATCAACGAGAAACGTTGTTAAATCAAATTTCTTGTTGACATCATATTGATTAAATGATATGATAATTGAGTTGTCTGCGAGAGCAGATGGCTGGTAGACCTTTGAAAACTGAACATTGTTTCGACAAACCAAATATGTGTAGGGCGGTTTGATACTTGGTATCAAACC
>NZ_BOLP01000006.1 GCF_016861695.1 Levilactobacillus andaensis | reverse complement strand
CAGAGGTGATATGCCTCTTTTTTTATGCAAAAATGGTGTCGATGGATTTCTCCATCAACACCAAATATCATAGAACCTAACAAAATCGTTTCAGAAGTCGTGTAACCCTTGGTACAGTTGGGTTCACGACTTTTTTGTTTCTTCACTAATAAGGCCCCTTAACGTAAGTTGGCTGAATTTACACTTCAAGCGAATTTATTTATGAAAATTGGGGCAATCCAGGGGGTATTAGCTAGCTAAAAAAAAGCGGCGTGGTATTATGACAATGAATTCAAGATGAATTCAGCAACACAATCTACTGGGGGGTAATTGTTATGATGAAAAAAGTTGCAATGATCGCGGCTGCAGCAGCTATGGTATTACCATTGGGTTTAGGGGCTATTGCTCCCACTAATACCGAAGTTACTGCATTCGCGGCCACTAAGGCAGCTGCTAAGAAGACCACTTACACGTTGGTCAGCAGCAAGGCTGTCAAAAAGGCGGCTTACCACGTCAAGAGTGGCAAACCAGAACTGTTTAGCGCATTGTTCGCGGCAGACAAGCCAACAGTCAGCTTAACCAAGAAGGGGACGTTAGCTGGCGAAAAGACTTACTACGCAACTAAGAAGATCGTGGTTAAAACCAAGGCAACCAAGACGGCCAAGGCTAAGAACGAAACGTTAGTCTTAGTTAAGAGCGGCAAGGTCTCCGGCTGGGTTAAATTATCCAAGTTGACCGCCGGCAAGTTCATGGCAGCCGATGGCAAGAAAGTCGCTGCCAAGGCCGCTGACGTTGCCAAGGCAGGAACCAAGGTAACTGCCACGGCTAAGAAAGCTACTGCTAAAAAGGCTACTGCCAAGAAGACGGTTGCTAAAAAGACGGTTGCTAAAAAAGCAACGACCAAGAAGGCTGTAGCTAAGAAGACGACTGCCAAGAAGGCAACCACTAAGAAAGTTGCCGCTAAAGGCACGACCTTTACTTTAGCAAAGTCCGTTAAGATCAAGAAGACCGCGTTCCACTTCAAGGGCACGAAGCCAGCTTACTTCACCGGCAAATTTGCCGCTGACCAACCAAAAGTGACGTTGACTAAGAAGGGCACTTTGGCTGCTGGTAAGACTTACTACGCAACCAAGAAGATCACGGTTAAGCAAGGTAAGAAGAACGTCCAATACCTCTTCGTTACCAACAAAGGCTGGGTTCTGGCATCAAAATTAGTTGCCGGCAAATTCTAGGCAATTAGTTCGAGACGACTACTCTTCCAGAGTGAGCGAGCTACTTCGGTGGCCCGCTTTTTGTTTGGGACGAATCTAGTGTTAAAAGGTGGCACTGCGGCGGCCAGAGATTCCGTCTGCTATGGGGAACGTCTCCAGCCTGTGAAGCGGGCTTCCGGCTCACCTCAAAGCCACGAAAAACGCGTGTCTTTGAGGCGTCCCACGATGTAAGCCGGGAAAATACCCCGACAAACATCGTCGACACAGCTGGCTCCATCTCTGGCCGCCTCCGGCAATGATTGAGCTTTGTCGCAACGAGTACAAGGTCCGTATGACAGTTAAGCTTGCCCGGTAATTAGTCTGCGGAGGTCCAAAGCGTTAGTGAGATATTTATAATTGGACTGCTTATAAAAGCATTTATAACCCGTCTAGCGTGCTATTGATTACCATGCATGCTACAATGAAGCCAATCAAAAAAGGCCGTCGCATAACGAATTGTGGCCACCTTCTCTGGTTTCGGTTGCAAACACGGTAGCCAGTGACAGTCAACTAAAGTAGCCTTCCTGAATCACTGCTGAATGTTAGAGGAAGGTTATTTTTTTGCTTATGATCGCATTGGTCTTTATAGGTAGCGTATATCAGCGCAAGCACTGATACGGCCACCCCACACCAAGCTGCCAAGGCTGAAAATCCCATTGGTTGGATTTAGTCAAACACCCATCCCCTTAAGAAAAAAACAGCCACCGTTCCCGCAACGTCTACAAGAACCAGCATACCAGAGTGATGGAGAAAGCCTGGTCTGAACCACTTACAAATTTGGTAATACAGGGTAGGTGACGGACTGTGGGGATTTAATTAGTCACTAGGCAATATTCAAAATAAAATCAATCGGAAAGACAGTCGTGGCTCACAATACGACTGTCTTTTAGTCTACATAGGGAAACAGGAAGGTTAAAAAATGGTTCTCAATTTCCTTTAGCCGTTGATTTGGGAAGATAGTAGGTACAAAGTCTGCCCTATTTTGAGGGCTAAACGACCAGTCATGGTAAAGAACAACCAGAGCCGGAGGAGGCCATGAATGAAGCCAGCCGTGGAAATCGTGGTAGCTGGCAGCTACCACGATGGGCGACTTTGAAGACACGCGGCCTTCGTGGCTTCAAAGCGAGCGAGAAGACTGGTGCTCTTCCAGTCTGAAGCGTCCCCACAGCAGGCGGAATCCCTGGCAGCCGGAGTGCGACCATTTTTCCACTACCTGCATCTAACGATTTTGACCTAAAATCCCCCTCAGTTGAAGTAAACCGTTTATAATATTTCAGACCACGTGTAAACGGAACACGACCTGTTGTAATGGCCGCCAGATTAAGGTTTCCTAACGTTTCTTAGAACTTGATAAGGTCTAAAAGTAAACGCTTTACAATGTATGACAAAGCAAGCATAATGGAGGCGTAAAGGCACAAAGAATCTACGGAGGTGTTTTTGATATGGTTAAAACAAAAGCAGTAATGATCGGTGCTGGTCTAGGGAATATGGCCGCAGCGGTTTACCTGATTCAAGAAGCCCACTGGCGCGGAGAACAAATTACGTTCTACGGCGCTGACATGCATGGTGCCAATGATGGTGGCGAAACGAAGGAATTCGGCGACGAATACTGGAATAAGAACCATCCATTGGACAACCAAACAGGTTACGTTGCCCGTGGTGGACGGATGCTGAATTACCGGACGTACGTTGATTTGATGGACTTACTCGACCGGATTCCTTCTGTTACTGAAGAAGGTATGACGGCGGCCGAAGATACCCGTGATTTCGACTCGCATCACCGGACCTATGACAAGGCACGGCTGTTGCAAGGCGGCAAGGGCATCATCGACGGGGGTAAGCTGGGCCTCAACAATAAAGACCGGGTGTTACTCTCCAAGTTAGTTCTGATGCCTGATGAGGAAGAAACCAAGCTCGACAACATTACGATTGCCGAATACTTCAAGGACGACCCACATATGTTCCAGACCAATTTCTGGTACATGTGGGAAACGACCTTTGCCTTCCGCATTGAAAGCTCCGTTCAAGAATTACGGCGCTACATGCACCAAATGATTTATGAATTTACGCAAATTGAACATTTAGTCGGGGTCAACCGGACCCGTTACAACCAGTTTGAAAGTATGATGTTGCCACTGATCACCTACTTAAAGGATCAAGGTGTCACCTTCCTCGACAACCGCATCGTCACGGATTGGGAGTTTGCCGACAGCCCACTGCAAGACGAAATTACCGTTACTGGCTTGCACGTAAAGAACTTGGAGACTGAGAGCGAAGAGTTAGTGGACATCGACGACGATACCGCGGTAATCTTTACCAACGGGTCGATCACCGATTCCGCCACGATGGGTGACTACAACACGCCAGCCAGAGAAAACATGGAATACGGGATCAGTGCCGCTCTGTGGAAGAAAGCCACGGAACGCTTCTACAATTTGGGGACGCCGGATAAGTTCTTTAACGACCGGAAGAATTCCGAATGGGTCAGCTTCACCTTGACCACAAAGAACCATCTGTTGTTAAATGAAATCACCCGGATCACCACGCAGGTTCCTGGGAACGCGTTGAACTCCTTCTTGTCCACGTCGCCAATCACGCCGTTGGGTCAAAAGGATATTACCATGTCGATCGTGGTTCACCACCAACCTCACTTTACGACCCAGAAGCCTAACGAATCCGTTATCTGGGGCTACTTCCTGTACCCACGGCGGACCGGTGAGTTCGTCCACAAGCAGTATATCAAGATGACTGGTAAGGAAATGGCTCAGGAATTGATTGGGCAACTGTCCAAGGTCGATCCAGGTCCTAACAACATTAAGGACAAGGAACCAGAAATTTTGGACAGCATCATCAACAACATTCCAGTCTACATGCCATACGCTTCAGCTCTGTTCAATAACCGGGCAAAGTCAGACCGGCCAGAAGTTATTCCAGCCCATTCCACGAACTTAGCCTTCACCGGTGAATTTGCGGAACAACCTTACCAGATGATCTTCACGGAACAAAGTGCGGTTCGTTCTGGGGAAATTGCGGCTTACCACTTTACCGGCATTTCCATGGATAACTTAGTTGATACGCCACGTTACGACAAGGATCCAAAGACCTTGATGAAAGCAACGAAGCGGATGTTTAGTTAAAAATTGAATTTCTCGGGGTAAAGAGCCATGTGCGGATCGTCTTCCTTGCGACGCCAATCATGATGTGCTGTGGGCACCTTTACCCCAAACGAAAAGACAGTCAGGAATGGCTGCCTTTTTGTTTGGAAAAATTAGTGTGAAAGTGACCGCGTTCTGGTGCCCAGGGACTCCACCTGCGATGATTACCGTCATCACAGCCTGTTTTCTAAGCTCTAAATTAGCTCGCCATATCGTTCACGTTGTCGCGATGGGTCTTGGTTCCTTGCCAGAACGGAACCTTGACGACGCCCATGACCTTGCTGGCGTCCACGTAGCCCCAAGCGCGGCCGTCCTCGGAAATGCTGCGGTGGTCACCTAGCACGAAGTAGTGGTTTGCGGGGACCGTGTTGCCAGTGTATTTCCAATTGCCAGCCTTGGCGAGGCTACCCAGCGTCCAGTCACCGGTCCCCGTCGTGCGTTCGGCGGTACTGATGAAGGACTGCTTGATGGGACGGTTGTTGACGTAGATGTAGCCGTTCTTGCTGACGACCTTGTCTCCGGGCAGGCCGATCACCCGCTTGACGTAGTTGGTGTTCGGCGCGGCGGTCGGGTCCTCCCCGTAAGCGTCAAAGACGATGACACTGAGGCGCTTCAATTTGAGCGGTTTGACCACAACCATCCGCTCCTTGTCGGCCAGGTTGGGTTCCATGGAGCCACCGGAGACCTTAACGATTTCGAATAAATAGGTGCGCACGACCAGAACGACCACAAGGGCCACCAGAATGGGCACGACCCAGCTTAAAATACTGCGTAAAATTTTCATGACGATTTAAACTCCCCCAAGTTAAAGTTAGCACGGCTACCTAAACTAGCAGCCATTATATGGATTTTATTTTAGCATAGTCCATCTCGTTCTTAGCTCGTTTAGCGAAAACTTAAGCAAAATAACGAGAAAGTTTGTGCAAAAGGTAGCGCTTTCAATGAAAATATGTAACAATAAAGAAGCAGAACAGTTCACAACAGGTAATACGAGGAGGAAACAACATGGCAGATCAAAAAGAATTACTGGCAGTTGCAACGGCAATGCTCGACAAAGCTTACACGCCTTACTCACATTTCCACGTTGGCGCGGCGGCAGTCGGTGCTAGCGGCAAAATTTATGGTGGCTGTAACATCGAAAACGCTTCGTATGGCGCTACTAACTGTGCGGAAAGAACGGCGATCTTCTCAGGGGTCGCTGCGGGTGAAAAACACTTCACAGCGCTGCTAGTGACTGGAAATACGGACGGCCCCATCGCCCCATGTGGCATTTGTCGCCAGGTCATCGCCGAATTCTTCGACGCCGACGCTCCGGTTTATCTGACCAACCAAAAGGGTGCGTTCACTGAAACCACGGTGGAAGGCATTCTCCCAGGCGCCTTTACCGACCTGCAGTAAAACGTTACAGCAGTTGAATTTAAATTTGTTATATCGGCGGTCATCGTTTTTTGATGACCGTCTTTTTTGTCGTGGTTTAGATTGTGGATTGTGGGGGACTGGTCGCACTACGGCTGCCAGGGATTCCGCCTGCTGTGGGGACGCTTCAGCCTGAGAGGCGGGCTTCTCGCTCGATTTGAAGCCACGTAAAAACCACGTGTCTTCAAAGTCGCCCATGCTGTAAACAGGCTGATGAACCGCCAGTTAACACCATTTTCACGGCTGGCTACATCCCTGGCCGCCTCCGGCTTGAATTGATGTCGTCAATTACCGAAGCTTGGACCATAAAATCGTCCGTCTGTTTCAATGGATTGTTGGTCAGATATGTTGTACGTGAAATACTTTGGTCGTTTATACATGGCGAAACGCGATGTTGTTCCATCAAAGAATAATTTAGTTGTAGCGCATACCGTCATTCATGATGGTTGCTTTGCAAGGTGAACTGGTAAGCAGTCGGCAAGATGTTTCACAATATTATGACTGGTATCACAGCCTGTACACAGAATAACTATAAGGTCGGACAGGCATCTTGGCACAGTAATTCCATCCAGACCGTGTTGCCATCAACTACCCACAGAATGTTGCCAGACGGTTTCACCAACAGTTCCAGCCCCAAAGCATGTCAGGTTAACAAACCATGTAAAGCCGGAGGCAGCCAGGATGGAGCCAGCCGTGACGACGATGTTAGACGGGGGATCTTCCCGGCTTACATCGTGGGACGCCCTGGGAGACGCGCGGTCTTCGCGGCTTTCAGGCGAGCCGGAAGCCCGCTTCATAGGCTGGAGGCGTTCCCCATGGCAGGCGTAATCCTGGCAGCCGCAGGCGGACAATTTCGGTCTCTTTAAGCACTTGAATCTCTAAAATACTATTCTGAACAAATTACTTTGACACACACAGTAGTATGTGATACATTAAATTCATCGAAAAGGAAAGGAAGTGGCAGCATGGCTGAGATTATTTCCAAAGATTTAATCCGGGGCCATACGGATACCATCATCTTGAATATCCTGCAACAGGGGGATAGCTACGGGTACCAAGTGGCCAAGCGGGTGAAGGAACTCAGCGCGGGGCACTATGAGTTGAACGAAGCCACGCTGTACACGGTCTTTCGCCGACTGGAAAAGAACGGTGCGTTGACCGACTACTGGGGCGATGAGACGCAGGGGTCGCGGCGTAAGTACTATCACGTGACTGATGCGGGTCGCGACCTACTCGCGGAGAATACGGCGGCCTGGCAATTTGCTAAGCCAATTATTGACGATTTGATCACCGGAAAGATTACGACCGAGGAGGATTAGACATGGATAATATTACGATGGAAGTGCGTACGCGTCTTGATCAGCTGTTCAGCCAATACCAACCATCACGGGCATTGACGGAACTCAAGGAAGAATTGGTGGGCGACCTGACCGAGGCCGTGACGGAAAAAATGAATCAGGGAATGGCTGCGGATGCCGCATTGGACGAGGCTATGGACCAATTGGGCGACATCGACACGTTGCTTAAAGACGTGGCGGCAGAAAATGGTGATCAGCAGGCGGCAGATGCCGATGCTGAGACTGGAGCCGACGAGAATCGAGAGCAGGCCAACGACCAGACGGATAATACCGCTGACGACGACCACGATACCACGATTCACATCGACGAAGAGAACGGAGAAGACCGGGTCCAAATCGGTAAGTTGAAAATCGTCGGCGACAAAATCAGCTGGGGCGACCACGTCATCGTTGATGGTGACAACGACAAGGTTGACCTTGGCGGCCTGGTCAAGGTCGATGGGGACCACGTCACCGTTGCGAATGGTATTGTCGATGTAAATGGCGATGACGTCCGTATCAATGGCGAACGGCCCCGCCGGACTTACGTGGAGTCCTTACGACTGGTCAACACCAAGTCATTTTCACCAGCGGACCTGAACCTCTTGAACATCGACTACCGCGACGCCGCCGTTAAAATTGGCCCGGCCGCTGGCGATAATATCGTGGTCAACGAGTACATGAGCCGCGACAACAGCCGCTTCTACCTGCGTTCCAGTCGCCGCGGCAGTGAGCTCGACATCAAGCAGGGCGACCGGCCGCATCTCTGGCCAGTCCACATGCGCGCCGAAATTTTCCTGCCAGCGCAACTCAAGGGCAAGGTGAGCGTCCATGCCGGCAATGGTAGCTTAGAAGTCAGCGACCTCAACACGCCACTGATTGTGGACGCCAAGGCGACGAACGGCAGCATGCGCGCGTTTGACGACCACGTCCAGCTCTTGAACATGAACTCGACGAACGGGTCGGTCAGAATCGACCAGAGTAGCGCGGACAAATTTAACCTCTACAGTCGTAATGGCAGCGTCAAGCTGAAGCAGACGACCGGAGCCAGCGTCATTGAATCCACGAACGGCAGCGTCAAATTGAGCGACTACGTGGGCAACACCATCGTCAATAGCCGCAACGGCTCCGTGAAATTTGAAAACGTCACGGGTCGCGTCGAAGGTCACACGGCGGAAGGCTCGGTGCGGGCCCAGAACCTGAATGGGAGCGGCGTGTTCCAGTCTAAGAACGGCAGTATCAACGTGCAGGTCAGCCAATTGACCGGCGACATCACCGCTAAGAGTAGTAATAGCAGCATCACCGTGCAGATGCCGATCATGACCGACTACACCTTCGATGCCAAGAACGATGACAGCCGCGTCGAGGTGCCCGAAGAAGCCACGCTGACACTGGGTGACAAGCACCACAAAATCGGCCAAGTTGGTGACCAACCAGAAGCCAACGTCATCGCTCATACCAAGAATGGCAGTGTCCACATCAGCTAACTCCTCCAGCTGAAATGGTCATAAAATCCGGTGCGCTGGCGTGACCCCCTCATGCCAGTCAAATCGTAAAATTCTCAAATATAGGTAAAGCCGGCGAGCACGGGTTGGGTGCTCGCCGGCTTTTTGTCGTGGCTAAATGGGTGCACTGCGGCTGTTCAGCGGAATTTGGAAGCTTAACAAGCTGGTTTCAAGCAGAATCTTTGCGTCTTGACTAGTAGGTCTGCTATGGTCAGCCATAAGGAAGATGATTTTCCGTACTGTCAATATTGACAGTAGGTAGGCTACCTGAAATTTAATTCTACGAAAAAAAGTTTTCGGTTAGTAAGGTGACCTAACTATCTTTTCGAAACGAAAATGGGTTCCATAAATTCTCATATTTACTGGCGGTTACAACTGACAACTGGAAAATGAAAGCTTGGTTTGCCAGGATGACTAGTCATTTTGACGTTGGTAAGGTAACTTTGGACGTGAAGCGTGAGAGCGAAGATTATCTGGTGAAAATCAGGGTCAACATGCTATGCTATTGACAGTTATTTTAGTCTGACCATAGCCGATAACATTAGCGTTTGCGGATAATTACATGACTAGATGTTTATCAATGAAAACAACACGCACGTTTACACTCTTATCCCCTCAATCAATCAATCTGTATAATTTTTTGATTGTTACCAGTTCATTCAAAATGGGGTACAGCAGGGCTCCGGGAGTGCGGTATAATCGGGGTAGACTAGGACTAACAAAAAAGGGCTTTTCTCCGCGTAGAATGCACGGAAAAAAGCCGAACGGGTTCAATAAACGTAACGTTTGTTGCTAATTGTAAAGAAAAAAGCAACAATTTCGCGAAAAGGGTTTCTTTTTATTGCGGGAGAGGTGATACTAAGAGAAGCTACTTGGCATTCTGTTCGTAAAGGTGCCACCAAGGTTGCGATTGGTGTAAGTTGACCTGCGTGATTTGGGTCAGTGGAATCTGCCGTGATCTGCCCGCCGTGAGGCCTAAGTAAACGGTCGAGTCGGTGAGGTAGTCAACGGTTCCTGTGTACGTCACGTCATGAAATATTAGTGAAGTTATTTGATTATTTTGATAAGCGGCTCGAAGTAGGGGTCGAATTTGTTGGCTAGCAAGTTGCATAAGTCTCATCACGTCCTCGGAAAAGATTAATTCCATTATAGAACGGATGTTCGCATTTGCAAACCTAAAATTTCATTTTACCCGGTTACTTAATTGGATAGTGAAATAATAGTAGGGTTAGCCACTTTAGAAACATTGGTTGGTGACGTGGTAATAATTATCAGCTACAATTAAGTTCCGTAGCTGTGCAATTCTTAAGAGAAAAAGGCAGTGTCTACCGCTGCCTTAGAAGGAGTAATGGACTGATAATGACTGAAACGACTAATGAGGCTGTAACGGAAGCCCAACTGAAAAAAGAATTTGACGATTTGTACATGCACATCTTCAAGTACATCGGCGACTTCGTTTCCATTCCCACTCAGAAGTACAATCTGACTTTTGAGGCCTACATGGTGATGGACAACGTTGCGCGGAGCAAGAACGGCCAGACCTTAGTTGAGTTAGCTAAGTTAGAGGGCGTCTCCAAGAGTGCGATTGCACGGCAGGTCAACGTTTTGCTGAAGGAAAACTACGTGATGCAAAAGGTTGACCCTAATGACCGGCGGGTGAAGTATATTACCTTAACCGCTGCTGGGAGCCGGGTACAACGGAACTTGGCCCAGGCTACGGACGAACGGTTCCATCGTTGGTTAGGCTTCTTCGGCAAGGACGAAGCGGAACACTTTATCGAAGTGCTCCACAAGGCTAACGAACGCGCCATTGCGGCTGGTTTTGTCGGCTTTGATAGCTTGCATGACAAGCGCCGGAACTCCAATCGGAGCCGCCGGAGCTAATTAAATGAAATTTTTGAGACGACGACCTGTGTAACTGACTGGTCGTCTTTTTTTTGATGGCTGACGGGATTTGTGATGAATGTCAGCACTGCGGCTGCCAGGGATTCCGCCTGCTATGGGGAACGCCTCCAGCCTGAGAGGGCGGGCTTCCGGCTCGCCTCAAAGCCACGAAAATCGCGTGTCTCTGAGGTCGTCCCACGATGTAAGTCGGGAAAGAACCCCGACAAACATCGTCGACACAGCTGGCTCCATCCCTGGCCGCCTCCGGCTTTAGATTGATGATTGCCATCATAGAAGTTTAAAGCCGAGACCGGTCAGTGGCTGGGTGGCGGTCAACAGTTATATAGAGGATTCGCTCAGTCGATTTTAGTGACTGCTTGTCATTCGGCGTCATGAAGAGTGTGGCTGGCTTCGACTTTGAGTGGATGGTTGTCATCATAGAGGTTAGGGGGGCGAGTCCAGTCAGTCTGTCCAACAACGGTCAGGGGTACTGTAGTGGACTCACTCAATCAGTTTCCATAATCACTTATCATGTTACGAGAAAAGCGCCAGAACTGTCCATGTTAATGATGGACAATCCTAGCGCTTATTATTTTCAGTATATTATTTAGTGGTCAGAATCAAACGGTTCATCAAAAACCAATATCAGCCGTGAGGGCAGTCAAAATAGGCTCAGCCGTGGCACTGTCTTAGCTGAGTGGTCTGCTCAGGTTAGACAGAACCGAGTTTTGAGACCTGAACTCTGAGCTCAAAATCGTGTTCACAGCGTTCCAGCCTATTTTGACTGCCCGGTAAGGCGCTGGCAGAGACAATACTGGTTTTGACCGCTGGCAGAGACTATTTCAAAAGGTCCGGGTTGATCCGATGGTCCTTGAAGTAGAACTCGCGGTCGTGGTCGTTGACTGGCCGCATGACGTGGCAGGGATTGCCGACCGCCACTACGTTGTCTGGCAGGTCTTTGGTGACGATGCTACCGGCACCGATGACGACGTTGTCACCGATCGTGATGCCGGGGAGCACGATGACGCCCGCCCCCAGCCAACAATTTTTGCCGATATGAACCGGCGCGTTGTACTGGTATTCCTGTTGGCGGAGTTCAGGCAGGATGGGGTGGCCGGCCGTGGCGATGGTCACGTTCGGGCCGAACATGGTGTGGTCGCCGACGTAGATGTAGGTGTCGTCGACCATGGTGAGGTTGAAGTTGGCGTAGATGTGCGCGCCGAAGTGGACGTGATGCCCACCGAAGTTGCTGTGAAATGGCGGTTCGATGTAGCAGTCCGGACCGATGCTGGCGAACATTTCCTTGAGCATGGCTTGGCGTTTAGCCCCTTCCGTTGGTCGCGTCTGGTTGAAGTCGTAGAGTTGGTCTAAACATTTTTCCTGTTCGATAGCGATGCTGTCGTCGCCGGGCAGGTAGAGGTCGACGGTGTGCAGTTTGTCTTTTTCTTCCATGTGAACGGGTCCTTTCAGGTGGCGTGGCGACTGGCATTACGGGTCAATCGCGGCCATTAGTCTACGTTCATTATACAACAGGAGGATGGCGAACATCACGAGGTACAGGATCAGCGGCAGCCAGGCGTAGTTGAGCGTGATCATGTGCTGGGTCGCAGCGTTTTGCGCGTGGTTAGCGACGTAGCCCGAGAAATGGAAAAGCCCCGCCGTCACCAGGCCACCGAGTCCCAGCCCAACGTTGACGCCAAAATCATCGGTCGACGCCAGGATGCCCTCAGCCTGAATCCCCATCGCCATCCCGTAGCGAATCGTGTCGGCAATCATGATGGAGACGAGGCCGATGATGAGGCCGTTGCCGATCGAGTTGATCAGGATGCCGGCAAATAAAACGACGAGGTGGTTGAGCAGCACGCCCACGGTCAGAATCAGTTGGCCTATGGCGGCGAGCGCGATGCCACCAAGCATAGTGCGCTTCTTGCCCCAGCGGTCGGCCGCGTGAACGATGAGCAACACGCCGATCAGCGCGGCAAAGGTGAAGCTGTTGGCCCACGGAACCAGCGCTACGCTGTGTTGAATGTATTTGAAATAGTAAATGGTGGTCTGATTTTTAATCGCGGTCGTCAGCCAGTACAACAGGATGACCACGGAAATGACCAACCACGGCTGATTTTTCCGTAGCATGGCACCCACTGCTCGCCAGGATTGGTGGGATTGCTCGGAATCGGTAAACCGCTCGCGGACGTGGAAAAAGGTGTTCCAGATGAGGGCGAGGGAAATCAGGCCGAATAACACGATGGTCAATAGGAAACCGCGTTGTTGGCTGCCGTGGCCAAAGAGGGCGACCAGTGGCAGGGTAAAGATGGCCACGATGATCTGCACGGAACTGCCACCGAATTGGCGAATGACGCCAAGCAGGGTCAGTTCCCATGTATTTTGCGTCATGGTCGGCAGGATCGATGTGATGGGGAGGTTGACCGCGGTGTAGAAGAATCCTAGCCCCAGGTAGGTCACGTAGGCCCAGATGAGTTTGCCACTCCCGCTAAACGGTGGAGTGACGAAGGTCAGGACGGCGAAGAGCACGTAGGGGAGCGCGTACCAGAGAAAGAATGGCCGACTCTTGCCCCATTTGGAATGCGTGCGGTCGATCATGAGGCCAATGATGAGGCTTTCGACCACGTCGGCGAGGCGCGCCACGATGAAGAGGATGGCGGCAGCACTGGCGGACAGGCCGTAGACGTCGGTGTAAAAGAAGAGCAGGTAGGTGGTCATCATCTGAAAGACCAGGTTGTCGGCCGCGTCACTGAGACCGTAGCTGATGCGTTCCGGCCATTTTGTTTGCCAAGGTTGATTCAAAGGGCAAGCCTCCTAAGGAAGAAAATGGGGGGATACAAAGGGCCAACCGCTGAGACGGAAGGGTTGGCCCTGAACATTACTATTTATTTTTCTCAGCGACTAAGCGGCGGTAAACTTCGGCGCCGACCAAATCGTTGGTGACCATCCACGCCACGTGACCGAGGGATTCGGAGATGTGTTCTTCTTTTGGCTGGTTCTCGGGAGCGGGTACGGTGCCCATCAGCGGCATGATGCCGAGGTGAAAGGCGACCCAGATGGCGAGGCCAAACCAGGTGCCGGCGTCCTTCTTAACGGCGGGCAGCTTCTCACCGATGATTTGATAGAGGACGGCAAAAGTGGTTGAAAAGCCAAAATGAATCACGTAGCTGACCCATGGCAATTCGTGACCGGAGTAGTGGTAGGTGGCGTGAGTGACCTTAGCAGGCACGCCGAATTGTTCGAGCAAGGTCTGCGGTGGGTTCGTGGCGTCGCGTTCCTCGGTACGCGGTGGCAGGACATTTTCCCAGCCCAGCTTGACCAGTCCAGAAATGACCCCGGCAGCACCGCCAGCAATGACGGCCGCCTTCAGGTCGAGGGGCTGGCGTTTTTTAGATTTAAATAAGGACATCATTGATTCCTCCTTCAATGTTAATCACAGAATAAAGTATATGCCTCTCGCGACAGTTTAGGTAAAAATTAGCTTGTAGCGTGATGCACAGAATTGGGATTGGCTGGGGCTGTTCGCACTGCGGCTGCCAGAGACTACGCCTGCTGTGGGGACGCTTCAGGCTGGAAACCCACCAGTCTTCTCGCTCGATTTGAAGCCACGAAAAGCGCGTGTCTTAAAATTCGCCCATGGCCTAGGCTAGCAAAAGACGCCAGCCAACGCCATTACCACGGCTGGCTCCGTCCCTGGCCTCCTCCGGCTTTGGTTGAGGTTATACCGCCAGAAAGTGGTGAATGATGACGCGGGTTTTATACGATATACTTGCTGAGCCTCTGCTGCTGATGTGATTAGAATTGGTGCTTCAAATGGTTCGATTAGAAGGTGGCTAGAAGTTATCCCCTCTCTATTCAGTTCAGAATGCTAGCTCTGGTTTTTCGCTCACTAAAGTAGCCATTACGTCAATCTATGGTCTAAGCACAATGTAGTCGAAGGCTGGCGGGAACGGAACCCCGTGTCGGTTCTCTTAGACTGAGTGGCCTTCTCAGCCTTAGAGGAGGGGCCGAGCTTGAAGACTCGATTTTTGAGGCTGCAAGTCGCCCTGGGGACCGCTCCTCAGGCCCCAGGCCTGCCCCACAGGGTGGAGTTTCTGCCAGCCGAAGACGGAATTTCTAGCCCCACATTAAGCGGAAAATTTTAGAATATGGTATGGTGGGAAACGTAGCAGTTGAGATGAGATGAAGAGAGGAGCAACGGGATGCAACCAACTTTTAAATCGGGATACATCGACATCAAGGATGCCACCCAAAACAACCTGCAGCACGTAAATTTGCGGGTACCCAAGTACCAGACGACGGTGTTTGTCGGCCTGTCGGGGTCGGGAAAGTCATCGCTGGTCTTTGATACGATTGCGGCGGCTTCGCGGCGAGAACTAAACGAAACGTTTCCTAGTTTTACCCAGCAATATCTGCCTAAATTCGGGCAACCGCACGTCCAGGACATCGAACACTTGCCAGTCGCCATTGTCATTGAGCAACAACGGCTGGGCAAGAACGCGCGGTCCACGCTGGCAACGTACACTGGCATTTATTCTCTGTTGCACCTGTTGTTCTCGCGAATTGGCAAGCCGTTCATCGGGTACTCCGACAGCTTTTCGTTTAACCTGCCGCAGGGGATGTGCCCGGCCTGTCAGGGCTTGGGGTACGTGGACGACATCGACGAGGCTAAGCTGATTGACCCCGAGAAGTCGCTGAATCAGGGCGCCATCACCTTTGTCAGCTTCGGGCCGAACACCTGGCGCTGGCGGCGGTACGCGACGAGTGGGCTGTTCGACGATGACAAGCCCATCAAGGATTACACGGCCGAGGAGTACGACCTCCTGATGCACGCGCCGCAACAGAATCTGAAGCATCCGGGCAAAGGGTTCCCGCGCACGGCGCTGTACGAAGGCGTCGTGCCGCGGATTCGGCGGTCGGTGATCGGTAAAAAGGAAGCGGAACACCACCGCGAGGCCATCGCTGAAATTGTGACCCGCAAGCCGTGCCCCGTTTGTCACGGAACGCGGTTGAAGCCGGAAGTTCTGACCAATCATATCAACGGCCATAACATTGCCGAGGTCAGCGCCATGGACCTGCGCCACGTGCTGACATTTTTACAGGGCATCACCGAGCCGCTGGCGACCGACGTGGTTCGGGAACTCAGCACCAAGATTCAGTCGTTGGTCGACATTGGTCTGGGTTATCTGACGCTCGACCGGGGGACCAGCTCGTTGTCCGGTGGCGAGGCCCAACGCATCAAGATTGCCAAATACCTGACAAGTGCGCTGGTCGATATGGTCTACATCCTGGATGAACCCAGCGTGGGCTTGCATCCACATGACATCCAATTGATCAAACAAGCGTTGACCAAGTTAAAGGAAAAGGGCAATACCATTTTAGTGGTCGAACATAATCCGGCGATGATCACCTTTGCCGATTACGTAGTCGAAATGGGTCCCCAGGCCGGTCAGGGCGGCGGAACCGTCACGTTTACGGGAACGGTGCCGGAGTTGTTGGCGTCGGAGACGTTGACCGGGACATGGTTGCGCAAGGCCCATCATTGGGGTAGCGAACGCCAGCCCAACGGCCAACTGGCACTGCGGCACGTGACCCAGAACAATTTGAAAGATGTGAGTGTTGACGTGCCCTTAGGCGTGATGACCGTGATCTCCGGGGTCGCTGGGTCAGGGAAGTCATCGCTGGTAACGGCGTTGAAGTCACAGCTCCACGAGGACTACATCGACTTGGCACAGACGCCGGTGGGCATCAACATTCGCTCGACGCCGGCCACCTATCTGGGGATTTTGGACGATATCCGGAAGCTATTTAGCCAGGCGAACGGCCGCGTGGGGACCAGTTGGTTCAGCTACAACGGCAAGGGCGCCTGTCCGCGGTGCAAGGGCAAGGGCGTCACGATTACCAACATGGCGTTCATGGACCCCGTCGTTCAGACCTGCGAGCTGTGTCAGGGCAAACGGTACAGTGAGGAGGCGCTCCAGTACGCGTATCGGGGCAAAAATATTGCGGAGGTCCTCCAACTGTCGGTCAAGGCGGCTGCGGATTTCTTCCAAGACACGCCCAAATTAGCGGCGAAATTGGCCAATCTGGACCGCGTTGGCTTGGGCTATTTGACGCTGGCCCAACCATTGACGACGCTGTCGGGTGGCGAGCTCCAACGGCTGAAATTAGCGGTCGAACTGGGCAAGCAGGGGACGATTTACCTGCTGGACGAACCGACGGCGGGCCTGCATTTAAAGGATACGGCGCGGTTGATGACGCTGTTCAACGACTTGGTCGCGGCGGGCAACTCGCTGATCATTATCGAGCACAATCTGGCGGTCATCAGTCAGGCGGATTGGCTGATCGACGTGGGCCCGGACGCCGGGCGTTATGGTGGTCAGATTCAGTACAGTGGCACACCACGGGAAGCTATCACCGTCGCCGATTCGCGAACCGGGGTGGCGTTGAAACAGTGGATTAACGAGAATTAGAGTGTGAATTAGTCGCACTGCGGCAGCCAGTGATTCCGCCTGCTATGGGGAACGTCTCCAGCCTGTGGGGCGGGCTTCCGACTCGCCTGAAAGCCGCAAAGTTCATGCGTCTCTCAGGTCGTCCCACAATGTAAGTCGGGAAGTACCCCAACTTACATTGTCGTCACAGCTGGCTTCATCCCTGGCTGGCTCCGGCTCTGATTGTCTTTTGCCACAATAACTGTTGAAAGACATTTACGACCATTCAACTGGCAGTGATACACAATCTGAAGATGACATCAAAAAAATCACCAGTAAAGTCGGTAAGTCGGCTTCACTGGTGATTTTTAATGGGTCGGTGCATTCAGAACATGACTCACTCGTTCAAAGAACGCTCAAATTCATCGCCGGTGCTCCCACCGGGTAGTGGTTTGTTATTAGCCAGATGATCAACCATTTCTAAGATGGAGGCTGTCACTTCGGAATTAGGTTCTAGAAAGTCTTCAGGTAAACCGTTATTGGCTACAGAGTTTAAAACGAGTTGTAGGTATTCGGAAAGGGTAAACCCATCATATTCTAGTTTCTCTTGCGCGCGAGCCCTAATGTCCGGTCGAATAGCAATTGTAATGCGTTCCAGGTCGTCACTTTTCATAATGGTTGTCGCCTCCGAGTAGTATTCTACGTTGTTTAACAGTCAAAGCAACTATAGATACTTGAAAGCAGCGAGGTCGCGTTTACAAGGGGCTTTATTTTCCCATTAGATAGTCACCATCATCACAGCCCCACCAATCAAGATGGCCAGCCCAATCGCCTTAGGAATCAACTTTTTCACGTTGGCTTCCTTTAGGACAATCACGCCAAGCAGCGTGGCGACCACCACGTTCAGTTGGCTCAGCACGAACCCGTTGACTAGGCCATTTAGGCTCAGTGACATCAGGTAGGTCCCTGCGGCCACGGCGAAAATGAAGCCGGAGGTGATGTTGCGCAGGCCCCACGGATCTTGACCCGGCAACCGTTTGCGACCGACAACGTAGATGATTAGCGCGCCGACCATCATGCCCAGCGTTTGCGGGAGAAAGCCGTTCAGTCCCTTAGCCGTTGCGTAGTGGGGAAAGCCGGAGTAACCCCAATAGCCGAGACAGGTCACGACTAACAGCACGTAGGCGCCGAGGTCCTTGCGCGAGACGTGAATCATGCCGTTGCTGACCATGACGCCGGTCAGGATAATCAGGAGGGCAATCACGCCCAACACGCTGTCGTGCCAGCCGACCCATTCGCCGAAGACCCAGCCGCCAATCAGGGAGTTACCAATGATCTGCAGCGCCGTGGAAAATGGGACCGCGTTATTGACCCCCAGGGCGCCGTAGCCCCAGTAGAGACCGCCTTGCCCGATACTCCAACAGATGCCGGATGCGAAGTACAGCCAAAAGTCCGTGAGACTGTAGTCGTAGTGAAAAATAAGCTGTAAAATAATGGCGCTAATGACGCCGCCAATACTGGTTCCAAGCAACTGTTCCGTCCAGTTACCACCGGTCTTGCCCTGCATCCAAATGGGAAGGATTCCCCAAAATAGCGCGGGCAATAGGCCAATAACGATGTTCATGCCGATCACCTGATCTCTAATTTCAATAGGGCCCAATCGTACCGCTTTTGTGAAAACGCTGTCAATAACAATTTGACCGGATTTATTGGGGATGGTAATCGGCTGTTAGGCTTGATGATGTAAATGGCAACTGGCATATAAAAATCAAGTCTAAAATACAAAACACACGTTCGCTTTCAACGCGAATTATGGTACACTAAAATCACTGAATTTTTCCCAGAAAGGATGTTTTCCATGCCGACCACAATTCTGACGCCCGCCGAAAATCGGTTCCTGCAACTCAGCCAACGGGCGCTCAAACTACCCGATTTGACGCGCCTAATGCCACTGTTACGCGACCATCCCACCATCAAGGATACCAGTGACTTTTTGTCGCGCTCGGCCAGACAGGCGCTGCTGGACCAGCGGGTGGACTGGCTGGTGCAGGGGAGCGAGGCGTGGAAATTGCTGGCGGATTCGCCGTACATTATCAATCCCAGTAACCAGCGGACGGATTGGCGGCATTGCGCGCTGTGCCACAAGCCGGTGCGCTACGAATACCACGTGGTGTTGCGCCAGGACGGCCATAAAATCGTGGTCGGCTCGGAGTGCGTCAAGAAGTTTATGAGCGATGAAATGCAGTACCTGATGACCATTACCACGGAGGACAACATCCATGCGGTGGCCCAGTATGATGATTTGACCGCCCATTACCCGCAGGTGCCAGAGATCATGTGGGACCAGGAGGCCTTACCGAATCTGCCCAAGCAACATCAGCAGCGCCATCGGTGGGTCCAAAAGGGAACGCGTAGCACGGTGACCGGTTACTTGAAACACCGGTCGACAGCGGTGCCGGGCAAACAACTCTCTCCCTATCTAACGGAGTACACGGACTTGCAGGCCGCTGACCGCGCAGCCACGGCGGCATTAGCGGAGCAGCAGCAACAACGTCAACGCCAGGCCCAACAGGTAGCCGAACACGACGAACAAGCCGCCTGGGCCGCGGCGGATGCGGCTCAAACGGCAGCGGAAAAGCAGTTGCGGGCGTCTGCGGACTATCAAGCCTATTTGACGGCGGTGGCGACACTGATCGTGCAACATTTACCGCTGGCGGCGTTCAAGGACCAATTGGCAAAATTGACCATGCCCCGCAGCCTCCAGAAACTAGTAAACTCGTATCAGCTTGGCGTGATGGCCACGGAGTTCGCCCAACGCGGTGAGATCAAAGCTGCCCGCCTCCAAATCGTGCCTCGGTATCTGGTCGCGGACTTGGACCGGCTAAGTCGCCATCTGGCGGCCCAACGGCAACGCGACTGGAACGACGACGTGTTTAATGTGGCAATCGGATTTGACCTGACCCCGGAACAACGGCAAGTGAGCTTAGTGCCGCTCCGAAAGAGCTGGGAGGGGCGCCAAGTCCCGGTGAGCGTGTACGCGGACCTGTTGACGGTGAAGGCCCGTTTGGCGCAGGGACAGGCGTTACCGAAGTGGCCGGCGGCATTGATGCGAGCGTTTCAACAACGACTCGACCGGCAACCGCAGTCGGGCTGGGTGCCAGCCCGGAAGAATCACGTGACGCCTAAGCAATTACGCCAGTTGGTGGCGTCCAAGGCAGAGTTTGAGCAGGTCACGGCACAATTCCATCGGCTATACGCGCTACCGCAAGCCGATGAGGACGTGACGCTGTCGGCATTAGCCCACTACTATTTAACCGTGCGCGACCAGCAGAAGAAACGGACGGCGGCGACGCGGCGGTTGGTGGAGCAGCTGTTGAATGAATAGAAGACAAATCATGAATGCGTGACTTGTTGGCTAACTTATATAGTAGGTTTGTCCCGTAAAAAAGTTTTGCGAATAGGAAAGGACAGTTTATTTTGAAGTGGTTAAGACTAGCACGGGGATGGTCACGACTCCTTTATGTAGTGGCGTTAGGCTGGCTAATCTACAAAATATTTGTGACTGATTGGACAACGGCACTTGCAGGACTGGTATTCTTCCTGAACGGTATGCTACTGGTTATTCTTGATTCAGCAATTACAGCTAGAGATACCAGCCATGAAGACAGTTTGAGTGAGACACTGTGGCGCTTCCTGCTATTGCCTTGGTTTTGGATGATGTGATTAGATTTTAAAATGTAAAAGAAATGGCTAGTCCGTATTTTGGGCTAGCCATTTTTGATATTTATTTTAGCTTACCGTTCATAAACTGGGCCTCACCATTTCCGAAGCTCCAATCAGCCTTGGTGTTCGTGGTGATATTGACCATGACATCTGCCGGGGCCACACCAGCGTGAGCTTCCAGTTCTTTGACTAGTCGCGCATAAAAGCGTTTTTTGTCGGCTTCCTCGCGGGGACTGGAGGTGAGGCTAAAGACCATGACGTCCTTGGTCCGATCAAGACCTAGACCAACGTCGAGAATGATCATTTCTTCTGGATCGTGTTGGGTCACGATTTGATAGCGGTCGCGTGGTAACAGGTGAAGTTCCTCGGTGGCGACCTGGTAGGCGATATCCAAGATGTTCTTGATTTCGGCTTTGCTGCGGCCACGGTACATATCTACGCGCATTAATGGCATAAAGTTTCCTCCTATAAAGTTGCTCTTGAGATTGAAATGAATGACGACAACTGACTGAGTGTCTTGACATTGGCAACAGCGATGGCCAAGTCGTGTGAGTCGAAAAGCGATATCAGTCTTAAACTGATAAGCCTAGTTTACAGCAGAAATAGCGGGGAATAATTGATTATTATCAAGAAAATAGTTAAATTTTGAGCAGAAAGGGTTAAAAAACACCACTAATAAGTTGTGGGCAATGAAAAATTCGCTCGTTTTTTTAACGAGTGTGAGATTACCGGAATTTTAGGAGTGTGGCAAACGTGTGTTAGGGAACAGAACTAACAAAGTGTGAGATAAACGTTAGAGCCGTAAGGGGTTTGAACGATTCGCTTCATCTTGAAAATTTATCGTGTGATAGAAAATCAGCCTAAAAATTGACGAAAACTCAAATAAGTCGTTTATAGGGTGTTAGCTATATGTGATACACTGTGAACGATTGTATCCGGTTTGAAACCGTTACAGATACTGTTATACCGGGGATTGCAGTATATATAACTATTAAACTCGTTTTTTAGACGAAAACAGGCTTCTGGGGCACGTTATCCGGCTTTTAATTAGGCGCAAAACGCACACAAATTCGCTATAAGCGTTGCTATGACAGTAGTTTTAACTGTTTTAAGATTATTTTAAAAAAACTTTTATTTTTTGATCAAAAAAGGTTTACAAGTTAACATCTTAGCCATATAATGATGTTGTTACATAGTTAAGTAAGTGTTACGGACATTGAGGGCCTTAACATTTACCGTTGCGGCGAACGACTAATTCATCACTACTATGGGAGTGACAATTAGTTAAGGGCCACAGCAAAGACTATCGTGAAAAATTTAGCTGTTACGTAAAATCATACAAGAGGGGTGCATGAATCATGAACAAAACAGTAAGTAGTTTATTATTAGCCGGAGCATTGTTATTAGGTTCCGTTGCGCCAGTAGTTGCCAATGCGGATGGACTTCATGGAACAACGTCAAACTCAATCACATTTAACAAGCCAGATACAAACACTGATCCAGCTGATCCAGATAATCCAGGAACTAAGGTACCAGGTGGTGATCATGGTGGTGTTACCGATCCAAGCGGTGACTTAACCTTCCTATATGTTTCTCCTAAGATGCAATTTGGGGATGTTAAGGGCGAGGCAATTCAAACAACCGATGCTGCAGCGAAAGACAAAACTTACAACCCAACAGTAACCAACGCTGCCTCAGTTCAAACTGATAAGGATGGCGTCAAGACGGACAACACGAACCTCGTTACTGAAGTTCAAGATAGTCGTGGGACTAATGAAGGCTGGACAGTCACCGTTAGTGCTGACCAAATGCTTAACGAACACGGTGTTGTTTTAAAGGGTGCAACGTTAGGCTTAGCTGCAAGTAAAGCTAAGATTACAAACTCCGCTTCAGCATCAGATGGTGTTGCCGGAACCGACGTTAGCACCGCAACGAGTGGGATTGCCGCAACCGACACCACTGCCGCAACTGACGGTACTGAAAACACCATTTACTCAGCTAAGGCTGATAGCGGGATGTTAACCACTGCATTCCAGCTTGATCCTTCAAACATCACGTTAACTAACATTCCGGCCAATGTTAAGTACGGAACTTACACGGGCAACCTGAACTGGACTTTAACCGACACACCAGGTGCTTAATATTTAAAGACGGCAAAGGTGTTCATATCTAAAAAATGAGCACCTTTTTCGCTTACATAGTAGTACCATTAAGGTATTACAGAATTTATCAAATAACTTAACTAGGGTAAGTAGGGGTGTAGGATGCGCGGGATTAAAAAGATTCAACTCATAGTTTTATTGATTGTCGGTGTAATTATTGGTGGCGGTGTCCCATTGATTGCGAATGCTGCCTCGGCTGGTGATATTGGCTTCAATGTTTCAGCGCAGATTCCTAAGAACCAAATTAATAAGAAAAATTCGTTTTTCGATTTACGCATGAAGTCTGGTCAGACAGAAAAGTTGCAGGTCAAAGTCTTTAACATCTCTAATGAAGATGTGACGGTCAAGGCAGCGATTCATACAGCATGGACGAGTACCGGTGGTGCCATCGAGTACGTTAAGCCAGCCAAGACGTTTGACTCTTCGTTGCGCTACAAGATGAGTGACATTAGTAAGATTCAAGGGAAACAAACCATCACGATTCCTGCGCATAAGTCCAGAGTCGTTACGGCTAATGTCAAAGTACCTAAGACTAATTTTAATGGGGTCATCTTAGGCGGCTGGTATTTTGAACGGAAAGATTCTAAGGTTACCGGGACGGTTAAGGGCTCCAGCAACATGACCAACAAGTATTCTTACGTCATTGGGATGAAGTACACGTTAGGACAGGTTCCTAATCCTTCAATGAGTTTGGGTAAGGTCGAGGCTGGCCTGGGTAACTATCACCGCGGGGTTATCGCTAACTTACGAAATACCACTGCGGTCATCATTCCTAATTTAAAGATGGATACCACTATTACCAATCGGGATGGCGGTAGCGTCGTTAAACATGCTAAGAAGGAAAACGTTCAAATGGCGCCTAATACCACTTTCAGATACGCCATGCTTTATGACAAGACACCAATGAAGGCCGGCAGCTATCATCTGCACATGGTCGTCAAGAACACTGATCGTAAATGGGTTTTTGACCGTGACTTTACGATTACCCAAGCAGAAGCTAGCAAGGTCAACAAAGATTCTGTTGAATCTGCTGGTATCAGCATTTGGCTCTTAGTCGCTTTAGGGGCGTTAGGGATGCTATTACTGGTTCTCTTGATTTTGTTGATCATCTACTTAATCCGTCGTCGCCGTCGTGATGAAGATGATGACGAGGATGAAGACGAATAACGAATTAAGTCGTTATAGAGAGGGGGCGTTGCTCATGAACAGAACACTTAAGCAGCTCATGTTGGTGCTCACACTAATCTTTGGACTAGCCATGGGAACATCAACGCTCGCTAATGCTCAGACGGCAGACACTGGGTCAACTAGTGTTGGGATTACGTTTATTGGAAATGGGTCCAAAGGAAATACCGTCGATCCAGCAACGCCCACTGTTCGTGACGGCAGTGACGGGGATATTGCAAATGGCGGTATTCCAGATGGCACAAAGCCAACGCAAACAGCCTCTAAGGGAAGTGCTGATGATACGGCGTCACCAGTAACGACGCCAAAAAAAGGTGGTTCTGGAGCGGCAGCAGTTAAGTCAGCCGTCGCAGCCATTGCCTCCGGTCGGTTGCCCCAAACAGGTGAAGTTCAAAGTATTTTAGCAGATTTAGTAGGAATTCTACTGTTGATGGTCTTGATCTTAGGATTGGTCGTATATCACCAAGCACGCCTGCTAAGGGAGAGGGAGTGAGTCAAGATGAAGTTTAGAAAGTTTATACTGCAACTTGGCTTACTGCTCACTGTTGTATTTGGTGTCGGGATATTTGGCGGAGAGTCAGCGAATGCGGAAGTACCGCAGGATGCGCCAGCACCACCAACTGGAGCACAAGTACTTGATGATTCACACGGATGTACGAAATATGCTTATACTGATAGTAAGGGTGTTTTTCAGGTTCCAAAGTCTGCGGTAACATTAACAGGAACGCCTAGTAATAATGGTTGGTCGTTTAGTAAATATCCGAATTTTGTTGCCCTTGCTGCTAACAATACCTCTAGCACTAATCGAATTACGGATAAGACAACTGAAATATACTTGGCGGTTAAAGGGTCATTTACAACAAGTGGAACGACAAAAATTACAAGTATGGTGCCGTACATTACGAACGGTAATGGTATGACTTCCTTTGCTTCAAACAGCTCTCCGGATTTAGTGTCTACGCCAAAGCAAACAGTTACGCCAGCTACTACTTACTATAAATTTGATGTAAATATGTCTGGAATAATAAACAAATTTCCTTTGTACGTCGGGTTTAAGGGGAAAACTAGTGACAAGTCTGCTTCAGCATACATGGGCTTTGCCGTTCTTGGACCAGATTCATCAGTTACGGACGTTTGGCAACATGAAGCGAATAGTTATATTAGAATTAATGGTACGACACATGTACCAGCAACTGGTTCGATGGTAAATATTAAGTCATCAGATAGAGTAATAACAGGAATTGCTTATCCGAGTCCAGAGATTAGTGCAGAAGTATACTATACGACTGTTTCTGGAGTAAAAAGATTCCCCGTTACAGTCAATGCAGATAAAACTTATTCGTTCGATTTTGGTGCACCCATTGGGAATCTTGCCTCGAATTCTGTAGTTAGTTTTGATGAATACAATGATATGGGGGATATAGCGTATGCCTCAGCACAGTTCAAGCAAGTCCTCGACCTCGATGTGGCCAAAACACCGCTAAACATCTATCCGGATGATGTCCATGACCTCAGCGGAAAAACTGATCAGCAAGTTTTAGACTGGTTAGTGAAGGCTGCGGGAATTACGGTTACTCATAATGAGGCACCGGTTAACATTTCTGATGTCACGTTTAATTCCACTGAGAGTGGGCTGGCAAATCAGATTGCGAACTTAAAAGATGGTGAATCAACGACGATTGATGTTGGGGCAGCTTTGACGGCAACGCCTAGCACGGCTACTGATACAACCAAGCCTGTTCGAATCGTCAATCATGAAGGAACTTTGAGCTTCCAGTCAATTAGTCCAACCATGGATTTTGGGACTGTTGCTGTACCATCTAAGGAAACTTTGTTTGCGCCAACAACGATGCCAGAAGTTTTCGTTGAGGATACGCAACTATCTGGGACCCCGTGGTACGTTACGGCTTCTGCTTCTGATTTGGAGTCGGCTGACAACCGGAAGTTAAACGGGCACATGGTCTACGTCGACGCTAATGGCGGCAAACAGTCAATGGCTAGTGCAGTTCAAATTGCTGCTGGTCAAAGCACGCGAGATATGAAGGATGGCATGAACGTCGTCACTGGCTGGTCAAAGGAAAACCAACAGCTTGGCAACCCGGCTAACGGAATGTATCTGGACGCCTTACCAAGTATTTATTCTGGTGATAAGGGGACAACATATACAGGGACCATTAGCTGGTCATTAACAAATGCACCAGGTTCTGTTGGAACTGGGGACAGCGGTGATCTAGGTGATGGGAGTGTAAGTACTTCGTCTTCTTCCGCCGATTCTTCTAGCGAGGAGGAGACTAACTCTAGTTCTGAAAGTGAATCCGGTGGTGATCAGAGTATCCCTGGCGGTAGCACTGTTGGTTCAAGCGGTACTCCTGTCTACAACGCTTTTGGTTAAACTAGTCTAAAATAAAAAGTAAATCGGTTCGTTGCTTCACCAGAAATGGTGTCAGCAACGGACCGATTTTTTAGGCTCTTTGTTTTGTTGAGATAACTTTCAGTATTTACAGTATGTAATCTCGACAATTGCTGCTGGTCTACCGAAACTACTAGGTTACTGGCGACCGCTGGGAAGACGATAACGTTAGGAGGCATGAAAAGCGCACAACCTGAACTGATTTTCACAGCACAGGTAGTGTTCTTTTATACCTTAGGGATGGGCCACAAGCCATTTTCCAAACCAATCGTTAAAATTGTCCGCCCATCTGGGAGCACTTAAGTGGTAACAGCTATCAATGACCTTACGAATATCTTCGCACGCCGTAACATCTTTAGCAGAATTGACTCTTAGTATCTTACTAAAGAAAATGACTTTGATGTTGCTGATGGTGACGTGCTCGAAATCCAGCGTTTTCAGGGCGGTTGCGCTAATAAAATTGGCCGTCTCAAATTGGTTGCGAGTAATCAAGAGTTCCAGTGCGTTGCCAAAAAGCGTTGAGAGTAGTTCTGCGTACCCCAGAAGATCCAGATAGACTTTAGAGCGTTCAATAACCGTATGTAGGAGTGGCGATAGAATATCATTTGGGAAAATAAACATCGCATTATTGAATAGTCTTAACTCATAAATGCCCCATGAGTCTGTGTTCAACAGAAAGTGTTGAAGTTGCTGGATACTTTCCTGTGGGAGTGGTGCTTTTCGTATTTCGGCCAGATAGCACTGGGCTAAAGTCATATTGTAGAACGACGTTGTGTTGCGATTATTTTCTACCGTGAACAATTCTTTCTCTTGCTCGTAGAGTGATTGAAGGCCGTAGATGTTGTCGTTAACCATATATTGGGATAGTTGCTTTAGAAAGATTGCTTGATGAGTTAAAGCGTAGCCATTTTTATGATAAGAAAATTCATCGTATGAGACGTGTAGTCGGTCCAGTAAGACCTCGAATCGTGACAGAGAAATATCTGATTCGTCTCGTTCAACCTTTGAGATAAATGCTGTGGAAAGCTGATCAGTCGCGATATCTTTTAAGCGTAGGTCCTTAGCGAGTCTAATTTCACGTAAAACTTGCCCATTCGTTGGCATTCCAGCACCCTCTTTCAACCTCATTTTACTATATGAGAAAATTATAATTCAATGAGAAAGAAAAGGCTATACTAAACTCTATAATCAATTTTAGACTGGAAGTGATGGCGAATGGTCCACAATAAGCGTTTGATTTTAGTTAGTCAGTTTGTCGATAATTTTGGGTCGGGGTTTTCACGAATTGCATTAATCATTTTAGTTACGAATTGGTTTCATAATGCCCTCTACGTTGGGATACTGTCGTTCTTTCTATTTGTGCCGGGAATTCTCTTGGCAGCCCCAATTGGCCGATATGTCGATCGCCGTCAACGGTTGAAACCACTGCTGATGCAGACAAGTTTGGCGGCTGCCGGTGCGGTGCTCTTTCTTTTTCTTTGCGTCTACCTTAACTGGCGGGTCTATAGCCTACTGGTTTTGAGTGCGGTCATTTATGATATTTTCACGGAATTCTTCGATCCAATCGTGACCAAATTGACCGTCCATCTCTTCGACGTTCCTGTTTATAAGCAGATCAATGCGGCCATTAGCACGGCCCGGACGAGCGCCAGTTTGTTCGCTGGCATTCTCGTGACGGCGTTGATTACTATTATTCCTATCTATTGGCTGTTTCTATTTGATTTCATGTCGTACCTCATTGTGTGCGTGTGCCTGATTGGGCTAAACGAGGGGGCTACTGATTACCATAATGGCAGTCAGCTAGATGTCACGTTTACCAGTGCTACGTGGAATAGTTTCGGTTTTGTTAAACAGTTGCTCGACCAATTTCCGGCTATGCTACCGGTGTTGGTTACAGCGCTACTGTTTAATATCTTGTTGGCTCCCAATGCCGTTTACTTCACGCAGATTGCGACGACAGTGTACCACGACTCGAATTTAACAGGGATTATGGACTCCATGTTTTCCGTAGGGTTCCTGTTGGGGTCGATTCTGTACCGCTGGCTAGAAGACCGGGTCAAAATTCATACATTCATTCAGATTGCGATTATTCAAGTCCCAATTGCTTTTCTGGCCTTTAGTCAGTCGCGGCATATTCTGGGGTGCTTGTTGGGCTTGCTACTGTTGGGTGGCGCGTTGCCAGACTTCAACATCTCGTGCAAGACGATTTTGCAGGAGCGAATCCCAGAGAGTGATTTGGCAACGGTATCTAATAGCTACTACGCGCTGATCAATCTTAGCCAACCGGTGGGCCTTCTGGGGATTCCCATCCTGATTAGTGGCATGGGGATTCAACAATTTTCGTTGCTGGCCGGCGTAACGTATCTACTGGTAACGCTGGTGATTATTGGGACGCGGAAAATTTCGGTTCAGTTGGACTGAGAGCATGACGGAGTATGAATTGAAATGGCCGGTAGTCAGTTCATTAGGCTAGGTAAGAAATTTACAAGGAAAAAATCAACATTAGAAAATGATTAGGATATTCATGATATACTTCTCTTAATTCAACCAATTCCCAACAGCGAGGCCTTCCCATGACAACCACCAACACCGCAACCATCCGCCAGCTTCTAGCCGGCCGCATACTTACCAACATCGGCGACAGCCTGATTTACATGTCCGTGCTGTGGTACTTCAACACGCGCTATCAGTCGGCACTGTTCGTCACGGCGGTCTTTGTCATCACGTCTGGGGTGGACGCCCTCTCGTTTCTGCTCGGCCCCATTTTGGACCGGGTGCGAGTGAAGCACGTGTTGGTGGGGGCGACCGCCAGTCAGGTCATTCTGGCACTCGTACTAGTCGGTGGCATGGCGTTGCGGCTAAATGGGAGTTTCCTAGGCGTCTTTCTCCTGTTGTTTCTTCTCCTATCGACCATCAGCTCCGCTTTGATTTACCCCACGGAGGACAAGCTCCTGCCGCTGCTCGCCAGTGGTGCCGACCTTCTGCACGTCAACGGCCTGTTTCAAATGAGTTACCAGGTGTTGGACCTGATTCTCAACGGGGCCGTCCTGGGCCTCCTGTCGCTGTTGTCCGTGCAACACACACTCCTGCTGGCAGTGCCGGTCTTTGGCATCGCTCTGCTGGTCTTCAAGCTGTTGCGCCTCAAACCAGCCGGTTCGGCAAATGACACCGCAGACTCCTATGGTCACTCGCTAAAAGTCGGTTGGCAAACGTTCGCACAGCACCCGTTTATGCTAAAAGTCCTGATTCCATTTGCCACCCTCAACCTGTTCTACGGGGCCGCCGACGCTGCCTTGCCGCGGTTCGCCCGCGTTTATCTGAGTGGTCAGGCGTGGGGCTACGGCGCGTTACTGACCGGTATCGCCGTGGGTGGCCTCGTGGGCGCGTTGCTGGTGCAGAAATTAACGCTTACCGGGAACCACTTGATTTCCTTTGCCGGCGGCTGTTTGATTTTGGGCGGTGGGTGTCGGCTGTTACTGGCCGTGAGTCGGCAGGGCGTCGTGGCGGTTCTCCTGATTTCAATGAGTGCGCTGTTCGTTAGCATGATGAACATCAACTTCATCGCTTACGTTCAGTCGGCCTTTCCCGCCACGGTTCTGGGCCGCATTTCGACCATCAATGAGAGCCTGATCTCCGCCATGATTCCGGTCGGTTCGGCGCTCGGTGGGGTCATGGTCACGCACTGGGCCGTCGTTTGGCCGCAATTGATTTATGGTGGCGCCACGGTTTTGGATGGGCTGTACTTTCTAGCCGTCATCCGCCGCACCAAGTTCGAGTAAAGGGGAGCTGACCGGCATGACGGTCTTTCTACACAACAGGCGCTACCGCCTGCTGACGCTGGCAACGTTTATCAGCATGTTGGGATCAACGCTATTCAATATTGTTTTCGTTATTTACGCGCGGGGGATGCCTAACGCCAAGCTGGCCGTCAGCATTGCCTCTGTGGTGGCGACGATTCCCTTTCTGCTGGACATCATCGCCGGATATCTGGCCGATGAGGCGAACAACCACTACCGCAGTATGGTTGGCGTGAAATTTTTCCAAGCCGCGCTATTTCTCCTGCTTAGTGGGTTGATTGCCTTTCGTCCCAGCTGGTGGGTGTTCACGGTACTCCTGCTCATCAACATCGTCAGCGACTTCGCCGGCAGCTTCAGCTCGTTCGTGTCCCTCGCCGTGATCAAGGACGTGGTGACGGCGGACGACTTGGCCGAGGCCCGTGGTTTTGAAAGTGGGGTGGGGTCCACGATTAGTTTGGTCGGCGGGTTAGTCGGCGCCGGGCTGATTGCCGCTTTGCACTACAACTACGTGCTCTTTGGTCTGCTCAACGCGGCATCATTTATCGCGGCCTTCCTGATTCTGTGGGTCGCACGTCAGCAATTCCGTCAGTTGAGGAGTAGTCAATTTCAGCACCACGCGGCTTTTCTGGGGGTCCGGCGCGAGATTCGTCACTTCTTTACGACCAGTGTGAAAAATTTCAAATTATTAAAGACGTTTTCGACCGTCACCGGATTCATGGTGGCCTTTTCCATCGTCAACTTCATTGGCTCCGGCCAGAGTACGCTGCTGAACCTGTCCTACATTCAAGAAAAACGGCTACTGTTTGGCAACTTTGGCTATACCGTAGCGCTGATCGATATGGTGGAGTCGGTGGGGATGATTCTGGGGTCGTTTACGCCGATGAAGCGGGTGACATGGTTGTCGATTCCGGGTAACCTGACGCTGGTGATCGGCGTGAGTGGCGTCATCGGCTGCAGAACCGCTACATCCTGGTCGCCTGTATCTTAGTCAATGGGGTCCTGATTGGCCTGCTCAATCCACGCATCCAAGCGGAAATGATTACGGAATTGCCGGAGGAGTCGATCGGGTCGATTCTAAGCGTGTTCTACACCGTGATTCAGCTGACGGTTCCGGGCGGCGCGGTCGTCTTTGCCTTCCTCGCGAACGGCTGGACGGTGGCGATTGCGTGGCTGGGTTTGGTGGTCGCCATCGTGGCCGGCCTGCTGTACGCAGAAATTTTACGGCGGCGCTTGGCCCGGGCTTAGTTTGTTCGCGGGAAAAACAAAGGCGTTGGTCGGCTTCTCGTACTGAAAATTGCATATACTGAAACCGTGCTTAAATGTTCGGTATAGAAAAAGAGGGCTGTGACGTGTGTCATGGCCCTTTAGTGACTAATGCTGTTTTTTGGCGGTGCGGCTGGCTTCAAGTTGTTTTCTGGACTCTTCAAGCCAAGCTACGTTTGCTGGATTGCTTAAAATAAATTGATTTTCTAGCAGATTGTTATAGGCTTTTTCGGAGATGATGACAACACTTGGACGATGTTTACGCGTGATGGTTAGGGGTTCAAAATCGTCTGTAACGCGGTTTAAGTAAAACTTGATCCTTTTTTTAAAGTCCGAATAAGTGATAGCTTCCATGGTTTTCCTCCAAGCTGAGTGGCTGTCCGTGAAATTAAATCTTATAGGCAAAAGAGATGACGATAGGTGTTATTTAATACAGAAATAACATCGTTGACGCGACTGCTACGTGTGTACAATGGTCTCTTACTAAGCCTGGTTTGGCTAGTTCAAATCTTAGGCGTTAAGTGGCTGTTTGTCCAGCCGATACGTTCGCTGACGGTGTTGCTGATATTTACGGTCGGGTATTTTCTGCTAGGGATGTTACCGCTCGGAACGCGGTACGGGGCAGCCTTCAGGCGAAAGCTCACGGTTGATATTGCCGTCATTTATCTGCTGTATTTGGGTGTGTTGCTCTTTCTTCCCCAGGCCTTTATTGGAAGAAACTTCTTTGATGGAAACGGAATCGTTAGCACGTTCATCGACTTCTTTGGACTAGTCATTTTGTACATGCCGGAGGAAAGTCCAGGCTATTTCCACTTCCTGCCAACACCTCACCAGTCACGGTTTATCAAACTCCGTTACCGTCGAATAATTGCGATTATATTCATTGGACTCAGTGTGGCTTGGCTATTGAATGGCGGGATTGCCAATGGGGTGGGTTTTAAAGTCGATCAATATAATGTCTAAACTAATTAAAAAACCACCGGCCACGTCTTCGTTAGGGGAGATGTGGCCGGTGGTTTGTGATTCGTGGGGACAGTATAGCATTGGCTAGGAAATTAGGGTAGAGAAATGCTCAGTGAAATTGGGGACAGATTATGCGCTTATCTTTCATGCGAAATTGACTGTTACGCCACGTCACGGGTCTTCGGTTCATGCAAAATATTTCCAATCGAAATCCCCAATGAAATCAGCACTAGCGGCCAACTCATCGTAAACGTATACAGCCAGAAGTTCCCGGCATCGCTAGGTTTAAAGAAGTCCAGAATGTGTGTCTGGGTCACGGCGCTGACGGCGACCAGTAAGCCGAACATCGCCAGTTGGCAACATAACCCGCCATACGTGGAGAAACGGTACTTATTGACGATGGCGGTGTCGCTGTCGATTTCCGCCGAGCCGTACAGCGTTTGGTTGATGGTGGGGTTGTCGTAGCCCACGTACAGCGTGATTAGCAGGAGGCCGACCAGGTAGCTGCCGACCCACGGAATCAACAGGAGCACGTGGCCGGCGACCAGACTAATTTGACTGAGGCGCAGGGCGCGGGCCTCATCGTGCTTGCCCAGGGCCTTGAAGACTGGGTAGCCCGTTTCAAAGCCAATCAGGTAGAGGGCAAAGACGGCGTACATACCGCTGCCGCCGAGATAGAAGTAGGCGAAGAAACTGTTGAACAGGAGCACCAGGCTCACCAGAAATCCGCGGTTCAGGAGGCGCACCTTGTAGTTGGGCAGGACGTGGCGGTCACTGTAGAGTTCGATGGCTAGAATGACCAGTGCCACGCCGATAATGGCGAGCACGATGCCGCTGGGAATGCTGACGCTAGCCTTCCGCAACGTGGTCAGCACGGCGATGACGGCAAAGCCAATCACCGACAGAATCCAGCGCCAGGTCTGCGTGATGCCGTGAACGTGATTGGGCCGATTCTGATAAAAGTCGTTGGTAAAGTTATCCAGCAGGACGCCCCCGGGCACCGCGGCGAGGTACAGCAGGGCCAACAGCACAAAGGTCAGCGTGTAGCTCAACTTGGCCAACAGGTCGACGCCAATCACCAGCGCCAGTCCGGCAAAGATGGCCCAGTAGAGGCGTTTCATGCGAAATTCGGTGGTCGCACTCAGGTGAAGCTTCACGGTCAAAAAGTACGGCCAAATCGTGGCGGCGCTGTAGCCCCAAAGAAAGCTACCGATAATCAGCCAGCCAACGGCATCGGTCAGTGCAAAGGTCAGACTCCCCAAGGCGCCGAGTACCAGGCTCAGAATCAGGTACGTCGTAGATCTCAAATTCAGGCGTTTGGTATAAAAAATACTGGCAGCACGCGAAATATAAAACGCCACCAGGGCAATCAGAAACGTTTCGCTGTGGGAAGCCTGGTACTTCGCTAGGATCAGCACGTACGGCAACATAATGCCGATGTTTGCCAGGAAGTTCAGCGTGCCCACGGAAAAGTCGATGCCACTTTGTCTCAGCCGGTTCACCCGACCATCTCCTCTATCAATCATTTACACTCAGTATAGCAAAAAATGGCGATAGTGACTGGATAGTTCAGAGATAGAGGGAAAATGGCCGCGCTCCGGCTGCCAGGGATTCCGCCTGCTGTGGGGACGCTTCAGCCGAAGGGCGGGCTTCTCGCTCGTTTTTGAGCCACGTAAAGACCACGTGTCTCAAAAGACGCCCATGGTGTAGGTCGGGCAAAATCACCCGACCAACGCCATTACCACGGCCGGCTGCATCCCTGGCCTCCTCCGGCTCAGGTGGCGTGCTAGTGGTTTGGTTGCGGTGATAATCGTTGGGATTTTATGGATTGGGGGATGACTAGTCTGTAGGAGTTAGCGGAATTGGTCGCACAGTTCAAAAGGCGACGGCCGTAATTAAAGTATCGTTCACCGCTTGTTCGACGAGACCTGTCGAGCAATCAATGGCAGTGAAACGCGTGCCAACAAACAGCAAACGTCATAGCTAGCGACTAAATAATTAACTCAATTCATTGCAGCCCAATTGAATTTAACTCCCATGAAGTTTGACTTGTTTTTTTCATATAGACTGACACGTCTTTACCGCTGATAGTCGTCACATAATACAGCAACCTGTCCGAGCCACCCTGCGAATCCGATGTATGAGATACTTTTGTCTCAACAGACGTTTTCTTCAAAAAATCATACGTCGCCTTATTAACCGACAACTTTTTCATTTTTTGGTGGTCTTTGTTCTGAATCATACGGTTAACTTGTCCGTCTAACTGATTTCTTGTAAACATGTCTGATTGAAAATACATAACGCCGCCAGCTACCACAAGAATCACCAGTCCGACTAGCGTTATGATAATATTTCTTTTCATTATTTTACTTTTTAACATGGTATACCCCCATTCACATTAAACCACTACGAAAATATCTTTTCCCCTGGACTATATCAGTTTTTCGCTGTTTTTCCCTGGCCTTGACGCTACGGCACTCTCGTATAGTAGATTCTAAGCAATACAGAAGGTGGTCTTCGTGGCCTACAGCATTCTCAAGTGCGTTGGCATCAGTACACGCCAACAAGGGAACAGACACAAACAGCCGGTGCACGTCCAATCAGGACACCACACCGGCTGTTTTAAGCTTTTTTAGTAACAAAGAAATCAGAATTAATGACGACAAAGAATAGTGCAACCGACAAGTCGTCTCGGAACGCTGGGTTATGTCATAGTCGCAGGCAGTCAGGAACGGAACCCGGTGTCGGTGGTGTTAGCTGACGTTCTGAGTCAGCTTACAGCACGGGACGCTTTGAAGACTCGTGGTTCTTCGAGGCTCCAAAGCGAGCTTCAAGACCGCTCCACAGGCTTGAAGCGTGCCCCACGGGGTGGAGTTTCTGACTGCCGAAGACGGTGTCATGGCAACCAACCCGGTTAGTGTTCCGAAGACGTCTTGGGGGTGAGGCGTTTTTCGACGAAGGAGAGGACGAGATCCGTAATAATCGCCATCAGCGCCGTCGGTAACGCCCCCGCTAGAATAATCGCGCCACCGTTCGTTGCGTTGGTCCCGCGGATGATGATGTCACCCAGACCACCGGAGCCGATGAACGAACCGATCACGGTAATCCCGATACCGATGACTAGCGCGTTACGGATGCCGGCGATAATGACGGATAGCGAGAGGGGAATCCGGATGGTCGTCATGACTTGCCACCGGGTCATCCCCATCCCTTTACCAGCGTCCAGGACGTCCGGATCGACGCTCAACATGCCAGTGTAGGTGTTCTTGATGATCGGCAACAGGGAGTACAGGAAGACAGTGACCACCACGGTCGTTTGCCCGAGTCCCAGCCCCAGCATCAAGATGGACAGCATCGCTAGAGACGGCACGGTCTGAATCACGTTGGCCGCGCCAATGATGACGGGCGAGAGTCGCCGGTACTGTGAGATCCAGATGCCCAGTGGAATCCCCACGATGGCCCCCAGCAGGACACCGTAGATGGAGACCAAGAACGTTTGGTTAAATTGACTCAGCACGTACATCCCGTTGTGGGAGAAGTAGTAGATTAATTGACTCCATAAGCCTAAGTCTTTCACGTTACTTGCCCCCTTCGAAATAATGGTGTTGCTTCAAGAAATTCGTCGCGACCGTCTGTGGTTCTTCGAGTTGGTCGTCGACTTGGTAGTTTAATTTTTGCATGGTCGATAATGAGATCTTGCCAACCAGCCGATTTAGCACGCCTTTTAGCTCGGGATGCTGCTTCAAAATGGCATCCGTGGCGACGGGGCTGGCATCGTATGGTGGGAAGAAGTTCTTGTCGTCCTTGAGCAGCTTCAGATGGTAACTGCCGACCCGGCCGTCGGTGGAGTAGCCCAGAATGGCATCCATCTTATCGGCGGACAACGCGTCGTAGAGCAACCCGGTCTGCATCGGCAAGACCTTGCCAAAGCTATAGCCGTACATCTTCTGGAAGGCGGGATAGCCGTCTCCCTGTCGGTTCTGCCAAATTTGGTCGATACCGACGGTCATGTTCGGCGCTAATTTCTGCAGGTCGCTGACGGTCTCCAGGTGGTGTTTCTTCGCATAGCTCTGCTTGACCATCCACGCGTAGGTGTCGGCGAAACCATAGGACTTGAAGTAGGTCATCTGGTAACGCTTCTCAAACTCGCGGACAACGGTCGTGTTGACCTTGGCCGGGTCCCGTTCGAATTTTTCGTTCAGGATGGTCGTCAGGTCGGTCCCATTGAATCGAATGGAACTGATGTCCGCGTTGTTGTTCTTGAGGGCGTTGAAGCTGACGTTCCCGGACCCCAAGTTGTTAATGATCGAGGTGTGTAGGTTAGTATAGTGACCGATCATCCCAGCAATCATGTAGGCCATGATCTGTTGTTCGGTCGTGTTCTGTGAGGCAATCCGGACGTTGTTATTGCCGGCGCCGGCTAAGCCTGGCAGCGCGCATCCGCCTAAGGGTAGGAGGACGACGGCAACCAGAAAGGCGGTGAGCCATTTACGTAATTTATTTCGCATTAAACGAACCTCCTATCGTAAGGGTCGTGGCGTGACGGCCCATTCCACTTTACCCAATAAGTAGTCCACCAATAGGGCTAAGAGGATAACGGGAATCGAGCCGCCGAGAATCAGGTCAGACCGGTAGAGGTTTAAACCGTTAAAGATAAAGTCCCCCAGGCCACCGGCACCGATGTAAGACGCCAGTGTGGCCCAAGCAATCACGTAGGTCGCGGACAGCCGGATACCGGCCATGATGACGGGCGCAGCCAGTGGAATCTCGGCGCGGACCATCATTTGCCACCAGGTCATCCCCATCCCCTTGGCCGCGTCACGCACGGTCGGGGAGACGCCTTGCATCCCGAGATAAGTGTTCCGCAGGATGGGCAGGAGGGAGTAGATGAATAACGCGACGATGGCTGGCGTGGAGCCAATCCCGAAGATGGGGATCATCATCGCCAGCAACGCCATGGCCGGAATCGTTTGTAGCACCCCGGCGAGCGTGATCACGAAGTTGGCGCCGTGTTTCATCCGCGTCAACAGGATTCCTAACGGCACGGCCACAATGACCCCAAGGGCCAGTGCGGCGGCCGAGATATATAAATGTTGGCCGGTCTTGGCAACGAGTTGCCAGCCGTATGTGGCTAAGAAGTGGGTCATTGGGCAGTGTCGCCTCCTTCATGGTTGGCGGCGGCATGGATGTCGGCGTTGATCGGTGAAGCTGGTTCTTCATCGGCGTCTGGCGCCCCCCGCAGCGCATCGTAAACGATGTCGACTAAGGCCGTTCTGGTCACGATGCCGACCAAGTGTTTCTTGGCATCGACCACGGGAACGTTTTTAACCCCCTGTTTCAGAATCCGGTCGACCGTGTCCCCGATGAGGGAGTTGGCCTGCACGTAAAAGACTTCGCGGTTGGTGAAGCGGCTGATGAGTGTGGAGCCATCGGTGATCCGGTTGATGTCATCCAGGTCAACGAAGCCTTGGAGCACGCCGTTGTCATCGGTGACCAGCAACGTATCAACTCGCCGGTCATGCATCAGGTCGATGGCGTCGTCTAGCGTCTTGTCAGGCGTGATGGATACAGGCGTCTTCAACATGATCTGACTAACCGTTAAAATGTTGGGTTGGGCCCGAATCAAGCGTTCCTCACCAATCAAGTTGGTGACGAATTCGTTGGCCGGGTGCCGCAAGATATTTTCGGGTGTGTCGACTTGGACCTGCTTGCCGTGACTCATGATGACAACGCGCGTTGAAAGGTGCAGCGCCTCGTCCATGTCATGGGTGACGAAGATAAAGGTCTTGCCGAGGTCTTCTTGTAAATGTTTGACCAGGTCCTGCAAGGATTCCCGGGTGATGGGGTCCAAGGCACCGAACGGTTCATCCATCAAAATGATCTGTTGGTCGGCGGCTAAGGCCCGCACGACACCGATTCGCTGTTGTTGCCCACCGGAGAGTTCGCCGGGATAGCGTTGCAGCATGTCATCTGGCAGTTGGGCCAGTTCGATCATTTTGTGGGCTTGTTCGGCACGTTTTTCCTTTGACCAGCCGAGGAGCTTGGGGACGATTTCGATGTTTTCTTGAATCGTCATGTGCGGCATCAGGCCTGTGTTTTGGATCACGTAGCCGATGGAGCGCCGCAGCTTGACCGGGTCCATTTTAGAAATGTCCTTGCCGTCGATCTTGATGGTGCCGGAGGTCTGGTTGAGCATCCGGTTGATCATCCGCATGGTCGTCGTCTTACCGGAACCAGACGTCCCGATGAAGGCGATGAACTCGCCGCGGTCGACCTGTAAATTGAAATCGTCGACGGCAACCTTACCATTGGGATATTCTTTGCGTAGATGTTCCATTGAAAGTAGCATTGATTAACCTCCTGTAATTTTACGAATTTTGAAGCAGTGACGAGAAAGCCAGTCGCCCTGAGAAAGTTTCAAGACCGGCTCACCGGCGTAGCACAGCGCTACGACTAATTAACAACCAACCACGGTTTAACTGTTGGTTGAGGGGCACAACGGCCAGACAGAAATCGCACAGCGTGAACGAGTCACGACCTGCGCGCTATAAAAATAACGATCGGTATGCCGAGAAGCACCTAAAAGAAAAGGGCATCCTGGAGACCGGTCGTATTTGAATGTCAGCCTGTAATTATGCCCATTGTACACGAAATGGGTGGATTTTCCAAAGAAAAACTATTGCCGATGTTGATAATATTCGGGTGTAAACGAATTCGTGACTGTTGCTTAAGCCCGGTGGCATGCGGGTTCGTCGCGAGTTACAACTTAACATAAAAAAATATGTTTCAGATAAGAAAAACCTTATTTAATTTAATCGAAATTATTTAAAAAAAGGGGTTGCCTTCGACCAACTAGAACCCTTTATAATCTAAAACATCATCAAAAAACGAAAGGGAGTTACGACCTTGAAACGAATCTTACTCGCTGGGGCGCTGGACGCCGCTAGCCAAACCTTTGTCCGCCAATTAAGCCAAAATAGTCAGTTAGACCTGACGGTGTACACCCCGAGCGCGGTCACGTTGCCAACGACGGTGACCGCACTGACCGGTGAAGCCATTGACGAAGGCGGTCTGACCGCAGCGATGTTGGATCAAGACGTGGTCGTGGCGCTGGTGCCAACGATTCATTTGTCCCAAATGGCGCGGACGTTAGCCACCGCAGCGACCGCGGCGGGTGCCGGTCAAGTCATCGTTAGCCGCACCGACGACATCGTCGAGCTACCGGGCGAGATCCGCGATGCCCGGCGCACTCTGATGACGGCGGGAATCAACTTTGACCTGGTCGAAGGCTTTGCGGGTATCAGCACGCTGATGGCGTTGGAGACCCCACGTGTTTTTACCGCAAAGCCAGCCGACATTCCGTTAGATGATTTGGCGGGGTAACGGTCGGGTCTCAAGTGCAAGAGCGTGTAGCGCAGAATGGCCGCGCTCCGGCTGCCAGGGATTCGGCCTGCTGTGGGGACGCTTCAGCCTGTGGGGCGGGCTTCTCGCTCGCTTTGAAGCCGTGAAGAACCCACGTCTCCAAAGGCGCCCATCCTGTTAGCTAGCCAGCGGCCAGCTAACAGGATTACCACGGCTGGCTGCATCCCTGGCCTCTTCCGGCTCTGGTTGTGGGCTTTGTTGCGGAATGGCGGTAGCCCGTTGAAGCACAGGTGAATTACTTAGTGATCATTGTGATCATTGTGGTCATGGGGGTGTCGGCTGGTGCTACTGGGAGGGTGTCGTGCCAGTTGGGACGGGGGCTTGGAGGCTTAGTGGCTGTGCTAAAATCAAATGAATAATTGGGAATTATTTTCAGCAGAATAGAAGATAAAGCGTATTTCAGCAGTAAAAATTACGTTTAAAACCAAAATGATCGCAGGCCACCATATTTCATGGCAGCTTGCGATCATTTTTTTGTAGAGTCTAAGCGTTAAAAGATGGAATACTTGTCGCGTTCCAGTATTGGTAAGAATTTGTATCGGTTAGGTTAGTATAGATTGGCCGCACGCGGTTTTGATTGTGTTTTACCACGACAACGGTCGAAGGGACGAGCGCATTCGGTTCAATCGATAACGACTACGACTGTTCCAGTCATTATCCTCGTCGTCTAAGCACACTATGTAAGTCGAGAGGTCGGCAGATATGGGCTCAGGCGCGTCGTTCTACTTAGCTGGCGGTTTTTGCCGGCTTAGTAGAAAACCAACCTTGTAGACGCGGCTTTTTCGAGGCTTCAAGTTGCGTTCGCACCGTTCCAGCCCATATCTGCCGGCCGGTAAAGCGATGGGACTACCAGGTTGCCTAGTGTTAGTCCCAGATTGATTACGCGACCTCGCGGACGGTCAACAGTTTGGTCGATACGCCGAGGGCAATCAGCAGGAACAGCAGACACATGGTGAACCCAGATTGAATGCCGATTTGCGGTGCGTTGGCGTTGGCACTGAAGAACTTCGTTGCCAGGTTGATCGTAGCAATAATAATTGCGGTCCCAAATGAGCCAGAGATTTGCCGGAGGGTATTAAACGTTGCGACCCCGTCGGCAATCAGCCGGTTGGGAAGCTTGGTCAACGCCTGCGTCTGAATCGGAATTAGGATGAGAACCAAGCCCAACTGACGTACTGTTTGGCCGACCGTTAGCATGGCGACCGAGGCATTCACGTCGATGAAGGCTTGCATCATGGTCCCGAAGCAATCGATCAGCAGGCCGGTCGTCACGATGACCCGTACCGGATAGCGGTCAAAAAGCCGGCCACTGATGGGCGACATGACCCCGGTCAGACAGGCCCCGGGTAGAATGGCCAGCCCAGAAATGATGGGGCTTTGGTGCATGATCGTTTGGATGAGTAGTGGTAGGAGAATGGTGTTGCCGTACATCGTCGCAACGATTAAGGCATTTAAACTTGTGGCCGTAGTGAATTGGACGTTCTTAAATATTTGGAGGTTAATTAGGGGGTTCGCAGTATGTATTTGCTGGCGAATGAAGAGACCTGTGAACAAGAGGCCGACCGCGAAGGGCACGATGACAAATGGTGAGGTCAGGCTGTACTGGCCCACGTTGGAGAAGCTCCACAGGAGGCCCAGCGAACCGAAACTGATCAGGATGAGGCCAACGACATCCAATTTTGGCGTCTCGTTGGTTGGCACGCGCGGCAGAAAGCGGAGCGCTAGGGCAATATCGATAACGATAAATGGGAGCACTAGGATGAAGAGGTAACGCCACGACAGGTAGGTCAAAATGACCCCGGACAGCGTGGGGCCGATGATCGGCGAGAAGTTAAAGGCCAAGCCGACGATACCCATCACGGCACCTTTTTTGGTGGGTTCGGCGTAACGAATCGCCAAGATATTGACCAGCGGCATCATGACGCCGGACCCGATGGCCTGAATCATGCGGCCGAGAATTAGAATGAAGAAGCTCTGGGCGATGCTACCGAGCAACGTTCCCGCCAGAAAAATCACGGAGAAGGTGATGAAGAGGGCACGGAACGTGTATTTCTTGGTGAGGTAGGCACTGACAGGAATCATCATGGCGCTGACCAGCATGTAGCCGTTGCTGATCCATTGGACGGTGGACGAGTTGACGTGAAAGACCGTCATGAAGGTCGGCAACGCCACGTTCATCAGCGTTGAGCAGAGGATGCCGAAGAAGGTACCAAATACCATAATAAATAGTGAATGCTTGATTTCCTTAGACAAAGTTGGGCCTTCTATTCGTTTGAGAGTTTAGGGACAATGAATTTTGGAGTCGATTACGGGAGGTGCGACACCCGGTTTATATGTAAACGCTTGCGTTTAGGGACATGCTATTTGTTTTATAAAATAGCATGCCCGCTAGCAGTCGCAGGCGAATCAATATCTTCTATTAAGCTGGTTGAGTTTTGCTGTGACGGAGTTCGGGGACGAGCCACCAGATGAGGGCCAAGTTGACCAGCATCAGTGCCGCCGTCGAGAAGAATACCGCGTTGTAATTGAACACCCCGGCGATCCAGCCGCCGAGTAGCGACCCCATCATGTTGCCGATGGCCTGGAAGGATTGGTTCCAACTGAAGACCGTCGACGTCAATTCGACCGGTGAGTTCTTGGTCAGCAACGTTTGAATTTCGGGGAACAAAGCCCCATCGGAAATCCCAATCATGAAGCGCAAGGCACCGAGCATCCAGACGCTGGTGACGAAGCCTTGTGGCAGGTACATTAGAAAGGCGAAGACGTAGCCAAAAATCAGCACTTTTCCGGACCCATGCTCGTCACCGTAACGGCCAAGTCGCGGCGAAGCGAAGATGTTGGAGATCCCCGGTAAAGCCGCGATGATGCCGGCGACCACGGTAATTGGGCCGACGTTGTGCATGAGTTCCTTGACGTACAGACTGATAATGGGCGAGATGGAGATGTTCCCAAATTGAACAATCAACGTGGAAGACAGGAGCACCAGAATCAATTTGGGATTGGGGAAAGCGGCCAGTGGATTGTGACTGCGTTCGCCTGCTGGTTTGGGCGCAACTGGCTTGAACTTCTCTTCGACCAGGACCCAGCTCAAGACAAACGTGGAGAAGAGCAGGGCGGCGGTGATGAAGAAGGTCAGGCGAATCGAGAAGACTTGCGCCAGCACCCCACCGATGACGGGTCCCAGCAACATCCCGCTGGTCACCCCGGTCATCAACGTGCTGAGCGATGCGCCACTGTGTTTCCGCGGCGTCTGCGAGGCGACCAAGGCTTGGGCGTTAGAAATGAAACCGGCGAAGACCCCTTGGAGGGCCCGCAACGCGACTAACTGCCAAACGCTGGTGGCAAAGCCCATTAAGGCCATGGCAAACGCCGTCCCCAGTGAGGAGCGCAACAGCATTAATTTTCGACCCTTTCGATCGGCGACCATGCCCCAGAGTGGGGACGCGATGGCGCTGACGAAGAAGTCGGCGGCGTAGACCAGGCCACTGTACATGGTGACCTGTGACTTGGTAAAGTCGCCCAAACTACTAATATATAGCGATAAAAAGGGCATGATTTCGCTGAAGGCCATGCCGGCCACGAACGTACAGAACCACAGCACGCGTAAATTACGCCGCCATGGGCCGCTCTCTCTTTCAGCTTCATCCAAAGTGGTTCAACTCCTTATTTTGTGAATTGATCGGCGGAATCACCTACTGTGACGCCCGCTAATTTGACCATTATTCGTGATGGTAACGACCACTACATTACCCGCATGACGGCGAAACGTCAACACTTGATACTTAGTTGTATGCGCTCGCAATCGTTTAATGAAAAGGGGATTGGCAATTGCAAAAATTATTTTTGATTATAGCGAGATTGATTGGTCTAGCAGGCACTGCGGGAGAATTAAGACCGCAATTGAAAAACGTGTCCCCAAGTGATGTGGCGGGACACGCTTTTTGGTGTACAAACAGTATATATTTTAGACGAGACTAGAAATTATGGTTACTAGCTAATTTGGTGTAGAAGCAAAGCACACACGATTGCTACCATTTGATGGCGAAACAGATGCAAAACTTGTTCCTGTAATCGTCAACATTAGCCGGAGGAGGCCAGGGATGGAGCCAGCCGTGGAGGTGGTGTTAACTGGCGTTCTTTTCAGCCAGTTTACAGCACGGGCGACTTTGGAGACACGTGTTCTTCGTGGCTTCAAATCGAGTCGGAAGCCCGTTTCTCAGGCTGAAGCGTCCCCACAGCAGGCGGAATTCCTGGCAGCCGCAGTGCGGCCAATTTTAGCAAGTTTATCTTTAATAGCTATTTTTGGGGGAACAGTTCGCCGTCAGCGATGTGTTCGAGCAGGCGACGGGAAGGGATAAAGAACGCCGCCCCCGTGATCGGTGTACTGAAGTCCAGTAGTCGGTCACTTTGACTGAACATGTTGTCCAGCATCCGTTGTGTCACCGTAAAGTGCCGTGCATAACCGATGAAGTAGGTGCCGACGATGCCTTGACCGGGCTTGGCGTAAGGCACGTTCATCCGCACGATTTTGTGTTCGATGCCATCAGCGTTATCCTGTGACGCGATGTTGTGGGCGTTTGGTAATTTTTCGTCGTCATCGAGCTCGCGGTCGCTAAATTTATGCCGACCAATCGACTTTTCCTGGTCCTCAGTCTTGAGCTTGTTCCAAGCGTCCATGTTGTGCGTGTATTTCTGAGCAAAGGCATAGGAGCCATTCTCAAACTCGGGGTCTTCGTCACCAATCAGGGCGTACTGCGTAGCGTCAGGGCCGGCTGGATTTTCCGTACCATCAATGAAGCCAATGATGGCGCGACCCTCAAAGTAGCGGAAGCCCGGCGTCTCATCGACCACGGTCGTCCAGTCGCGGAGAAATTCGCGCGATTGGTCCATGACTTCGTAGACTACAGCCATGTCTTTGGCCCGAACATGCATAAATAGGTCGCCAGGTGTGGCCGGTGCCGTGTACTTTGGTCCCTTGATTTCGGCAAAGTCTACGAGTTCCTTGGGCTTATTGGCGTCTGGAAAAAGCAGGTCCCAGGCCGTTGAGCCAATCCCGAAGGCTACGCGGAGGTTCGCGTCGGGGTAGCGGATGGCCATGCTGCGTTCGATGGCCGCTAACCGGTCGGCGAACTCGGCCAACGCGTCACGGTCGTGGTCAAGGTGATCGTGGTCAATTAGGTAGGTGGTAAACATAATATTGTCGCCGGCGTCGCGGTAGACGTCTTGAGCATCGGCTGGATTAATCGTCATGGTAAAGAGTCCTCCTCATTGGTCGTTGTGGGGTCAATTTCTCCACAAAATACACACTGGATATCTCTATCAGTATAGCATGCTGGCCCGGATTATCGGGCTGGAAAGGCTTTCGTTAGAAACGTTTGATTGGACAAATTAAAAACCCGTGGCCGTCAAGGGCGACACGGGTTTAAGGCATTACTTGGTCTTTCTGATCTGCTTTATTTTTCCAGATACAAAGATAACGGTGAACCCAATTAGCGACCCCACGATGATCCAAAGAATTGTCGACCAACTGAAACTAAAGCTGTTTGGCCAAAGAACTGGCAAGGCAATTAAAACAGCAAACATGATGGCGTAAATGATGACGCAATTTTTCAGTATGCTTTTCAAGTAGACGTCCTCCTCGTAAAAAATCCCCGATTAACTATTTCAATAGTAGCATATGACCGGTTAATGTATCAGGGAAGAAATTTCGAATTGAAGCAAATGAAAAAGAGAATATCTGGTGGAAACGATACTCTCTTGGGTGAAGCGAATTCAGTTTAATGATGCAAAACGTTATTTGTTTTCCGCAAACTGGTTAATACCAGCGGCTAGGCGATTCAGACCATCTTGTAGTCGTTCTGCGGGGCAGGCCACGTTGATACGGACAAAGTCATGCCCGTCACCGCCGTAGACTTCGCCGGCCGAGATGAAGAGACCCGTGTTTTGGCGAATAGCGTCGCAGAGCGTCTTGGTATCGGTCGTTAGTTTGTGACAATCTATCCAGACTAGGTAGGTGGCGTGACCCTCGATGACATGTAGGACCGGCAAATTCTTAGCGATGAATGCCGTCAATGTTTGTTTGTTCGCCGTGATGGTCGCGTTGAGGTCGTGGACCCAGTCACTGCCAGTCGTGTAGGCGGCAATACTCCCGTCGATGGCAAAGGCGTTGGGTTCGGCGAGCTCGTCGGTGTTGATCCCACGGTCGACCACGTTTCTGAGGTTTTCGTTAGGGATGATGATGGTCGCCGCGTGCAGGGCTGCCACGTTGAAGGTCTTGCTGGGTGAGACCGCTGTGATGCTATTCTGTGCGGCCGTGTCACTGACAGAGGCAAATGGCGTGTAGCCGTGCCCGGTATCGGTGATGTCCCCGTGAATTTCATCGCTAAAGACCGTAACGTGGTTGGCAGCAGCGAGGTCGGCGATGCGGCGAAGCTCATCCGGTTGCCAAACATGGCCGATGGGATTGTGAGGGTTGCAGAAGATCATCATGGTCGTTAGCGGGGCCGCCATTTTTGTGGCGAGGTCATCCCAGTCGACCGTGTAGTTGCCATCTTGATAAACAAGGTCGCTCGACAGCACGTGACGACCGTTGTTCACGATGGAATTATAGAAAATATTGTAGACCGGTGCTTGGACCAAGACGTTATCGCCCACGTGACTGACGCGGCGAACGGCCGAGGAGATCGCGGGTACAACGCCCGTGACAAAACGCATCCAGTCCGTGTTGGGAGCCCAATCGTGTTCGGTCGCGTACCAGTGCTGAACGGCCTCAAAGTAGTCTTGGGGGACTTCCTCGTAACCAAAAATGCCAGTGTCAGCCTTGCGTTTGATAGCGTCAACGATTCCCGGGGCGGTCCGGAAGTCCATGTCAGCGACCCACATGGGAAGCTCGTTATCCTTGACATCCCATTTGACGGAATTGGTGTGCCGCCGGTCGATCATTTCAGAAAAGTTATAACTCATCGCTTGAGGGCCTCCTTGGTCAACTTAATGGTCGTGTTCGCTGGGTCGATCTGGTCGTCGTCAAAGATCACTTTGCCGATGGCAGGGGCGGTGATCTTACCATTAATAGGGTTTTTGACACTGTCAATCTCGGTATTGATGGTGGCATCGATGTCGCTGCAGTATTCAAAGGCGAGGTCGGTGTTGATCAGCGAACAATTCTTCATGGTCAGATGGTCGACGTAACATAATCCCTGGTCACTTTCGAGCCAACAGTTGACGAAGGTAATGTTCTTGGAGTTCCAAGCGAGGTATTCGCCGATAATGGTCGAGTCATAGATGGTGACGTTGTCGCAATTCCAGAAGGCATCGTGCGTGATAAACGTAGAATCATGGACTTCGACATTCTTACTGCCATCAAAGGCGTAGTTTCCGGTCACCTTTAGGTTATGGGCAACGACATTTTCGTTGTTCATGCCAAAATAATCGCCGGTCGCCGTGACGTTGTTGAGTTCAACGTCGTTACACCACCAGAGGGTCTCGCCGGCATCGGAAAAGGTCACGTTGTCGAGGCGAATGTTGCTGGCATGCCGGAACGTCTTGGTGGCCCGCACTAGGGAGTTGGCCATGGTCAGGTCGTCGGTGTACCAAATGCCAGCATGGGCGTCTGGTTGCCAAGTGGTGTGATTCAGTTGCGCGTGGTGCGTGTACCACAACGGGTATTTCCATTTGAAAATGGTGTGGTCAATGGCAATATCCTTCGCGTGTTTCAGCGGGGATTCGCCGTCGACGAAGGTGCTGTTCGTAATATGGAGGTCGTGGGCCTGAAAGAGGGCCCGTTCTCCGGTTAAAGTTTGTTGATTGATTTCAATGCTCAAGATTTAATTCGACTCCTTTTGTCCGATCAAGTGGCTAGAATGTGGGCACTGCTTGAGAACGGCCGGAGATAGGAAAATCTGCGCCGATGTTCAAACAGGCTTTTAGGTGAGAAGGTTAACGATGTAATTCAGCTAATCGCATCATTAATTAGTCTACAATAAACATTTTAGTACCTTCGAGTGGGCTTAAGGCAAGTCATTTGTTCAAATTTGTCGGCGATACCAGTAAAAACGGTCGATGATGAGCAGGCCACCTAACCAAATCGTGGCGAATAGCAGCCAGAACTTGTTCCGCGTGAGAATAGGACCGACTCGGTATTGTTGGACGGTGAGCCGCAGGTATTGATGGGGATGATCCGTTAAAGCCTGCGGTAATAGCTTAAAGTTAGCTGGAGCTGTGACTAGTTTCAGTTTTTTTTGGCTACGGTTTTGAATCGTCAAGTAGTAGTTACCAGCCGGTTGCATTGGAAGACGTTGGTTGAGGATGGCGCTTTTTTTGCTGGACTGCCAGACGGTTTTGCCGGCGGCGTTCTTAAGTGTTAACTGGCCAGTGATTTGCTCGCCACGGTCGATATAGAGCAAATTAAAGGATAGGGGTGCACTTAGCGGCTGGGTCAGGTGTTGCCGCGGTTTCAGCGTGAGCTTATGGTTCTGGTAGTAGCGGCCCTCATTTTGGCTGATGACGTTGATCGGTTGCGCCCAATTCTGAGTCGTCAGGGGGCTATTTTGCCAGGCAATAACGCCTAGTAACAGGGTGAAGACGCCGGCCATGGCAAGTGGGAGCCAAGTCAGTGGTTGTCGTGACCAGCGTAAAAGATTGATGGGTTGCCGATAACCCGCGGCACAACCCGCAATCAGGAGAAATAGGAGTGGCAGTGCATAGCGCTCTTCCGTTTCCCAGAAGACGATGTGAAAGGTCATGAGTCCCAACATAAATAAACCACCTAATAGGTAGGCCGATGAGAGATGTCGCCGGCGGAGCTGTTGAACGCCCCAGCCGAGATTGACCAAGATAAGGGCTAAGTAAGCGACCTGACACCAGTTGGCGAACAACCAGTCAACGGTGCTGCGGTGGCGGTGATACCACCCCGGGGCACGTTCAAAGGCCGAATTGACCTGAAAGGCGTCAAAGGTCCCGGTGGCCAGGAGGAGTTGAGATTTGCGGAAGAGATGGACAATGATGCCGGCGGGGCCGAGGGCAGTCAAGCGGTCATCGAGGAGCTGTTGTGCGGCCTGCTTTTTCGCCATCTCAGTGGGTTGATGAATGATCTTCGTGGCATCAAAGCGGTCATATTCCCCGTGGCGGGCTGGATTCCAACTCATGGCGATCCAACTGGTGGCGGGCAGGGCGCTGTTAGGAGCGGCTTGATACCCATTAGCACGTTGGAGCACGTGATTACCGCTGACACCAGCAAGGAGAATGCCCGCCATGAGGACGGTCGTCCCTAGGCGGACCAGCCAGTGATGGGGATGAGCCAAGGGAATCAGCCATAATAACAGAAGAACTGCGATGACTAGGACGATGTCGTTGGCCTTGAGTAGAACAGCACCAGTCAAAGAGAGGCTGAGAAGTAGCGCCCAGCCAGTCGTTGCTGGCCAATGATGGCTCCGTTTGAGCTGGGTGAAGGCCACCACCGCCAATAGAAGGAGTGGGAGCACAAACGTATCGCTATAGGTGTTCAGCGCGTAGGCGTATAGCGGTACGGTCGTGAGCAGCATGCAGATCCAAAGGTTGGCCCGTGCCGGGTTACGACGCTTTAAGGCTAGCCAGACCGCCAGAAAGCCGCAGTCCAGCCAGACGAACTGAACTAGATTTAGCCAGACGCCGGAGTAACTTCCGGTCATCAGATGATCCAGGCGCAGTAGGCCACTGAGGAAGACCGTAAACGTCACGTTGTTCGCGTACGTTTGAAAATAGGCTGGCCAGCTTGTACTGCCACGAAGCAGATTGAGCGCTTGTTGGTGGACAAAGTACAGGTCGGCACGGGGAGCGGCAATCCAAGAGACGGCGACCCAGGATTGGACGGCGAAAAGTACGAGCCACAGTCCCGCGGCGACCCAGCGACTCTGACGCTGAGAAATTCGGTGGAGGGCACGGAAGGTCAACCCCAGAACACCAAGGTAGATGCCAGCGCCAAGAGCAATAGCCAAGGGACTCAGCCAGTTGTGGTCGATACGAAAGGTCACCGGCATAAAGAGCGCCAGTCCGCCAGCAAAAAGCAGAGCAAGACAAATTAAGCCGCATAATAGGGCGTTGATGTGCTGACGATTAGCCATGGCGGGAACCTCCTTAGGACAGGGTATGTTGGTGAATGGTCAAAGCGATGGATTGAGATTGAAAAGCGGTGGAATAGGTGTCCGTTTGGACGATGTAGCGTGGCCGGTGTTTGACCTCGGTGAAGGTGCGGCCAACGTATTCGCCGATAATGCTGATGGCGATGAGTTGAAAGCCGCCTAGGAACCATAGTGAGGCCATGATGGAGCTCCAGCCCGTGATCACAGCGCCGCGTAAATGCTGGACCATGATCCAAATCAGCATGAGAAGGGCCCCACCACAGATAGTTGTGCCAGCGTAAAGGACGGCACGAATGGGCGCAATGGAAAAGGAAAGAATGCCATCTAAGGCAAAGCGAATCATTTTACGTAGCGGGTACTTGGAAACGCCGGCCCGACGTGGCTGCCGTTTATAGTAGAGTTTAGTGGCTGGAAAGCCGAGTTGGGGGATAATCCCCCGGAGAAAGGGCTTGTCCTCGTGGCATTGCATCAGCGCCGTCACAACACGCTTGGTCAGCAGACGGAAGTCGGAGTGGTTCGGTACTAAGTTGACGCCCAGCTTACGCATGGTCCAATAAAATCCGTTAGCCGTGGTGCGCTTAAACCAAGAGTCGCTTGAGCGGTCATTACGAACGCCATAAACGATGTCGTTTCCGCGCTGGGCCTGAGTGACCATGGCGGAAATCAACGAGGGGTCGTCCTGAAGATCAGCATCGATGGTAATGATGAGATCAGAATGCCGGTGGGCCGTTTGCATGCCCGCCATTAACGCGGCCTCCTGACCGTAGTTACGACTGAAGCGGAGGCCAGTAAAAATTGGATTGTGCTGTTGGAGCTCACAAATGAGCTTCCAGGTTTGGTCTTGGCTACCGTCATCGACGAAGAGAATTTTACTGTCATCGGCGACTTGGTGGCTGAGAATCAACCTTTCCAAAATATTTTGTAAAACGGGTGCGCTGGTTGGCAACATGGGTTCCTCGTTGTAGCACGGGGACACAATGGTTAGACTCGGTAGATTTGTTGGCAGCATCTTTGTTCCTCCCCAAAGAAAAATAGATGAGCGATGATTGATGGATTGATATCACGATGATGATGGCATTAGCCCATTAGTTAGTGGTACAGTCCTTTGCCCCATGAAAAGGCTGTATTTTAGCCTAAATGATAAGCCACCTGAAACGCAAAAAGTAGCCAGAACTCTCAAAGTTTACGGATTCTTTAGCAGGATTAACTATGCTAATAGGCAAATTAAGTGTAAATGAAAGCGGATTCAGATATACTGCTTAACACAAACTAGTTAAGGCTGTATGTCCTTTAGCCAATTTAACGGAGGTTTTTCTAATGGGAAAATTGGATGGTAAAGTTGCAATTATCACGGGTGCCGCACAAGGAATGGGGGCTGCTCATGCCCGGTTATTCGTTAGTGAGGGTGCCAAGGTGGTCATCACTGATATCAAGGAAGATGAGGGCCAACAATTGGCTGCTGATCTGGGTGACAACGCGTTATTTATCAAGCACGACGTTGCCAGTGAAAGCGACTGGCAAAAGGTTTTGGACCAAACAATTGCCGCTTTTGGCAAGGTGGATATTTTGGTCAACAATGCTGGCATTACCTTTGCCAAGGGCCTGCAGGACACCAGTGCAGACGACTACGTGAAGATTTTTAAGATCAACCAATTGGGGACATTCCTAGGCGTTAAGACGGTAGCGAAACCGATGACGGCTCAAGGATTTGGGTCCATCGTGAACATTTCTTCGCTAAATGGGTTGGTCGGGGGTGCCGTGGGGTACACCGACACCAAGTTTGCCGTGCGGGGGATGACTAAGGCGGCCTCGCTAGAATTAGCACCGGCCGGGGTTCGTGTGAACTCAGTCCATCCAGGGGTCATCGAAACGCCAATGATCTCACAACCAGGAACGGAAGCGGCCGTTAAGCAATTTGCCAAGACCATTCCGCTACGCCGGATTGCCAAGCCAGAGGAAGTTTCCAAGCTGGTCTTATATCTGGCTTCGGATGATTCTAGCTACTCAACGGGGTCTGAATTTGTCGTGGATGGTGGTATTTCGGCACAATAGGTGAGGATCGTTTATTTAGAAAAAGGGGCCGTCGCGGAATTTCTTCTGCGACGGCCCCTTTGCGTGGTGTCGGTTTAGTGGCGGAAATGACGATTGCCGGTGAAGACCAGGGCCACGCCATACTTTTCGGCCATGGCGATGGAATCTTTGTCGCGGATACTACCGCCGGGTTCGGCGATCACCTTGATGCCATGTTTGGCAGCAAATTCGACACAGTCGTCCATTGGGAAGAAGGCATCGGAAACTAAAACGCCTTGGTCGTAGTGGTCTTTGACCTCGGCCTTACCGACGGCAATCTTAACGGCGTCGATCCGGTTCATTTGACCGGGGCCAACGCCTAGCGTTTGGTCCGGTGTGTTGATGACGATGGCATTACTCTTGATGAACTTAATCGCCTTGAGGCCAAAGGTAATGGCCGATAGTTGTTCGGCGGTTGGTTGGGCGGTCGTCACCACCTGAAATTCTTCTGGGTCATCGGCGATGTTGTCGCGTTCTTGACGAAGTAGGCCGCCCCGGACACTGATCAATTCGTCGTCTTCTGGTGCCTTTGCGTTGGAGAAATCGACCGTTAGGAGGCGCAAGTTTTTCTTCTTGGCGAGTACCGCGTAGGCATCGTCATCGAAAGCGGGGGCAATAATAATCTCCAGGAAGAGTTGGTGCATCTTGGTTGCGGTTGCCAGGTCGACACGGCGGTTGAGGACAATAATGCCACCGAAGATGGACATGGAATCGGCCGCGTAACATTTGTCCCAAGCAGCTTCAAGTGTGGTTGCTGAACCGATACCGCAGGGATTCATGTGCTTTAAGGCCACCACGGTTGGGTCGTCAAATTCGCGAATTAGCCCCAGCGCGGCATCGGCATCTTTGATGTTGTTAAAGGAAAGCGGCTTGCCATGGAGTTGTTTAGCCGCCGCAATTGAGAAGGGGGCTGGCTGGCAGTCCTGGTAGAAGGTCGCGGTTTGTTGCGGATTCTCGCCGTAGCGCAGGGATTGCTTCCGTTTGTAGGTCAACGTTAACGTTTCCGGCTTGGCATCATCGGTCAGGTAGTTGGCGATGACGGCATCGTAGTGGGCCGTATGATGAAAGACCTTGGCGGCTAAATGCTTCCGCAGACGGGTGTCGTCGGTATGGTCGGCTAGGGCATGACTGACCTGGTCGTAGTCATCGGGATCACAGACCACGAGCACATCATCGTAGTTTTTCGCAGCCGCCCGAATCAAGGAGGGCCCGCCGATATCGATCTGCTCAACGGCCGCAGCGAGGGTGACGTTAGGCTCTTGAATCGTTTGCGCAAAGGGATAGAGGTTGACACAGACTAAGTCGATGGGTGTGATATTGTGTTCGATCAAGGTTTGACGATGAACGAGGTTCCCTCGTTTGGCAAGAATCCCGCCAAAAACCAATGGATTTAACGTTTTGACGCGGCCATCTAGCATTTCTGGAAAGTGCGTGACGTCTTCAATCGGAATGACGGGGACGTCGGCAGCGGCTAAAAAGGCTTGGGTCCCGCCAGTGGAGACAATTTCGAAGTTTTGAGCAATCAGATTTTGGGCAAATTCAACCAGACCAGTTTTATCAGAAACGCTAAGCAATGCACGGCGCATGAGAGAACCTCCTAAGTTAAGTCGTTCTAAGATATGTCTATCATACGTGTTCTAGTCCGAACAATCAACGGGAACAAAATATAAATATTCGTATAAATGGCAACTAATGCTCATGGATTGGTCACTTAACTATTTGAATGATTATGAGAACTGAACATTCTGGACAAAAATTATTATAGCCAGGCCTTTCCCAATTTAAAACAGCGGCAATGGCTGGCAAACTATAGCTTAGTCGGTTCAAACTGCCAACCATTTTCCAAACGGATTGTCACGACTATCGTTGGTTTAACGGCGTTTCTGTAATAAATATAATTGTAAAAGCCAGTAACTGAACTGCAATCCCGTTGACACGTAATCTACATTTTAGTGGCTTAAAGTAGAACGTGGTTGAGAGATGAGGTGGTGAAAGATTCCAAGACGACTTACAGAATGCAAACGAACTCACCAAATCTAAATAGGGAAGTGTCAAGCATGTCAACACATCTATGGGCCAAGCGGTTGGCGCAAGCAGCCGTCGCCGCTAGTGCCCTTGTCGGTATCGCGTGGGGCGGTCAAACCACTGCCAACGCAAGCACCTTAGCCATTCCGGATATTTCTGAGTGGCAGGGAAAGTTAACGGCTAGTCAGGTGTCTAATCTGAAGAGCCAAGTGTCCTTTGTGATCAACCGGCGGCAGTACGGATCGTCCTATCAAGACCTGTATGCGGCCAACAACACCGCGCTTTACGTGAAGTATGGGATTCCATTTGGCGAATACGACTACGCCCGGTTCACCAGCGCGGCCAGTGCCAAGCAAGAGGCTAAGGACTTTTACAATCGGTCGAACAAGAGCGCACAATTTTACGTGCTAGATTTTGAGGAAAATGACGTGACATCGGGGACGACCAACGCCGCCGTTAAGGCCTGGTACGATGAAATGAGTGCCTTGACCAACAAGAAATTAGTCTTCTACTCTTACCAGTCGTTTGCGACTAATTATGCCAATACGGCGCGTCAGAACTTCGATGCGCAGTGGATCGCCAACTATTCCTATACGCCAACGATTGCCCATGCGTTGTGGCAGTATACGGATCACAATTACTTAGCGGCGTTGGGTGAATACACCGACAACAGTAAGGCCGTCACGTCGGTTCACCCCGTTTCATGGTGGACGGATGGCGTGACGACGGCGTTAACCCACACCACGACCACCTATGCTTATAGTAGTTATAAAAAGGGTCAGCACGTCTATCTACATAAGGGTGCGGCGAAGGATGCGGACGGCAATACCATTGCAGCGGCTGACCGGCAGAAATTTTACAAGGTGACGCAGGTCAAGGCGGTGACGCAATCGAAGTCGCAACAAGCGCTCTATCTGGATGGCCTGAACAAGTGGGTCTTGTCTGAGGATGCGACCGGCTACTGGGTCGGTCAACACGGTTCCTTTAACCTGAAAAAGAAGTTGTACGTCTACTCGAATTCGAGCCTGAGCAAGAAGACGGGGAGCTACTATGTCGCTGGTGACACGGTCGCCGGAAAGGTCGTTAAGGCTCCCAGCGGTAAGTCTTACCGAATCAAGACGAAATTGGGCTACCTGTCAGCCAATACGAAATATTCCGACCATGCCTACTACGAATCACTAGGGACCAACCGGGTCATTACGACCAAAAAGCCGGTCTACGAATACACCAGCAGTTCCTTTAAGAAGGCTAACCGGACAACTAAGGTAGCCAAGGGGACGACACTTACGGTGACTGGCATTAAGAAACGGTCGACCGGGTCACGGTACTTCGTGTTAAGCAATGGTAAATATGTCACCGCTCAGATGGCATACGTCACTGAATAATTGTGAAAAGAGGTTGGATAAATATGCAACGAAAGACGAAAATTGTGACGGCGGTCACGGCCGCTTTAGCCGTGCTCACGTTAGGTTCGGGTACCGTGGTTCAGATGCATGCGGCTAATGATGTGAGCTCGGTCGGCCAGACAGTGGCCCCTAAATCGGCTAGTACGGATGGCGCCAAGCTAACGGCCACAAGTACCAGTGGCACTAAACAGAATTACACGGTCAAGTATGACGGTAATAGCGACCAGTCGGCGACCTTCCAGAAGAAGACATATGGCACTGATTCGACAGCGGAAAAACAAGTGGATTATGTCGGTAACAATACGGAAGGAGCAACGGTCAAATTGAATAAAAATACGACAGCGGTCGTCCAGGGAACCATGGGGCATACCTACGTTCATTGGAATAAAGGGGACTGGTCAGTCACGGCCGTTACCAGCAATGCTGATGCGGCTGGAACGCCGAAGCAGTTTGCTAAACAGGTCAACCAGCAGATTACCGAGGCAAGTCTGCCTAAGCGTGCCGATACCGGAGCCATCACCGTGTACAGTCAAACCGACGATGACGAAGCTAATTCGGTCACTTGGCAGAATGGAAAGCAGGTCTACAAGGTCAGCGGTACCACGGCCGATACGACGGTTAAGGTGGCGCAGGACGCTGAGTAGGAGTGAAGAAAAGGATCAAAAGGCGGTTATCCGGGTTAAGCGGATAACCGCCTTTTGGCGCACATTTAGGCAATGTAAGTTTAGAGACGCAAAAGGTCTGGGGATGTTTTGTTTGGAGAAATGTTGGGGCCAAACTGCTGTACCGCTGCCGGTGATTGTGGTCAACACATACCGATGCGAAACAGAATTTTATGTTCCTCCAAAGGCAGTGTTAATCCTAGTGGCACATGGTTTTAGTGAGTTTGATTGGTAGATTGGATTGCTAACTTAATTTCACCGACTGTCTTCATGATTTTATTTATAATTGGTGATACGATAGTGACTGCAACACTCATAGCCCATGTGCTATGAGTGCCATTCTCAGAGCGATAATTCCGCTAGTTGGGATGACAACATCGCGGACTGGTTTGATTGTTGCCTTTGAGATGAACTTAGTTGTCAAATTTTAATTGCCATCGTGCTGAGTTTAGCAGTACGATTGGGCTTATATTGGTTTGTGGGTCCTCAGAAATTTCAAGAGTCACACCGTCTCCGAAATTGGTGAGGGCGATGTGCTCGAAGGAGCCAAGATTGCCGAAACCTAATTAGCGATTATGGATTAACATTTGGAATGGGAGGACTTTAAAATGACCGTCAACTACAAGAGTGTTTTTGATATTATCGGCCCCATCATGATTGGGCCGTCTAGTTCACATACTGCTGGTGCCTGCGCCATTGGTCGGGCCGCAAACAGTATTTTTAAGGATAAGCCAACCGACATTGTTATTCACTACTATGAATCATTTGCCCAAACACATAAGGGCCACGGAACTGACTACGCTATCATTAGTGGAATATTAGGATTCGCCCCTGACGACAGTCGGTTACCTTATGCAATTGGCTTGGCACAAGAACAAGGTATCAACATTACCTTTATCGAAGAGCCTGAAAATAGTCCCATCAATCACCCAAATACGGCCATCGTTGATTTGAAGAACGACTCTAAGCAGATTACGGTTGCTGGTTGTTCCGTCGGTGGGGGGACTATCGAAATCCGTGAAATTAAAATGGATGGGTTTGACATCAAACCCAAAGGTCCCCTGCCTATTCTCCTAGTTCAGGGTGAGGAAGACGAACAGCAGAACGTAACCGCTCAGCTGGCTAACTTGACGAAAATAAATGCTCAACAAAAATATCAATCTAGTAAAGGGAATCTTTATGAATATGACCTGGACAGTCGTTTAAAGGCTCATGAGATTGACGAACTAGTCAGAAATAATGACAAAATAGTTTACTTATAGGGGGCAGCAATCGTGTATATGAGTGTAGCGGAATTGGTCGATGCAGCGAAAACTGCTAAGAAACCAATCTATGAATTAATGATTGAACAGGAAATCAAAATCTCCAAGACCAGTCGTGAGGAGATTGTCAAAACGATGAGCCGGAACCTAGATGTCATGGAAATTGCGGTTAAGAAAGGCGCTGAGGGAGACGGGGTCTTTTCTCCAACCGGCTTAACCGGTGGGGAAGCGGTCAAAATCAAAAAATACCGAGCAACTGGCAAGACGCTTTCCGGAGATATCATGATGCAAGCCGTTCAGAATGCCATTTCAACTAATGAAGTTAACTCTTCAATGGGAGTGGTATGTGCCACACCAACTGCTGGATCCGCCGGTACTTTACCAGGTGTGATTTTCACATTGCGTGACCGGTTGAACCTGACCCGCGAACAAATGGTTAACTGTCTGTTCACGGCGGGGGCATTCGGGATGATAATTGCTAATAACGCTGAAATTGCTGGAGCCACGGGTGGTTGTCAAGCCGAGGTTGGGAGTGCCTCAGCCATGGGCGCTGCCGCCGCGGTAGAGGTGGCTGGTGGGACCCCTGATCAATGTTCCGAGGCTTTGGCCATGGCAATTAGTAACTTGATGGGATTGGTTTGTGACCCCGTTGCTGGTTTGGTTGAGTTACCTTGTGTTAAACGGAACGCAATCGGTGTAGGGAACGCCATGATTGCCGCCGATATGGCCTTGGCGGGTCTAACCAACAAGATTCCGGCAGATGAAGTCATCGCCGCCATGCATAAAGTGGGTAAGGGCCTGCCTAAGGCCTTACGTGAGACCGGTTTAGGTGGCTTGGCCGCAACACCAACTGGCATCCGGATGAAGGAAAAAATTTTTGGTAAATCAAGAGATAGAGACTAATTGAAACGAAAACGGTCATGGTGTTTCGCTGTACCTATCTTTTAGATAGAATTGATTAAGATGGCTGGTCTCGATAGTGCAGCTTGTCATTGGGACGTTCACGGATTGAACGCCAAGTTCCGTACAAAGCAGGACGCTTCAGCTAGAAATAAGGCCAGCCGGTATGGTTGCTTTTTACATAAAGGGGAACTTTTATGATGAATTTTGTAAGTAAACATTTCGGCGTTAAACATATTTTGAAAATTTACTAATGTTTTTAAACGCTTGGGGGATGACAACGATGGATAAAAAGGATTTATCAGCCGAAGAGCTGCAAGTGGTGGCAGCTTTGGAAAAAGTAATCGACCCAGAACTTGACGTTGACCTGGTCGATCTTGGCTTAATCTATGATGTGACCGTCACGGATAAGCACTGCGATGTGACCATGACGTTGACCACGATGGGCTGTCCCATTGGCAACGTGCTGGCCAGTCAGATCAGTCAAGCCGTCATGTCCGTTCCCGTTGTCGAAACCTGTGATTTGAATCTCGTTTGGGAACCTGCTTGGAATATCGATATGATGAGTCGTTATGCTAAGGTTGCACTTGGCGTTCATGGTTAGAAATAGTGACAGATTAGTTAGCCCCTAAGGTGGGAGCACTGTGGAACGCTGTGGATGGTCGACTGACTGTAACTAATCATCAGATAAAGAATGAAACGGTCGACAGAAAGTGTATCGACCGTTTTTGTGTCCACCGCTGACTTCGAATGCACGTGGAACCAGTCAATCATCAAGTTAGTAAGTCACTTAGTCCCTGCGCATGAAAAGTCACCGTGATTTTCAAAAAAAGCTAGTCACAGGTGCTTAGCAGACTTACACTAAAGCTATGCTCAGATTAGAAGCGGCAGTGAAAAATAGCCAAATTGTTGCTATACCGGGTTATTGGCTCCTGATTCAAAAGAAATTAGCCTGCGTGATCGACCATTACAAACAAGGAGGGATCGTTGTGAAAAATTTGCGCCAACCGGATTCGGGTTTTTCCTGGTTCTACCAACGATTTTTAAATAATCACATTACGATTCTATTATTAAATATTTTTCTGCTATTATTGGTGCTCAACGAACTCATGCAAAACGCCTGGTTGTTGACGCCCATCTGGAAGTTCATCGGTATCGCCATGCCAGCCGTCGTGGTCGCGGGGATTCTGTTCTACGTCCTGGATCCATTCGTCCACTTAATGGAACGGCGACTACATATTCGGACTGGGTTAGCGATTGCCATTGCCATGATCGTTACAGTCACGGTTATCGTGTTAATTTTTCTCAATCTGATTCCATTTTTAGCGCGGCAAACGACCGGGGCCATTTCAGCGCTCCCGCAATTTTCTAACGACATGCTGCGGAATTTGAATCGCCTGAATCAGCAGCACCACTGGCTGTCGAGTGACAACTTAGACGACATCAACCAGCGCGTCACGACTTACTTCTCCAAGCGGGGGCTGAACCTCCTGACGGGAACACTGAGCTCATTGGGCAACGTCGTCACGACCGTGAGTGACTGGATCATCACGCTGATCACCGCGCCCCTGGTCCTGTTCTTCATGTTAAAGGACGGTTCACGGTTTCCCCATTACGTCAGTCAGGTCGTTCCCACGGCTTATCGCGACCGTTTTGTCATCATGCTTGACCAGATGAACGTGAAGGTCAGTTCCTACGTGCGTGGTCAGCTGACCGTGGCGCTGTGCGTCCTGATCATCTTCACCACCGGTTATTCGATCATCGGGTTGCGTTACGCCATTTTGATTGGACTGCTGGCCGGCCCACTAAACTTGATTCCATACTTCGGCTCGGCCATCGCGCTGGTCCCCGCACTGATTATCGGGGTCGTCACCAGTCCCTCCATGTTGCTGGGCGTGGTCATTGTCTACCTGATCGAATGGGTCTTGGAAACGCAAGTCCTGTCGCCACTGATCATGGGTAACAGCCTCGCCATGCATCCCATCACCATCGTCTTCGTGCTGCTGGCTGGGGGCAAAATGTTTGGCCTGGTCGGCGTCATCTTCGGCGTGCCAGGGTTCGCTGTCCTCAAGGTTCTGGCCACCACCGGTTTTCAATGGTACCAGGAATACTCGGCGCTCTACCCGGACGTTTTGCCGCCGGACGAGCTTGAACCTTAAGCGTTTATTAACACCATGATACAATTTAAATTCACACAGAAACGGCGGTGCCATAACGGTTACCGCCGTTTTTTAGTCGGCTCGTTTTGGACCAGTTAAGTCGGCTAAGCCACCAACTTTAAGTTTCCGACAAGTCCCGTTTGCCATAATCGTCCCATGTTATGAAATGGAGGCGACTCGAATGAATTTTTTCAAACGGGCCTGGTTAAACGTGTGGGCGAAGAAGGGCCGGTCAGTTCTGCTGATCCTGGTCTCATCCGCCATCCTCATGTTTGTTTTGGCTGGTTTATTGATTAGAAGTGCCGCGGTCAAGGCGACCGACCAAGCGAAAGCGGACGTCGGGGCAACGGTGACGTTGTCGGCGAACCGGCAGGCAGCATTTAAGAAGATGCAAAGTAGCAGTAGTTCCAGCAGCAAGTCCAGTCGGCCGAAGATGACGCTGACGCCGGTCAAGTTGAGTGATGCGACGAAGATTGCTAAATTGAGCAATATCAGCAGCTACAATGTGACCAGTTCAACATCGGTCAACGCCAAGTCCTACGATACGGTCTCGACCAGTTCGGGCCTGAGCGGTGGTAATAGCGGCGGCCCCGGTGGGATGAAATCATCGACGAGCACGGGTGATACCCAGATCGATGGGGTCACGAGCACCAGTCTCGCCACCGATTTCAGTAGCAAGCAGAGCAAGATTACCAAGGGTCGCGGCATCACCACGGCCGACAAGAACACGAACCACGTGGTGATTGAAAAGGACCTGGCGAGCCAAAACAACTTGACGGTCGGCGATACCATTACGGTCAAGGAAGCTACCGGTAGCAAGGATAAGGTCAAATTAAAGATCGTCGGTATCTACAAGGCCAGCTCAACGAGTTCTAGCTCGGCTGGTCCCATGAGTACCGACCCAGCCAACACCATGTATACCTCATATACACTGGCCAACACTTTTAAGGGTAGCAAGTATGCGGGCACGGCGGATTCTGTGACGTTTAACGTCAGCAATCCGGCCAAGGTCAGCAGCGTGAAGACGGCTGGTAAGAAATTGATCAACACCAGCAAGTACGCGCTGAGCACGGACGATTCCAGTTACCAAACGGTCAAGGCGTCCATGAGCAACGTGAAGAGCTTTGCCAACAAGATTGTTTGGCTGGTCGCGATTGCCGGGACGATTATCCTGGCGCTGATCGTCATCTTGATGATTCGCGAACGGCGGTTTGAAATCGGCGTGCTCCTTTCCCTAGGAGAAGCACGGTGGAAGATCGTCGCCCAGTTCTTTACGGAAATGTTGATGGTCATTGTGGTGGCCGTCGCGATTGCGGGTGCTGGCGGTAAATTTGTCGGTAATCAACTCGGATCGCAGCTGGTCTCTCAGAGCGCAACCACGACACAGACGACTAGTACGACCGGTCAACCCGGTGGTAGCGGGACGCCTGGTGGCAGTGGCATGAAGGGTGGCAATGGCGGTCCTGGTAACATGGGCCAGAGTACCAACACTAAGGCGGCCAAGACCGAACTAGACGTTTCCGTCAGCGCTGTTAATTTGGCGGAACTCGGTGGCTTCGGCTTAGCCATCACGTTCCTGTCGATCATGATTGCTTCCGGCGGGATTCTACGACTGGAGCCGAAGAAAGTACTGATTTCCTAAGGAGGGACGTCAATTGCTGAAAACACAAGGCCTGGGGTACTGGTACCAGGATAAAGATCAACCGTTGTTTCAAGACATCAATCTCGAATTTGAAGTGGGGCAATCCTGCGCGATTCTCGGCCATTCCGGGACGGGGAAAACGACGTTTCTGTCCCTGATTGCGGGGTTGGACAAGCCTAAAGAAGGCGACATTCTGTTGGATGACCGCTCGTTGAAGAAGATTGGTCTAACTAATTACCGGCGCCATGACGTGTCCATCGTCTTTCAGGCCTATAACCTGTTTACCTACATGTCACCACTGAATAATCTGTTAACGGCCATGGCCATTACAGGGGCGGAACATGCGGGTGACAAGGACTTTGCCCTGAAGACGCTAAATGACCTAGGAATCAGCGCCGACCTCGCTACGAGAAATGTTCAACACCTCTCCGGTGGCCAGCAACAGCGGGTCGCTATCGCCCGAACCATGGCATGTGATGCGCAACTAGTCGTGGCCGATGAGCCGACTGGAAATTTGGACGAGGACAACACTAAAGAGGTCATCGAACAGTTCCAGCGCATCGCGCACGATCGGCAGAAGTGCGTGATCATCGTGACGCATGAGCCAGACGTGGCCGATCAATGCGACCACCAATACCGCCTCGAAAACAAGCAGTTCACGAAGTTGGCTTAAATGGTTCGCCTGCGGCAGCCAGCCACGTCGTCCTGTGGGGACCGACCGAAGCCGCGAAACCCACGCGTCTTCAAGTACGTCTCGTGCTGTAAGCCAGCTGAAGGACGCTGACTAACACCACCGACACGGGACTCTGTGACTGGCTGCCTCCGGCTGTTTAAGCCAGTCTGATGAGTTGAACTGGTCTATCAGGTTTCGCGTCGCTAATGTGTCATGAACTTCAATTGTGTGGGCATGCTTATCTATCAATCAACTAAATAAATTGGTGCGTCACGTTTTGTCCATCAGGGACTAGAACGTGACGCACTTTTTATTGGTCTGGTCATTATCAGTGAGGTATCTGGGGATACTGAGCCGTTTAGAAGGGATTATCAGACCAAGCTACAGCACGGAATTGATCAGAAGATGTTATCAGCTGACAACTAAGCCTGTACTTTCAAAAAGTACGTGTTAAAATGATCAACGATAGACTTGGTATTAGCTTAGTCGTAGGATGACAGGTACGGAACCCTGTGTCGGTGTTCTTAGGCCGAGAGAACTTCTCGGTCTTAGAACACGGGTCGGGCTTGGAAACTCGCTGATTTTTGCGAGGTTTCAAGCCGCCCTGAAGACTCGGTCTTTGAGGCTTCAGGTCTACCCCACAGGGTGGAGTACCTGGCAGCCGGAGACGAACTGCGAATGCCAAGGAGCGTTTAAAAATAATTGAAGAGGGTCTTCAGTATGACAGTTTTTAGTGCCTATTCGGATGAAGATATTTTGACCTACCTGCAAGAACAGGTCAAAGATGGAACGGTAAAAACAGATGCAGCAACGTTAAAGAAACAGTCCTTCAACACCAACGCTTCCGGCGGTGAGTCCGGGTTAGCTCGGGCATTCGTCGAGGTGGCGAGCGTCGAAGACATTCAGGGTGTCCTGCGGGCCGCACGGAAGTTTCATATTGCCGTGGTGCCCCAAACGACCTTTAGCAGTACCGTGATCGGTTCCGATGGGATCGATGGCGCCATCATTATTTCGATGCGTAAAATGAATCAAATTTTGGAAATCAGCAAGGAAGATTCCGTGGCCGTCGTTCAGCCAGGCGTGGTCAACGGTAATTTGGACAAAGAAGCGCGCAAACAGGGCCTGTTCTACGCCCCAGATCCGGGTTCTAAGCCATTCTCGTCCATCGGGGGTAATGTATCGACCAACGCCGGCGGAATGAGCACCGTGCGCTTTGGGGCCACTAAGGACAATGTTTTAGGCCTGAAGGCAGTTTTAGCCGACGGACGCGTGGTCAAGTTGGGCGGCCGGACGCTGAAGCAGGCGTTTGGCTACGACCTGACGCAGCTCTTCGTGGGCTCCGAGGGCACACTGGGCATCATTTTCGAAATCACTGTGAAATTAATGCCAATTCCATTGGGCAAGTCCGTCATGGGGGTCGCTTTCTTCGAAGATATGGGCACCTTGGCCAAGGCCGTGACGGCTATTCGCATGTCGGGCGTTTACCCAACCATGCTGGAAGCCTTAGATGGCAACACGGTGGTCGCTTTGGATCGTTACGAAAAGACCCACTATGCCGATAACAGCGGCTCCATGCTGATTTTTCGGTTAGATGGCAGTAGCGATGAGACCGTGGGCGTGTTGAACGACCTGTTGGCGAAATACAACGGGCAAAACGTGCAGGTCACGACTGATCCGGACGAACAACAGGCGCTGGGGAAGTTGCGGCAGGACATGTTACCAGCCGTCTTTGCCGGCAACAATCATCTGATGGAAGACATGGCGATGCCCCTGTCACAACTGGCACCGATGATGGATTACCTGCAAGACCTCGGCAAGAAGCTAGGCATCAAGATCTACACGGCCGGTCACGCCGGTGATGGGAATGTTCACCCAACCTTCACCTGGTCCGAAGACGAGGATGAAGTGCCAGAGGTCATCATTGAAGCCCTCCGGCAGACGTTCTGGAAGACGCTGGAACTGGGCGGCACGATTTCTGGCGAGCACGCTGTGGGGATGTTAAAGAACCAGTGGAACAACCCCGAACTCGGCGAAAATGTCGACCAACTGCAACACCAAATCAAGACGTTATTCGATCCGATGAATCTGTTGAATCCTAAGCGAAAAATCGACTAGTAAAGCTACGTTAAAATAGTTTAGAAAAAGTTCCGGTGAGTCCGAACCTGCTTTTTGGTTACGGATTGACTGGAACTTTTTTGGTATCAGGTAACTTTAGCTGATGCGAGTATGCTTGAGATTATTCCTTAAGAACTCTTTCGAGAACATTACGCTCCGATAGTTGAGATGACAGTTATCGTATTATCATCCAAGGACACAGTTATTGTGGCAACACCCGATCAGAGCCGGAGGAGGCCAGGGATGCAGCCAGCCGTGGTAATCTTGGCAGCTAGCCATTGGCTAGCTGCCAAGATGGGCGACTTTTGAGACGCGTGATTTTCGCGGCTTAAAAGCGAGCGAGAAGCCTGATCTATAGGCTGAAGCGTCCCCACAGCAGGCGGAATCCCTGGAATCCGGAGTGCGACCAATTTAATCTACTTTCTAGTTAGTTCACCAAAGTAATCAAATTTAGGGACCATCTGGTTAAAAAAGGTAACTAGACATGCCCGTATACTAGGAGCGGGTGTTACCGCTACCCCGTTATCTTTCCACCCATCATTAGTCTGGCCGACAACATTTAACATGGGTCGAACTATTTCGTGAGCAATAAAGTTGCGAAATCAGCCGACAAACGCGATAATTATTGTTACAATTGGAAGCGAATGCAAGGCGGCGGTAAAGTAACCGCAACCGGTTGCAATTTTCAGTTGTGAAAGGAAGACCGTAATGGGCGACACACAGTGGTGGCGACACGCCGTGGGGTACCAAATTTACCCGCAGAGTTTTCTCGATAGTAATCATGATGGGGTCGGGGATTTAGCCGGCATAGAAACGAAGATCGACTATCTCCAATCCTTAGGGGTGGACTTTGTCTGGTTAGCGTCATTTTACCCGTCAGGCCAAGTGGATAACGGGTATGACGTCACCAACTACCGGGACGTTGATGGCCAGTACGGGTCTCTAAACGACTTTACTCGTTTGGTTGCCGCACTTCACGCAGCCAACATTAAAGTGGTGATCGACCTGGCCTTGAACCATACGTCGACGCAACACCCGTGGTTTCAAGCAGCACTTAACGACCCGACCAGTCCATACCGGGACTACTACATCTGGCGTCCGGCTCAACCAGATCAGCTCCCGAATAACTGGGAGTCTGTGTTTGGCGGCTCGGCTTGGACCTACGAGGCGACGTCCCATGCGGCCTACCTCCACTCTTTTGCGGAGGAACAACCCGATCTCAACTGGGAAAACCCGGCTGTTCGTGATGAAATGGCGGCCATCATTCAATGGTGGGCCGACCGCGGTGTAGATGGGTTTCGATTGGATGGCGTGACCCATTTAAAGAAGCGGCAGGACTTTGCGAACGTTGCGAACCCCAAGACGGATTATTACCAAGACGTTGCGGGGGTCGACACCTTTTTGGCGGCCTTGAAACCGGTCTTGCAACGCAACCAATTGCTCGCTATTGGCGAAGCTGGCGGTATCGATATGGCTACCGCCCAGCGCTGGTTAGCACCGACCACGGGATTCTTTGATCTACTGTTGGAATTTGACCACGTTCATTTCTGGGAGACCGCTGATTCGAAATTACCCGTGGCGGCTCTGCGAAAAACGTTGTCGAAATGGCAGTTTAACTTAGAAGGCCGGGGGTGGAACTCCCTGTTCATTGAAAATCACGACTTGCCACGTGCCGTTTCGTACTATGGCAATGACGTCGATTATCGGCGTCGTTCCGCGAAAGCTCTGGGCCTGTGGTACCTGTTGATGAAGGGCACGCCGTTCATCTACCAGGGACAAGAACTCGGTCTCCCCAATGCGGGCTTCGACAAAATTGCCGATTACAGAGACCTTGACAGTCGATTATATTACCAGCAACAACGTGCTGCGGGCATCCCAGAAAAGGTGGTCTTGCGGCAGTTGGCAGAAAAGAGTCGGGACAATGCGCGGACGCCGATGCCGTGGACCCATCAAGAGTTTGGCGGGTTCACTGATGGCCAACCTTGGATCAAGATGACGCCGGGGTTTGAACAGGTCAATGTGGAGCGTGAAAGCCATGACCCACACTCCGTCTTGACGTTTTATCAACAGCTCGTGCGGCTGAAAAAATCCGTTCCGGCCTTGGAACAGGGCCGCTATGAACTGATCGACACGCAAGACGACCAACTGTACGTCTACCGTCGGACGCTAAACGGGGATAACTGGCTGATTGTGGTCAATATGAGCAATCAGGTCGCAACGACACAAGAATTTGATTTAAATACGAGTGAAATGATCTTTACCAATCTGCCGGTGGATTCCGATTCGGATGATCCGCAGATTCAGCCGTGGGAAGCGCGGTTGTACCATTTACGGAAACTAGAATAGTCAATAGACGTTGAAGCCGGGAGTAAATAAAACGGCTTCTTTTTTTTCCATTCGGTAAACTTTTTCACAAAAAGAACGGTTACTATTGCTTTTTACTTAATTGTTCTTTATTATTAATTATATAGATATTTCTATGGGGTCAACCATTTTGCGTATTGCTAATCGTGTTAATTATCTAAGCGGTTAGTGAGTGAAGATAAGGATATGATGAATACTATGGCAAAAAGTAAGGTCGTTCATGCGGAGAGCTTCTTTGAAGCCTACATGGAGTTGAAGCGCGAGCTAGAGAAGTCGGCTACCCGTTTCCAACGAACAATGGGGATTTCAGTGGATCAATATGCGATTTTACACCATATTTTAGAGAACCCGGGGAAGCTGACATCCGCTACAGTCGGGGCATCTCACGGGCTGCGGTTTCGCGGGGGATTTCGCAATTGATTCGGCGGGGTTACGTTGTGCAGAGCTACCAAAGTTCTGACCGGCGTGTCCGGCCATTATCGCTAACGGCAACTGGTGAGCAGCTAGAAACTGCTTGCTACGAGGCGTTACAGACTGCTGCTAAGACCATGAGTAAGGTGGACTTAGATGATAGTGGTAGTCAGGTGACTATCGGGCAATTAACCAAGATGTTGTCTGCGGTGACCAGCAAGGATGAAACTGAAACAACAGATAAATAGTAAAACGATTTTATACATTGTAGACGAAATTAGTCGTAGGCGACTAATTTCGTCTTTTTGAATTATTTCGCCACATAATAGTAAAAGTGTGAGATTGGCTTTTTTCGTCTTTTTGATGAACCGAGCCATTATTATTTTAAACGGAGTTAACCAATCGTTAACTTTTGGTTGAAATTAAACTGTGAAAATCAAGTGGCTTCTTGATGAGCCGGCGTTGGCCAATCTAATTGGTGACTACCGAAATAATTGGTGGGCGTTAATTGCCAGGTGATAACCAGCCCCGTTTGCCGTTTCTAAACTGAAATATTAAGGGGTACGTGTGAAACGCACGTAAATTTCGGCCAAACTGGGTGGAAAATCAGGAGAATTTTGCGCGGGTGCGGCCATCGCTTCGGGGGACGTGGTACACTTAGAACAGCATTTTCAAGAGAAGAGGGAAGCCCATGATTGTCGAGAGAAAGATCGGGAGTGGGGAGCAAAACCTGGTGTGGGTGATGACCATGGTCGAGACTGACGCCGATAAGCAGGACCTGCAAGTCACGTACGGATTGACCGATGAAATCTTAACCTACGTGACCGATGAAAATGAACGGTCACATTATGACCGCGATGAGTATTTGAATACGCAGTTGTTTGTGTTCCACGTGCCGGTCGTCATTGATCAGATCTCGCAACGCTACGTGACGCGGCCCGTGACCTTTTTGTTGAAGGGTAATCAGATTTTTTCAATAACCACCAAGCGAACACAGTGGGTCAACCAGTTGCTTGCCGAACGGATGAAACTGGAACAGATTTCGGATACCAATGAGTTTATGCTAATTGGGCTATTCATTCTGTTCGACCAGTTCATTCCACCGATTCGCAAAATCAATGCGGAACAAAATCGGTTGGACAAGCAACTCAATCAGGCGCCGGACAACAAGGACCTCATTGCGTTGTCCAACCTGCAACAGAGTCTCGCCTACTTCGTCAGTGCGACGCGCAACAACGCGATGATGGTCGTTGGCCTGAGCAGTACGCCGTTTGGCAAACAACTCTCGGATAAGAACAACGAACACTTGGCCGATGCCGTCATCGAAGCCCGGCAGACGTCTGAAATGACGGCGATTGAGGCCGATGTCGTCGACCGCATCTCGAATACGTTTAATAACGTGCTGAATAATAACCTAAACGGCACGATGAAATTTTTGACCATTTGGTCGCTGGTTCTGACGATTCCAACGATTGTGACCGGGTTCTACGGCATGAACGTCAAGCTACCATTTGCCAATGACACCATCTCGTGGGTCTTCACGGTGGCCCTGATGGTGGGGGTCATGGGGCTGGTGGCATTGATGCTGCGGCATCGGCATTTTTGGTAACCTAAAATTGAAACACCTAGAGGGCCTGAGACAAAAGTCTCAGACCCTTTGTGCGCTCCGAACGTATATTGCGGAAACGTGCGCCAAAAGGCAGTCAACTCCGCTTAACCCCGATAGACAAATAATCCAAAACCGGGATTATTCGTCTATCGACGTTAATGCTCATTGACTAGCCGCCTTTTGTCCCACTCTCGTTTTTATAGCCGGCCGAAACCGAGACCTATCAAGTAACCGCTAACATGTTCATTTAATCACTTACAAAAAATAAGTAGAATTACTGGCTTTCTTATTGAATGGGGACTATTATGTGACTAATCAATGATTTCGGGGTGCACAACCAAGGAATTTGGCCGACATCCTAACCAAAAAGGAGCGCGATTTTCATGACAAAGATGATTGCTGGACAAGCGTTAGTAAAGGTTCTGGAAGCTTGGGGTGTGGACCACATTTACGGGATTCCCGGTGGCTCGATTAATCATACGGTAGAAGGGTTGTACCTTGAAAAAGACAAGATCGACTATATCCAGGTTCGCCACGAAGAAGTGGGGGCTTTAGCTGCCGCTGCCGATGCGAAGTTTACTGGTAAGGTCGGTGTCGCTTTTGGATCCGCTGGCCCTGGTGCAACGCACTTATTTAACGGCCTCTATGATGCCAAAATGGATCACGTTCCTGTGTTAGCCTTGGTTGGCCAAGTTCCACAGGCCACGATGAACACCAACTATTTCCAAGAGATGGATGAAACACCGATGTTCGGTGACGTTGCCGTCTATAACCGGACCGCAACGACCGCAGAACAACTGCCCTACGTGGTCAATCAGGCCATTCGGGAAGCTTACCGGCAAAAGGGCCCAGCCGTGGTCATTATCCCTGAGGACTTATCCGCAACGGAAATTGACTACGAGCCCGTTAAGACGCCGAACACGGTATCTAACACCTTCACACAGACCATCGATCCAGCGGCTGTTTCAGCTACCTTGGATCTCTTGAAGAACGCGAAACATCCACTGGTTTACGCTGGCCGTGGTTTGCTGGGTGCCCGGGATGAGCTGGTTAAATTCAGCGAACAATTTAACGTGCCGGTCCTCAACACCGTTCCGGCAACTGGTGTGATTCCAACGAACCATCCGAATGCGATTGGAACGTTTGGCCGTTTGGGGTCGAAATCCGGTTTTGAAGCCTTACAACACACCGACTTAATTCTGTTCTTGGGTTCTGAATTCCCATTCGCTCAGTACTGGCCAAAGGATATTAAGATCATTCAGGTCAACGACAATGCGTTTGATATCGGTAAAATGGTCCCAATCGACTATGCCGTCATCAGCGATGCCAAGAGCTACTTACAAGCTATGATTGCGACCGGTGAAACATTACCTGAAACAGCCTGGCTCAAAGCCAACCGGCAGAACAAGCAAAACTGGAACGCTTGGCTAGACCAATTAGCTAGCGACGACAGTCATGGCTTGGCGCCAGAAGCCGTGACCAAGAAGATTGCGGCCATGGTTGGCCCTAAGGATACGTATGGGGTCGATACCGGGAACGTTTCGGAATGGGCCGTTCGGGGCTTACCAATGGACCAGCAACAGCGTTTCGCACTGTCTGGGTTATTTGCCACGATGGGCTATGGGCTACCAGCTGGGATGGCCGGTGCGTTGAGTGTTCCAGATGCGCAGGCCTGGTCACTGTCCGGTGACGGTGGGTTTGCGATGGTCGCACCTGACCTGATCACTGAAGTTCGCTATGGGCTCCCTGTAATCAACGTCATCTTCAGCAACCAACGTTTCGGCTTCATCTACCGCGAACAGGTCGACACGAAACAACACTTGTACGGGGTCGACTTGACCGATGCCGACTGGGCCAAGGTTGCCGAAGGGTTCGGTGCCATTGGCTTTACGGTATCGAATAACGCCGAAGTCAACCAGGTCTTTGACCAGATCAAGGACTTACAAGCGGCCGGCAACAAGAAGCCAATTGTGGTCAACGCCGTCATCAAGAACGACGACCCAATTGGCACGGCCTTCATGCCACTCGACCCACAATTGTACGGCCAAGATGCCGTGGACGCTTACGCCAAGGAGAACAACATTGACGTCAAGCAGCAACCAGCCTTAGGCGAATTGCTCCGCGCTCAGGGCGACAATCTGTAAGGTATAAGTGCCGCTTGACTTCTGAACTAGGCAGGATTCAAGCAGATTAACAGGTAAATTTTAAATGAACCGTCGTCACAGCTAGGGCTAACTCATAGCTGTGACGGCGGTTTTTGTGTGTTTCCTAAAATTAACCCTTGAATTTCACGATGAATCCGGCTAAAATTGTTAGCTGACTAACAAAAAGGAGTGACTTGACTTGGTACAACGACGTTTGGGTGCTTGGATACGCGATGCGGAACATCAAATGAATATAGAAATGAACGATTTCGCTCGACCTTACGGCTTAACCGGGATGCAGCTATCGGTGATTGACTTCTTGTCCCGGAGCGGAGAAAAAGATGTGTTCCAGGTTGATTTGGAACACGAATTTCACGTCCAGCGTTCCACGGCGTCCTTGCTGGTGAAACGGATGGTGGAACGCGACCTAGTCACGCGAATCGTGGCGGCGAGTGATAGTCGCAAGCGACAACTTCGGCTAACGGCGAAGGGGCGGGGATTAGTGCCCATCGTTCAACAGCACTTGGTGGAACAAGATGCCAAGATGGTGGCGGGATTATCCCCACAAGAAGTAGCGGCATTTCGCCGCGCCTTAGTCAACGTTAGTCATTGGAACAGTGAAAAGGAGTAAAGATATGAGTAAAGAAAAAATTGACCCGCGAGTCGTCGGCGCGGTGCTGGCAACGGGGTTGATGTCACTTAGCGGGGTCATCGTTGAAACGGCCATGAACATTACGTTCCCGACCCTGATGAAACAGTTTCACGTCACGACGGGGACGGTACAGTGGATGACAACGCTGTACCTGCTGATTGTCGCCTGTATCGTGCCCATTTCGTCCTACTTGAAACGGCGTTTTAAAATGAAACAACTCTTCGTGGTCGCTAACCTGCTCTTTATTGCCGGGTTGCTGACGGATGCCTGTGCGACCACGTTCCCACTACTATTGTTAGGCCGAGCGATTCAAGGTGTTGGTACGGGAATTGCCTTGCCGCTGATGTTCAATATTATCCTGGAACAGGTGCCACTGAGTCGGATTGGGATGATGACCGGGGTGGGGACCCTGATCACCGCCGTGGGGCCAGCGATTGGACCGACCTACGGGGGCGTGCTAGTGACTCACTTGAACTGGCGGTACATCTTCTGGATTTTACTGCCATTTCTGATTGTTTCATTTTTCGTGGGTCTCAAAACGATTCGCCAGGTCAGTGAAACGGCTCCGGAACGTTTCGATTTTCTTAGTATGCTCGGGGTCATCGTGACCTTTAGTGGTCTGATCTTTGGGTTTAGCTCGCTCAGTACCCAGTCGTTTCTCAGTTGGTCGGTTGCGGGAAGCCTGCTTGTGGGAATCTTGGGCTTAGTCTTTTTCGTCCAGCGTTCCCGGCACAGTGCGCACCCGTTGATTCAATTGAAAACCGTGGCCAATCCGGCGTTTGCCTGGCATTTGTTGGCATTCTTCATGGTCCAGATCACGGCGCTAGGGCTGTCGTTTGTGCTGCCTAACTACCTTCAGTTAGTCGATCAGCAGTCGGCCTTTACCGCCGGATTAGTCGTTCTGCCGGGGGCCTTGATTGGTGCGGCATTTTCACCGATTGGCGGGCAGATTTTGGACCGGTTTGGTGCGAAACGGCCAATTCTATTCGGCCTCGGTCTGGTCGTGGTTATGCTGCTATTGATGACGGTATTTGCCCGGCAGCTCAACCTGTGGGCCATTCTTGGACTCTACGTGGGCTACATGATTGGGATCGGTTCCGCGTTCGGAAACATCATGACGGATGGTCTGAAACAGCTGTCGGCTGACCTGAAGGCCGATGGAAACGCCCTGATGAACGCCATGCAACAATTTGCGGGTGCCATGGGAACGGCCATCTGTGCGGCTATTATTGCGGCCAGTCAGGCTGGAACAGTCGGTAGCGCTGCCAGCAGAACAGCAGCCGGTTCACAATGGGCACTCCTGGTTCTGGTAACCGTAGCCGTCATTTCCTGGTTGGGGATGGCCGTGGCCTTTCGGTTGAACCGGGTAAAGTCGTAGTTGGCAAAAACTTAATTTTTCATTGGAAACGATGGGGCCTGAAATGGCTACCATCGTTTTTTCTATCCACAAGGAACCGCTTGCACAAAATGGTCGTTGGTAGCGCTACTATCTTAACCATGGGAGCACCCGTTATGTTCTTTTAAGGTGGGCCGTGCTAAAATTCATCTTCAATAAAGCCGAAATGGCTGATGAAAGTGAGGCGACTTGCATGAAATTTGACTGGCGATATGCGTTTCATTCTTTCTGGTTTTTCATGATGTTAATGGTCCTGTTGAGCTTAACAACGGCCGTTGACAACTTCCACGGCGTCCGGATCGCGTTGGGCGTTATCTTTGGTTTCTTAGTTGTCGATGGCTTGTGGACGTGGCAATACCCTTACTTTAATCGGTTGGGGCGGCAGGGAATCACGGCCCTGATCAATTTGGGGCTGTTCGTGATCATCGCGGCGTTTTGCTTGGCTTTCAAACAAGAATGGTCGGCAAGCGTTTGGGGATTCATGAGTTTCTGGCTCGCTAGCATTGGTGGTACGATGGACGGCTACTTAGCACGGCCAACCACGATTCTAGTTTGGCAGACCCGCGGTGACCTCCGGAAAAAGGCTGAGATCCTGCAGAACTCTTCGCGGCTGTAAAAATAAGCGTGAGATACGAGGCGGCTAACTGTCTTGTGGTACACGTTTCACTACATGGTAAGAGAAATGAATTTCACACAGAAGATGATTCTTTTTCACGGGAGGCGGCCGCTGGCTGTCTCCCTTTTTTGGTCGTACAAGGAAAAATCTCACCGCCAAGAATAGACGGTGAGACCAGCAAGTTTATAGTTAGATTTAGTAGGCGGCGTTATAGGTCCAGTCGTACGATAGGAGTTGGTGGAATCGTTCTCCAATCGGCACCCACAGCTTGGCCTTCGCGATACTGGCGATGGATTCCCAGAACAACGGGTCCTTTCGTTCTTGTTCGCTAAGGTTAATGTTGACGTAACTCCCGGCTTCCGTTTTCGCAATCACATAAGGGTAGAACACCTTGGTAATTTGGGCGGGAGTAATCGTATGAATTTTTGGGTTGTCATCAATCAGCATATCGAACGCTTCCTTTCAATTTATAAACCTAGTATACCGAGAAAGGGTAAAGGAAACTATCACCTTTGATTAAGGATTTACTGAGAATTTCTTAGTTTTCGAATGCTGACTAAAGGTTGAAAGATGAACTGCCTGTTTTAGTCCAGGAGTGGCATGAATCGATACCACTAAATTTAGTGTAAATTGGTTGCACTCCGGCTGCCAGGGATTCCGCCTGCTGTGGAGATGCTTCAGACTGGAAGAACACCAGTCTTCTCGCTCGCTTTTAAGCCGCGAAAACCACGCGTCTTAAAAGGCGCCCATGGTCTAGGCTAGCAAAGGACGCCAGCCAACACCATTACCACGGCCGGCTACATCCCTGTCCTCCTCCGGCTCGGGTTGTGTTCTATTCACAACAACTGCTAAAAGTTTTGTGGATTTAACATTTTTGGCTCGATTGATAACGATTTTACGCGCATCTACCTTGTGGACAGAAAGTCACTGTGTAAGCCGAGAGGTCGGCAGATATGGGCTCAGGCGCGTCGTTCTGCTTGGCCGGCGTTCTTGGCCGACTTAGCAGAACGACCAACCTTGTAGACTCGCGGTTTTCGAGACTTCAAGTTGTGTCCGCACCGTTCCAGCCCATATCTGCCGGCCGGTAAGGCGAAGGGCTTCACTATGTTGCCAGGCGTTAGCTGTTAGTTGCCCGTTTCAAAGTCACCGTGAAGCGGCTACCGTGCGGTTTGTTGTCCGTGACCGCGATGGCTCCCTGGTTGAGCTGTACCAGTTGCGCCACGATGGCTAGGCCGAGTCCGCTACCCTCGATCTTGCTGGAACGTGAGGCGTCGACCCGGTAGAAACGTTCAAAGATGTGTTCCCGGTCGGCAGGGGCGATACCGGAACCGAAGTCGGCAACGGTTAAAGTGACTGCCGTGGTCGTTGTGGCAACCGTTACGTCGATCTGCTGGTCTTCCGGTGAGTATTTGTGAGCGTTGTCCAGCAAGGCCACTAGGATTTGGTGGAGCATGTCCGGGTCACCGAGGGCCATGGCAGGTTGGTCGGTTCCCTGAAACGTCACGTGCTGCGCGACCAGTGGCTGGTAATGGTCGACGACCCCGCGCACCAGGGCAGAAAGGTCTAGGGGCTGCAACGCCACCTCGGCTCGGTCTGCCCGCGATAAATGGAGCAGGTTTTCAATCAAATGTTGCATGCGCAAAGATTCCTGGTCGATGAACCCTAGGGATTCGGGGATGACCTCAGGGTGCTTGTCACCGCGACGTTCGATCAGTTTGACGTTACCGCGAATGGTCGCAATGGGTGTTCGTAATTCGTGGGAGGCGTCTGAGATGAACTGCCGCTCGCGTTCCAAACGCCCATTTTGTGCCGCCAGGAGTTGGTTAAAGTCCTTGGCCAGCTGGGAAACTTCAACGGGTTCCGTGGGCTGTGGCAGTTTCGGCTGGGTGGTTTCGGGATTAGCAGCGGCGGCTTGAGCGGCTTGGGCCAACTCAATGGTTGGCGCGCTGATCCGGTTGGCTAACCGGCGCACGAAGAGTAGACCAATCAAGAGGCTCAGACCGATGGCAATGATGATCACGGAGATCAAGACGTGCAGGTTGCCAATGAGGACGTGCATGCCGATGAAGAGCGAGTACGTGCGGCCGCCCGTTTTCAACGTTTCCGAGAAGTACAGGCCCCAATTTTTGATGTAGACCAGATGGGTGAAGGGAATCGACCAGGTGTTGGCCTTGGCCAGGCTGGTGGTCCGGGGCAGAAGGGAGGTCGTGCTTCCATCGGCGTTCTTGATTAGGACAAACGTATTGTGGGAGTTGAGGCCGCTGGTCTGGTTGACCGTCAACCAGTCTTTGAAATTGCTGACCTGCGTCGTTTGGAGGCTAACGCTTAACTTGGCGGCTTGGTCCTGGGCGCGGAACAGCTGATCGACGCTCAACGTGACGGTCACGGTGAGAACGATGACTATACCGATGACCAGTAGGAGCCGGGTAAACGAGTGGCGAATAATATCCGCGTAGGTCCGCGGTGGGTGGTTAGTGCGCATCAGCATCATCTTCCTTTAGGGTGTAGCCCACGCCACGAATCGTATGGAACAGGTGGGGGGCATCAGTAGTATCAATCTTGTTGCGAAGGTAGCCAATGTAGACATCGACCACGTTTTGTTGGCCGAGGAAGTCCACCCCCCAGACGTTGTCGAGCAGTTCGTCGCGGGTGAAGACCTGACCGGGATGCTGCATGAGAAAGAGGAGCAGGTCGTATTCACGTTGGGTCAGCTGGAGCGCCTCACCGCCGCGGTCGACTTGCCGGGTCTTGGTGATGAGCGTGAGGTCGGCGAGGTGGTAGGTCTGGTCCAAGCCACTCTGATGGGCGGTTCGCCGCTGGATGACGCGGATGCGGGCAAGCAGCTCTTCGATTTCAAACGGCTTGGTGATGTAGTCGTCGGCACCGTTGTCGAGGCCGGTTACTTTATCCCCCAAGTAGTCGCGGGCCGTCATCATGATCACGGGAATCTCATCGTGCTTACGGATGCGGCGGAGGACTTCCATGCCGTCCATCTTAGGCAGCATCCAGTCGAGCAGAACTAATAGGAGATTATCTTTTTCGCGCTGGTAAGTTTCCCAGGCGGCTTCCCCATCGGCGGCGGTCAAAACGTCAAAGTCCTCAAAGGTGAGTTCCTTGGCAACGTAACTGGCAAGACCTTCCTCGTCTTCAACCAGCAGAATTGTATTTTTCATTAGTGGCGACACTCCTTTTACAGCGGCTAATTATAGATAGAACTATTAGGTTTAACGGTTAAATGGAAAAATCCAAGTGTCCACGGTTAAAATCGTGGGGCGGGTAAAGACCCATTTGACGGGCTTAACGGCATGATACCATAGAATCATAACCCTTGATTAAGAAATTCATATATTAACCTTAATCTAGATTCAGGATAGAAGGGGCTTGGGGATGGTATAACTAATACATCGAAAGCGATAAGCCAAAACAACTAACTGAGGAGTGGTTAAAATGACTAAAATTAAATCAATGCTAACTAAAGTAATGCTGGGTGCCATGACCGTAACAACCTTGATGGCAACATCCGCTGGGGCTTCCGCCGCAACGCGACCAACGACTGGGGCAGCTGCGCCAGAAATTGAGCGGACCACGATTACGTTCAACGCCCAACCAGCAACGGAACTGCACGTGACGAAGGTTAAACTCAATAAGCGGGTCACCACCAAGCAGATCTCCAGCCAGGTTCAAACGGCCGTGGACGCCAGTGCGCTCAACCTGGACCAAAAACACCAAGATAACCAATTGAAGTAGACTAGCTGTCAGGTTCCGTCCGGTGAGGCGGACCTGACACTGAGTGAGACGAAAATCCCCCTTAAAATTTCCAACCCCCAATGACTTGAGCAAACTTCCTCCAAACAGAATGGTCTCAAGCAAAATACCTTCCCTCAAGTGTTACTAGTGTCGCCTTCCCCCCTTAAGGCTGACGCACGTTACCTAAACGAATCGTCCCCTTAACAACGATTCGACCAACAGAATAGAAGCTGATAAAGACAGTGTCGGTGAGACCGTTGCTGCCTTTTTTGAGGTGCAGGTGATAGGGGCGAAGAAAAAGCCAGTATCACAACTAACTCCGTTGAGTAGTTGTAGGTACTGGCTTGTAACTAATAAATTAGTGTAAATTGGTCGCACGCCGGCTGCCAGGGATTCCGCCGGCTGTGGGGACGCTTCAGACTGGAAAACCACCAGTCTTCTCGCTCGCTTTGAAGCCACGAAGATCACGTGTCTCCAAAGTCGCCCGTGCTGTAAGCTGGCTGATGAATCGCCAACTAACACCACCTCCACGGCTGGCTGCATCCTGTCCTCCTCCGGCTCAGGTTGTGTTCTATCACGACAATGGTCGGAAAACGTAGAGACTTAGCACTTTCGGTCCAATCGATAACGGATGTTACAGCCATTATCTCCATCGTCTAAGAACACTGTGTAAGCCGAGAGGTCGGCAGATATGGGCTCAGGCGCGTCGTTCTACTTAGCTGGCGTTTCTAGCCGGCTTAGCAGAAAACCAAGCTTGTAGACTCGGTTCTTTCGAGGCTTCAAGTTGCGTTCGCACCGTTCCAGCCCATATCTGCCGGCCGGTAAGGCGAAGGGCCTACCATGTTGCCTAGTTTTAGTCCCACTGTTGTTGCTAGAACAGGTATGACCGGCATTTTAGAAAGGTTCAACCTTTAGACTTATAACTGGACAAAATAATGTCTTCAGTGCGGTCACATTCAATTTAAGCTTTACCGAATCGCGTCAGCCACGGGCACATCGCCGTTAACAATCGTGATGATCTGCTTGGGGAGGGGATGCTTGACGACCGCCACAACGGCCGCAGCCACATCCGCGCGAGCAATTTTAGTCGTATCGGCGGTGGCTGGGTCCAAGGTGATCTTGCCGGTTGGGTCATCGTTGGTCAGGATGCCGGGACGAACAATTGTGTAGTCTAGGTCCGTGCGGTGTTGGAGCCATTGGTCGGCGTAATATTTAGCAACGTAGTAGGGCCGAATGCCGGATTTTTCCCAGAAGGACCGGTCGTCGGTCCCCATGGCACTAACGATAATGAAGCGCTTGATGCCGGCCTTTTCCGTGGCAATCATGGATTTAACGGCGCCATCGAGGTCGATATTGAGCGTCATGTCGTCGCCGGTACTACCACCGGAACCGGCGGAGAAGACGACCGTGTCCACGTCGTTCATGGCGGGGACTAAGCCATCCGCGGCTCCCATGAGGTTGACCATGCGGGGATGACCACCGAGTTTTTCAATGACGGCGGCCTGTTCGGCGTTGCGAATCCCACCGTAAACCGTTTCGCCAGTTGTGGCGAGTTGTGCCACAATGTGTTGGCCAACTTGGCCGTGTGCACCGATAATTAATGTTGTCATAAGAAAACCTCCATTTGTAAGTAAGCTTACTATCTTTAACCATAAGGGTTTTCCCATAAAAATTCAGCTAAAGTGACTCGCCAATTGGCTTGAAATCGTTGTAAGACCTAAGCTTGCGGGGATTAAGTTGTCCAAAACCGATTTGTGAAATAGATTACGATTCCTTTCAACTGGTTTTTCGGGCGATAAGCCGTATAATAGAGTTAAATCATCCTTAACAGTTTGTTGGACAGTGAAAATGTAACCGTTTTAACTAATGACTTACTGATTAGCTTGCTGTGTGGGGGGAGAACATTACAGAAAAGGGGTCGTTTAACAATGTCAACGATTTTAGTTCTAGGTGGCGGATATGGCGGCATGCGGGCCGTTAAATTTTTACAGCGGGAAGTTCCCAGTGAGGACCAGATTATTTTAGTCGACAAGTCCGGGACCCACGTTGAAAAGACGAACTTACACGAAGTTGCGGCCGGGACCATTGCACCGGATCGCATTACGTACGAGATCAACGATGTTATTGGAAGCCGGGTTAAATTCATCCGGGATACCGTGACCAATATCGACATCGACCAAAAGCAGGTCACCCTGGAGAATCATGACCCACTGACCTACGACTACGTGCTCATTGCGTTGGGCTTCCAATCTGAAACGTTTGGTCTGAAGGGTGCGGCGGAAAATGCCTTACCACTGGAAGACTTGGAGACGGCTGAGGCCATTTACCAACACATCGAAAATAACGTCAAGGACTACGCAAAGACCCAGGATCCGAACGACTTACGAATCGCCGTTTGTGGGGCTGGTTTTACCGGGATCGAACTGTTAGGTGAGTTGACCCAGTCGATGCCAAAACTCCAGACGCGTTACAACACGCCAGAGATCAAGATTGCCTGCTTTGAAATGGGGAAGTCGATTCTGCCAATGTTTGACAAATCACTCGGGGACTACGCGTTGAACTTCCTGGCGAAGCACGACGTTGAAATGAACTTGGGCGCTGCGATTACCGAAATTAAATCGGGTGCGGTCGTCTACAAGGACAGCGACGAACAGGAACACGAATTTGCATCCAACAACATCGTTTGGACCGTTGGGGTCAGTGGGTCACACGTCATTGCGGACTCCGGCTTCAGCCAACGCCGGAACAGAGTTGTGGTGCAAGACGACCTGACGCTGGAAGACCATCCTGAAGTTTATATCATTGGGGACGTGTCCGCTGTGATGGACCCAGAAAGCAAGCGGCCATACCCAACGACGGCGCAGATTGCCTTGGCATGTGCTTCCCACGCGGCTAAGAACATTGGGTTAGCGCTACGGGGCCACGACACACGGCCATTTACTTACAAGTCTGTCGGGACCGTTGCTTCGCTGAGTGATCGCGATGGGGTCGGCGAAATCTTTAGCAGTAACAAGAAGATTCACGGCTACATGGCTTCCGCATTGAAGAAGATCATCACGGACCGTTCTTTGATGGAAAGTGCCCACCTGAGCACGACACTAAGTAAGGGCCGGTTCGACCTCTATCATTAAAATAAAATGTGACTGAAAAGTCGTGGCGAAATTGCCGCGACTTTTTTCTATAGCTACGTCCGGGTACGTGGTGGATGTCGCCGAAAAAATAATGGCAAAGAACCGCACACCGCTCCGAAGATTCTGCCCGGACATTGCTGGCAGGGTGGTTAGAATGGTCGTGGTCGATCAGGCGGATTTTTTTAAGGGTGGAAAGACGTTGAAATGGCGTCACAAAGGTGTTTCTGCCAGCTAATTGCTTTGCTTTTCCAGTGGCATAATCGACTATCTAAAATATAGTGACTAGCTAACCTAGTCATGAATTAATACTTTTTGGTTACAGAACGGAAAAAGCGGGTGACAGATTAGCTCACTTGCTTTTTTAATGGTAAAATAAGGCAAAAAGGGTGATGAGGATGCTCCAGAAGAAGTTGGCAACCCCACTAGGGACGGTCACCGTCATGTCGGATGGCTTGAACCTGACTGGGTTGTGGTTTACAGACCAAAAGTACTATGGGAGTACTTTGCCCAAGTTAAGTTTAGTGGGGGACACCCCCGTGTTTGGCCGGGTAGCGGATTGGTTGACGGCGTACTTTGCGGGTGAACAACCGGCCGTTGACTTGCCGGTCCGGCCAAGCGGAACGTCATTTCGCCAGACCGTCTGGACGGCCCTGCAACAGATTCCGTATGGTGAAGTTCGGACGTATGGTGAAATTGCGGCGGTGGTTAGTCAACAGGTCGGTCACGACGTCGGCGCCAGAGCAATTGGCGGCGCCGTCGGTCACAATCCGATTAGTCTGGTGATTCCGTGTCACCGAGTCGTCAGTGGAACTGGAGAATTAACGGGTTACGCTGGGGGCTTAAAACGGAAAAAGTCGTTATTACAACTAGAAGGCTGCTTGCAAGGGAACCAAGAACGGGTAGTTCTCGAAAAAAATTGAGGGTAATCCCTTAAATTTACGTGTTTATTACTAATTGTGTACAAAACAATAGCACAATCAGCTAAAACCTATGCTATAATCAATAATGTTCAAAAAACGAACCATGTTATTGTTAATATAGATAACTAGTTAGAATCTGTCTAATATTTTTTGCGAAAAGGGTTTCTTCTTACTAGAAGACGCGTATAATTTTAGACAGCTTAGAGCGGACATGAAAGTTGTCGGTCTCTGGGGGGATACTGGCAATGATTAATACGTAAATCAAAATGGTGTGTGAATGATTGGAGGTATCACGATGGCTGCATCAGAAACTAAGGAGCGAATTGCGGAGGCCTTGGCTTCGTTGTTGAACCACAATACGTTTGATAAGATTACCGTCCGGGAGATTGCGGATGAAGCGGAAGTTCACCGTAAGACTTTCTACTACTATTTCGCGGACAAGTACGAGTTGTTAGCGTTTGTCTATGAGCACTTCATTGTTGAAGCGCCACGTCGCGAGCAACCGTTGACTTTGACCTTAGAGAACTGGCGTCCGGCCGTAATTCAATTACTGGAACGGATCGCTGACAATTCAAAAATTTTCCTGAACGCTTACCCCTATGACGATGGGGTTTGGCGACAATCTGCGAATGAATTTGTGGCCTCACGACTGTCAATTCTGCTTCACGCAATGCCCGAGTACCGTTACTTAAAAGAAGACGTGATCGATACGTCGGCTGAGTTTATTGCCGCCGGTGCTTTAGGCATCATTAACAAATGGGCGGATGACGACTTCACGGCAAGTCCGCGAACCGTCTTAGATCAAATTACGACGGCTAACCGGCTATTCAACGGGGTTTTGGACCGTTGGAAGTTGAGTTAGTCAAATTAAAAGTTGTTGGCCACCTGCCAGCAGCTTTTTTTTGTGGGGCGACATCAGTTGATGCCGAAGTGGTGTCACCCGCAGATAATGGGGAACGTTAAGAACTGTAGTCGTGAAAGTGACAATTAGCAAATGAAAGCGCTTGATTTAGTCGATAAACTAGTATACCAATTATTAACTTGCAACCGGTTGAAAGTGGGTACTACCGGTAATTTCACTAACAAATTGATTATTTAATCACAAACGGAGTATTGGCATTATGGGGTTGTAGGGGGTATAGTACAGAGCGTAAGGGGTTACATTGTGAATCTGGACGAACCCCACAAGGAGGATATTACCATGGCATACCAAACTACAAATCCCTATACCAATGAAGTCGTCAAGACCTACGAAAACGCAACACCCGAATACGTTGAAGAAAGTTTAGCAAAGGGTCAGGCCCTCTACAAGAAGTGGCGTAACGACCCAGTTGCGAGCCGAGTTCCGGTTCTCCGCAAACTAGCCAAAATTTTCCGCGACGAAACTGACAGTTTAGCTGAAGTTTTGACCACGGACATGGGGAAACTGTTCACCGAAGCTCAGGGGGAAGTCATTCTCTGTGCGGAAATCGCCGAATATTACGCCGATCACGCTGAAGAGTTCTTGGCACCACGGGCCATCGACAGCATTGCCGGTGACGCACAACTGGAGAACCATCCACTGGGCGTTCTGATGGCGGTTGAACCCTGGAACTTCCCATATTACCAAATGATGCGGATCTTCGCGCCAAACTATGCGGTAGGAAACCCAATCGTGTTTAAGCACGCCGCAATCACGCCAACTTCAGCGGTCGTCTTTGAAGACGCCGTTCGCCGGGCCGGGGCACCAGATGGCGCCTTGACCAACCTGTTCGTTTCTTACGACCAGGTCTCTGATATCATTGCCGACAAACGAATCCAAGGGGTTGCTTTGACCGGTTCTGAACGGGGCGGGGTCGCAGTTAACGAAGTCGCTGGTAAGTACTTAAAGAAGACTACCATGGAATTAGGTGGGACGGATGCCTTTATCGTGGCCGAGGATGCTAACATGGCTGATGTCAACGCCATCGCACCACGGGCACGGTTATACAATGCCGGGCAGGTCTGCACGTCATCCAAGCGATTCATTGTGACGGCAAACCACTACGATGAGTTCCTGGAATCGCTGAAGGCGGCCTTTGCATCAGTCAAGCTGGGCGATCCCATGGACCCAGAAACGACGGTGGCACCGATGAATTCCAAGAAGGCTAAGGAAAAATTGCAGAAGCAAGTGGACGCTGCGTTGGATGGCGGTGCGACGGCTTACTTCGTCCATGACCCAGTCGACAGCGATGGTCAATTCTTCCTGCCAACGATTTTGACGGACATCACCAAGGACAATCCGGCATACGGTAAGGAAATGTTTGGCCCCGTTGCGCAAGTCTACAAGGTTGCGAACGATGAGGAAGCCATCGCATTGGCTAACGATTCCGACTACGGTCTGGGTGGCATCGTCTTTGCGGGCAGTGCCGAATCCGGTGCGGCTATTGCCTCACGGATTGAAACGGGCATGGTCTTCGTCAACACCTTCTTCAGTTCCTTACCAGAACTTGAATTTGGTGGCGTCAAGAAGTCCGGCTTCGGTCGTGAACTCGGCCAAAGCGGTATCTTCAGCTTCGTTAACCAAGAACTGGTCGTTAAGCGGGATCACCCGAACGACGATGAAAACGGTGGGCTAGTTCTGCCGCATAAATTCTAAATTTTAGTCACACAAAAGGCCATCGCCCCCAATCATTAACCGAAAAATGATTGGGGGCGATGGCCTTTTTGATAGGTTAAAGAGTTTCTAGAATTTTATCCTTGGCAACGTTAGCAAATTTGATAAATGTTTCCTGCCGGTCGATGGACATTCTGTATTTAGGTGTCGTAATGGAGAAAGCCCCATAGAGGTGATTGGACTTGATCAGGGCAAAGCCAATGCAATATACGTCAGGTTCATTCTCCTCGTTATCGATGGAGTAGCCGCGTTGCCGAATTAAGGCGAGATCATCGCGAAGAGCTTGTGGATCGGTAATTGTGTTGGGAGCGACGTGTTGTAGCGGACTAACCGTTTCTAAGTATTGGTCGAGTTCTTCGTCGCTAAAAGTTGAGAGCATGGCTTTACCCATGGAGGAAGAGTAAAGATGCATGCTACCACCGATGTGAGACTTCAGATTGACACTGCGCTGACTTTCATACTTTTCGACTAAGGTGACCTCATCATGAGCGATGATACCGAGGTTGATGGTCTCGGAAGTTTCATCACGCAGCTTTTCTAGAGCCGTATGGGTAATGTCGCGGATGTCAAAGTCCTCGGCGACCCGTTGCCCATAGCGAAATAATTCCATCCCTAACTGATAACTCTTCCCGTCAGTGGTGCGCGTTACTAAGCCTAAGACATCAAGTGTCGTTAGAATCTTAAGCACAGTCGAGCGGGTCATATCAATACCATCGCTGATTTCCTTTAATGTTGGCGCCGCTTCTTGCTGGGCGATGTAATCCATGATTTGCTTCGCCCGTACCAAGACGGTTCCATATAATTTAGCTTCTGCCATATTGTTCACTCCATTGTTTATTTCCGAATAAGAAATTTACCGTTGTACTAATCTTACTCAACTTTCCGTTAAAAGTAAATGGAGGGTGTTTACTAATCCAATAACTGTTAATTAACGGCACAACAAAAAGGCCAAAAACGGTTGTCTTTTTGGCCTTTTTGAGAATTATCACAATTTAGCTATTATTAATAATTAACTAGTTGTTGTTTACCAGTAAATCAATGCCGTGACGAATTTCGTCATCAGTAGCAGGGTATTCCAAAGCAACTGGCAAGCCCTTTGGCAAAATCTTCAAGGCTGCCTTCCAGTCAATGACCCCTTTGTCGAGAGCAACAACGTTAGGCTTTGCGCCGCCTAAAACATCGTTCTTGACGTGGATGTAACGGGTGAAGTCACTGAGCTTCTTAGCGACGTCCAATTCGTTTTCGTTAACGAAGCGCCAGTTACCTAAGTCAAAGACGAACTTGATGTCAACGTTAACAGCCTTAACTGCTTCCAAGAACTTCAGGATGTTAGCAGAGCTACCATTGGCAGTTGATTGGTCATTTTCAACGTTGAATTCAATGCCAGAATCAGCATAGAGGGAAAGGGCAGAAACCAGGTCACCGTTGAAGGCAGCGAAGTTCCCGATGTTCATCTTCAGTGAAGTAACGCCCATAGCCTTTGCTTCGGCGAAGTATGTAGGGAGTTCAGGGTTCAATGCACCATCGTCGGTAAAGATCTTTTCTGGAACACTGTAGAATAGCTTCAATTGGTGCTTCTCAATGAAGTCCTTGATGTCGGCAGCTTCCGCAGCGGGGTCAGTAAAGAATTCCCGCCGAACTTCAGCTTGCTTGATGCCAAAGTCAACGACGCGTTGCAACATGCTAAGTTGAGCTTCACCATCGTTGTGTTGTTGGTCAAAAACTAACGTGTTGAGTACGATGTCTTGTTTATCCATGATTGAGCCTCCAAATTTATTATTAAAAGCACGCTTATAGTAATCGCTTACAAATAACTCTGTCAAATAAAAAAATACCGATTAATAATCAAAATTCATCAAGAATCGTGATTACATCGGTATTTTTTGTGGGTTGAAAATTTATTTTTGAACAGCGCTGAAATCGGACTTTTGCGAAACTAATCGTAAAAATTCAGGCATGGATAAATCTTCGATCTTCTTTGTTGTGTCTTCCAAGAATTCGCTGGCCTCGGAAGAGTTAAATTGTTCAATCAAAACGTATGCGGTTAAGTAGGCGAAGAGCTGTTCCTTGGCCTTATCCTGCATATTTGCTTTGGCAACGTCAGTTTTAGAAATGGAATCGACGAAGTGATAGGCGAATTCCTTGGGATCAATATGAATTTGTTTTGTGCTCATGTGATAGCCTCCTAATCAGTTAACACGACTCATATTACAGCTTTAAAATGTCAGGTCAACATTGACAGTTTATGCACAATTCAGATATTGCTGGGGTTACCGGTCTATCGCGATTTATTTTTACATAAACACTGAAACTTTTTTTGATTGAAAGTGGCTGAGCTTTCAGAAAAAACGTTTCCAATTTGGAAATTCAGTCAGAACAATATAGGAGAAAAAGGAATCCACAAAAAAAGTTTAAAAAAATTCGACCAGCGCCTAAACCCGTCATGTTAAGGTTCTTGAAAGCGTTTTCGTCTTTATCACACCTGCATGCTCAAAATAACACTTGCTTTTTATCTGAATCGGCGATATGCTGTGTTTGTCAAAAAGGAAATGCAATTTCCAAATAAGAAAATTGGAGGAAACAAAAATGGCATTTAGCATGGTAACGAAGTACGCACATAGTCCTAAGGATATTGACCACTACAACACGGATGAATTACGTGACCAATTCTTAATGGAAAAGATTTTTAACCCAGGCGATGTTTTGTTGACTTATACATACAACGACCGGATGATCTTCGGTGGTGTTACACCAGTTGACAAGCCTCTTTCAATTGCCTTGAGCAAGGAATTGGGTGTTGAATACTTCTTACAACGTCGTGAACTCGGCTTCATCAACATTGGTGGTGAAGGTAAAGTTACGATCGATGGCAAGGAAGACACGATTGCACCTCATGATGGCTACTACATCAGCATGGGTACTAAGGATGTTCAATTCGAATCTGTTGACCCTAAGAAGCCAGCTAAGTTCTACGTTGTTTCTACGCCAGCACACCGTGCATACCCAACTAAGAAGTTGTCTTACAAGGATGCTATCGCAATGCCTATGGGTGACCAAGAACATATGAACAAGCGGACTATCCACAAGTACATTGATGCTTCTATTATGGATACTTGTCAATTACAAATGGGTTACACCGTTCTTGAACCAGGCAACTCATGGAACACGATGCCAGCTCACACTCACGCACGTCGGATGGAAACTTACCTTTACACTGAATTCGGTTCAAAGGATACTCGTGTTGCTCACTTCATGGGAACTCCAGAAAACACGAAGCACATCTGGTTGGAACCTGACCAAGCTGTTGTAAACCCTAGTTACTCAATCCACTGTGGTGTTGGGACTACCAACTACTCATTCATCTGGGCTATGTGTGGTGAAAACCAAACTTACGATGACATGGACGCAGTTGAAATGCATCAATTACGGTAATCACTTAATTTTTCGGAGGTAATTTTAATATGGCACAATCCAGAGAAGAGATTGAACACAACCAAGACTCATTGAATCAATTCAAAATGAACTGGTTCAGTCTGGCTGGCAAAGTTGCAATCATTTCCGGTGGGAACACTGGACTTGGCCAAGGCTACGCTGTAGCCATGGCAGAAGCTGGCGCCGACATCTTCATCCCAACGTTTGGGACTGAAGGCTGGGACGACACCCGCGCATTGATTGAAAAGCGTGGCCGTAAGGTTGAATTCATGGACGTGGATTTGACTGAACAAGGCATCGCTGACAAAGTTGTTGCTAAGGCAATGGAAACCTTTGGGCACATTGACATCGTGGTTAACAACGCCGGGATGATCAAGCGGAACCCTATCCTTGAATCTAAGGATAAGGACTGGGATCAAGTTATTGCGATTAACTTATCCGCCGTTTACCACATGTCCTTAGCTGCTTCTAAGGAATTTGCTAAGCAAAAGTCAGGGAAGATCATCAACATTGGTTCAATGTTGTCCTTCCAAGGTGGGAAGTTTATCCCATCATACACCGCTGCTAAGCATGGTGTTGCCGGCTTAACTAAGGCCTTTGCTAGTGAAATGGCTGCTTACAATGTTCAGGTTAACGCGATTGCACCAGGTTACATCAAGACGGCTAACACGGCACCTATTCGTGCTGACAAGTCACGGAATGATGAAATCCTCGGCCGGATTGCTGCTGGACACTGGGGTGAACCTTATGAACTGATGGGTATCTCAGTTTACTTGGCAAGTAATGCCGCTAACTATATTAACGGTGCAATCATCCCAGTTGATGGTGGCTACTTAGTTCGTTAATCATACAAAAAATGGATACAGAGTTTATTCTCTGTATTTATTTTTTGGAAAAATTGTGAAAATATTTCAAAAAAACGAAATGCGCAGGTAGATATTATGAAAATCAAAAAAAATATTGAGAAAATACCTGGTGGCATGATGGTTGTACCCTTAGTCTTGGGTGCGATTATTCATACGATCTGGCCGAAGCTTGACGTTGCGTTGACGGGGGTTACTGGGTCTTACATGGTTGGGACTTCAGTTATCTTGTTCATCTTCTTCTTTGCCGTTGGGACCAACATCAACCTGAAGTCTTCAGGTAAGATTGCTGCTAAAGGGTTAAGTCTATTATTAGGTAAAGTTATTCTTGCGGCTATTATTGCCGTCATCTTGAACATGTTCCTTCCTAAAGAAGGGGTGACGACCGGGGTCTTCACTGGGTTGTCTGTCTTAGCTGTTTTGGCCGCATTCAACGCATCTAACGGTGGGTTGTATGTTGCCTTGATGACGACGATTCCTAATCGTGACGTCGATGTCGCTGCTTATCCATTCTTCAGTATTCAATCTGGACCATTCTTTACGATGATTACTTTGGGTCTTGCCGGTATTGGTGCCTTCCCATGGCCAGCACTGGTTTCAACCTTAGTACCATTCATCTTAGGGATGATCGTTGGTGGATTGGACCACGAAATGCGTGATATGTTCAGCCCATTACAAGGTGGTTTAGTTCCATTCTTCGCCTTTACTATTGGTTACAGCTTGAACCTGGATATGATTTTACAATCCGGTTTAGTTGGTATCTTAGTTGGTGTCTTGGTTGTCTTTGTATCTGGTTACTTCTTATACTTACTCGACCGTTACTTGGTTCGTTCCGATGGTTTAGCCGGCTGGGCTGCTTCATCAACTGCCGGTGCTGCCGTTTCTGTGCCAATCGTTATTGCACAGATGAACCCAGCATTTAAGTCAACTGCCGGTTCAGCAACTGCTATTGTTGCTACCAGTGTTCTGGTTTCCGCTATCTTAACGCCAATTGTTACGATGTGGTACTACCGTCGTTTGGTTAAAAAGGGCAAGATTGCGCCAGTTGAAGATGCTGACAAGAGCGTTGAAACAAAAGCAACAACGAAACAAGCTTAATAGTATAGAAGAAAAAGATTTTTTGTACGAGAATTTCTTGAGTGGTTAGGAAAGTGATGAACAGTGGCTGAATTTTTAACAATCGGTGAACCTATGGCGGTATTCGCAGCGGAAAACGTTGATGCTACCTTAGTTGATGCCGCAAATTTCCAGAAGTATCTGGCCGGAGCAGAATTAAATGTCGCGATTGGGATTTCACGATTAGGACATTCAACGGAGTACGTTTCATCCGTTGGGACAGATCCCTTTGGCAAGTACATCATTAAGGCTGTTTCTGACGCTGGTGTTGGGACCCAATACATGGACAGTAATCCTGACTTTTGGACGGGATTCTATCTGAAGCAACGCGTGAGCCATGGCGATCCGCAGACTTACTATTTCCGTAAGAATTCAGCGGCTGCTAACTTTGACAGTAGTAGTCTTGATAAGATCGACTTTGATGGCTTAAAGATTGCCCATTTATCAGGAATCTTTGCAGCGTTGTCTGACAATGATTTAGCAGTCTTAAAGGACTTAAATCAACGGCTGATTCAGCACAACGTCACGGTAACTTTTGATCCGAACTTACGGCCAGCACTCTGGTCCAGTCAGGAACGAATGGTTGCCGTAACCAATGAACTGGCTAAACAAGCGAACGTTGTGATGCCTGGTATTAATGAGGGTGAAATCTTAATGGGGTCACGCGATCCAGAAAAGATTGCTGATTTCTACTTGCAGCAGAGCGAGTTAACCCAGACGGTCATCGTTAAATTAGGACCGGATGGTGCGCTGATTAAGCAAAAGGATGGTTCCCAAGAGGTTGTTTCAGGCTTTAGAGTCGATCAAGTTGTAGATACTGTGGGTGCTGGTGATGGCTTTGCTGTCGGCTTCATCTCTGGATTACTTGAAGGAAAAACGTTGCGTGAATCCGTTAAACGGGGTTGTGCAATTGGGGCTTTGGCCGTGATGTCACCTGGTGACAACGATGGCTACCCAACGCCAACTCAATTAGCAGATTTTTACAAACAACAAGCAGCATTAAGCTAGATTAAATAAGGGGTCAATTGACTATGAAGAGAGCAGAATTATTAACCAAAATGATCAACACTGGGGTTATTGCCGTTATCCGTGCAGAAACTCCAGAAAAAGCGGTTAAAGTCGCCGATGCCGTTATCGCCGGTGGCGTTACTGGTTTGGAATTAACTTACAGTGTACCGCATGCTGATACGGTTATTAGTGAATTAGTTGGTAAGTATGCCGATACCGATGTTGTTGTTGGTGCTGGTACTGTCTTGGACGCAACCTCCGCACGGTTAGCCATTATCGCTGGTGCCCAATTCGTTGTTAGCCCAACTTTCGACAAAGATGTTGCCTTAATGTGCAACTTGTATCAAGTACCTTACGTTCCTGGTACCTTTACCGTTACTGAAGCCCAAACCGCTTTGAAGTACGGTTCTGAAGTTGTTAAATTGTTCCCAGGCGCTATGGCCGGAACCGTTGCCATCAAGGAATACCATGGACCATTCCCTTACTTGAACGTGATGCCATCAGGTGGTGTTAACGTTCAAAACATGAGCGACTGGTTTGCAGCAGGTGCCGTTGTCGTTGGTGCTGGTGGTGGCTTAACTGCCCCAGCAGCTGATGACGATTTCGCTGGTGTTACTCGTAACGCTAAGGAATACATGGACGAATACAACCGTATCAAGGATGCTGAACTCGTTTAAATTTAACTTGAGAAAGTCCGCCGATCAATCCCGGCGGACTTTTTTGATGGTTGATAAGTTTTGCTCAAATATACGCGCGTAAAATAATTTCATTTCTCAGCGCCATTGTGATACGCTGAACAGTAGAAAAAGTGAAAGGGTGATCTATAATGTCAGATCGTTTAAAGGGAAAAGTTGCCATCATTACCGGGGGAGTTGCTGGTATCGGGCTTGGTATCGCTGAATGCTACGTGCGTGAAGGGGCTAAGGTCGTTGTGACCGCTAACCATAACGTGGATGGTGGGCATGCCGCTGTTGCCAAATTTGGTGATGATGTGAGCTTGTTCGTTCAACAAGACGTTGCGAGTGAAGCTGACTGGAAAAAAGTTATCGATGCCACGATTGAAAAATTTGGTAAGTTAGATATCTTGGTTAACAACGCCGGTGTCGGTGGCATGGGCGCCGCAATTGAAGATCTCGACTTAGCCGACTGGCAATCCGTGATCGACGTTAACCTCACCGCGAACTTCTTGGGTGAAAAAGCGGCCATCAACGCTATGAAGAAGACCAATGATGCTAAAGGATCCATCATCAACGTCTCCTCCGTTGCCGGACTGGTCGGTCTGCCAATGGCCCCAGCCTACTCCGCTAGCAAGGGTGGGAGTCGCCTGTTATCGCACGCCACGGCCTTAAACCTCGCACAACGGGGCATCGACATCCGGGTCAACTCCGTTCATCCAGGCTGGATCGACACGGCCATCATTCCTGACGCTGCACGGGAACAAATCATCAAGACGATTCCAGTGGGCCATTTGGGCAAGCCAAAGGACATTGGTGAAGTTTGCGTTTACCTTGGGAGCGATGAATCTGAATTCGCTAACGGGGCCGAGTTCACTGTTGATGGTGGGCAACGCGCTTAATCACAATTAAATTAAATGGAATCAAAAACGGTGTCGTCCCAAAGTGGGATGACACCGTTTTCAATACCCCTGTAGGTATCTACCGTTCAGTCTTTAACTTTGAGTAAACGGCGGCATCGTGATAAGCGGTGCCTGTCGTCGGAATGTGTTGTCGCAGAATGCCGTCGAGGTGGTAGTGGTTCCGCTCAGCCACGTGGCGACTTGCGTTATTTTCGGTGGCCGCCAGAATACTCAATTTGTTGAGATGGAGGGTGTCAAAGCCAGCCTGTTCAGTCAACACCAGACTTTGGCTGATAATACCGTGTCCTCTGAAATCGCGGCCCAGCCAGTAGCCAATCTCGCCGTGACCGTCCTTCATCTCGTGGATGTCGATCATGCCAGCAGGTTGGTCAGCGACCCAAATGATGCGCAGCCACAATTGGTGGTCGGCGTTACGTTGCTGGCTGTACTGGAGAAAAGCCGCTTCGTCAGCTACCGACTGCATGCTATCAGCCCAGGGCAGCCATTTTTCGAGGGGAGGCCGGTCCTGTTCAATTAAGGCATATAGCGCTGGGGCATCGGTCACTGCTGGTTCTTTTAGTTGGAAAAATTCTGGCATCACATCCACCTCGTTGCTGTTTTCTCCAGTTATACAGCAAACGACGATTATCGTCAAAAAAACGCCCGGTCAATTTGACCAGACGTTTTTTGAACTATTCAACGATGTGTAACGTGTTTAAAATCAAGTAAACGTTCAGGATAATCAAGATAACCGCGATGACCCACCCCAACACGCGACTCCAGGTCCGGTTGGCGAATTCACCCATCAGCTTCTTACTACTTGTGAAGATGACCAGGGGAATCATGGCAAATGGTAACGCGATACTCAGGAACACTTGGGAGAATGTCAGGAGGTTTTCAATCTTCGCTTCATTACCATGATAGATAATGGCAAAAATGATCACTGGCGTCACGGAGAGTAAACGGGTGATCAACCGTTGTGCCCAGAGTGGCATCTTCAAGTTGATGAACCCTTCCATGATGATCTGTCCAGCCAGCGTCCCGGTAATAGTTGAGCTTTGCCCGGATGACAAGAGGGCTAAGGCAAACAGCATACTCAGAATTGGACTGGCAATGGCCCCAACGATTTGGCTATCGCTCAAAGCGTTGAACAGGTCAACGAACCGACCCAGATCACTATTAGTCCCAAAGAAGAGGGCGGCTCCTAAGATCAAGAGGAGACTGTTGACGACGAACGCCAACGTTAACTGAATGTTAGAATCAATGGTTGTAAATTTAATGGCTTGGGCCACACTCTTGCGGTCCTTGCGGTCAAAGCTTCGCGTCTGCGAAATTGATGACCCCAAGTACAAGTCATGGGGCATCACGGTCGCCCCAACGATCCCTAAGGATAAGTAGAGCATGCCGTGATTCGTGATGACCGTACTGGAAGGCAAATAACCTTCAAGGACTTCAGTCATGTGTGGTTGGGCCAGGATAACTTCATATAGGAAGACGAATAAGATTACGGCCACCAACGTTGCAACGATGGCTTCGATCTTTCTGAACCCTAGCTTCATCAAGACCAACAGGACTAAGACGTCCATGGCGGTAATGATGATCCCCACGAGTAGCGGGAAGCCGAATAACAGCTTCAGGGCAATCGCAGACCCAATAATTTCGGCGATATCGGTCGCCATAATGGCTAATTCCGTAATGATCCACAGGGCAAATCCGGTTCGTTTACCGGTATGCTCTCTGGTCAACTGCGCTAAATCTTTTCCCGTGACGATCCCGAGTCGCGCCGACATGGCTTGAAGCAGCATGGCGACTAAACTGGAAAGCAAGACCACGGTTAGCAACGTGTACTTGTACTGGGCACCACCGGCGATCGACGTGATCCAGTTCCCGGGGTCCATATACCCCACGGCAATCAACGCCCCAGGACCGGTATAGGCCATCAGTGTGCGCCAGAAGCCCGCATTTTGCGGCACTTCCACCGTTCCGTTGACTTCATCCAGGCTCTTCTGGTTACTCCCGGTTGACTGAATCATATGGTGCTTCTTCTCGTCGGTTTCATGATTATTCATAAAATCCCTCTTTTCTATTGGCTTAGAAATTCAGGTAGTCGATTGACTTCTGCCTTTCCTGGTAAACGCGAGTCAGCGTCAGCGAATGGTGCGAATAATGGCAAAACTTATCAAACTAACTCTAATGACGCGCTTCAATTCCACACGTAAGTATAAGCCATTTTGCCGTAATGTCAACCGTGTTACGGCTAATTTTTGGTGGGCCAAAAAAGTTTTTATATAGTGGAAGCGACAATTTTTAATTTACCACCGGAGAGGGCAGGTCAACCGTTTCACTTGGTGGTGCCGTTTTCATTCCGGGTGGGCCTACACGTGTGAATCTTCATACAAAATGAACGGCCGGTTAGGGCAACTAACTTACTGATGTTGTTACCTAATATCTAGATTAGTTTAGCCTTAATCTGGGAGTGACCAAAATATTTTTTCAATTGTATTTACGAGGCGTGACCCAGTTCAGTCAGAAAAAGCCGGTTGCTAGTTTGGGAGCGGGAACGTCGGCGTACCGGACATCATCACCTTTAGCTTTTACCAGCTGAAGCGGTTCGTTATCGCCAAAATTGTTTGAAGGATTAGTTATTAGCCATGACAAGCAGCAGATAACCTAGTTTTCAAAACTAGATGATTGCGTTATAATGATTCTTATCGTCAATTACAGATACTAGGAGAAACGAGGTAACTGTCATGCAATCAGAAAAAATTGCCATCTTGGTGGACTCCTGTTCGGATGTCCCGGCGGCCGTGCTTGAAGCGGCTGACATGGCTTTAATGCCAATGAATGTCATCTTTCGTGATCGGGTCTACGAAGACCGAATCACGATTACCCCTACCGAATTTTATCGTCGTCAAGCCACTGAAAAGGCCACCACGGCCAGTCCAACGGGTAAACGAATCGTTGAAGCCTTAGAACGCATTCAAGCCTCCGGGTACACGCACGTCATTGCTGTCTGCATTTCGGCAGCGCTTTCGGGGACCTACCAGGAAACCCAGTTGTTAGCCGCCGACACGCCGTTGACGGTCCATGTGGTCAACACTTGCAGTGTGGGGATTGGTAGCGGCTTTGCGGCCATTTATGCCGCCTCACTGCGCGCTGCCGGGCGTTCTTTCGCGGATATCGTTAGCGAGGTCGAACGAGTAACGGCCCAAACCAAGGTCTTTTTCTACGTGCCATCGTTAAAGTATCTGCAAGCGGGGGGACGAATCGGCAAGGTGGCCGGAATGGCCGGAACTCTGCTGAACGTTAAGCCAATTATTTCGTGTGATCCCGAGGGTATTTACTATCCGATCGCGAAGGTCCGTGGTGAAAAGCGAACGATTCATAAGTTGCTAGCACTCGTCAATGACGCCATTGGGGATGCCCAGCACGTTAACGTAGCGGTTTGTGACGGGGTGGCACCGGAACTACGTGCAAGCGTACTCGAGCAGCTAAAGGCGGCCCATCCCCAGGTGGAAAACTGGTACGCTGGGGATGTTTCGCCAGCCTTGGGTGTTCACACAGGACCAGGGCTGATCGGTGTTGGGGTACAGGTGCTGGACTAAAGGCCATCTGAAAGTTGAGATATCTTGAAATTGCAACTTTTCCTTATTATAAGAAGAAATCAATCTGGGCCGGAGTACACCCAATCGTTAAAATCTTCCCCAAACACAAAAAAAGCCACGATTCACATCGCGGCTTGAGGGGGGATACGAGCAGGAATAGATACTTTGGGGGAGTGCTAAGTTCTGCTCGTAGAAAGAGTAATAAGAATTTGGTACAACCAGGTTAGCAACGTCTCTTGTTACTAACTTGATTGTAGTGTAACCCCTGATGCGATTAGGTGCAATTGATTGGTTTCATAAATTTACTAATAACGGCGAAACCCCTTGATAGTCTACTAAATTAACTCATTTTACGAACTAAAAGTAACCAGTCATGTGCAGAGACTTTTAAAAATTTAGCCGACCCTATAATTAATTAAAAGCGTGATAGAACGCGATTTGACGTTGCTGTGGGAAACCCAGGGCGTCTTTTTATTTGGTCGAAATGACTGACAATGCAATTTTAAATCGTATAATGAGGAGAGAAATATTGTAAGGACGGCCATTGGCGACACTTTCAGGATACTGACGGGGGGTGCGCGCAGGGGCTACAAATTCTGGCTAACGGCTGAGCGTTTTCCGAATCGGCTATCTCACGCAAGCATGCTTTGGTGGTGAGTTAATACCGGGCGAGAAATGGCTGAGTAATCTGAAATGCTGGTTGGCAGGGACAAAAAACAGGCTTAAAGGCTACTTGTGAACCGTCAAAAACTAGTATGAGTACCTGTTAATTATTTATACTGATTTTGTTGTGAAAGCGAGTTGCCACAGGTGGTTTGCGAGTGCCACTGTACTGAAGCAAGAAGTGTAATCATCAAATTCTCATCAGATTTCGGCAGGAATGGCGACTCTGTTTTTTGGAAAAATACCGTGGAGGAATAATTATAGTGAATTTATTCGTAATAATTTGGAATATTATTTGGCACCCATTAGCTGTCTTGGTACCGCTGACGAATCAGTTGGGAACGGGGATCTACCCGATTCTCTTTGCCCTGATTTTTCTGGAGTCGGGCATGCTGATCTTCTCGTTCATTCCCGGACAATCGTTGTTATTCATGGTGGGGTCCATTGCGGCAAGCCCGCATTCACAGCTAAATATCTGGTTACTCATCTTGATGTTTACGCTGGCAGCCACCGTGGGTTCAGCGGTCAAGTATCTGACCACACTGCGGTGGGGGAAACATCAAGAACGGTTGATTCGTAAGCTTCCGGACGATAAGGTTGCCAAAGCTACGGCAGTCTTCAACCGGAATCAAGACCAGACGCTGCTGATTGGCCGGTTTATTCCGTTTGTTGGGTTGTTCTTACCAATTATTGCCGGAACGACTGATATGAACTGGCGGCAGTTTCGCTACTATAACTTCCTGGGTAGTCTAATCTGGGTTGGCAGCTGTTGTGCCGTGGGCTATTTCTTCGGGAATACGCCGTTTATTCGCAGCAATTTCACCTGGTTATTCTTAGTCCTCTTAGCCGTGCCGTTTCTTTTCGGCCAGGCGCGCCACGCTCTCCAGCGCCGACGTTAAGCAAAAAAGTGCCGCTGATCTTTCCATAAAATGGAGGATTAGCGGCTTTTTATATAAAGAAAGGGCCTCGAGTAACATGCGGATTACTCGAGGCCTTATTTAGGAATCTGTAAATAAATCACTTGTTTTGGGGGGAGTGCATCTATAGACAGTGATTCCTATCATCTATCACAGTGCTTAAGGTCAGAACGTATCACGAACTAACTATGGTTATCATAGCGACTCGGTAGGCTGTTCGCAAGCAAACTGTGACTCTTTAAAAATATTGGGTAGAAAAAGGAAAACACCCCCTGAACGGTTGGGTTCAAACCTTATAAACGGGACCGGAGAACCTGTGAACTACCAAGCTATTTCGTCAATTTATCCTCTGAATTTTAATGAAAGCGGTATAAAAATGACCGAATTACAAGCGGGGTATACAGGTTACGGTATGATACTAGGGTGATAATTAAATGCCGTCAATCTGCTGATGTCCCGGATTGAGACCGGTTTATCTGCCAGAATAGCGCTACTTATGACACGATAAATAAAATTAAATATTAGTTATTGAAATTATTATAAAACGTGCAGTTTGCACATTAACCCGTCATTTTCTTTAAAGTGTGAGGAATCGTCCTGCTTTTCCCCCTTTTTCGAGACGAAGTCATTTATCTTTCGCTAACTTTCTAGTAGACTACGTTTAGAATCGTTTTTCATGTAGGAGGGTAAACATGAAAGTCATCATTGTTGGTAGTACACATGCTGGAACAAATGCAGCTATTCAAGTTTTACGGGATCATCCGGATACAGATGTGACTATTTACGAACGCCACACCAATGTTTCTTTCTTGTCCTGTGGAATTTCCTTGTTCCTGGACGGTCAAGTCAAGCATCTCGAGGACATGTTCTATTCTTCTCCTGAACAACTGACCGATATGGGAGCCAAGATCAAGACACGGCACAACGTTTTGAAGATCGACTCAGAAAACAAGACGGTCGACATCGTGGACATGGATACAGGTAAGATGACCACGGACTCGACCGTGACGGTACCACCTATTTTTGGTATCGATGAAGACAAAGTGATGTTATGCAAGTACGACCAAGCCAAGGCCATCGATAAAGCAGCCAAAGGAAACAAGCGGATTGCTATCGTAGGGGCAGGGTATATTGGAACGGAATTGGCTGAAAGCTATGCTCGGACCGGTCACGACGTTCAACTGTTCCAATCACGCGAAATCATTTTGAACCACTACGTCGACAAGGGCTTATCTGATCGAATCGTGAAGTTACTGAGCGACAATGGGGTCGACGTTCAATTGAAGCGGCGGGTAACGTCCTTTACTGGGAACGAAGACGGTGAATTGGTCATCGAAACGACGGAAGGCGACTTTACGGCCGACTTAGCCATCGTTTGTACCGGATTTGTTCCTAACACGGAGCTCTTACGGGGCCAAGTTGAAATGGACCGGCACGGCGCGATCATCATCAACGATTACGTTCAGACGTCTAATCCAGACATCTATGCCTGTGGGGACGCTAGTGTAGTCAACTTCAACCCAACTGGTAAGCCTGCTTACACGCCATTGGCCACGAACGCTGTGCGTCAAGGGATGTTAGCCGGGATCAATATCTTTGGGAACATTCAACGTTACATGGGCACACAAGCCACCTCTGCCATGCAGATCTTCGGTCACACGTTGGCTTCAACGGGGCTGACAATCGAACATGCCTTGCATTCAGGAATGGACGCTGACATGGTCACCTTTGAAGGGACTTGGCGGCCAGAATACATGCCGACCACCGATCACTTGGTCATCAATCTGGTCTATGACCGGAGCGACCGGCGTATCTTAGGGGCCCAATTATTAAGTAAGCACGAGATTGCCCAATCTGCTAACGCCATCTCAATTGCGATTCAAAACCGCAACACTATTGATGACTTAGCCTTTGTGGACATGCTCTTCAACCCTAACTTTGATGACCCATTTAACTACCTGAACTTGGTAGCCCAAATGGCCGTTGAAAAAGAAGTTAAGCGGGGCAATGATAAGCCACGGTTAACTGCTGGGATGAATCCAGAGCAGAAAGCCAACTAAATTTAGCTGTAGTCATGGCGGTCGTTCACCCGAATAGGGGAGCGACCGTTTTTTTATGGGGAGCTGGCATAAAATAGAACTGGAAACGGCAAAAAGGAGCAAAACACTAGCCAAATGATGCCCCTGGGGGTATACTGATAAGTGCATTAAGGATGACAGCCGGAGTTAACGGTGATCCTTAATGGATTTGTAGGCATTATCAGAATTAAGACGAGGGGGATTTGAATCAGCCCCGTTAAGCTAAAACGAGCAGGAGGACTTTCAACATGCAGGCAATTACGAGTAAGGAATTTGAACACATTGGCGATGATACCGCCGTCACAGTCGTTGATTTTTGGGCGGATTGGTGTGGTCCTTGTAAGATGCAAACGCCGGTGCTAGAGGCTTTAGACGAAGAGTATGGCGATCAAGTGAAATTTGCCTCCCTCGACGTTGATCAGAATCAAGAGTTGGCACAATCCCTTGGTATCATGAGCATTCCGTCAATGGTCGTGTTTAAAAACGGCATGCCAACGGAAAAGGTCGTTGGCTTCCATCCTAAGGCCGCGCTCAAGAAGTACCTCGATGAGAAGCTGGGTGAGGTGACCGCCTAATGGTACAAACGACAGCCAGCCAATTAAAGAACCGGCTGCGACGGGCTGACGGGCAACTGCAAGGCATCTTAAAAATGGTCGACGATGGCCGTGAGTGTAAGGATATCTTGACTCAATTGGCCGCCGTTCGTTCCGGTGTCGACCGAATGATGGGGGTCGTAGTTGCTGAGAACGTCAAGCAATGTGTGGCACAAGACCAACTGACTGATGACCAACAAGCCGAATTGCAGGAAGCTTTGGATCTCGTTGTGAAAACACATTAACTAGTGAAGGGACTGTCCTGGTGGCAGTCCTTTTTTTGCTATAATGAAAGAATGTTTTTTCGAGGAGGACTTAGCTGTGGCAAATTATCTGTCTATTCTGATTTTTGCATTTATTGGTGGCAGTGGCCGCTATTTGATGGGGCAAGTACTGCCGGCATCAACGGGATTTCCTTGGGCCACGGTGGTCGTAAATCTGCTGGGATGCTTGATACTAGCCTGGTTGTCGCATGCCAAGCGCGTGACGGCTCACTGGCCTGGTGCAGTGACTGTGGGACTGGGCATCGGTGGGATTGGGGCATTCACAACGTTTTCGACCTTTAGCGTGGACACGGTACGACTGATAACGCAACACCAGTGGGGGCTGGTCGGTGCTTACCTGACCGTGACCTTAGTCGGTGGTGTGCTCTGTAGTGCCTTAGGTGTCTGGAGCGCGCGGAAATGGGCAACCTTCCCGGTGTTTGAGAAATGATGGCCGGATTGGCAGGTATTGGTGCCGCAATCGGCGCTCTGGGCCGGTATGGGAGCAGTCAGTTGGGGGCAAAATTGATGGGCACGCGCTGGCCAATGGCAACGTTGCTGATCAACTGGTTAGGGTCCCTATTGTTGGGGCTGTTGACCGGTTGGCAAGCGACACACGTGATGACGGTTTTATTTGGTACAGGCGTTCTAGGCGGCTTTACCACGTACTCGACCTTTAGCCACGAGGTCGTGATGTTGGTCGACCAGCGGCGGTGGGGGGCCGCATTGGGCTACCTGCTATTGAGTGTGGTTGGTGGGCTAGCACTGGCTGGTCTAGGCGTTTATTTAGGGATGATATTCGGCGGCGGTCGATAAATCAGTGGTGTTTTGCCGCTAAGTTCCCTATCATGGAAATAATGAGGAAATGCGAAAGGAGTGGCGGTCTTGGCGGAACGCACAACGATTACGGAACAAAATGCAGCGCTACGGGAACAACTATCGCCGCAGAATCAGGAATACTGGGACGAGTTGGTCAGTAACTTGCGCCAACAGCCTAAATTCGCTGATGAGGCGGTGCTACAAAAGTACTTACGGGAGTTACTTCCCAGCTTGCTGGTCGCACAGGAGGCGCAACAAACTGCGCAACATTTCTATGGTGCGGATCCAGCAACAGTTGCTGCGAAGATGGGCCGGGTCTCGCGGCCGAAACCTAAGTGGTTGACGTGGGATCTACTCGTTCCATTTTTAATTTTTACGTTGGGCACGATTATCCCGAGTGCCATCTTGCCCGCGGTACCGTTTCAACTCCTGCTGGTCGGGCTAGAATACGTCTTCTTCGTTATTGCGATGGCGTTGGGGATTGGCGTGACACAGCGGGTGCATACACAACGTGGTCAGGTTGCAAGCTGGTTAGTCATTATCATTGCGTTGCTATTGGCGATGCGGGTAGCGGCACAGACGGTTCCAGCACAGGGATTGGTCTACCTGACCCGAGTCGGCGGTAGTATCACGCTGCTGGTCTTTGCGGTCATCGTGACGGGATTGACCTGGTGGCATCACCGGCGCCACACGAATTCCTGGTTCCCAGCGATTCTAGGAAGTCTATGGATTACCACGCTACTAGCTTTGCTGGCCCGGATTCCAGCAACATCCGGTCTAATGGTGACCTCGGCCGGCAACCTATTGATTGCGATTGGGACGATCTTAGGCGACCTGAGTATCCTGATCATTGGCTGGCACATTTGGCAAGCACGCCAAAATCAAACAAAATAGTTAAGGGACGCGTTCATTGCTACGATGGATGCGTCTTTTTTTACGCTTTCAATGGGGATGAATCGTATCTGGCTCAAGGGATGCGACAAGATATGAAATTAAAAATGATTGATTATAACAATATAAATAGTCAATACGATGGACTAGTCGTGTGCGAGTAGCGTATGGTTAGAGAACTAAGAAAATACGGGTATTGGGGGGATAACGAATGCGGTGGTCTAGCGTTGCTTTAGTTTTGAGCGTGGCTATTTTGAGTAGTCTTTGGGGGACCGAGCAGGTTGGTCTAGCAAGTAGTCAATATTCAGCGCAGCGGGCAAATTCGATTAAGTTGGTCTGGCGCCGCCGAATGGGAAAACATGTCTTTCACACGGTCAAAGGAGCCCGCTACTCGCAACACTTAGGGGTTCGGTATAGCGAAAATTCAGATCTGCCGGACGTGACGTGGGTGACGGACGCCCATGAGAAACTCTACCGGAAGGCCAAAGGGTCGGCGGCCATTTACTATCACGTGAAGTCGGTTGATGGCCAACACGGCGGCTGGATTTGGCGTGGTTATTTAACTGCGGGAGCTGTCCCCGTGCAGACGGGTCCGGACCCAGAGCGACCGCGGACACCGAAGATGCCACCGGTAACGCTCTACACGGCCAAAAATTCAGCGGCATATGCACGGGCGATTCAAACGGAGCCAGCCTATCAGCTCTCAAAGTCGGTATGGCAACTTTTCCCGGGAACAAAGCTGAATTTGGGCTTGTCCCGCTTGGCGGTTGATTTCCCGTCAGATAACGGTTTACGGGATAAGGGAATCTTGGATAAACAGCACATTAGTCACTTTGATCTAGGGAATGAGTGGACGGCCTTTCAAAATACCCGGAATCAGCCGCTGACCAAGCGATTGGCTTGGTTAGAGAAGCGGTTGGCGCAACATGGATTGACGACGGCCAAGCGGCAAAATCTTCAGGGATGGTCGATTGGCCTCGACTTTGTGGACGATTTTCCTGAAGCAGCGACGACGGACGAGGATGAGTTACATAACATTAATCAGGAGCCACACAGAGATCATGACGAACACCCCTTGCACTATGCTGTCGTCCTGATTTCACCGGAGCGTTTGCATAGCTTTCAGGCGGCGTATGGTGATCAGCAATGAGGGGCCTTTATCGGGGAATTTTACTTGCACTATTGGCACTAATCGTTGGCAGTAGTGAGAGCGTCATGGGACAAGCAAACAGTCAATACTCGGCACGGCGGTCACAGTCGGTTCGTTTGATTTGGCGACAGCGAATGGGACGACATACCCTGAAAGCAACGCAGGGCGCACGATACTCACGTCATTTGGGCATTCGGTATAGTAATAATGACGTGACGCCCACGGTGACGTGGGTAACGGACGCCCATGAAAAATTGTACGAAAAAGATCGCGGGAAGGCGGCCATTTACTATCACGTTAGAAGTGAAGATGGCACGCTCAGTGGTTGGATCTGGCGGGGGTATCTGAGGCCGGCACAACGGACAACTAAGGCGATTCCGCAATCCGAGCCATTGCAGTCGATTCAAACGGCGATTCATCAGGAGACACGTCAAGGCTACGTGAGTCCAGTGAACGCTTTGGCTATTCCGGTGATGACCTTGTTTCCGGGAACCCATTTTGATCAGCAACTGTATCGCGCGGCGGATACTTACCTGTCAATTGACGATGGGCCAGACGCAATGGGGTACGACCCACGAACGGCAGATGGTCGCGAACAATTAGCTTATCTGTTACGGCAGAGTGGTGCGACGCCGAGGACGTTTATTTGTATTGTTTTTAAGGCTAAAACGCCGACCAGCCCAGAATCTCTCAATGCGGCTTTGACCAAGGTTGGATACGGTATCAGCAAGCGGGCCAGTTTTAAAGGCTGGTCAATTGGAGGTAGCGTGTTGTCGGCGGACAGTGATCTGGAAGGTTCTGGACCGGGAACGGGGATGATTTTCTTGGTGCCTAAAACGTAGTGGTTTTGTAGACTCAAAAGGGCCTGGGATTTTTCCCCAGACCCGCAAGCACTTTTAAAATGGGTATTACTGTAATGAGTAACAACGGACAATGGATTTTACTCAGAGCTAACAACCAATGTTAGTCCCAATCTGCTAGAATCCAGCCGGTTGAATGGCGTCCGTTTGAAACGTAGTTGTTGTCGACAAGTTTAGCGCGTTACGTAAGCTCTTAGAAACTTGTTCAATCTCGTTTTGCGGCGCAATCTGGTAGTCGATGCCATTAATGGTCGCATTTTCACCCTGCAAGGTCTGAGACTCGATGTGTCGACTGGTATGGCCGTCCTTGGTCCGCAGCCACATGAGATCGTTAAAGGTCAGATTAGTCTGCAGATTGTTAGTCAGGGAATCTAAGACGGATTGGTAGCGGGCCAATGACCCAATGCCGGCTTCCTTAAGGACTAGAGCTTTAATAATTTGTCGTTGCCGAGCTTGGCGTCCATAGTCACCACGGGGATCGTCATCGCGCATCCGCGAATAGGCGAGGGCACTGGCGCCATTCAAGTGAATCTTGACACCTTTGGTCACGTTGGCCTGCTCATAGTGGAAAGTCAGCAGTGGATCGACGGTCACGCCGCCAACCGCATTGATCATTTTTTTAAGGCCGCCCATGTTGAGCAGAACATAGTAACGAATGGGAATATTGACGAGATGTTCAACCGTTTTAATGGTTGCTTTGGCGCCATACAAGGGATAGGCCGCATTGATCTTCTCTTCATCTTGCTGGCTCCCCCAGATATTGACCAAGGTGTCTCGGGGAATACTTGTGAGCTTAGCCGTTTGTTTGGACGGGTTGATGGTGGCCACAATCATAGTATCCGTGCGCCCGATATCGTGGCGACCCAAGGCCCCTGTGTCGGTACCTAAGAGCAGAATGGCAAAGGGCTTCCCACTGGTCAATGCGGTATCGTTTGGTTTGACTCCTGCAGCGTGGTAAGTCCTGGAAAATGTATTTTTGGCGGCATGCCAAGCGCGGAAGCCGTAAACGCCGCCCCCGATGAGCAGCAACCCAAAAATAACGAGCACCCAACGAAGCCAAGGGCGATGGGACTTCTCGGTGAAATGGTGCTGACGTGGTGGTAATGGTGTATTTTGCATAGTGACTCCTCCCCCTCTAATTCGCAACCCAGTATACCCACGTTCGACTGACATGGCGGCAGGGAAAACTTAGCTTTTACCATTTCTTAGAGGTCAGTTTGCAAATTCACTAAGCAATCGTGAAAGCACGCTAAATTAATAGCAGTCGACCGGACTTTTGGTGTAAAGTAAAGACGTACACTTACTTTACATACAATTGAAAAAGGGAGTTGGCAATAATGGCAAAAGTTGAAAGTTTTACTTTGGACCACACAGCTGTTAAGGCACCATACGTGCGGTTGATCACCCGGGAAACGGGCGCTAAGGGCGACGTTATCTCAAATTTTGATTTACGGTTGGTTCAACCTAACACGAACGCAATTCCAACGGCCGGGTTACATACCATCGAGCATTTACTGGCAGGCTACTTACGTGATGAAATGAGTGGCGTTATTGACTGCTCACCATTTGGCTGCCGGACCGGTTTCCATTTGATCACTTGGGGCGAACAATCCACCGAAGAAGTTGCCAAGGCGTTGAAGGCTGCCCTTCACCGGATCGCTTTTGATACGGAATGGAAAGATGTTCAAGGCACTGACAAGTACAGTTGTGGGAACTACCGAGACCACAGCCTCTTCTCCGCTAAGGAATGGAGCAAGGATATTCTGGACAAGGGTATCTCTAAAGATCCATTCACTCGCGAAGTCATCTAGAGGACGTTTAGTTATTAAACAAACCTAGCGCGCCGGCCAATAGGCTAGCGCGCTATTTGTTGTGGTACGCTTAATATGGTAAGTAACTGCCAATTACAGGAAAATTGAGTTAAGGGGGATGCATTAGTGATGAAGCGGGTTAGCGGATGGCTAATCGTCATCGCATGTTTTATGGGCCTTGTTGGGGGCGTGCCGGCCCATGCCATGGTGAAACAAAAAGCGCCAGCATTACAGCCAGTGGGGCGCTTGCGGATGCTAAACGATACGCGGGTTCATTTTGTCCACGCACCGAAGCATTATGCGCACACCAAGCACGTGGTGACCCACACCATCAAGTCGTCACAGGGAACTGCCGTGACGTTTAAGACTAAATATTTATTGCCACAACCCGGCTATCACCACCAGGCCTGGGGGAATCCCCAGAGCTTGGCGCTGACCGGCCGGTATTTATACGTTGTTTACTGCCCAACGGCTTGGCATAACCGGGGCCGAATCGTGCGTTACGATGTCAAAAAAATAGCGGCGCTAAAGGCCACGGCGACTGAGCTTCAGCACACGTACGCCAAGCATGCAACGGCCAAGGAAAAACAGTTGCGCCGTGCCATCAAGGTGGGCCCCGTCTTTACCACGGGTCACGGCCAATCCTTGGCGTACAATTGGCACAACCATCACCTGTACATGTGGTGTGACCGGGAGAAAAAGCCACGGGTACCCATCAATCAATATGGGTATATTCAACAGATTAGTGCACGCACTCTAAAACCAGCCTATCAGATTCGTTTCCGCTTGCGGCGCGGCCACTACGCCGTTCCTGGCGGCCACGTATTAGCTTTTGATAAAGCTGGTCGTGCCTACTTCTGGTCGAATCCGTCCGGGTACCGCGCCAATATTTATCAGGGGCGAATCTCACGACACAAGGTCTCCTTTCGTTTGACCCATCAGGTCTTGCGGCGGGGACCTGGGACCCACGTGCAGGGGATCGCAGTAAATCCACACAATAATCGCCTGTATCTGGTTGCCGATGGGTCGATTGCCAGCTTGCCAATTCAGAAATTAGTTGGCCGGGGCCACCTGACCGCTAAGCAGGTTCGTTGGACGCGTTTCGCTTCACGGCGGGAGTTTGAAGGGTTAGCGTTTACGACTAGTGGTCATGGCTATTTACTGACCAATCATGACCCAGAAATCTTGCGGGGCAATCGCGTCAGTTGGTAAGTTCAAAACGTAAAAAGATGAGCTTTACTCCTCAATTGATGGGGCTAGTGATAGACTAGCTGAAAAGATTGGGGGGTAGGGATTATGCGAAAGTTAGCAGTTATGGGGGCGTTACTTCTCAGTGTGGGGCTGGGGATGACGTCGTTGGTACCGGCACATGCCATTACGATGGTCGATCAGACTAAGACGGCATTGACCACGTCAAGCCGGCGACCGTTAAATGACAGTCAGGTTCACTTTGTGCCAGTGCCAAGCAGTTATGCATCGGCGGCCAATCCAAGTGGAATCAATACCATTACCAGTGATCAGGGGAGCCCAGTCACGTTCACCACGAAATACTTATTGCCCATTCCTGGCTATCAACACCAGGCTTGGGGCGACCCGCAGAGTATGGCGGTCGTGGGTCAGTACCTCTATGTGGTCTACTGCCCAACAGCTTGGTATAATCGCGGGCGACTGGTTCGGTTCGACATGGCGAAATTGACCGGTTTAAAGGTAACCCCGCAGCAGATTCAAAGTATCTACCGGGCAAAAACGCCTATTACAGCTAGAACCAAGGCGATTCGGGCTGCGATTAAGGTTGGTCCGGCATTTACTACCGGTCATGGGCAATCGTTAGCTTATAACTGGAAGGACCATCAGCTGTACATGTGGCAGGACCGCGAGTCCGCACCACGAGTTCCCGTCAGTCAAGCCGGGGTCATCCAACAGCTAAACCCTAGCAGTTTGCAGCCGGTTCGCTTGATTCATTTTCGCTTGAAGTCCAAGAGCTTAGCCGTTCCTGGGGGCCATGTATTGGCCTTTGACCGCCAAGGCAATGCCTATTTCTGGACGCGGCCTAATGCAACTGAGGTCTACCTGTATCGTGGGCATATTGGGCGCCGGCATGTGCACTTCCATCTGACCAGTCAGGTCCTGCAGCACGGCCCGGGCACCTGTGTTCAAAGTATGGCGTACAACCCTAACAACGACTGTCTTTACTTGGTTGCCGATGGGTCGATCGCCAGTCTTCCTGCTAGCAAGTTGGCCGGCAACGGCAGCCTGACCAGTGGGGATGTGAAGTGGACGCACTTTGCCTCCAAGCGTGAGTTTGAGGGGCTGTCATTTGGGACCGATGGCAAGGCGTACTTGTTGAGCAATCACCAGCCAGAGGTGTTAGTTGGAAATACATTAGGTTGGTAAATTACGAATTAAATTGGAGGTCGCTTCTTTTAATGAAGGCGGCCTTTTTTGTTGTTGATAGACAGGCGAGTCTCTTGGGGATTCTACGTTCGTTGGAGTTGACAGCCAAACTACTTTGTAATACTATATAGTAGTACTCGTTATTACAGAGTAGTGAGGAGCAACCACATGAAAATTGCAACGGAACTGTTAAAAGGCGTGCTCGAAGGCATCGTCCTTCAACGAATTAGCACGGGCGAAACGTACGGCTACGAGATTACTCAGTACCTAAACGACCACGGTTTTGAGGATGTTGTCGAGGGTACAGTCTACACGATTTTGATGCGACTGGAGAAACAACAGCTGGTCGCTATCGAAAAGAAAAAGTCTGACCGTGGCCCGGCGCGTAAGTTTTATCAACTAAACGAGGCCGGTGAAGAACGACTCGCCCAATTTTGGCAGCAATGGGCTTACGTCAGCAGTCAAATGACTCAGCTAAAGGAGACTAACCATGATTAATTACCTTAAAAAAATGCGACAGGATAAACGCGATTATCGCGAATTTAAGCAACGGGTGGCGGCCTTACCAGCACCCTATGAGCAAGCCATGACATCGTTGGAGAAATACTTGTGGAATCTGGCGGGTGGCGACGGCGCGGCCATGTATACGGTCTTGAAGAATATCCTGGACATGTTCGAATCGGCAGCTGCCGATGGCGTGAACGTGACTCAGATCGTTGGGGACGACCTTGGCGTTTTTGCGGATAATTTACTTGAAGAGTTTCCGGAAGCGACCTGGGTCAATCAGGAGAAAACGAAGCTGCAACGCAAGGCATTCAAAGACTAAAATATTGATGAGAGTGGGACAGAGGCGGTTAGTCAATGAGCATTAACGTCAATAGACGACTAATCCCGGTTTTGGATTATTTGTCTATCGGGGTTAAGCGAAGTTGACTGCCTTTTGTCCCACGTTTCCGCCATATACGTTCGGAGCGCAAAACGGGTCTGGGACTTTTGTTCCAGACCCGTTTTTCATAAAATAGGTAACACCCAATATAATTAAATTTATTAAGCAAAATGGTGGCTTTCCGCGAATAGCTCCGGTAAGATAGTTAGTATCAGAACTCGCGGAAAGGGGGGCGACGGACGGTGGCAATGAGAATTGTATTTTTAGTGCAACGCCATGCAGATAAGGGACATCCGCAAGTACATAATATGTTCGTCATCGGGCAGCCGATTCTTCTAACGGGGGAAGAAGGGGCACTGACTTATAACAAGTCGATGGCCGGGTGGGGGCTAGTAACAACGATTACGTTTGATGAACATCGGCGCTTCGTCATTGGATTTTCAACGGAGAAAAAAATGGTTTTGAATGAAAAGAACGTCACCACCTATGAGCAGGCAGCGACCGATGATGACCTCAATCAAATTCTCCGCCACCAGGGGTATCGGTTACCTCCAGCATCCGCCGTGGCAGACAAGCTGTTGACCCAGCAATTGCGGCAAGTCTTACCAACAATCAACTGCCTGGATAGTTTACCTGAGAAATACGTTGTGGTGGACTGTGAATTTGGCATCCTCTTTCACACGCAAAATACCGGCAGTCAGATCATTCGCGAACAGACCGTGACATTAGGTGAAAAGGCGGGGGTCTTCCAGTTAGGCGCATTAGGTTACGCGGGCAGTCCGGCCCCAATGTTAAAGTTTAACCGCTACGTGGACAACCCCGCATTCACGCCTGAAATGAAGCTGCGCGGACTACGAGAAACCGGCCTGACGTTAGCGGACTATGAGCAACAGGCGGCGCCATTAGCCGTGTTACAAGCCTTTATTGCCCAAATTCTATGTCATCATTACCCGCTGGTATTTTGGGACCGGACAAACGATCTTCGTTTGTTGAGAAATTTGTTTGCCGTCCATTACGATGCCTTGTCGACGGCGGAACAACAGGTGTTAAGGGAACCCTTAGCCATTTTTGATGGGAGTGAGTACACCAATCGCGTCATTACCCGAAGTAATCATCAGCGGGAGAGTGTTCACCATTACTTGCCGTTAAATGGGGTTGCGGGGCTGCTGAACGTGTTTAATCCCAATCAGCATAATGCGTTATGGGACGCGCAAACCACGCATTACGTTGTCCAAGAACTTGCGAAGATCCATCAGATGGAACCACGGATTCTAGAGGCGCCGCAAGTCGTGACGCCGCAACCGAAAGGACATCATGTCCTTTCGAAGTTGCCAACGACCTTTCAAGAACTGCGCCAAGCTGGACAGACGTATCGAGAGATTGCCAGTCGCTTCGGCGTCAGTACCAGCACGGTTTGGCGGGCAGTCAAACACGACAGAGAACGGGTCAACTAAGCGTAGGCAACAAAAAAGCACCATCAACGACTCACAGGTCGTTAATAGTGCTTCTTCATTTAATGGATAACGTTATCGTCTTAGATTACAGGGTAATCGTTGCGTTGGCACCGTCTAAGGCAGCCTTCGTAACCTTACCGTCTTCGTGGACGTAGATGGTAGCAGAGCCAGTCAAACCAGTAGTCGTAACCTTCAATTGGTTACCGCTACGGTCAACAGTGACCTTACCAGCATCCTTACCCTTTTGGTCAACAACGGCAACGGACGTTGAACCTTCATGCATATCGTACAAATGAATGTCCAAGTCCTTGGTGAAGTCGTAGTCGGCATGGACGGCCTTAGGGTTCCGTAAGAGGATCGTGTTGTCACGAGCCAATACAGGAAGATCTAATTCGCCGTAGTCCTTGCTGATCCACTTACCTTCAGCAACGTTGTAGGTTTCACTGTCATCAATGATGCTCGTCCACTTGCCGGCTGGCAGGTAGAAGTTGACGTGGCCTTCCTTGTTGAAGACAGGGGAGACTAACAGTTGGGTCCCAAACATGTATTGGTTGTCCAAACTGTGGGTCGTCAAGTCGTTGGTGAAGTCGAACCACATTGGCCGCATTAATGGGTTACCATAAGCGGTGTTGTGCGCAGCCTGCGTGTACAGGTATGGCATCAAGGACAACTTCAAGTTGACGAACTTACGAGTGTTCTCAACGGCTTCGTCATCGAAGTTCCATGGCACACGGTAAACGTTACTACCATGGTAACGACTGTGAGAAGACAACAGACCAAATTGTGACCAACGCTTGTAAAGGTCTGGCGTAGGGGTGTCAGGTCCATCTTCGAACCCACCAATATCATGGCTCCAGAATGCGAATCCAGAACTCAAGAAGGACAAGCCGGCGTGTAACGTATCGGACATGTTCTTGAAGTTAGATAAGGCGTCACCACCCCAGTGAACAGGGTACTTTTGAGAACCGACAGTAGCGGAACGTGCAAAGACAACCGCTTGGTCCTTACCCTTGTCTTCAGCAATGGTGTCAAAGACAGCCTTGTTGTATTGCAGGGTGTAGTAGTTGTGTTCGCGCTTAGGATCTGAACCGTCAAAGAAGACAGCGTCTTCAACAGGAATCCGTTCACCGAAGTCGGTCTTGAAGCAGTCAACACCCATGTCAAGCAGGGCTTGTAACTTGCTCTTGTACCACTTAACGGCGTCTGGGTTGGTAAAGTCAACGAAGGCGTTACCAGCTTGCCAGAGGTCCCATTGCCAAAGGTTACCATTTTCACGCTTGATGAAGTAACCGTTCTTCTTGCCTTCTTCAAACATCTTACCCTTTTGGGCGATGTATGGGTTGATCCAGACACAAACCTTGATTCCACGGTCATGAATCTTCTTGATCAGACTTTCAGGATCTGGGAATTCGTCGCGGTCCCACTCCATGTTGCTCCATTCGAAGCCCTTTTGCCAGAAGCAATCAAAATGGAAGACATCTAGTGGAATGTGACGTTCCTTCATGCCGTCGATAAACTTCAGAACGGTCTTTTCACTGTAATCAGTGGTGAAGGAAGTCGTCAACCAAAGACCGAATGACCATGCAGGTGGTAATTGCATGTTACCAGTGAGTTCAGTGTAACGATGTAAGATTTCTTGAGGAGTTGGTCCGTAGATGACGTAGTATTGTAAGGATTCGCCTTCAGTACTAAATTGAACGGCATCAACGTTTTCTGAGGTAACTTCGAAGTCGACCGTTTGGGGTTCATCAACGAAGACACCGTAGCCAGCATCCGTTAAGTAGAATGGAATGTTCTTGTAAGATTGTTCAGAAGCAGTCCCACCATCTTGGTTGGTGATCTTAACTTCTTGACCGTTCTTAACAAAGTTCCCGAAGCGTTCACCTAAACCGTAAACCTTGTCTTCAACGCCAACAGCAAGCTGTTCACGCATGTAATGGACATTGGTATCATGGTTTAAGATTTCACCTTGAGCCTTGTTCCGAGAAGCAGTCAATACCTTACCGTTAGCCGTGAATTCCATATCGAAATCTTCACGCAATGGCAGAGTAACCGTTAAATCACCGCTCTTCAATGAGGCTTTCTTTTCCGTAACGTCGATGTCAACGTCAGGATCTGAGTTGTTAAGCTCGTATGAAGGACCTTTGGTATCTTGATCAAAGTGGGTTAACTTAACACCAATAACATTTTCAACGGGGGAGGTGAGCTTAATCGTGCTCATCCCGAGGTTTAATTCGTCTCCCCGAGTCAAAATCCGTTTGTAAGGTGCGAAGACGTTTAATGCTTTACCGTCTTTTTCGGCTTCGAATGCTTCAGCCGGTGAGTTAACGTCGTACTCGTCACGAGTTAACCAATAACCATTAGTAAACTTCAAAGTAGCCACTTCCTATTCATAATATTTGATAATTTAAGTAAGACTCAATATCACGTTCAACTAGCGTCACATCGAGGATGAAACCACCATAACAACATAGTAGTCGGAAAATTTAAGCACCTGATAGTTCGGTATACGGATTGTTGGAACCGCATACATATTTAGGAACAGCAACAAGACTTAATCACCAACTACCGCCAACCAGTCAATCCAAGTCATCCTTGCACTGACCTTTAACATTTGCCAACGTGTGAGCTGATCAGCAAGTGATCGCCCGTACGCCTGAAGCTTTTCCAGAAGTTATCTCGTCACCCATTGCGGATTGAATGCAACGGGGAATAAGACAGCAATACCGGCAATTCTTGGCACGTTTTGCGTGGAAGAATAGCAGATACGTTAGAAATATAAAAACAAACCGTGCGTAAAATTTCCAGTAGCCCAACCGAATCTTTCACGCCATGAAAGCAACACGTTAGTTTAACGCTAACGTCTTAGATGATGAAACAAATCTGTTTTCACCGCCTATAATTATTTTAAGTCGGCCAACCAAAGTTGGTTGGTTGTTTACTCCAACATACTAACACGTTTTGAAAACGCATACAAATGGTAAATGGTTTTACTTAGCCTATTTTATTTTTGTTTTATTTAGCGTGCTGCCAAATGTAAGCCTACTACATAAGGTGTTCGCTGGGAACTTTTATTGTGTAAACTGGGGGGAGTTGTGAAGTAAAGTTGGACGGAAAGGAGACCGAAAACGAGACCGAAAACGAGACCGAAAACGAGACTGGAATGGTGGCAGTTGGCGGAATTTATGGCAGCCAGTGTGCCGCCATAGTTACCTGATTCGACTTAGCCTACGCCGTTTACTTAAATATTGTAAAAGTTATAAGGCGTTTAGACCAAGTTGTCCATGTCACGTGGGTATAATGGGAACAAAGCGGAGTGAAGGGGTGTAACACCTTGCGGAAATTATGGGGATTGAATCAACGGCTCAGTCAATGGCGGGCAATTCGGGCCATTAAAGAGGCGCTACGGGTGGTTTACCCGTTTATTTTATTGATGACGGTGGTTGATGTTTTAGGGCAGAGTATTTTAGCCAGCGATGGATTTTTCTTTCAAATCTATCATATCGGCAGTTGGTTACCAGCCATTGCGGTCTGGCGAATGGCGGTTCGGGTGATCAGCATCGTCATTAACGGGCTAGTGGCCGTAACAGTAGCATTTATGACGGCTAATCATCTGGCGCGAAGCTATCGAAGCGATGCCCTGGCTGTCGGTATTATCAGTGCTTTGTCTTTTTTAACGCTAAATGTGAATTATCAGGCGCTAGGTCGTAAGACGACCGGCATGTCACAATTTATGGAAGAAAATTTAGGACCACAGGGAATCTTTTTGGCAATTATTGTTGGCTTGGGCGTCGGTTGGGGAGCTAGTCATCTCATGACGTGGTTCAGCCGGTGGCGGTTGCACCATCCACAATTCGGCCAGCCGTCTTGGACCGGCCGAGTCATTTGGCCGTTGACCGTAATTTTACTGATCATGGTGGCCGTGGGGTATGGGTTGAGCCTCCTGACGCCGTACGGCATTAATGGGGTCGTCTATCAGGCTCTGAGCAATCTGGTGGCTAATCCTGGACACCAAGGCGTGGTCATTGTGGCCGTCACCACCATCAGCAACTTTCTGTGGTGGATCGGGTTTGTCGGCCCCGTGAGTTTGGCCGGCAACAGCTCCGTCACATCACTACAGAATTTGTCCTATGCCATTCAACATGGTTCCGGTTGGGGGGCACCAAACTTAGTGACGTTACATACTCTGGGTGACGCGTACGCCAACTTTGGGGGTGCTGGGATGACGCTTTCCTTGGTCATCGCCATCTGGATTGGGTCGCGTCAGGTCAGTTATCGGCGAGTCGCGAACCAGACCTTTCTGCCCAACTTGGTCAATTTAAATCAGCCAACCTTGTTGGGATTGCCGTTGCTATTCAATCCCATCTTGTTAGTGCCATTTCTGGTTGCACCGGCCGTCAATATCACATTGGCCTGGTTTGCGCTGACCTGGAAATTAGTGCCACCAATTGTTTATCCCGTTCCCCGGACAACACCGGGACCGTTGATTGCTTATTTGGGGACCGGTGGGGACTGGCGGGCCCTGGTTTTGAGTCTGGTGTGCCTGACGCTTTCCGTCTTGATCTACCTGCCGTTCGTGCGGCTGCTCAATCATGAAGGGGGCGACGACCATGCGGCATAGTTGGTGGCGGTGGTTAGTGGGTGTCCTCTTGGTGCTGGCCGTATTTCTTCCCAGCATGACTTGGATGCGGCAACAGATCACCCAATACAAGACAAATTATAAAACGCCGTTGGACCCAACCATCATGGTGCCGGGATCCAGTGCCAGTCAAAATCGCTTTGACGCGTTGATCAAGGAACTGCGCAAGGAAACGAAGACCGCCCACAGCGTGTTGAAGGTCAAGGTCGCAGAGAATGGGCAGCTTTCCTATACCGGCTCGATTCGGCGGGGGGACAATCAGCCCTTTATCGTTGTGGCCTTTGAAAACAATCGTGACGGTTACGCGAACATCGTGAAGCAGGCCCAGTGGTTGAATATTGCGATGAAGGATTTGGTCAAGACGTATCATTTTAACCATTTTTCCACGTTGGGCCATTCCAATGGGGGCTTGATCTTGAGCCTATTTTTAGAGCGCTATCTTAGTCAGATCAAAGATGTTAAAGTGGAACGGTTGATGACGATTGCCACGCCGTACAACATGGAGTCTGACAGTACGACGACCCAAACGGCAATTTTAAAGGAATTGATTCAGTACCGGAAACAGTTGCCGAAGTCCCTGACGGTGTATTCCGTTGCCGGGACCGAGAACTATTCGAGCGACGGGACCGTGCCCGCCAACAGTGTCAATCAGGGAAAGTACGTCTTTCAAAATCAGGTTGCCCACTATACCCAGATTACGGTGACCGGGGACGATACGACCCACTCGGCGTTGCCGCAAAATAAGCAGATCGTCCTGCTGATTCGGCAATATCTGTTGCAAGAAACGTTGCCGGTAAAGGATCGGTACCAGAATCAGGCTCAGAATCAAGTGGATAGTCGCAACGCAACGGATGATCCCGGACTACCTTAAAAATGAAGTAAAGGCAGGTGGCGACTGTGAATTTTCGCCAATTAGAATACTTTCTGGCGGTGGCGAATGCCGGGCAAATCACGGCGGCCGCCCGCCAGTTACATATGGCCCAGCCTCCGTTGAGCTATCAGTTAAAGCAATTGGAAGCCGAAATGGGCGTGACGCTGTTGAACCGAACGGCGGCTGGCACGACACTTACGCCAGCTGGCAAACTGTTACGAGATTATGCGCAACAGTTGCTGGATCTTCGAGACCGGGCAGATAGTCAGGTGCGGTCGTTGGGGCAGGGCTTAGCCGGCATTCTTTCGGTGGGGGTCATTTCCTCGTCGATTGGGGCCACGCCCAACGCCAAGTTACGGACATTGACGCGGCACTATCCCAAGGTGCAGATTCGGTTGTTCGAGGACAACACCTACGGGCTGATCGACCGGTTGGACAAACATCTGATTGACGTCGCCATTGTGCGTACGCCGTTTACGGCTCCCGGGTTGGCTAGCAAGGAATTGACGACCGAGTCGATGGCGGCGGTCGTTCCACAGAAGTACGATCACTTTCAGGGCGCCACGTTACGCGTGGAGGACTTGGCAACAGTGCCGTTAATCATTTATCGGCGCTTCGAGCATCTCTTCGAAACAACCTTCGCCGAGAAAAAGATGGCGCCGTTTATCGCCTGTACCTGTGACGATGCGCGGACAGCCGTTCAGTGGGCTAACAACCGCATGGGCGTCGCCATCGTTCCCCAATCGGTGGCGGAGGAGGTCAGCGGTATCGGCACGGCTGTCCGGCCCATCCGCTATCAGCCGTGGCGAACGACATTGAAGCTAGTGTGGCCGGAACAGATTACGCCAAGTCCATTGTTGCAGCGGTTTATCGACAGTTATTGATGCTAAAAAGTGATGATTGAATATATTTGAAATACAAAATAGACGGCTATCCCATATTATTTTTGTATGGGATGGCCGTTTGTTTTTGTAACCGGTTTAGTGGTTGTCAGGTTAGGGTTATGGGAACGGCGGCGTGGCGCTATCAAGGGTGACGGTTAAAAGTAACATTAAGCAGAATAGTTCACAATGAAGATGTGGAAATCAAACTAACACTAATTTGACTGAACTTGTAATTGTGATAAAAGTTCAACAAACTAACGTAGTTGTGGCCGCGGAAGGTTGCCCCCGTCCCCAGAAAAGATGATAATCAAACTTGTAATTTGGTTCATGAGGAGGATAAATCGCTATGATTCAAACAGCCTTAATCATGTTGGCCGTTGGTGTTTTCGCGGGTATTGCCGGGTCGATCCTGGGTATCGGCGGTGGGATGATCATCACGCCAATCTTGACCCTGGGAATGGGATTAAATATTAAATACGCCATTGGGGCCAGTATCATTGCCGTCATTGCCACGAGTTCTGGCTCGACCATTGCTTATTTACGCGACAATGTGTTGAATTTACGGGTCGCCATGTTCTTGGAAATTGCGACGACCACGGGGGCCATCGTCGGGGCCTTGCTGACCGGAGTGTTGGACCCAAAGTACCTGTATCTCTTGTTCGGGTGCCTGCTGGTCTTCTCCGGGTGGAATATGTACCGGAAGCTCCGGCGGGGGTCGGAAGTCTTACAACGGGTCGAACCGGATAAGATTGCGTCCAAGCTGAAGCTAAACGGGACCTACTTTGACAAGGCCGAGAATAAGAACATCGACTATCAAGTGGAAAATGTACCTGCTGGTTTCTCTGTCATGTTTGGTGCCGGGGTGGCTAGTGGGCTACTCGGAATCGGTTCCGGGGCCTTCAAGGTCATGGCCATGGATACCTTTATGAAGATGCCGCTCAAGCCTTCCAGCTCAACGTCCAACTTGATGATGGGGGTCACTGCGGCGGCCAGTGCGACCGTGTACTTCTTTAACGGTGCTATCTTACCGGGAATCGCCGTACCAATGGCGTTGGGAATCTTGGTCGGGGCCGTGATCGGCTCACGGATCATGCAAATTTTGCCCGCCCGGTGGATTCGCATCGTGTTTATCCCAATCATTTTATACATTGGGTTGCAGATGTTGTTTAAGGGATTGGGGGTTCATTTCTAATGGCACAAAATAAATCGACAGCAAACGAAATGGCGCAAGTGGAAACAATCATTGGCCGCATCTTACAGGTCGGTGTCATCTTTTCCGCCATCGTCATGTTGATTGGTCTCGTGATGTTTCTGATCACTGGTTTTTCCGGCTATAATGGCAGTTATGTTCCCCGACGCATGGGCCAGATCTTAGTGGGCACTTGGCAGCTCCGGCCCTATGCCATCATGATGTTAGGCGTCTACTGTCTCATTCTGACCCCAGTCTTGCGGGTCGTCGTCTCCATCTACGCCTTCTACAAGGAACACGATCACCTGTACGTGGCAATTACGACGCTGGTCTTATTTATTTTATTGGTGGCACTGTTCATCGGGATTAATGGTTAAGCAATTTAGTAGAATAGAAGTCCAAAAATCCTCCGCGGTAATTAGCTGCGGGGGATTTTTTAGGATAAAAAAAGGCCGCCAGCATCAGCCAGCGACCTTCTAATTTTAAATTTAAATGCGGTTTATTGAGCGGTGTAACCACCGTCGACAACGAATTCGGCACCAGTAGCGAACTTGGATTCGTTGGAAGCCAAGTAAACACAGATGTAGGCGATATCGTTAGGTTCACCGATGTGGCCCATTGGCGTCTTAGTCCGGTCAGACATAGCAGCTTCAGCACCTGGAAGGTCATCAACTAATGGTGTCTTGATGTAACCTGGGTGAACAGTGTTGACCCGAACATCGTAGTCCTTCAAAGCACAGTCAAGAGCGGCTGACTTGGACATGATCCGAACGGCACCCTTAGAAGCGTTGTAAGCACCCAAGTTAGGGTCACCAACGAAACCTTCAATAGAAGACATGTTGATAATGGAAGCACCGAGGCCCTTGTTCTTCATCCGCTTGATTCCGAGACGAGTACCGAAGAAGACACCGTCCAAGTTGACGGAGAGTTGCTTACGCCATTCGTCGGTAGTGGTTTCTTCAACGCTCTTGTTAACGGCGATACCGGCGTTGTTTACAACAGTTGAAACGGGACCGAAGGCTTTTTCGGTTGCGTCAAATAATTTTACCCAACCTTCTTCGTCTGAGGAGTCGTGTTGGTAGAATTGAATGACGTCTGGTGTGCCGACACTCTTTGCAGCTTTTTCACCAACATCGCTGTGGCGACCAGTAATCATAACCTTGGCGCCTTCTTCAACAAACTTGGTAGCAATGGCTAAACCAATACCAAGAGTACCACCCGTAACGATTGCAACTTTTCCGTCTAAACGATGAGCCATCTGAATTACCTCCATAAAGTTAAAGTGAACTGTCTCACATGTATGAGCCTATTATGCAACTCATTTACAAAAATGACAAGTGTTTTTGTAAATTTTTTTCAAAAGGCCTAGACAGCTTCGCTTTTTTCGCCCAAACGGACTTGCCCGGTTATGCTAAACTAATAAGTAATATTGTAAAAGCATCATGCTTGGTCGATTAACTCAGTTTAGTATCAGTGAATTTGAGAAAGAAGAGGCGATTACGTCGTGGGAACACGAAAGTCAGAGCATTGGCGGCGCAACTTAGCTGTTCTATGGTTAGGAACATTTATTGCGGGCATGGGCTTTAGCGAAATCATGCCATTCTTATCGTTGTATGTGGATGATCTAGGGACCTTTACTAAGGGCCAGTTGACCATGTATAGTGGGGCAACCTACGCGGCAACTTTTCTGGTCATCGCGCTGGTCTCGCCGTTGTGGGGCAAGTTAGCCGATCGTAAAGGGCGAAAACTCATGCTGCTCCGGTCCTCAATGGGGATGGCCATTGTTATCGGCCTGATGGGGTTCGTGACCAACATTTGGCAATTGATTGGCCTACGTTTCCTACAAGGGTTCTTTGCCGGCTACATTCCCAATGCCAGCGCCCTGATTGCGGCAGAGACACCGCCCGAGAAGAGTGGGAACGCCCTGGGCATCTTGACGACCGGTTACGTCAGTGGGAACCTGATTGGGCCGGTCCTCGGTGGGATCTTAGCGCAAGTCTTTTCCATTCGCTGGACCTTTTTACTCACCGGGATTTTTCTAATTATCGTGTTCTTCTTGAGCGCGACCTTAGTGCACGAACATTTTACGCCCATCACCAAGGAGAAGCAGGCACAGGCCGGCAGTTTCCTAAAGCAGGTCGAAAATCCAACACTGATTATTGTGCTGCTGGTCTCGACCATGATCATTCAGATGGGGAACAACTCCATCACGCCAATTATCAGTCTGTATGTTAAACAGTTGATGAACAATACCGGGCCAATTACGTTGGTTGCCGGAATCATTGCGGCATTGCCAGGACTGTCAACGTTACTAGCTGCGCCTAAATTAGGGGAGTACGGCGACCGTCGCGGGACTCAGCGTGTCCTCGTCTTCGGCTATGTATTTGCCGTGCTCATGTACTTCCCCCAAGGGTTCGTCTCGAGCGTTTGGCTACTGGGAGTCTTCCGGTTCATGATCGGTGTTTCCGACGGGGCCTTGTTCCCAGCCGTGCAAACGATGCTGACCAAGAACTCACCGCATTCCTTAACGGGGACGGTATTTAGTTGGAATCAATCGTTTCAAGCATTGGGCAGTATGTTCGGTGCCATGCTGGGGGGCTTAGTAGCCAACTGGTTCAACTATAATGGGGTCTTTACGTTTACGGCAATCACTCTGTTACTGAATTTCCTACTACTGTGGTGGCTGGTGCCGGACATTCGGCATTGGCGCAGTCAGCAGGCTAATTAGGAGAGAATAATGACGAACACGAATTTACCCGCACAGAGTTTACCGACACAATTTCCAAATGACCCGACTTCGCTGGAAGCCATTGACCGCTTCCGGTCGCTGATGCTGAACTACAACAGCGCCGTTCAGGTCGTGACCACCAAGATTCACTACCTCGACCAGGAATATCAGATTCAACACGGGCATACGCTGGTCGATAGTTTGCAGTCGCGAATCAAGTCGCCGGAAAGTATCTTGGAAAAGGTGCAACGCAAACACTTCGATTTTAACTTCGACACGTTGCCTAAGCAGATGCACGACATTGCCGGCATCCGCATTATCGTGCGCTTCGAAGACGACATGGTCGCGATGGAACGCCGGTTAGCCAAGCAGCCGGACATCAAAATTTTACGGCGCAAGGACTACGTGACGAATCCTAAGCCTAATGGTTACCGTAGCCTGCATTTGATTCTGGCCGTGCCGGTCTATTTGGACGCTGGCGTGGATGAAGTCACAGTCGAGGTCCAGATTCGCACGATTGCGATGAATTTCTGGGCGTCTTTGGAACATGAATTGAGTTATAAAAAGAACGTGCAGCACCAAGACGAATTGCGTCAGGAACTGATTGCGAAGGCCGAGCTGGTCCACCAGCTCGACCAAGACATGAACGCCATCAAGAACCAGATTCGCGCGCAGGATAACTAGAAGAACTGACTAAGAATGGTCGCACTGCGGCTGCCAGAGATTCCGCCTGCTGTGGGGACGCTTCAGTCTGGAAGGACACCAGTCTTCTCGCTCGCTTTGAAGCCATGAAAAACACATGTCTTCAAAGTCGCCCGTGATGTAAGCTGGCTTAAAAACGCCAACTAACATCACCTCCACGGCTGGCTCCATCTCTGGCCTCCTCCGGCTCAGATTGATTTCTGCCGCGATAAATGTGGTTTTGATGACGTACTAGCCGTTTTGGTTAGTCAGATGAGTTCAGAATACCGTTGCCACAGAAGTGTAAGCCGAGAGGTCGGCAGATATGGGCTCAGGCGCGTCGTTCTGCTTGGTTGCCGGTGGTTTTCCGGCGGCTTAGCAGAAGACCAATCTTGGAGACTCGCGTTTTTCGAGGCTTCAAGTTGTGTCCGCACCGTTCCAGCCCATATCTGCCGGCCGGTAAGGCGACTGGACCGCAAATTGGAATCCCTGGCAGCCGGAGCGCGGTAATTTAGACACAACACAAAAGGCCAGACAGTTCTTCGCTAACGAAGAGTTGTCCGGCCTTTTAGGGTGAAATAAAAACCCTGGCAGCTGCCAAGGTTGGTTGTTTAGGTCATGCTTAATGAACTGCTTATTTCTTCGAAGTCTGGTCGTCACGACTGAGTAAGAACCACCCATTGACAGCGATCACGCCAACAATTGCCATCATGACACCAATTTGCATAGGTTGCCAGGTCATCTGTTTCAACGTACCACCGATATAACCAATAACTTCTCCGAAGATAACCGCCCAGAAAATCACGACTAAATTAGATTCAAGCCACTTCACACGCGTCACCTCACAATCGTTATTAGTTTACCACGATTGCCGGTCAACAGGTAGTTAAGTTTTGGCGAGAACTTTTTCCGGTCGAAAATATCTGCAGTTATGGGGGACAACGGTGCGTGGCTCGATGATTGGACGGGACTTTTGGTGATTACTTTGGCAAAAAAAGGGCATTACAATTAAGCTGCGCCAGTAAGTTAACCAATGACCCGGCCGGAACGGGAAGTTTGCTTTGCTAGGAAAGTTACCGTATAATATAAACTAACTAAATAATGATGGTTGAAGCGACTGCTTTCAAGAACGGTGTCCTCCTTGGGTTGGGGGGACCATTTTTGGCGGTCGCTTTTTGTTTGCAAAGGAGGAAACGCGTGGACTTACTAAGAGATTTAACGTTAATTTTATTGGCAACAACGATTGTGGGCCATTATAGCACCCGAATTGGGATTCCGGCCGTAATTGGTCAGTTGGTGGTTGGGGTGTTAATGGGACCGGCCGTTTTGGGCTGGCTTCATTTGACCCATGACCTGGAAAGCTTTGCGGAAATTGGGGTCATCGTCTTAATGTTCATCGCCGGACTGGAAAGCGACCTGCAACTGCTGAAACGCTACTTAAAGCCCAGCGTGTTGGTAGCCATCATGGGGGTCTTGATTCCAGTGGCCGGAACATATCTGGTCGGTATTTTTTACCATTTGAACGTCACGGAAAGCATGTTTCTCAGCGTGATCTTTGCGGCAACGTCCGTATCGATCTCCGTGGAAGTGCTGAAGGAAATGAACGCCTTGAATAGCCGCGAGGGGACCACGATTCTGGGGGCCGCAGTCGTCGACGACGTGCTGGCCGTGGTGATTTTAAGTGTGTTGGTCAGCACAACGGGGACGGCGGTCGCAGATGGCGCCGCGGCGTCCAGCAGCCTCCTTTTGACAACGTTTGAACAAATCATCTACTTCGCCGCCATTTACTTTGTCGTGCGGTGGGTGGCACCGTACCTGGTCAAGATTGGTAATCGCCTAATGATTCCAATGGGCGCGACGCTGATGGCCGTTATCCTGTGTTTCGGGATGGCGTACGTGGCCGAATTAGTGGGTCTAAGCAACGTTGTTGGGGCCTTCTTCGCCGGTATCGCCATTTCCCAGACGTCGGCGAAATCGACCGTGGACCGGCACATTGAGCCCATTGGCTACGCGCTGTTTATCCCGGTGTTCTTCGTCAGCATTGGGCTCAACATGGACTTCAAGGGGCTGGGTAACCAAATCGGCTTCATCGTGGTCCTGACAATTGTGGCGGTGCTGACCAAGCAACTGGGCGCTGGTCTGGGTGCCAAGCTGGCTGGTTTTCACTGGGGCAGTTCGATGGCCGTGGGGGCCGGGATGGTCTCCCGGGGTGAAATGGCACTGATCATTGCCCAGATTGGGTATCAGGCCAAATTGATGTCGCCGGTTCGCTACTCGGCGATCGTGGCGGCCATCATTGTTGCCACGCTGCTCGCACCATTCCTACTGCGGTTCTACATGGATCGTGTACGGAAGGGGCAGGTCGATAAGTCGAAGGTTCGGCCGGCAGAATAGCCGTTAAGTTAAGTAACCGAACTTAGTTGTCCTAACCGATGAGAAAGTTCACCTGTTTGACTAATTGTCCCTTATAATTGTAGGCAAAAGGGGGCGGCTTCGATGATCTTCAATCGACGGTTCTATCGTAGTTTGTCGTTTTGGCTGGGGCTGGTCTTAATCGTCCTAAACGCCGCACTCGGCTGGCCGGTTCAGATTCACAGCCTCTTCTGGTGGGGAACGTTAGTCATGTTAGTGGCGGGCCTGGTCTTCCTAACGACCGGCCTGATCCGCGATGTTACAAAATAAGTTCGAACTGTCTGGTGGTCATCGCCGCAAGCAATCGAGAAACACTGAAATAGGGTAATAAAAAAATCGGCCAGTGAGCCGATTTTTTTGTGAACAGAATTTAGGCAACCTAGTATGACCTTCGCCTTACCGGCCGGCAGATATGGGCTGGAACGGTGCGAACGCAACTTGAAGCCTCGAAAAAGCCGAGTCTACAAGCTTGGTTTTCTACTAAGCCGGCAAGGATCGCCAGCTAAGTAGAACGACGCGCCTGAGCCCATATCTGCCGGTCTCTCGGCTTACACAGTGTGTGTAGACGACGGAGATAATGACTGTAACAGTCGTTATCGATTGGACCGAAAGTGCTAAGTCTCCAGGTTTTTCGACTGTTGTCGTGGTAAAACACAATCAGAGCCGGAGTGCGGCAAATCTACACTAATTTAATGGTGCAAATGTTTACGGATACTGGGACGAGACAGGTATTTCATCTTTCAACCTTTAGTAGTCAATACAAAAGGACGGTAACCAGCGTCACCGTCCCCAAGAAAAATTATTCATTGTGATGATGCTTGCCCACGGGGCGTAACCATTCGACCGTGAACCAGAAGAGCAGGAACAGGACACCGCTGAGCAGACTGATCAAGGCCCCAATTTTGAGCCCTGGCGTCTGATAGGTCAGGGTGACATGGTTGGTTCCCGATTTCAGTGGAACGCCAATCATGCCCTTATACGTCTGTTTGACGGGAATCAGGGATTCAGCGTGCATGACGGACTTGATAGCAACTGGCTTCCCGTTGACCTTGGCCGTCCAGCCCGGTGTATCCGGAATCGAAACGTACAACAGCTTACGGTTGGCCGTACCCGTGACATCGCCGGAGATCCAAGTGACACCACTGTTGACACGAAGCTTGTAGCGTTGCCGTTTCAAGCTGTCGACCAGCTTCAGGTATTTCGCCTGATTGAGCGTGGCAAACTGGTTGCTGGCGCCTGCCGCGGGTTCCCGTGTGATGTAACTGATGGTCATGACCGTTCCCTTGGTATGTTCGCCAAAGTTAATGATGTAGCGGAAACCATCGGCGTTGACCAGGGGTTTCGCCTTCTTGCCATTGACCTTTAAGCTGGAGTAGATCACCGTGTCAGATGGCGAATAGCCATGCAACAGGCCGGTTGCGTTGACCCGGACGGTAACTGTTTGGAGATACCGCGGCCCGGGCAACTGGGTGCGCTTAGGAATCGCCGCGAGGTCCGCCACACCGGCACGTTTGGTGGTCACCTTGAGCACGGAGACTGGTGCTAGCGTATCCTTGGGTGCGCCAAGGGCAGTGAGAACGCGTTGCTGATTGGTCAGCGCCTGTTGGTCGGCTAATTTCAGGTGGGCCAACTTATCCGGCACGGCAAAGCCGATACCCGCATAAGAGTTGAGCTCATTGACGACCGGCTTTTTGTTTGCGTTTAGCCGATATTTAATCCCGAACAGCGTGTCGGTCAGGTGCGTGTAGCCCTGAGAACTGATCCGGCGAACGTTAGGGCTAAAGTAACCCAGGTCGTGTTGGAAGACCCGTGCCTGTTCAATCAACGTCGAGCTATACGAGCTGTTTCCGGCATACCCGTAAAGTAGCGGGTCATTATAGTGGTTGTACGCGCCACTATAGGCCGCACCAATCTGGGAATGCAGGAACTCGACGCGATGCAGGTTCGGTTTACGCTTAGTGGCCGTGACCTTGCTCAACATGGCGGCATCCTTTTGGTAATATTTTTCAAATTGGGTCTGTGAGCCGAAGCTGATGCCATGAGTGGCCGCCAGAAAGTTACCACCCAACTCAAATGAAATGATGATCCCTAGGAGACCGATTCGGATGGGCCGCCATTCGCTCACGAATAGGAGCATCGTGTTGACCAATAAGAGGGCCAAGGACAGCCATAGCAAATGAAAATCAGGCTGACTTTGCAGGTAGAGTTCGTTGTTGTAGCTAGGCAACGCCCGTTCCCAAATACGGGGGATGACCTGGGCGGATAAGTAGCCGATGGTCAGTAAGCCGGCCCCCCAGACCAGCGCGAGGACCTTTTGCGGGTCGTTCATGGTCTGAGCCGGGTGCGTTTGCCAAGCACGGTAGGCCGCCGTTAACGCCAGGAACGTGAAGAAGTAGACGTTACGGAACGGGAAGCCGGCTGGTTGTTGGAACATGTGCCAAGCGGTGTTGAAGAGGGTGATCAGTAACCCTAACCCCATGGCGATGAGTAACCACATTGTCCGGCGTTTTTCGACCGCCAGAATCTTTGGTGAGACGAAGTAAACGATTAAAAGTAAAAACATCAAGGTACCCATAAACAGGCTTGGTGCGTGGTACAGGTGAGTGACATAATTGCTGCTGCCGAGACCAAATTGCGCCAGAACTTCTGGCCCAAAGAGTGGCGTTGGCAAGTAGTTGTTGATGAAGACGGTACTCTTTCCGGTCAGTAACATGCCCATCGCCGTTGGAATCAAGACAATCATGGCCATGCCCCCAGCGAGCACCGACCCAATCAAGAATTGCCGAATCGCCGCCCAGTGCATCCGCCAAACCTCTTTAAATGGTGTGGCGGTCGGCTGATGTTCAATGACTAAATAGATGAAGTACATCACCGAAAAGAGGCAGGTCATGTAACCCATGTAATAGTTGGAAATGATAGTTGCGGTGAGGCTTAACGTATACAGACCATAATGGTGCAGACTGACTAACCGATGCAACCCTAACGCAACTAAGGGGAGCCAAATCAAGGCGTCCAGCCACATGATGTCGTAGAAATACATGGCGGTAAAGCCACACAGACTGAATGCGGTGGAGAAGAGAATCAACGACCAGCCGCTCCGTAAAAAGGCGTGCCGGATGAAGATGGCCATGGTCAACCCAATCGTACTGATTTTTAAAATGACGATCCAGGTGACCGCCAGCGGTAGTTTCGCCGCCGGAAAAAGAAAAATTAACAAGTTAAACGGACTGATCACGTAGTACGTGAGTAACGGGATGATCCCGCTGCCCGTCCCCGATGAAAATGAAAATAAATGGAACTGTCCCGTCGTGACGGTCGACCGCAGATATTCCAGAATCGGAACGTACTGCGCCCCCATGTCACTAAACATCAAATTTCGGTTGCCGAATGGCGTGATCTTTAGTTGCCAGAAGATAACGACCATGATGGCAAGTGGTACGAAAAATGCCCCCAAATACACCCAACGGCTGACTCTTAGCGCCGTGAGGGTGTTTCGCTGCTGCTTCATGAAAACCCCTCCGTTAATGACAATCAAGATGTCTGTCCTTAATAGAATACCATGCAGACTGCTTTGACAAAAGTCTACCGCACTTTTCGAACAGTTCCGTGAACAACGGGTTAATCTTGGCAAAAACTTAGCCTTTAGTTAGGTGACAAAACATAAGCTTTAACGACAGTGTAAAACGGCCGCACTGCGGCATCCAGGGATTCCGCCTGCCATGGGGAACGCCTCCAGCCTAAGAAGCGGGCTTCCGGCTCGCCTCAAAGCCACGAAAAGCACGTGTCTTCGAGGTCGTCCCACGCTGTAAGCCGGGAAAGAACCCCGACAAACAGCGTCGATACGGCTGGCTCCATCCCTGGCCGCCTCCGGCTCTGATTGGATTTTTCCAATTTAGAAGGTTTAATTCTAGTTGTAGTTGGTTTCCCAGATGAATTTATGCCAATTCGGCGGTATATTAAATTATTCAGCGTTACAAAATTTTTACATATCGCTATGGTAGACGGGAGAGCTTAAGGTTCCGTTATCGTTGAATCTGTAGACTGTAAAATTAAATGGAAGTTTTGGGTGCTAAACTGTCACTAGTTGTATAGAATGGAGTGGCGAAAAGTGTTTACCCAGTTTGGTCGTTAATGTCCAGTAGAACTGGGTGAAAGCAATTGTGTCGTGACTAGTGTTGCGGACATGTTTATACTGTAGTAAGAGTGCGAGTGATTTTTTTGACAACATGGGATAAGAAATAAAGTTAGTTAACTTTTGGGTTTACAACTAAGAATAGTAGCCAGAAATAAGTGAAAAAAATTCTGCTGTAGCTGAGGCCTCAGTTGCTACGAGAAAATATGCTGAATTTTCCCATGGTGGTCGTCGTAGTCGTAGGTGGTCAAATGCGTAGCCCGGTGTCGGTGTTCTTAGACCGACCGGTTTTGTCGGCCTTAGAACACAGGCCGAGCTTTGAGACTCGTTTTGTGAGGCTCAAAGTCGCCCTGAAGACTCATGTTTTTTGAGGCTTCAGGTCTGCCTCACGGGGCGGAACGTTTGACCACCGGAGACGAAGACCACCCAAGAGAAAAATTCGAGAGATTTTAAAGGAGGAATGCCCGTTGCCGACCACAGCGAAAGTATTAGTTGTCGAAGATGAGCGCGAATTATCCGCGGACATTGTTGAACTGATTAAACCGATTTGTGAAACCACGACCGCATTTGATGGGGAACAGGGAGAGTTTTTGGCGAGTCAAGATGTCTTTGACGCCATTATCTTGGACCTGATGTTGCCCGGCGAGAGTGGGCTGGACCTGTTGCTGCATATTCGCAGTAAGGGTGTGAAGACGCCCGTATTGATTTTGACCGCCAAAGATACGATTGCCGATAAATTACGGGGCTTCAATGATGGTGCCGACGATTACGTGACCAAGCCATTTCACCGAGAAGAGTTACTTGCCCGGATGAAGGCGCTGCTGAAGCGTACCGGTCACCTGAATGATAGTGACACCATTACTTTAGGCCAGCTGGAAATCAATACTAGCCGGCACTTGGCGACGTTTAACGGTGAGCCGTTGACGCTCAAGGGGCGGGAGTTTGACTTGCTCGCATACCTCATCGCCAATCCCGGAACAATCATCACCAAGGAGCAAATTTTTAATCGTCTTTGGGGTTTTGACTCGGAGACCAGTCTCTCCGTGGTCGAGGTGTATATGAGTAACCTGCGAAAGGAGCTCAAGCACGCCGGCAGTGACCTGTCATTGCGGACCATTCGTAATGCGGGTTACATTGTGGAGGCGCCAGATGAGCAATAAGGTCAATCGGGCCCAGCGGCGACGCTTGTTTCTCAGCAGTTTTATTGGTTTCACCATCATCTTTATCCTGCTGGGGGTCATCGTGTTCGTGCTGTTTAGGCGGGCCATGTTGACTAGTACGGACCAGGCACTCCGCGTGGAACGTTCGGCTCGGCTGGCGGGACCACCCAAGCAAAATACGAACAAACTCCAGCCGTTCTCGCAGCATAACCAGCAGGCGATGCAGGCACAAAAACAGACGATTCATCCGTTTATCACGACCACCTTGATTTTTGACGATGCTGGGAAAATTATGAATAAGTCTCAACTGGGGTCGCGCTATGACACTTTGCGGGGAATCACCTTGAATCAGACCCAGGTTGGCCAGCTACATACCATTGTGGTGGGTGGCAAGTATAATTTCCGAACATTACTGGTGAAAGTGCCCAAGAGTAACACGGATAAATCGGTTGCCGGGCGGTATCTTTTAATTATGGAAAATATTGATCCACAAAAGGCCGCCATGAGTAACTTCGTGCGGGTCATGTTGATCACCATGGGCGTCTTCTGGCTCCTGTCGATCATCATGAGCATTTGGATGTCGCGGATGACCATGCGGCCAATTTTGAAGTCATGGGGTCGTCAGACCGAGTTCGTCGGGAATGCGGCGCACGAGTTGCGGACGCCCCTGACCATCATCCAAAACAAGCTGGAGATCCTACTGACAAAGCCGAACGATAAAATCATCGACCAGGCGGAAAATATCGCCATTGCCAATAGTGAAAGTCAACGGTTGCAGAAGCTGACGCAGGATCTACTGGCGTTAGCCCGTTCTGACTCCAACACGCTCCAGACGAACTTTGAGGTCACCCACGTGGTGCCATTTTTGACGCAGACCGTGGAACCGTATACCGAAATTGCCGCGAGTCAGGGGAAGAAGCTGGTCTTGTCCCCCGTGACTGATTTTAAGGCTACGCTGGATCAGAGCTTGATTCACCAACTCATGAATATTTTGATCGATAATGCGTTGAAATACTCGCCCCGCGACAGCACCATTACGATTTCGGCTAAGTTGGTCGGGCGGAAATGGCAGCTGATTGTGGCCGACCAGGGTATCGGCATCAAGGCCGGTGACCGGCAACGGATCTTTGACCGATTCTATCGGGTCGACACCTCTCGTAGTCGTCAAACTGGGGGCAACGGGCTCGGCCTATCGATCGCCCATTGGATCGTCAATCTCCACCACGGCACAATTACGGTCAAGGAAAACCAGCCTCAAGGGAGTCAATTTGTGACGACCCTGCCGCTGAATCCCGATGCCGGCATCACAACGCGCCACGGCAAAACGCAAAGGAACGAGAAATAAAATTTTCAATAAAAGCAGGCGTTGCGATTGTCCGTTTTGGATAGTCACAACGTCTTTTCTATCTGCAGTTGAAACCTGATTATGCCAAATGTCTTGCCAGTATGTGGGCTGAATCAATGGGAGAGTACTATTGACAATGATATTGGCGGGGGAATTTCAAGTGGGCTAAACGGCTGTTATGTCGAAGCACATTCAGAGCCGGAGGAGGCCAGGGATGCGGCCAGACCCGTTTTGCGCTCCGAACGTATATTGTGGAAACGTGCGACAAAAGGCAGTCAACTCCGCTTAACCCCGATAGACAAACAATCCAAGACCGGGATTATTCGTCTATCGACGTTAATGCTCATTGACTAACCGCCTTCTGTCCCACTCTCTTCGCGGCTTAAAAGCGAGCGAGAAGACTGGTGGTTTTCCAGGCTGAAGCGTCCCCACAGCAGGCGGAATCCCTGGCAGCCGGAGCACGGCCATATCTAATCAATCTGAATTTTCACCAGCCAAAGAAGCTTACCGAACAAAACGGGGGTCAATCGTTCGGCCCGTATGGGAAAGAGTTTCAATGGGGGCGCTTGTATGGTAAGATTTAAAGCATTAAGAGTATGGTGGCCAGCCAGTCAGTTTAAGCGCAATGGCCCGAGTTTCAGCCGTTTGTCAGGCCAAGTGGTAACGGGGATGATGTGGTTATCTCGTGGTCGACGTCCGGAACTGTCTAAGCGTATAAGGAGCTTCGAAATTAAAATGTTAACTATCCGTGATATTGCTGCCAAGGCGGGGGTGTCGGTCTCGACTGCCTCGCGGGCGCTTAATAATAATCCGCGTATCAGCCAGGCGACTCGTGAACGCATTCAGGCGTTAGCCGCCGCTGAGGGGTATTTACCAAACTATAACGCCAAAAATCTAACTGCCGGGGAAGCGAACGCCGTGGGGGTCGTCTTTCCGACCGCTGAGCACAGCCAGCCGGAGAATCCCTTCTACATTGACTTGTTGCGGGGAATCAATGCGGAGTTGGTTGAGCGGCATTATGTGTTGTCCGTAGCCATCAGTAAAACGGCCGATGACCTGTTAAAAAACGTCAAGTCGATGGTTGCCCAGGGGAAAATCAAGCGGTTCATCCTTTTCTACGCGCACAAAGACGATCCCATCGCCAACTTCTTGCGACAAAACCAACTGCGGTTTGTGACGATTGGTCAACCAGTCGACAACGCCAACGACTACTTTGTTGACAACGATAACCTCCAGGCTGGTATCGGGGGCGCCAATTTTCTCTTGAATCAGTTGGGCGTCAAGCATCCGGTCTTCGTTGAATCCAGTCATGACTGGGCCTATGAGGAGCAACGCCGCGCCGGTTACGAACGGGTCGCCGCTAGTTTTAACGTCGAACCCTTGACCTGTAAGTTGGGGGCACTCGACCGCGTCAGTCGCTTCATCAAACAACATCCAGAAATTGATGGGATCATGGCGACCGACGACTTCAACGCGATTGAATTTTATCGGTTGGTGCGTGAACAGTTCGGCGTGCGGCACTTTCCCATCGTCAGCTTCAACCAGTCACTACCGGCCGGCTTGACCGATGCGGATTTACACTCGGTCAATTTGTTCCCGGAGAAGATGGGGTCAGCAACCGTGGCCTTATTGTTCAGCGACCGCGAGCCATTGGAAACGGCAACACCCGGTCAGATTAAAATTCCATACGAAATTAAATAAATTTTTGAGGTCGGTTCGATTGGCGGTGAAGCCAACGGGCGGGCCTTTTTTAATTGTCACGGCTTGGAAAAAGTAGACCGATTCTTGAAAAAAAGTTTTGCGCAAACGGTTGCATTAAAATGAAAGCGGTGCCATAATAACACATGTACTTAAGTGATTTGCCATTATATTTCAAAAGATATGAATGAGTTTGAGGAGGTAGTCGTATGTCAGAAAACGCAGCTACAGCAACCACTACACCAACTGAAAAGCATAAAAGTGGTTTGCCAACACTGTCTGCTAGCACGATTTGGATGATCAACTTTGGTTATTTAGGTGTCCAAACCGCCTTTACATTACAGAGTTCCCAAATGAGTCGGATTTTCCAGACCATTGGGGCTGACCCGAACAGTTTAGGGTGGTTCTTCATTTTGCCACCGCTGGCTGGATTAATTGTTCAACCAATCGTTGGGTATTATTCCGACCGGACTTGGGCACCAAAATTTGGTGGTCGCCGGTTGCCTTACCTGTTACTCGGGACCATCGTCGCGGTTATCGTGATGTGTCTGTTGCCAAATTCAGGAAGTATGGGCTTTGGTTATGCCTCATTAGCGGCCTTGCTCTTCGGGGCCATCACCGTGGCCTTCCTGGACTTGTCGTCTAACGTTGCTATGCAACCATTCAAGATGATGGTTGGGGACATGGTCAACGATGACCAGAAGAGTTACGCTTACGGGATTCAAAGTTTCTTATCCAACACGGGTGCCGTTTTAGCCGCCATCTTGCCATTCTTGTTCGCCGCTATTGGGATCGCCAACACGGCCAGCAAGGGTGTCGTTCCTTCAACGGTTAAGGTTGCCTTCTACGTGGGTGCCGTTCTCTTGGTCATCACGAGTCTGTTTACCATTTTCCGGGTCAAGGAATACGATCCAGATACTTATGCGAAATACCATGGGATCACCAAGGAAGATAACGCTGAAGGTGGGAACTGGTGGACGTTACTGAAGTCCGCCCCAAAGGTCTTCTGGACCGTTACCTTAGTTCAATTCTTCTGCTGGGTTGCCTTCCAATACCTTTGGACTTACTCAGCCGGTGCCATTGCTTCTAACGTTTGGCACACGACGAACGCCGCTTCTGCTGGTTATCAGGCTGCTGGGAACTGGTACGGGGTCTTGGCCGCCGTACAATCTATCGCTGCCGTTGCTTGGTCATACCTGTTAGCTAAGTTACCTAACAAATTCCACAAGTTGGGTTACGCTGGTAGCTTGGGCTTAGGTGCCCTTGGATTTATCTCCGTCTTCTTCCTGCACAATCAATACGCCTTGATCGTTTCCTTCATCTTGGTTGGGATTGCTTGGGCTGCGATGAACACTTACCCATTGACCATGGTTACCAACGCCTTATCCGGTGCGCACATGGGGACTTACTTGGGCTTGTTCAACGGATCAATCTGTTTGCCACAAATCGTGGCTTCGTTAGCCAGCTTCGCACTGTTCCCATTATTGGGTGGTGCCCAAGCCAACATGTTCTTGTTAGGTGGGATCGTCATGGCCGTTGGTGCCTTGTCTGTCTTCGCCATCAAGGAAACTTACCGCGCTTAGCGTGAATTAAAAAGAAAACCACAGACGTTAACATTAACTGATACGAGTTGTATGGGTCGATGTTAGCGTTTGGTCGTCACAAGCACATTCCATTGAGAAACGTACTAAAATTGGGCGACCTAGTGGTTATTTCGCCTTACCGGCCGTCAAATATAGGCTGGAACGGTGCGGACACAACTTGAAACCTCGAAAACCACGAGTCTTCAAGCTTGGTCGTTCTGCTAAGCCAGCCAAGAACGCTGACTAAGCAGAACGACGCGCCTGAGCCTATATTTGACGGCCTCTCGGCTTACGTTTGAGTTCTATGACAACCGAAAGAGTAATTTTAAAAGTTGTTATCGTTTGGACAGTAATGTACAAGGCGTAGGCTTTTCAATAGTTGTTGTGGTTAAATACAATCTGAGCCGTAGTGCGAACAGCATGCGTTAACTTACTTTAGTCAATTAAAATTTACAATAGGGATTGTGCCGGCATCATTGGTCGCAACCCGCAGTCGAATCGTAGAAAAGGAGAATGTTTAGCATGAAACGAATTTTTGAAGTGCAACCGTGGAACGTTATTACCCACACGTTTGACCCCAAAGATAAGCGCCTCCAGGAATCCATGACCAGTCTTGGTAATGAATACATGGGGATGCGTGGTGACTTTGAAGAAGGTTACAGTGGCGACTCCCTCCAAGGTATCTACTTGGGTGGTGTCTGGTATCCAGATAAGACCCGGGTCGGCTGGTGGAAGAACGGCTATCCGAAGTACTTTGGGAAGGTTGTCAACGCCGTCAATTTCATCAAATTACCAATTGAGGTCAACGGTGATCCCATCGACCTTGCCAAGGATCAAATCAGCGACTTCACGCTGGACCTCGACATGAAGTCGGCCGTGTTGACCCGGTCATTTACCCTCGAACGGGGCAAGACGCGGGTTGCCTTCAAATTCGAACGGTTCTTAAGTGTTAGCCAACAACAGCTTTCTGTTCAACGGGTCAGTGTCAAGAACCTCAGCGACACCAACGTTGACATCACCATCAAGCCAAGCATTGACGCCGACGTTAAGAACGAAGAAGCCAACTACGACGAACGCTTCTGGGACGTCTTAGCGACCGACCAACAAGCCGATAGCGGGAGCATCGTTGCTAAGACCACGCCAAACCCATTTGGCACGCCACAATTCACTTCTGGCATGGAAATGCGGATGGTCACGGACCTCAGCAATGTCGCCGTTACCCAGCCGAATGATAAGGAAGTTGTCACGGCTTATACCGGCAGCTTAGCCCCCCAAGCCGCAACCCAGCTGGAAAAGCGGGTTATCGTCGTGACCTCTCGTGATTACGACACGCAAGAAAAATTGACCGCCGCTATGCATGACCTGAGCGACAAGGTTGCCCAGGAAAGCTACGACGATCTTCTCCAAGCCCACACCGATGTCTGGGCTGCCCGTTGGGAAAAGTCCGACGTCATCATCAAGGGTGACGACGAATCGCAACAGGGGATTCGCTTCAATCTGTTCCAACTCTTCTCCACTTACTATGGGAAAGATTCTCGTTTGAACATTGGGCCAAAAGGGTTCACCGGCGAAAAGTACGGTGGCGCGACCTACTGGGATACCGAAGCCTTCGCCGTTCCCGTTTACCTCGGGATCACGAATCCAGAGGTTACCCGCAACCTGTTGATGTACCGCTACAAGCAACTCGATGGCGCCTACATCAACGCTAAGGAACAAGGCTTAAATGGGGCACTGTTCCCAATGGTCACGTTTGACGGGATCGAATGCCATAACGAATGGGAAATTACTTTCGAAGAAATTCACCGGAATGGGGACATTGCGTTCGCCATTTACAACTACACGCGTTACACCGGCGATACCAGCTACGTCTTGCATGAAGGGGCCAAAGTCCTGAGCGAAATGTCTCGCTTCTGGGCCGACCGGGTTCACTTTAGCAAGCGGAACCAGCAGTACATGATCCACGGGGTCACGGGTGCTGACGAATATGAAAACAACGTCGACAACAACTGGGACACGAACATGCTGGCCCAATGGACGTTGAAGTACACGCTGGAGATCTTGGGCCAAGTCGACAAGGAAACTGCCAAGAAGCTTAACGTTTCTGATGAAGAAAAGGCTAAGTGGCAAGACATTGTCGACCGGATGTACCTGCCATATGACAAGGACTTAAATATCTTTGTTCAACACGACGGGTTCCTCGACAAGGATATCGAACCAGCCAGTTCGATTCCTGCCGACCAACGGCCAATCAACCAACACTGGTCATGGGATAAAATTTTACGTTCGCCTTACATCAAGCAAGGGGACGTGCTCCAAGGTATCTGGGACTTTATCGACGATTACACGCAAGCTCAAAAGAAGGCCAACTTCGACTTCTACGAACCACTGACGGTTCATGAATCTAGCCTGTCACCAGCCATTCACTCTGTCTTGGCTTCCGACTTGGGCTACGAAGACAAGGCCGTCGAATTGTACTCACGGACGGCACGGTTGGACCTGGACAACTACAACAATGACACCACGGATGGCTTGCACATCACGGCCATGACCGGTGGCTGGATTGCCGTTGTTCAAGGCTTCGCTGGTATGCGGGTTCGTAATGGCAAGCTCCACTTTGATCCATTCTTGCCTAAGACTTGGACTAGCTACACGTTCCGTCAGGTCTTCCATGGTCGCTTGATCGAAGTCAGTGTTCACGCTGATGGTCCTCACTTCAAGCTGATCAGCGGCGACCCACTCACCATCGACGTCGCCGGCGCGGATGTTAACTTGAAATAATCACTTGGTTTAGCCGTCTCCGGCTGCTGGGCACGCCATCCTGTGAGGCAGACCTGAAGCCTCGAAAAACACGAGTCTTCAGGGCGACTTTAAGCCTCAAAAAGCGAGTCTTAAAGCTTGGCCAGACTTCTAAAGTCGAGAAAACCGCTCGGCTTAAGAGGCCATCCACAGGATTCTGTGCCCAACAGCCTACGACTACCAGTAATTGTTTAAAGTAATCATCCACAAACTAGTCAGACGACTGGTCTGTTGACGCTTTAAAGTAAAAATACAACATAAATCTTGAATCGGTCAGGGCTGACAACGATTCGAGTCACAGCTTAGAAGCAAAAGAAGCGCTTCACCAACGATTAGGGTTGGTGAGGCGCTTCTTTTGTGTGAAGATAGTTATTGAGATGGTTGAATTGATTGTTGTTTGTGATAAGTTTGACTGACATCTGATGGGAATCAAGGTGACCATGAATTACGTGGTATGTCAGGGCTTGTGGTAATGCATCTAGTATGGTTACCGCCAACCACTAGAGATGTCCCATTGGCAATGAACGAGCCGCTGACAAAGTTTTAGTGTTTCTGGAATCTACTCAATGTAGTGGTGAGATCAATTTGAGCTGGAGGAGGCCAGGGGGGGAGCGAGAAGACTGGTGTTCTTCCAGGCTGAAGCGTCCCCACAGCAGGCGGAATCCCTGGCAGCCGGAGTGCGACTATTTCAAATCAACTAGAAGTCCTTCGGCAGATTTTCCTGTTGCTGTTGTTTGGCTTTAACCAGGGGCGCGTCTTCGTGCCAGAAGAGGAGCCATTCGCCGCTGGTGGTCAGACTTTCCAGTTCAAGTTGATTGTCGATGAGCAGCTCTTTTTCGACCCGTTGCTTGAAGATCGTAATCATCGCTTGAAAGACTTGGAAGGTCTGATTGATGTCACCGCCGCCCATGTCGACCATTTCAACGTGGAATTGGTCGCGGATTTCATTTTCGATGGTGCGCAGTTGCCGTTCAGTCTGGCGCGCCAGCTTGGGTTGGTTGTGTACGTCGAAGACCATGGCTGGGGCGACGCCGACAAATTGGGCGTTAATCTTGGGCGTTTCGATGCCGTACTGTGATGAGTCGCCACCGAACAGGTCGAACTCGCGGAGAACCGTTAAAACTTCACTCATGTTTGAAAACTCCCTTTAGATTGATTGGATGAGGTGCGGGGCTGATCGTTTAGAAGACGTCGCAATCAGTTATGTACCATATGTTATTCATTATACACGTGGCAGATATGGCGTGGCGATTAATCAATAGAAAACCCGCAGCAAACGGCTAAGTCATGGTCGTTTGCTACGGGTGATTTGGGTTGTATTTGGCACAGACAATCGCGGAATATGGGCGACTGTCTGTGGTAAATGGGGTGCTGGCAACCGTGATTCCGCGGGGTGTCAGGGTTGGGAGCACTGAGGTGACATGGTGGAAACGTGTTCCACAAGGCAACTCCCTGCGCTTAACCCCAAGTAGTACCGAACCGGGTTCCCCGGTTGGGCACTACTTGACGTTAATGCTCAGGAGTTAACCGCCTTGTTCCACACTCTACTCTACCAACTGGCCTTCTTAACGCCCGGAATCTTCCCAGCGTGAGCCAATTCTCGGAAATTCAGACGGGAAAGGCCAAACTTACGCATGTAGGCGTGGGGCCGGCCATCTAGGTGGTCGCGCCGGTGGATTCGAGTTGGTGAAGCGTCACGGGGGAGTAAGGCCAATGCGGCGTAGTCGCCGGCTGCCTTGAGTTCTGCGCGACGTTCTGCGTAACGATCAACGGTTGCAGCGATGCGTTGTGCTTTCGCAATTTTTGATTTCTTTGCCAATGAATGAAGTCTCCTTTATTAATAGATGATGAAACGAGTTGTGGGACCTCCAACAATGGATGTCACCGGTTTTTAGAGTCGCTATTCAAGCACATTAAATGATAATAATTACGTTTTACTAACTTAGCATGGGCGCTTAAAACTGTCAATTATCTCGACTCGGCGGTTAGACGGTAAAATAGTTTAGGGGTTGGGCGATTTTTAGTGTACTTCTCAAAAATCGTATGATAGACTAATTGAAGAACTGTGGTTTTACTATTAGCTAGTTTTAATGTTTAGGTTAGATAAGGTTGACATTGTCACGACTAGCGGCCTAGTGTACATGATGATAACGACAAAAAGCGCTCCCACACCAGGGTGGTGTGCGGGCGCTTCACTTGCATTTGCATTTTTAGTAAGTGATATCGTATTTGATTTGGTAACTCTGCGTCTTGCCAGCAGGTAAGGTGATGTCGCCAAATTCTGGATGGTTCGGTGAGTCTGGCAACGTTTGTGGTTCGAGGGCAACCCCCATGTAAGGTTGGCCGGCACCGGCAGCGAGCTTCATGTTTGACGTGAAGGAGTTGGCGGTGAAGACGACCAAGGCGTTCCGATCGGATTTGATGGTCAATGACCGGTTCGATTGTGGGTCGGTCAATTTGGCAATTGTCTGGTCGGCGGCTGGGGTAACGTGATAAACGTCATCAAAGCCCTTCTCAGGGATGTCTTGCATGCCACGAATGGCTTGGCCGAGGTTTTGGCCTTGGGCGAAGTCAAATGGGGTGCCAGCATTGGCGACCATCTTCCCAGTAGGCAATTTCTCACCGTCGAGGTCCAAGTGCTCCGTACTGTTGACCTGCAGCGTCTGACCGGAGATCAATTGGTCGTCACTCAGGTTGAAGTAGCAGTGAGACGTTGGGTTGAACAGCGTGGTGTCGGTCGAGTTGGCTTCGAAAGTCAGCGTGACCTCATCGTGGTTGTCTAACGTGTACGTCATCTTGGCGGTCAAGTCACCAGGATAAGAATCTTCACTAGACTTAAATGTGTGCGTCAATACAATTTTGGCAATCTCAGGATCACTGGCATCTAATTCGCCGACCCAGTTGACCGTGTTGAAGCCGTGAGGACCACCGTGAAGCGTGTTACGACCTTCGTTAGTGTCAACGTTGTAGGTCGTGCCATTCAGGGGAAAGGTTCCGCGGGTGATGCGCCCACCGGTCCGGCCAATGCCCATGCAAACGTAGAAGGGGTTGTCCAAGTAGTGGGCCATCTTATGGTAAGACAGGACCAGGTTCTTGTCGCCCTTGTCAGTTGGTACGGAGAGGGCATGTAACGTTGCTCCCCAGCTTAAAACGGCCAGTTTGACGCCATTGTCGTTTTCAATCGCATACTCAGTCACAGCTTGATCTTGATACGTATCCCAATGTTTCGTCGTAGTTTGCATAGTAAGTCCTCGATTTCTAATGTAATAAAGCGTTTTCATATTTAGCTCTATTATAAATTTTTATACGGACAACTGTCAACTGAACTTCCGGCAAAAATCAATAATTGACGGCTAGATTTGGACAAAATTAGTCAAATTACTAATGATGACGCTATTTAGCATTTATTGGTTTATGCGGATAAATTTTAGTTAGTAAAGGTTAACTAGCATAAATGTTGACTAAACTAATTTTTACTTGTGCACAATCAAAATAACTGGCATAATAAGTGAGCTACTGGGGGCGTTGAACATGAACAAAAAATGGCAGGTAGCTGCGGTACTGGGCCTGATGAGTGGGCTGGGACTGCGGTTGATAAGTCGGCCGGGGCGCCCCGAACCGTTGGCAACGCGGCGGCCGAACGTCCACTACGCGGCGACACCAACCTTGTTTATTCCGGGTTGGGGTGGCGGCGCAGTGACCTATAATGGGATGTTACGCTGGTTCGCGCGGCACGGTTATGGACACAAGGTGGCCACGATTCGCGTCGACTGGGCTGGTAGACGTCATTTTTCTGGAAAATGGGATCCAGAGGCGACCAATCCCCTGATTCAGGTGTTATTTGATCACAGCCTGACGCGGGATTATCAGCCACAGGTCCAATGGATCACGGCGATTCTCAGGGACCTTTATCGGCAGTATGGCGTTCGCCAATACAACCTGGTGGGGCATTCCTGGGGTGGCAGTGCAGCCGTGAACAGTCTGGTCTTACATGGCCCGGCCGCGAATGTTCCCCGGTTACACCGGTTAGTCCTACTTGGGGCACCGGTGGACGAAGGAACGGCACAGCACCCCGTAGACGCCACATTTGAGCGTCTGAGAGCTGCACGCCACCAGTTACGGGCCAACGAACAGGCGCAACTCTTTAACGTCTATGGCACGCTTCCTGGGCGGCATACGGATGGCTCGGTTCCGGTCGAGCAGGTCACGGCGCTACGGCAGATCGTTGCTGGCAGTGCCGTCCGTTACCACGAACATCACGTTGCCGGTTTAGGCCACGGTCGGTTACACTCGGCCCGCCAGATGTATCGGCTAGTGGCTCGGCTACTGTGGGTGAATTAAAAAAGTCACCGACCAAATTAGGTCAATGACTGAAAGGTTTAGGTGACTTTAAACTTCACCTGCTAAAATAGCATCGATAACGTCTAATACACCATCATGATTATTATCGGTAGGGGTTACCAAATCGGCAACGTTGCGGACGTCTTCAGCGCCGTTACGCATCGCAACACCGAGACCAACGTGGGCGATCATTTCCTTGTCGTTGCCGTTGTCACCAAAGGCAGCCACTTCGCTAGGATCGATTCCCCAGGATTGGGCGAGTTGCGTCACACCGACAGCTTTATTCATGTGTGGTGCGATGATGTCGATACTGCCGAAGCCACTGGGAGTCGCGTGAACCTGACCGGCAAACCGTGTGTTCAGTTGGTCAACGACGTGTTGAACCGAACTGTGAGGCCACTCACCGTTGACCTTGTAGATGGTATCTTCGACATCGCGGAGGTCATCGACCGTAACCAAGTTGTTAAAGAAATAGTTCTGGGCATCCAGGTCGAGCGGCTTGCTGTCACGACTCACGTAGGTCCCGTGGGCACCGGATAACCGGAATGCTTGGGGCCGCAAAGTGTCGTCGGTCATTAGAGCGTCCACGACAGCATGGGCGACATCCGTGGGCACCGGAGTTTCGAACAACGTGTGGTGCTGGTCAATGATCAGGCTACCGTTTTCGGCCACGAACGTCTGCACGGTGGGGGTAGCAGCGAAAACCTTGTGTAAATGGCCAATGTGGTTCCCACTGGCGACCACGAAACGGATGTTGGCGGTCTTTAAGCGGGCAAGTTGTGCTGCGAACCGGTCGTGGTTGTACTGTCGCTGGTCGTTTAGGAACGTCCCGTCGACGTCGGTTGCAATCATTTTAATCTGTGTCATACCAGTCTCCCTCAATTGATTAAAGTTTAAATATTGTTAACTTTAATCATAAGGGGTTGCTACGGGGAATTCAATGCCGTAGTTTGGTGTAAATATAACAAATTGATTGCAATCACTAGTTTTTTCATTCGTAATGCTATAAACTATTAATGAATCGGTAACATAAAGACTGAAAATAAGGGCTATAATGAATGGTTAGCGGGTCAGAATAGTAACAGCTACTGGTTCTGGTCCCCCTAGTCTTTAATGTGGAAAGGAAGAGTAATTCAATGACGCAAACTAACGATTTAAACCAATCCTTGGAATGGTTCTCACAACTCCAAAAAATTATGCGGCCAGTAACGACGATCAAAACGGAGGATATCACAATTTCTCTGGAACAATTTAACCTGTTACACGCCATCACCGATCAACGTGAAGATTTCACGCCGACAAAATTTGCCGGACAGATCGGTGTGTCTAAGTCGATGATCTCTGGTCAGATCTCGCGGTTACTGCGGGCTGGTTTGATTGAAAGCATCGCGTCACAAGTGGACCGTCGCCAACACAATTTAAAGTTGACGCCAGATGGTGTTAAAGTTTACACGCAAGTTCGTGGCCAAGTGGTTACGCGTTTAAACGGTTTACATGACGACATCGCTAAATTAATGTAAAGCCAAGTTAATTTACAATTAAAAAATGATTCCCCTTTACGTCCGGAATCTTTCAATCGTGTGACAATTAGGTTAAGATGACCCAACGCTTTCATGTCTTAGCTTATAATGGAACCGATGGAAAGAATTTGGAACTGGAGGGGATTTTTTGAAATTGAGGGCAAAACTTGGCCTGTTCGTGTCGGTTGCTGTGGGAGCAACGTTACTGGGACTAAATGTCAATTCAGTAACACCACGACTAGCCACTGGGGAAACTGTTGCTTACGCTGATACCACGGTCAACGCCGTTCATCAAGGCATGACCGGTGATTCCAAGACGAGTAACAACGACGCTCTACAGAAGTTGATTGACAAGTGGAACAATGGTGCCGTGACGGTGCACGTTCCAAAAGGGACCTATGTGTTTGATGCGGGCAACATTGTGCTGCATTCAAATATGACCTTTAAGTTTGATAAGGGAGCCGTTTTCCGGATTACGAACGGCAACCGAGTGAACTTCGTCTATCCAAGTCCTGAAGCGGGCTACGATGGCGGAATCAGTAACGTTACTTGGAAGGGTGCCACGTTCCAAGGAGACAATACGGCAGCCGGTCAAAGTGTCTTCACGCAAAGTATTCACCATGCGAAGAACATTTCGTTTGACCAATGTGTGTTCGATAATGCCGAATCACCGACTGGGCACTACATCGATATCGATGGGAGCCATGACGTGAACATCACGAATTCCGTCTTTACTGGGTTTAATGGTTCCCAAGACTTTAAGGAAGCCATCCAGGTCGATTATTCAAACAAGAAGGCCATGTCACATAAGAACCCTGGCGACCAATACGACAACTTACCAAGTTACGATGTCACGGTCGACAACAACCAATTCCTGCCAGTTTCAAAGAAGTCCGGGCAGGTCGATTCCTACGCACCAAACCCAATTGGTGAACACGCAGTCTATGGTCACGGCGCTGCCGGGATTATTCACAACGTGTACTTCACCAACAACACGGTCGTTGATCCGAAGCCATTATTGGATGATGGGGTCGCAACGATTCACTTTAAGTGCGTTTCCAACTTGTGGATCACAGGAAACAAATTTATTAACCAACACGTGTTAGGTTCCGGGAACTACATTTACCTCTATAATTCTGAACCTGGTTACCAAATGTCGAACTTAAACATTACGGATAACACGTTTACCAATGTTAACCCAACGAAACAATACGTTTACCTCGATACGAAGGACACCGCCAACCCGATGACCGATGTGACGATTCAAAATAACGACGTCACCACCCAACAGAAGGGGTCGACCTTCGTGGACAGTAACTTCCCACTGACGGGATCCGGCATGAACATCGGTAAGAACAAGATTACCGTGGGCAAGGTCGTTTCAACGGACGTGACCTCGCAACAGACGATTACTGATACGACGGTTGATAACACGGCATCAAGTAGCAGCAAGCCAAAGCCTAAGCCAACGACGTCACAGAAGTTGAAGAAGCGTAAGCAGACCAACAAGAGTGAAGTCTATGTCAGCGGCTTGAACACGCAACACGCTGAGTTGGCAAGCAACTACAAGACGTATTCACTTTACAATCATGTTCGTGGTCACAAGAACTGGAACATCATGAAGTTTAACTGGAAGAGTTTAAAGAAACAGCGGGTCTACATTGATATGCGGGCCACGGCCGATACCGGTAAATGGTACCGAATCCGTTTCAGCAAGAATGCCACGACGAAGTACTGGATTCGCGCTGGCGCCTTGGACTTCGACAAATTCGACACGGAAGTCTACGACCGTGATTTGAACTTAATGAAGATCTACCCCGTTTACTCATTGCCTTTCAATGATCCGCAATTAGCTAAGGCTAAAGGGACTACGGCAGACATCGCAGAACGGCGGGTAACGATTACGCACCGGACGAAGCGGACCGATTCTAACGGGAACGTCACGACCTACTACCAGATGGCAAATGGCCTCTGGACGCGGGCACTGGCTTTTGACTTAGATTCATAGAGATAAGTTAGCGTGAGTTCGGGACAAGACGCCCAACTCACGGATTGAAAAGGACTGCTCCGAGAAATCGATGATTTCTCGGAGCAGTCCTTTTTTGAAATTTAGCAAAAAAACGAGCCGTATTCTGGGCCCCAGAGATTCCGCCGGCTGAGCACAGTACGTTCTATGCCAATTCTAATATTTCATAGTCGATTGCCAGCCCGTCAGTCCCGTTTAGTCAGAATTAATCAGTTTGTTCAGTAGAAACTTTTTTAGAGAAAAATCGTAGAATTGATTTGCGTCAACTTAAAAAATAATGTAAGCTGTTACAATACTAATAGAGCAACATTTAGCATCTTCAAAAAAAATTCAAATTTAGGTCGCAAAACCGGTGCATTCACCTGTTAAAGTGAGTTTAAGCCCGAAGAGTTGGGGTTTATAGATCATCGCTAACCAGTGAGTTTCTTGAGAAAGTATTAAAAGGTGCTCGATACTGAGAGTTATGGGTTTCATCATTTCCTAATGTGGTGTACAATGATTAACATAATTAGCACTCAAACAAAAGAGTGCTAATCTGAAGTACCTCATCGAAGACAAACAAATGGAGGGCGATTCTATATGATCAAAATGTACTTTCATGCTAAAACAACGGCGGTTACTAAAGCTATGAAATGGCTTGCCAATCACGATGCCATTTTCACCGCCCGTGACATTAAAAAACAACCATTAACGAGAGACGAAATTCTTTACATGTTGTCTCTGACTGAAGAAGGGACCGACGACCTGATTTCAACGCGGTCTAAGGCCTACAAGGCACTTCCCGCTTCCGTTCAAGATATGGGGATGAACGAACTCGTTGATCTCTTGCAAAAGAATCCGGGGATCTTAAAGAACCCAATTGTGGTCGACCGCAACAAGTTGGCAACTGGGTTTGACCTCGAAACCATTCGTGAATTCGTACCTGCTGCTTACCGGAAGAAGGAACTGGCTAGTTTCTTCAAGATTCTAAATGGCGGCAACAAGTTGGGCGTTTCACCAGCTTAATAGAAGAATAATGAGTTAAAAGGAGTTCAAGGCGCTGGTCTTGGACTCTTTTTTGTGTAAACGGACTGAAAACCCCACTAAAATTATCTGACTTACCGGTAATTTTAGTGGGGTTTATTTGAGAATGAATCCTGGAACCGTAGAAAATTAGCTTAAAGTAGCTGGTCGTGAGTAGCCGACCGTGTGCCACCAGGAAACGTTGGTGGCCTCGGTGATGACGCCGCGCAGTTGGGCATCGATCATCTGGTTGTTACCGAGGTAGATCCCACAGTGGGTGATGTTGGCCGTACTGGTCCCGAAGAAAATCAGGTCGCCGGGTTGGGCATTGGCCGCGCTGACGTGGGTGTAGCTGTCATACTGTTGTTGCGCGGTCCGGGGGAGTGTTTGCCCGAGGGCCTTGCTGAAGACGTATTTGGTGAAGCCGGAGCAGTCAAACGCGCTGGGACCATTGCCACCATAGACGTATGGCTTACCTAATTGTGACTTGGCGGCACTCAGAATTGAAGCGTAGCTGCCATTGCCAGTGGTCGATGAACTGACCGTGTTGGTGTGCGCATAGCTCTTAGGGGTCAAATAACCGTGCCAGATCCAGCCAGAAGCGGTGCCGCGACCATTGGTGACATAGTAGTAGAGATATTTAACCCCATTCTTCTTAACGATGTAGCGCTTCTGCGTGGCGTGCCAAGTCGTGTTGGGATAATTTTTCAGGTAGTGGGTCTTCTTGCCAAAGGTCATGTTGCTGGCGGTCCCACCCAGATTGTACGTCCAGCCAGTCGCACTCTTGCGGACATAACTGGTATTGGTCATCGGCGTGGTGCTGACAATCGTATTGGTGCTGTTGGCGTGAGCAGTAGTGTTCAGGCTCAGGGCCGGTACGACGGCTGCGGCAAATGCCACGGCCAAACTGATCTGTTTGATTTTCATTGAATAATGCCATCCCTTATATGTAAGTTTTTATTTACCCTTCTCCTACTAAGATAGTCGTTTTGGGTTACAGAATAGTTGCGGGGCAATATCATTGTCATTACTGTTCTGTACACGTCTATGTCATATTACAAGGGTTGGAAGACGTGAGGAGACTGATGTGGTTTAATACCTGCCGTAACTGTGTTTCCGGGCACAAGCAGTGGTTCGCGTGCGCTAGCGCCTTTGTTGATTTGACTAAACTTTTGTCGAAAACCTTGCCGGATTGTCTCTTGTTCGCCTTACGTGAAGGAATTAACATTATAGTTGTAAAGTTGAAAGCGCTTAACGAAGACGGCGGCGACTCTGCTGCTGACTTTGAAGCGAGCAGTAAAACTGCATTACATAGGGAAATGTCCCGAATTTAGCAGTTGTTTCTAAGCTGAGGAGGTTGCATCCATGCTCAAACATGTTGTGAAAATGCGCCCAAACGATAACGTTGCCATTGCAGTCCACGATTTACACGTCGGGGACAAGATCAAGGGCGATATTACCGTCAACGACGAGATTCCCCAAGCCCACAAGATTGCCCTGGTCAATTTAGCCAAAGGGGACGCCGTCTTACGTTACGGCGTCGTACTGGGTTACGCCAAGAGTGATATTCAAGCCGGGGACTGGATCAATGAAACCAGTCTGGAATTACCACCGTCGCCAGACCTGAACAAGCTGACTTACGGCACGAACATTCGCAAGGACTTGCCAAAGCCTAAGCGGACCACGTTTATGGGCTATGACGTTCCTGGCAACAAGTACGCCGGTACCCGGAATATCTTGGGAATTCAGACCACGGTTCAATGTGTGGTCGGGGTCTTGAAGATTGCCGTAGACCGCATCAAGCAGGAACTCTTGCCGAAATATCCACACGTGGATGATGTCACGGTCGTCAGTCACCAGTATGGCTGTGGGGTTGCCATCGATGCGCCCGAAGCCAAAGTTCCTATTCGTGAAATTAGAAACATCGTGAAGAACCCGAACTTCGGTGGTCAGATCATGGTCGTTGGTTTAGGCTGCGAAAAGCTGACGCCGGACCGGATCCTAGATCCTGAGGACATCAATGACGATAACCTCTTGTACTTACAGAACTACAAGGGCTTTGAAAAAATGATCACGGCCATTATGGCAATGGCAGATAAGAAGCTGGCTATTTTGGAAACTCATCGCCGGACGGAGCAACCATTGTCCAAGCTGTCCGTTGGTTTCCAATGTGGTGGGAGTGATGCCTTCTCCGGTGTGACGGGGAATCCATCCGCCGGGTACGCCTCCGACCTCTTAGTTGCTGGTGGCGGGACCGCCATGTTCTCCGAAGTTACCGAAGTTCGTGATGGGGTCAATTTCATCGCGCAACGGATTCCGGACCAACCTAACTGCAATAAGTTAGTTAAGGAAATGTCTTGGTTCGATAACTACTTGGCTAAGGGCGGCGTTGACCGTTCAGCCAACCCAACGCCGGGTAACCGGAAGGGCGGATTGTCCACCATCGTTGAAAAGTCCATGGGCTCCATTGCGAAGTCCGGGACCGCGCCAATTTCCCAAGTGGTCAGTGCTGGTGAAATTCCAACGAAACGTGGTTTGATCTTTAACGCGACGCCAGCTGGGGACTTCACGACAGGCCCAATGCAATTAGCTTCAGGGATGGGCCTGGAAGTCTTCGTCACTGGTCGGGGCACGCCTTACAACCTGCAAGCGGCTCCCGTCATCAAGGTCTGCACGCGGACTGATTTGAAGGAATTCTGGAGTGACTTGATCGACATTAACGCTGGTAAAGTTGCCACGGGTGATCTGACCGTTGAAGAACTCGGAACGGAATTGTTCAACTTTATTCTGGACGTGGCGAGTGGTGAAAAGCCAGCCGCAGAACGGTTGAAGCTCTACAATGACATCTGCATCTTCAACCCGGCACCAATGACCTAAAAATGAAAAGTAACAGACGGAGGGCCAATAGCTGGTAGACTGGCTATCGGCTTTTCTGTCAGAGGAGGGAACAAAAATGGCTGAAAATGAACAAGCTGAAGAAGCCGTGATGACAGCACTGGAAGGGGTCATTGACCCGGAATTGACGATTGATATTGTGAATTTAGGCCTCATCTATGGCGTCACCGTCGAAGGCAATAAGTGTACAGTTAAAATGACGCTGACCACAATGGGTTGCCCACTAAGTGATATGCTCAACGACCAGATTACGGCGGCTGCACTATCAGTGGCTGGCGTCGAACACTGTGACATTGACCTCGTCTGGGAACCCGCTTGGGACATGGGCCAGATGACCCGGTATGCGAAGGTCTCTTTGGGAGTTCATGGCTAAAAAGCACCATAGTTCCCTCTAAAAAGTAAATCTGATCAAAATTAAACCGGTCACGTTGCCATTTCTGCAGCGTGGCCGTTTTGTTTTCGCAAATTGGTGTAAGCGGTTCAAAATAACCCACCGTTAACGTTTTACCTATGTTAAACTGAGTTCAGCATTTATTTTTTTACATAACGATTTGAGGGGTGTTTTTAGTATGAGTGGCTTTATTGGTGAATTTTTTGGTACCATGATTTTGATCGTTCTCGGTGCGGGGACGGGTGCTAGTATCAACTTGAATAAAACCTACGCGAAGGGCGCAAACTGGACGTTTGTGTGTGTCGCCTGGGGAATGGCTGTGACGATGGGGGTCTATGTGGCTGGTTTATTAGGGTCACAGGGACATTTAAATCCGGCCGTCACCATTGGCTTTGCGGTGTTCGGCTACTTCCCGTGGGCCGAGGTCGTCCCTTACTTACTGGGCCAGTTTTTGGGAGCATTTGTGGGGGCAGCATTGGTCGTCCTGCAGTTCTACCCCCATTTCAAAGCAACCCCTGATGAGGCTGCTGGGAACACGGTCGGTATTTTTGCGACCCGCCCAGCCATCAAGAGTCCCGTGTTCAACTTTATCTCAGAAGTGATTGCCACGTGGGCGTTCGTCTTTATTCTCCTCAACTTGGGGAACTTTACCCAAGGTCTGAAACCATTCATCGTCGGCCTTCTGATCATGGTCGTGGGGATGGGCTTAGGGACCACCACCGGTTTCGCGCTGAACCCGGCCCGTGACTGGGGCCCCCGTCTGGCTTACACTATCCTGCCGATTCCAAATAAAGGTAATGCGGAGTGGGATTACGCCTGGGTGCCAATGTGTGGCCCATTAGTCGGTGGCATCCTCGCCGCAGGGCTACAGTACTGGATTACTTACTAGATAACGTAGTGTGTTCCGTTGCCTTACCGGCCGCCAGATATGGGCTGTAAGGTGAGTAATGCGTCTTATAACGATTAAAATGTCAGACAAATAAGCACTGAATTCGCAGACTAGCGAGTTCAGTGCTTATTTTGGTCAATTAATTTAAAAGTGAATAGTTGGTTGATGATAAAGTCAGATGATATTTTCCAGGACCATCAAGGGTAAAAACTAGTCTTAGCCGGAGGAGGCCAGGGATGGAGCCAGCCGTGGAGGTGGTGTTAACTGGCGGTTTTTGCCAGTTTACAGCACGGGCGACTTTTAAGACACGGCTTTTTCGTGGCTTAAAATCGAGTCGGAAGCCCGTTTCTCAGGCTGAAGCGTCCCCACAGCAGGCGTAATCCCTGGCAGCCGCAGGCGGTATTCAAGACTATTTAACCTTGAAGCGGAGCATGTTCCAGGACAATGGCTGGAGTGTCACGTTAGCCGTGTGGTCCTTAGCGTTGACTGGCAACGCCTGCAGCTGCATCTTGCCATCGTGGTTGTCGGCCTTGACGTCGTAGCCGTAGAATTGGGTGGCTTCGATCAAGTGGTCGACCGTGAAGTCGGTCAGGTCGATATCAAAGTCGAGCGTATCGGTCTGGTGTTTGTTTTCGGCGAAGACCGTCAGCGTTTGGCTGGCAGCGTCGTAAGTGGAGACCGTATCGAGGTAAGGAATGTCCTTGAATTCACGTGAGTTGTAGGTCGCGGACTGGCTGTGGTCGACTAGGACCTCACCTTGACCGTGGTTAGCAACCTGCATGAATGGGTAGAAGATAGACTGCTTCCAGACGCCACCGTCCGTGTCCGTCATGATTGGCGCGATGACGTTGACGAGTTGGGCCAAGCAGGCAATTTTAACCCGGTCGGCGTTTCGTAACAGCGTCATCAACAGGCTGCCGACCAATAAGGCGTCTTCGAAATTGTAGACATCTTCAAGCAAATGCGGCCCAACTTGCCAAGGGGTGACCTTGGTGTCGGCGTCATTGGAGTGGTACCAGACGTTCCATTCGTCAAAGGACAGGTTGATGGTCTTGGTTGAACGCTTGCGGGCCTTAACGGCATCACACATGGCAACGACCCCCTTGATAAAGGCATCGAGGTCGAGGTTCTTACCCAAGAAGTTGTCGAGTTCAGTCGGGTCATCATCGTTGTAGTAACCGTAGTAACGGTGCAACGATAAGTAATCCACGTTGTCGTAGCATTCGTCCAGCACGGTCTCTTCCCATTCACCGAACGTTGGGTTGTCCATGGAAGAACTCCCACAGGCCACAAGTTCGAGGGAATCGTCGACCCGTCGCATAGCCTTCGCCGTTTCGTTGGCGAGGTGGGCGTATTCCGTAGCGGTCTTGGCACCAATTTCCCAAGGGCCGTCCATTTCGTTACCCAGGCACCAAGTCTTAATGGCAAATGGGTCTTCGGCACCGTTCTTGCGGCGGAGGTCACTGAGGTAGGTCCCCTTAGGGAAGTTGCAGTATTCCACAAGGTCGGCGGCTTCCTGAATGCCCCGGGTCCCCAGGTTAACGGCCATGTTCGGTACGGCGTTGACCTTGTCTGCCCAGTGCATGAATTCGTGGAGGCCAAACTGGTTGGTTTCGAGTTCACGCCAAGCCAAGTCTAGACGAACCGGACGCTGATCCTTAGGCCCGATGCCATCTTCCCACCGGTACTGGGACAGAAAGTTTCCGCCAGGGTAGCGAATCAGTGGCACGTTGAGTTCTTTGACCGCTTCGATGACGTCGGTCCGAAAGCCTTCTTCATCGGCAGCGGGATGACCGGGTTGGTAAACACCGGTGTAAACGGCCCGGCCAAGTTGTTCGATAAATGATCCGTAAAGTCGTCGGTCGATGGGCGCAATGACATCTTGGGGCTGAAGTTTCGTTGAACCTTTCATGTTATGACCTCCAAATGTATTTTTTAAGTGGTTATCGAGTTGTCAGCGGCAGTCATCGATGCTTAGCATTAGCGACTAAGCATCGTTTAGCGTCAATAATAGCAATCATGTTAGCGCTTACAAAAATTATAACCACTCTTCACACTTATAATATAACCGAGGGACAACACCGTGAGAATTGAAGATCTCAACGGCTATTTATAATTTTTACCACGGTTGTGCAGATTGTTACAAGCGGGAAAATATTATGGCATAAGTAGTTTGTTTTTGAAATAATTTCGTTATTGATATTGATTGTTTCTACCAGTAGTACGAAAATAGAGAAGGGAATCTTTTTAGTTAGAAAGGTAGGGATTAATTCGATATGGAAACGAAACGGACACATTTTAAGATGTATAAAGATGGCCGCAAGTGGGTCTTCGCCTGTGCCATTGTGTTGGCGTTAGGTGGGGCCACGGTTACGGCCCGCGCTGATACTAACGACAGCAGTAACAGCAGTAGTACGCCGGCAACGAGCTTGAGTAGTTCATCGTCGGGTAGCAGTAGTGAGTCATCGAGTAGTTCAGAACAAGTGGCTAGTGGGGATGCCAGCCAGACCAGTAGCAGTACGCCATCGACCAGCAGTTCCAGCAACGATGGTCAGGTTGACCAAAACACCACGACCGACACCACTACGAGCTCCGCTGATACGACGACCGGGTCAGATACAACTAAGAACGACACGGATGCCGCTAATCAGACGAGCACGACTGATAAGGCTGATGGGACCAGCAAGACGAATGACGACGGTGCAGCGGCTGCTAAGCATGCTCAACGGATGTACGCACCAGCGATGTTGACGCGGCAACAGGATACGACGCCAGTTGAAACACCAACGATCAATACACCAACGATCGATGACAATACGGCAGTCACACCTGACGTTGACGTTGCTAATGAGAACAACGCGACTGATGAGCAAAACCTCAACGATATCTTTAAGGAACTTGAAGACACCACGAACGTCACGACGGCGCTGGAACCTTATGCCGAGAGCGGGGTTCAGGCCGGTGGGGACGTTTACGATGACTTTCCTGATTTGAACAACATCCTGGGAGTCTCCTCCGCATTTCATATCTTCGCGCGCGATGCTGAGCTGAATGCCCACACTAACGGGAATTTAGCCGTTCAGAACCTGACGGGGAACGTTAACTTTGGGACCAACATTATTGAAGAACTGCTTGATAAAGATATTTCTTACATACAGAACATCGTCAACATTGCCAATAGCTCATTCGTTTCCGCTGGGGATACCCGGGAAAACAAGGTCATCTTTGGTGAAGGTATCGAAATTGATTTAAGCAATCCGAACCGGCCAAAGGTCAATGGGGCCGACATCGACCACTTATTGGCTTCCGAAGTTTACCAAGACCAAAACGGGCAGACTTACATCAACTTCGATGCAGAGTTTGCGAAACTTAAGGCCCTTAACGAACAGTTGACGACAGCTACCAGCAACGCGTCATATACCAATGATGACTTTGCCGATCGCAACAATCGAGTTATCGACGTGAGTGACATGACACCGGATGCCGATGGTCATATCGTCATCAACTTAAGCCCAGACGTTCTGAACGGGGACACGCCACTGACAATTTCCGGCTTATCACCAGATGCCGATGGGAATACCGTCATTATTAACGTGGATACCGGTGGCCAAGAAGACTACAAGATTAATTCGCAAATCAAGCTGGTCTACAGTGACGGTAGCGACCGGGATAATCAGGAAACGGAAGACTTCGGGGACAACCATTTACTGTGGAACTTCTATGACAGTACGGCTAGTGACAAACAACACACGGGGACTATCACCGTTGACCGTCCTTTCCAGGGAAGTATCTTAGCGCCATCCGCAGAAGTTATTGCCAACCAAAACATTGACGGGAACATCATTGCGGACAAAGTCGTTGTTAACGCCGAGACCCACCGTTGGGACCTGCAAGATAACAAGGACAATGAGGGCGACTACGAGTTACCAAACATCGACCTTCCTAATGTTGAGGAACCCGAAGCGCCGGACAAGCCAAACATTGACCTTCCTAACGTTGAGGAACCCGAGGCGCCGGACAAGCCAAACATCGACAAGCCTAACGTTGAAGAACCCGAAGCCCCAGACAAGCCAAATATCGACATTCCAACTGTTGAGTTACCAGGCATCGAGCCACCTGACAAACCAAATATTGACAAGCCTAACGTTGAGGAGCCCGAAGCGCCAGACAAGCCAAACATTGACCTGCCAAGCGTTGAGCTCCCAAACATTGAGGAACCTGAAAAGCCAAATATTGACAATCCAGACGTCGAGGAACCCGAAGCCCCAGACAAGCCAAACATTGACAAGCCAGACGTCGAGTTACCAAATACGGAAAACCCCGATACCGAAGGACCTGACACCGAATTGCCGAACACTGAGAACCCTGACACCGAAGAGCCCGATACCGATGTGGACTACGAGCATGAGAGTCCAGATGAAGAGGAACTCTTGAGCGAACTGGAAGACGAAGTGGTCGACTTTGAGGCCGAACAACAGGCAGAAGATCCCGATGCGGCCACTGATGGTGAAGCGGTTCTGAATAGAATCGATGCCGCCATTGCCAAGGCACAAGCCGCACACAACACCGCGTTGGTTGCCAAATTACAGGCTATGCGGGCCCAACTCCTGAAGGACATGGGCTTATCGGCCGGGTTGCCACAAACGGGTGAGGCGCACCAAGGTTGGCTGCAAGCACTAGGCCTGTTGCTAGCCGGCGGTTTAGGTAGTACGTTCGTTTACCGCAAGAAGCGTCAAGATTAACCTGTACCATTAAATTCAAGCGACTGTAGGCATGAATCAAACAAGCGTTGCGCTAACTCACTAGGGAGCTGGCACAACGCTTGTTTTTTGATGTTAGAGAATCATTTTCAGCCCCATGAAGACGAGTAGAATGCCCATAAATGGCTTCACGTAGGTGTTTAGCTTTTTCGGGTCAATGTGGGCAAGCAGGCGTGGGGCACAGAAGGCACCTAGCATGGCCCCAATCATCAAGCTAATGCCAATCGACCAGTCGATGCTGTGCGCTGAGAGGTGAAAGAGCAGGCCGACGAAGGTGTTGCCGACCAGCACGTAGGATGACGTGGCCGCGGCCGGAATCATGTCCAAACCTAAGACCAGGAGCCCAGCGATAATGGGACCGCCGCCACTGAGGCCGGCCACGCCGACCATGAGACCACTCAAAATTCCGTAGAGTACGGCTTGGATGTTTTGATGGTTGGCCGGCTTATTTTGGTGGTTGAAGAAGCGTTTGTAGAGAATCTGGATGCCCAGCGCGGTCAGGATGATGGCGACAATCCAGGTGTAGATGGTAGTGGGGATGTACGGGGCGAGCAAGGCGCCGACGATGGTTGCCGGAACTGCCGCAATCAGCATCTGGTTACCGACCTTGAAATGGATCTGTCCGGTGCGATAGTGGCCATATGCGCCCACGATGAGTGAGGGAAAAGCCGTTGCCAGTGAGGTTGCGGCCGCAACGGCGGGTGCGAGGTTGAAGACCGATGTCAATAGGCCCAGGTAGATGGCGGCCCCGCCACCACCTGTTGAAATAACCAAGATACCAACTAAAAATCCAGTAATTATTAAAGCTAACCATTCCATTAACGCGGTCGTCTCCTTAACGTGTAATCATGTTGATTAGTTTACTGTTTATGGGAGGGAGCGTCAATTTGAGGTGGATGATGAGATGTTTCGTCTTGACCAATGGTGGATGTATTATGAGTCTTAAAGATTCTTAGGAGGGATAACTTATGGAATTAGAACATAAGCGACTTTTAATTGTTGGTGGTACGTCTGGATTTGGCCAAACTGTGGCGGGCCAAGCGGCGGCGATGGGCGACCACGTCCAAGTCATTGGGCACAGTCGAACACACGTTGTTCAAGCGGTAGGCCGACTGAAGGCAGCTGGTGAAGTGGTGACGGGGACGGCACTGGATGCACAGAATATTCAGCAGCTGGAAGCGTTCTTTACTATGCACCCGGCTTTTGATCATGTTCTGTCATTTCTTGGTGGTACGATGGGTGGCGGCTTCTTAGAGAATTCTGTGGCGACCATTCGGCAGGCAATCGAAGATAAATTTTTTGCCAATCTCCCAACTGGAAAAGGTGGCGGCAGCCCATTTAAACGACCACGGTTCGCTCATTTTTACATCCGGTGCGGGAGGGCATCCTCACGATGCTTCCGGTGACATTGTCGGCAATCAGGCTATCAATACGATGGTGGCTGTATTAGCTGTAGAAATGGCATCCAACTGGCGAGTCAATGCGGTCGCGCCGACTTGGACACCAACGGGACTGTGGCGTGAGTTGACCGCTGATCAAGTTGTTCAGCAAGCAACCAATTTTGCACAAGGCGTGCCGATGAAACGGGTCGCCACTAAGGAAGAAGTGGCTTCGGCCTATTTATACCTGATGCAAAATGACTTTGTGACCGGGCAAGTGTTCCATGTAGATGGTGGGGTCGATTTGAGTGTGAAATAGAACCAGGTCGAAGAACAACCTTGAAGACTACACGTCAGTAAACAAACAGAGTCTGGGATAAAAACAACCCCAGACTCCGTTTGCTATCTCCGAACTTATATTGCTACAACATGTGATAAAAGTAACTGGGTCCGTCTGAAATTGATAATCAAACAATTCAATCTCAGAATTATTCGGTTATCAGCCTTAATACTCACTGGCTAATCGTTTTTTGTTCCACTCTCGTTTTTTTACTGGATCTAATCTATCAAAGACTGTTTAATTTGAAAGCTACTTGGAACAATTAAAGATTGAATCGGTAAATCTGCATGCACAAATAATTTAAGTAGCATTTCAGCAGCGGTTTGGCCGAGGTCTTGGGGATTTTGCTGGATGGTTGTGATTTGTGGTTGAACTAGAGTGGACCAATCCCAATCGTCAAATGCTGCTAGACCGACTTGATCAGGATAAGCGATATGGTATTGAGATAGAGTCCGAACAACCTGCATCAGAAGTGTTCCTTTGAGAACGTAGAAAGCAGTTTTTACATCTAGATCCTCGCTAACGCGCATAATTTCAGCGTAAATTTTAGCGTTGGAAGTCTGCTTGTTAATTTCAATCAGTTGTAGATCTAGTCCCTTCTTGCGGCAAACATCTTTAGTTGCTTGAAAACGGTCAAAACGCGCTGAGTTATCTTGAATATTCTCACTGATAACGGCGAGCCGCTGGTAGCCTAGTCGAGAAATATATTCGCTGATCATTTTCGAATAGGCATAATTATCGGTAGTGACCTCTGTCCAAATTTGGGGTTCGAGCTTACGGTCAACGATAATGGTGGGTGTATTGCTGTCTTTAAGAAACTGATAATCGCTTGAATTCTGACTCATTGGTTGAAGAATAATACCATCGACTTGTAAACCGAGAAGGCGCTCAATCTCTGTTTTTTCTCGTTCAAGCGAATTATCTGAATTCATAAGTAGAATTTGATAATTTTCGTTCTCAAGTACTGTATCGGCTCCTTTGAAGAGAATAGATGAAAAGATATTTTCAATATCGGCAACGACCATACCAACAATGAAAGTTCTTTTTTGAATCAGAGATTTTGCTTGCGTATTGACGTGATAGTTATTTTCTCGAATGACGCGTTCAATGGTTTGACGAGTGGTTGCGGACATCTTGCCGTAGTGCCCATTCAGAAAACGGGAGACAGTTGCAATGGAGACGCCAGCAATTCTTGCGACATCTTTAATAGTGGTTGGTTTATTTTTCATGTGGTCACATTCTCCCATGATTAAGTCTTCAACAATAAGTATACCTTAGATTAGTTGAATGGGACGAATTGAAAAGCGCCGAGTCTATCATGGTTGAACTGGCCACGAAAGATCAGCGCTAATTCGAATCAATCTGGAATGGGTTTGACACAAACTGGCTCGGGAACCGGTACCGAATTATGTGATGGTGTTAGCGTTCCAGTTACCGTATCGACTGAGAAACTTGTTAATAGATTTGATTTTTGATTGGCAACGATGAGGTGATCATCATTAGGACTTAGACAAAAATCACGGGGGAAGTTCCCCTGACTCGCGATGTTTTGCGTAAATATTAGTTGACGTTTCGTGGAAGGCCCGGTGATGCGGTATACGGTAATAGAGTTGTGACCACGGTTCGAAACGTAGAGATAATGGCCGTTGTGTGCGAGATGAATAGCGCCACCACCGGTTTGGCCGTTCCAATCAGTGGGGATGGTAGAAATGAGTTGCGTTTGGTGGAGAGTCCCGGTGGTTGTTTCATAGTTCAGAACGGCGACGGTGCTGGCCAGTTCACCTAACACAAAGACACAGTGTTTTGCGGGATCAAAGCGGAGGTGACGGGGGCCAAATCCTGCTCGAAAGTGGTACGTTGCAACTAAGTCTTGAAGCTGGCCGGTGTCACTGATATTGAACGTGAAGAGGCTATCCGTTCCTAGGTCTAAGACCAGCAAGCGGCCATCGGGAGCCAAGCATGTAAAGTGAATGTGAGCGGTATTTTGCTGTGGTAGGGGGCCTTGACCAACGTTTAGAAAGGAATCAAGTAGCCGAAGCTTGCCAGCCGCAGTAAAGCTATAAATATTAGTATAGCCGCCATTATAATTACTGGCAAAGAGCATGTGATGGGCATCATCCACGGTAAGGTGGACTGGTGCCGGAGCAAATGAGAGGCAATCGTCACAAGGAATTAAGCGATTGTTGTCGACCTTAAAAACTGATATACCACCAACTTTGCCAGATTGATTTGCCGAAAATAAGTAACCGTTTCGAGAATAATTCAGGTACGTTGGTTGTGGGGTGTCGGCTAATAAAGTGGGTGGCATCAGGCCATTAGTTGTTAAGTGTGTTTGATAGATTCCTTGAGTATATGTGCCGATAACAAGTTTCATGGTGAACGCTTCTTTCAAATTAAGTATTAGTTAAACATAACAGCAGCTAAGAGTAGGTTAATGATGCTGGCTAGCCAACCATAGGGGACCCCAGTCATGAGAAATTTCTTGACGTCGAGCTTGACGTGTTCAACAACCCAGAGATTCCAAGATTGGGTGATACATGTTGAAATGGCGATGGAGACGCCGGGAACTAGAATAGCTGCAAAAGCAAAGTATTGATTAAAGAAGCCGGTAGCTGCAAGTACGGCGGCTGTCGCGGAACCAGCACCCCAGACCATGAGCGGACCGCGGAAGAGTGCTAGGGGTGCGAGAATCCCAAATGCAATGGCAAGTACCATGGGACTGTGCGGGACGACCGCCTGCAGTATGGTACTGAACCGTGCCGTGTTCTTAACGGCGGCAGCACTGAACATAGTCAGAAATAGTAACATGACGATCAAACCAGAAATATCGGAGACGGCCTTTTGAATCGTGTCATTGATGATGGTTAGTGCGCCGCTATAACTCTTAAGATGCCCCGTGATAAGTAAGACTAAGAAAATTGAAATCATCAGAGCGGGAATGGGTTGCCAGTTAAAGGCTAGATTCATAAAGACTGGGAAAATTGGTAAAACGTAGGCGATTTTTGGGATTCGAGGATGCTCAGTGGTAGGCTGATTTTCCTGAGCGGGTGTCTGTTCGTTCTTGTGAATAGATTTGGCATGGATCAGGATTAAGAGAACGACAACTAACATTTGAACCGCCATAGCTGAGAAACCGTAAACAAGGTACTTGGGACCATAGACGACTTTGGGGAAAAAGAGCTGGAGTTGCTTAATAATGACAATGTTTACATACATTGGTGCCCCAATTGACATGACAAAGGCCACCACAGCAACGTTTTTGGATAGGCCTAATGATTGCAGAATTGGGAGCAGAATTACGGCGATAGCAATAACCGCGCCAACACCATAGGAACTAGTGAAGATGAATGAGGTCACAAAGCAAATTAAAATAGTAGCTAAAATAGGACGCTTGTAGCTGATTTTAACCGTTTGTTCGCTGATCTCGCCGGCGATACCTGTATCGACCAGAACACGACCAAACCAGGAACCAAAGACAATAACCATGATGGTAGAGCCATAGTCCAAAGCGGGTTGAGAGAAAATATCGTTGATGGCAACCTTATAGGGAATGCCACCGATGACGGTCCAAAGAATGGCCATAATCAGAAAGCCAAGCATAATATTGCCGCCGCGCATAACAAAGACAATGAAACCGACAAAGGTGAGAATAAGCAAAATTCCAATAATTGTGTTGAGCATGAGCTAACGCCTCGTTTCAAGTTTTCTAGGATAAAAGTTGGGAAAACGTTTACCTTTTGAAAACGCTTATATTAAACCACGAAACTTGCTCAGTGTCAAACAAAATATAAAATATGGTCAGCCTATTGACATTAATAGATTTTGTAATAGTATACGTGTTGGGAAAACGTTTACCCACTTTTGATGCAGTTAAGTTAAATTTAAAGGAGTGGTCCGCATGTTTGATCGTAATCGTTTGGTTTTGAACACATTGGTTTCACAGAAACAGCAGGAACAAGGAAAATCGCAATTGAAAATTGTGACGAATCTACTGGCAACAGGGATTCGTAACATCGAACTTCGTCGTGAGTATAATGCTGGTGGTATGGGAGAACTACAGCAATTAAATCAGCTACGTTTGGCTAATCGGTTGGTTTATTTCTACTCAGTGCCAACAGACTTGTTCGTCAATCAACGGTTAAATATCGATCTTTTACAATATATTAGTGAAGCACAACAGTTAGGGGCTAGCTATATCAAGATGACATTGGGAGACTTCAATCACATTAAGTCTGCCGACCAAATCCCAGCTTTACTACGTCTCTTACCAGATGACATTGAGTTAAATATTGAAAATGATCAGACTAGTGCGAACAGTAATGTCCAAAAATTAATGTCGTTCTTTGATCTCTTTGACCAGTATGAACGACGCGTAGGCTTCGTGAATGATGTGGGCAATTGGATTTTTACCGGACAGGATGCTTTAAAGGTAACGGATGAATTGGTGAAGGATACACGCTTCGTGCATCTCAAAAGCTATGTGTTGCAGGCAGAAAAACCGACGACAGTTTCCTTTACGCAAGGTGACTTGGATTGGCAGACCTTACTTAATAAGTTCAGTGCACCGATTCCCGTAGCACTGGAGTATCCAGCGAACACGAGTGAACTTCAGCAGGATATGACAACCCTACTGGCTACTAAATAATAAAGGAGCAACAATTATGGAAAGCTTAGATTTTGATACAACGAAATTTCGCTTGGATGGTAAGGTTGCGGTTATTACGGGAGGCGCCTCCGGGCTAGGGGCAAACTACACCAAGGCGATGATACGTTCTGGAGCAGCAGTTTTTATTGTGAGTTATGATGACCAAGGCTGGGATGAAACAAAAGCTTTTGCTGCTGAAAATAAGGGACAGGTTAGTTTCTTGAAGATGGACGTGACAGCGAAAGACGCACCAGAAAAAATTGTTGCTGCTGCTTTAGCTGTCTTTGGTCATATAGATATTCTGGTCAATAATGCTGGTATTCAGTTACGAGAAAACTGGAAAGACTTTAAGAACGAGAATTGGCGAAAAGTCATTGAAATTAATTTAAATGCGGTCTATTTCATTTCACATGTTGTGGCGCAACAAATGGCCAAGCAAGGTGGCGGTAAAATTATTAACATTGGCTCTATGCAGTCATTTCGAGCTGGAAAATTCATTTTCCCCTATACGGCTAGCAAGCATGGCGTTGTCGGCCTAACCAAAGCCTATGCAGATGCTTTAGCACCAGATAATATTCAGGTCAACGCAATTGCTCCGGGCTACATTGACACACCGATGACGAAGGCCTTACAAAATGATCAGGAACGGAATACAGAAATCTTGGCACATATTCCAGCCGGACACTGGGCTAATCCAGTAGAACTTATGGGAACCGTCGTCTTTTTGGCGAGCGCTGCGTCTAATTACATCACCGGGATCACAATTCCGGTTGATGGTGGTTACTTATTACGTTAAACAAAATTGGAGGAAATAGTTATGAGCCAAACGGTTATTATTCCTAAGGGCCTTTCGCAGGCTGGAAAAGATTATCTGAAGAATCATGGATTGGCGACTATTGAGTTAGCTGATCTGCATGAGGAAAACATTTTGGCACAGGCACCTAACGCCGATGGTATCGTCTTAATGATGGATCCCTTTAGTGTGGCAACGGCCCAAAAAATGCCAAACTTAAAAGTTATCGCGCGACACGGTGTGGGTTACGACAACGTTGATCCGGACGCGATGGAACAGGCTGGTGTATGGGTGACGATTACACCAACTGCCAATGCATCGACCGTCGCAGAGACGACCTTAGCAGAGATTCTAGATCTTTCTAAGAATTTGACGGCTATTTCTAGTCATATGCGCCTTGGCGATTTTGGATACAAAGGACAACACATGGGGTTTGACCTAGGTGGTAAGAAGCTTGGAATTATGGGCTTTGGTAGAATTGGGCGGATGTTGGCACAAAAGGTTAGTGGATTAGGGATGGATATTTTGATTTACGATCCTTTTGTGAAGCAGACAGATATTGGTACCCTGGTTGATCGAGAAACACTTTTTAAGAAAGCCGATGTGATTACACTGCATATGGCAGTGACACCAGAAAACACGAAGGGCATTGGGTCACGAGAATTTGCTGCTATGAAATCTACTGCTGTTTTGATCAATTTAGGTCGCGGTGCACTGGTAAACCAACCAGATTTACTGACGGCGCTGAAAAATGGTGATATTGGTGGGGCAGCTTTAGATGTTTTTGACGAAGAACCCCTGCCATTATCCAGTGAGTTCTACAGTCTTAACAACGTTTTATTGACGCCACATATTGCTTCGAACACACAGGAATGTATGTCTCGAATGGCAGTGGATGCAGCTAGCGAAGTCGTCAGCGTTCTCTCTGGTCACGCACCACAATGGCCAGTGAATCAGGTGGACTAGCTGGACCGGTGATGGCTACTTGCACAAATTACGGTTAGCGATTAGATATTAATCATAATAAGTGAAAAGTGTAATAAATGAAAAGTCGTTGTAGCGACCGCATCCCGTAAAGAATGCAGCCAGCTACAACGACTTTTAATATGGTATTCAATTTAGATGACCAGATACTAGGCCAACGCGCTATTTAGAGCTGGAGGATGACGGACAGAACACTGTATCGGTGGTGTTAGTCAGCCTTTTTAAGCTGGCTTACAGCACGGGACGGCTTGGAAACTCGCTGAACTTGGCGAGGTTTCGGTCGGTCCCCACAGTGTGGCGTCCGTCATCTGCAGGCGGCAAGTAGTGGACTTTTAGTAACTCGTCCAGCCGCCATCGACGGGAACAACGGTGCCATTGACGTAGCTTGAAGCGTCGGAGCACAGGAAGAGGGCCGTTTGGGCGATCTCATCGCCAGTCCCAGGTTTTGGTGACAGCGGCATGCCGACACTTTGGCGAGCCATGCCTTCCTTGTCGACACCGGTCATGGACTCACTAATATTGGTCTTGATGCCACCGGGTGCGATGGCGTTGGTCCGGATACCGGCGTTTTCGTACATGTACGCCGTGTTCTTTGTCAGGCCAACCACCGCGTGTTTCGAAGCGGTATAGGCGGCACCGGCACGGCCACCACCTAGGCCGCCAACCGAGGCGATGTTTAAGATGACCCCGGACTTTTGCTTGGTGAAGATCTTCAGGGCTTCTCGCGTGGCCAACATCACGCTGGTCGTATTGACCGTCATGACCTTGTCCCACAGCTCGTTGGTCAAAGTGCCCACGGGCGCCATGTTATCCATGATGCCGGCGTTGTTGACTAAGATGTCGAGGCGACCGAAGTTATCGACGGCCGCTTGGACCATGGCCACGACGTCGGCTTCCTTGGTGACGTTGGTGACACTGGCAATTGCTTCGCCACCAGCATCTTTAATGGCAGCAACGACTTTATTTAACCGATCTTCATTAATGTCTGCGGCGACGACCTTGGCGCCTTCCTTGGCAAATAATTCGGCCATGGAACGGCCCATGCCGGACCCAGCACCGGTAATAATCGCAACTTTATCAGGTAATTGTTGAACCACGTTACTCACTCCTTATCAAAATAAGTATTAGGGTGATGTGTTCGGCATAAAGAAAAATAGTGACTCTTCAGACGAAGCACACACCGATTTGCATGCCCTTATTATAATCTTTCTTATAACGGAAAGCGCTTATTATGCTGTCATGAAAGTCACATTCTTTGACATTTGAGAGGTTAGATGTAATATATAAAGTAACATCTAATGACGAAGGAGTTTTTATAATGAAAATTGTTATTACGGGCGCCACGGGCCACCTTGGCCAACAGATCGTCAACCAAGTTGCGCAGCGTGTGAACGCCACCGAAATCACGCTGGGTGTGCACACCCCGGCCAAGGCCGCTCATTTCAGCGACCAGGGCATGCGCGTGCTGCCATTGGATTATCGTGACCAAGCCAGCATCGTGAGTGTTCTGCAAGCGGCCGACGTGGCCATTTACGTGCCCAGCAAGAGTCACGACAGTTTCAGCCGGGTCACCGAGTTTGAGAATGTTATCGGCGCCGCAGAAAAAGCGACGGTCGGTCATTTAATCGTGATGGGGTTCATTGCCGACCAAGCAAATAATCCGTTCGACCTGTCCGCGTTCTACGGGTACGTGCCGCGGCGGTTGGCGGCTACGGACCTGTCCTACACCATTTTACGGAATGCGCTGTACGCTGACCCGCTGGTGCCTTACTTGCCAGAGTTGATTGACCGCCACAACGTCATCTATCCGCTGGGGGACGCGTCATTGAGCTTTATCAGCCTAGAGGAAAGTGCGGCGGCATTCGCTCAGGTGGCGGTTACCCCGGCATTGTGGACGCAAACGATGTACACGCTGACCCAAGAACGGTCGTACACGATGCCAGCCTTGGCCCAGGTCTTGAGTGACGTTTCCGGCCAGCCGATTGGCTATGCGCCGGTTACGCTGAAACAGTTCGGCGAGATGTACAATGAAGGGAACGAGGGCCACATGTTGGCGTCTATGTATGCCGGTGGGGCGCAAGGGTTACTGGCGACAGTGACGGATGACTTCCGTAAAGTCATGGGCCGCCCAGCCCAAACGTTGCCAGATTTCTTGGCGGCAGAGCTTGCACGTCAAGCCTAATCCGGTATACTAGTCGTGGTAATCAATCAGAAGGGGGAATTGACGTGCGTTATTCGCATCGATTAAGTGATGCAGTTCATATTTTGGCCTATATTGATATCTACCACGACAGCGACTTGTCGAGTACGGCAATTGCGGCGAGTGTGGAGTCCAATCCGGCACTCGTCCGCCGGCTGATGGTCGCCCTGCGTCGCGCTGGTTTGCTGGCAACGCAGCAGGGAACCGCCACCCCACGACTCGCGCGGCAGCCGGCAAAGATTTCTCTGCTCGACGTGTACCGGTCAGTCGAGGAAGAAGGCAACCTCCTCCACGTCGACGACAAAACGAATCCCAAGTGTGTGGTTGGTGGCAACATCCAGGAGACGTTGCGCGTTGCTTATGATGAGGTCCAACGTGCGGCTGAAGCCCAGATGGCGCAGATCACGTTGGCCAGTTTAGTTGATGATATTTGGACCCGGGAACGGGAAAAGAAGGCAAACGGTAGTCAATAGTTTTGCTAGCGATTACGCGTAATAGAGGGCTCCGAGGAATCGATTTGATTGCTCGGAGCCTTTGTTGTCCGGGGGTTCGGTGAAGCCGTCACCGAGTTGACTTCTGTTTGTAAGGCATTTGTGAAAGAAGTTTAAGCTTCAGGGTGTATAGTGATTTTGAAGGATAATCATGACCTAACTATCAGCGAAAATAGGGGAAATTAGAATGAAGTTACATATAAAGTGGGCCTTAGCTACCTTGGTCGGCCTGGCTGTTACTGGTGTGGGGATGTCAACGGCTAACGCAGCGGCGACGAGCGACAAGTATTTATCAGGCAACGTGGGCTACGTGCGCACCAAGAAGGCCATGTACGTGGGTATTTACAAGAAGACTAATGGCAAATATAAGCAGGTTAAAGTCAAGAAGAATACCCTGCTGAGCGTTGGCAGTACCATGTCGTCGAATGACGGTCACGGTGGGGTCAAGACCACGGCGCTGTTTAGCTATGGGGTGGTCAACTATGCGCGGGCAAAAGCGTTGAAGTACAAGAACATCGCGACGATTCCGTTTACTAAGGCTAATTTCAAACGGGTCAACTTAAAGGCACCGATTCGGACACAAGTGTTCTTGTCAGGGAAGGGCTACACGGCGAATAGTACGAACACGAAGGCTGAACCAACGGCCGGCTTCTACCTGACGTTGGACAACTACCTGCAGTACTACAGCAAGGCGGCCATGGCCAAGGATACTTACTTATTTGGCAATCGCTGGGCCACGGACGGCCATGCTTACAAGCCCACCCATTCCGTGAAGGTGTCAAAGGTCACGGTTAAGGGCAACACGACGATCGTTTATTACAGCAAGGCGGTGCCGGGCTTGCCAAACAAAAAGCTCAGTAAGGGCCATTATCGTCTGAAAATTACCAATAAGAAGACCACCGGCAGCTTAGGCATTAATCCCGTCGATGATACGTTTGATTCGATTGCCAGTTGGACAAACTACAGTGTTAATGGCAAGGCTTATCACTTTGGTGAGGTTGAATATGGCAATTAGACAGTGGTATCGCCTTACCGGCCGTTAGTTATGGGCTGGAACGGCGCGCCTGAGCCCATATCTGCCGACCTCTCTGCTTACACAGTGGTCTTTTGGCGCACGTTTCAGCATATAAATTTGGAGATACCAAAAGGAGTCTGGGGTTTTTGTCCCAGACTCTTCTTTGTGTTGCAATCAAAAAATTTATGGCGAATTCTATAATCAAGTTAGCCACTTAGAATTTAGGACAAAATAAATACACCAAGACGTAGATCTCAGGTATCA
>NZ_BOLP01000005.1 GCF_016861695.1 Levilactobacillus andaensis | reverse complement strand
TGATACCTGAGATCTACGTCTTGGTGTATTTATTTTGTCCTAAATTCTAAGTGGCTAACTTGATTATAGAATTCGCCTAAATTTTCATTTGGGGACATTCCCTTTTTTCGCGTATAATGTAGCGTACGAAGACAAATTGAGGAGTGAGAACGTGGCAATCAAATTAATCGCAACCGACCTGAACGGAACGTTGCTGCACGGAGATCAGAGTTATAATCAGGCATTATTAAAGACCACGTTGCGTCACTTGGCGGCTAAGGGTATCACCTTGGTCTTGTCGTCTGGAAATCAGTACGCGCACCTACAACAGCTATTTGCGCCGGTCATGGCGGACAACTTAGCGGTCGTAGCGGAAAATGGGGCGTCCATCTATTTAAAGGGCCAACAGGTCTTTGATGGTAGCCTGACGCCAGAACAGGTCCAGCATTTTGTGACGGTCGACTGGCAACGCGACTACCTGCGTGAGTCTTACCTGATTTTGGTGGGTCAGCAGGGGTCCTATACGCAGACTGGTGCGCCACAAGCTTTAATCGATGCCGCCGAGAAGTTTTACGATAATTTACAGCAGGTCGACGATCTTAGCACCGTGACCGACCGCATCAAGAAGATTAGTGTCTCGACAACGCCTGATCAGGCCCATCAACTGGTCACGCAAATGAACGTCGACTTTGCCGGTGAGTTACGTGCGCATGATAGCGGCTATGGCGTCGCAGATGTGGTTGCTGGTAACGTGGGGAAGCTACAAGCCGTACAGTGGTTAGCGCACCATTTTGACGTGAATGCTGACGAGATCATGGCGTTTGGTGACGGGGCGAACGATGTGCCGCTCCTTCAATTCGCCGGTGAAGGTTGGGCAATGTGCAATGCCAAGCCTGAAATTCAGGCCGCCGCAACGCACACAACGGTGGTTGATAATGACCACGATGGTGTTTTGAAGACGATCACAGAACGACTTTTGTAAGGCCAACGCGCTAACGTGAGACTTATCCTACCACCTTGCCCATGTGATAGGTATACTGCTCGGTACAAGGGCGGTGATAGGTGTGAAACGGGTGTTATTAGCTGCTGTGGCGACGTTGGCCATCTTGGGCGATAGTTGGAGCCTCATTGACACTGGTGAGCAGACTAGGCCTGTGGCGGTCTCCGATTCGCGGTTGGTCGTGCGGCCGGATTCACAACGACTGGCACAGAGTGTGCACTTTAGGGCCAGTGCTACTGGTCAACGACAAGCATATTAAATAGACTTTGATGTGGGACTGTGACGACTGTTGCAGTCCTATTTGGTTTGGTTAGCGACTTTCAAAACGTCTGGCAGGTGGTCTCACGATTAGCTAGCGTGGTGGCAACTTGAGTAAGATTCTTAACTATCTTAGCTAGTTTGTAAACGGTTCTTCACATTAACTTCACGATTGCTTTCTATACTTCAAGTCAAAATGAGGTGAGTGACATGAAAAAAATAATCCAAAGTTGTTTAGCCCTAATCATCACCGTTGCCATCATTATCGATGGGGTCCTCCTCTTCTTTAGAAACCGCAATGTCACTGCGCAATCCACGACACAGACATCGACAAGCTCCTCTAGTTCCTCGCAGAAAGTGGCCGCGTCCAGTTCTGCCCGGCAAAAATATCAGAATGGGTCCTATACCGGGAAGGCCACGGCCACGCAATGGGGGGACGTTCAGGTTCAGGCCGTCATCAAGAACGGTAAAATCACGGCCGTCAACGTCCTCGAATATCCCAATGAGAATGGTCACGACAAGGAAATCAATGCGCAGGCACTGCCGACCTATAAGGCAGAGGCTTTAAAAAAACAGAGCGCCAAAATTCAGCTGGTGTCCGGCGCTAGTGAAACTTACAAGGGCTTCACCGGGTCTTTGCAGAACGCTTTAGATCAAGCGGAGGGCTAGCCAATGACGGAGACTAAAATAATCACGAAACAAATCAGCGCCATGGGAATGCCCTTCTCAGTAAAATTTGTTGTCGCAACCGGTCAGGATTTTCAAGCCGCACCGATCGTCCAAAAGGTGACGCGGTATCTCCAACACATCGACCAGGATTTTTCACCGTTTAAGACGACCTCGCTGGTGTGCCAGTTTCAACGCGGGGAGTTAGCGGCTACGGATTTCACGGCGGAGTTTCAGGAAGTCTATGGTTTAGCAATGCGCGCGAGAGAGGCGACGGCGGGGGCATTTGATCCTTTTTACAGCGGTCACTTTGATCCGACGGGGCTCGTAAAGGGATGGGCGATTCAAACGGCCTTTGCGCGTTATTTACAGCCACTTTTGACCAATGAAACGGTTAGTGGCGGCTGCCATCAATGGCGCCGGTGACCTCCAAGCAGGGATCGCGGCCACGACCGCATTTCGCTGGCAAGTTGGCATTGAAGATCCGCATGATCGGCAACAACTCCTAGCCAGTTTTCAGCTGGGAAATGGCGCGATGGCGACTTCCGGCACCAGTCAGCACGGTGAGCACATCATTCGCCAGGACACCCAGCGAATCTTACAGCAGGCCACCATCATTACCCGTGACCTGATCACCGCTGATATCTGGGCGACGGCGGCCATTTCGTTGGGGCCGACAGCCTTCAATCGGTTAACAGCGGGACGGTTACAAAGCGTGTTAGTCGATCAAGCAGATCACATCGTTGGGGAGGAGGGGCAGCCATGTTAAAACGCATTCCGTACGTCCAAGGCATTGTGTGGTTAATGATTTTATTCGTTGTGCCCTTACCGCTGATTCAGGCGTTGGCGCTGGAGTTGCCGGCAGCCTATGCGAGTGAAGCCTTGGCGATTCAGTGGGGGTCGATCGCTTACGTCTGGTTCCTGGCCGCGATTTACTTAAGCACGCGGCCAAAATGGCTGGACCGAATGATTGGTCTGCCTAGCGTCTACTTCATTCATGGCGTCCTCAGCCTGTTTGCTATCGGCTTGGCCTATCTGCATAAGGCGGGTACCCAGTCATTTGGTCTGATCAAGCAGACCGGTGACTGGGCGTTTGACCTCTTCGTTGGCCTGGTCCTCTATTCATTGGTGTTTATGGCGGGGTGGCTAACGAATCGTAGTCGGCGGTTACGTCAGATTAAACGCCTGTTGGAACGGGTCTTTCACCATGAACTCTCCGTGTGGCTGCACCGCCTAAATTTGGTAGCAGTGCTACTCGTCTTCATTCACGTTCAATTGATCAGTTACGTCACGGCGATCACGGCATATATTTGGCTGTTTAATGGCTATACCGCGGTGGTCATGGGCCTGTACTTGTGGCAAAAGTATCGGCAGGTTTGGCGGCTGCTACGGGCACAGTTAGTTGCGACACGGCAACTGACAACTAATTTTGTGGAGCTGACTTTTCAGCTTCAACATCCGCGGCAACTGAAGGTGGCGGCCGGGGACTACGTCTTTTTAAAATTTCCGAAAATTTCCGGGCTACGGGAGTTACATCCATTTTCCGTCGTCAATGCTGTCGATGACGATGGGGTGGTCGTGTTGGCGATTCGTGGGGATGGTGACTTCACGCGGCAGGTCCAAACGGTGGCAGTGGGGAGTCAAGCACGATTGATGGGCAGTTATGGTCGCTTTACGACGTTGCTCCAAGAACGCCCCCACGACCGGTTGGTTTTGATTGGTGGCGGGAGTGGCGTTGTCCCATTACTGGCAGTCATTGCGGCCAATCCAACGGTGAACATCGACCTGTATTACACAGCGCACACAGAAGCACAGTTGATCTACGCGCGGGAGCTCCAGCAACGAGCCACCGCGCACCCCAAGTTGACCCTACACGTTCAGACTGGTCGATTTGATATCCAACAAACGGTGGCAGAGTTCGCCCCGCTGGCCACGGTATATCTGATTTCGGGGCCAGCAGCCATGGGTCGAGCATGGCAACGGGCACTGGCCCAGCAAGGAGTGGCGGCCAAGGATGTGTATTATGAAGAATTCAATTGGTGACCTTAATATAAATGTTGTTATATTCGGCTGTGAAACGCATTAGAGAACTCATTAATGGCCGCGAAAAAATTAAAAAACGGTAGCGATTGTTTCAAAATCTGAGTTTGAATGGTAATTTTCCTAAGTATCAACTAAACTGGCAATAGACTGGATAGAGGAGAAAAACCACCATGCAAAAACGTTGGGGATTATTGTTGGTCGTGCTGGGGAGTTTATTGTTGGTCGGGTTTGGAAGCAATGGGATTCAGACGCTAAAGACGTCATCAATTAGTGTGGCAAAGGCGGCGGGGATTCATTTACCCTTGGTGGGGCGACGAGAAAGTGCTCACGCGACGCCTATCGAGTCAATCGTGCAGCCAAAATCGTTGCAACGGACGTACTATTATCAATTTGCCAAGGGTGTCGATCCAGATTTCAAGCCGCTCTTCGACAAGGCCATCGCGGTCTATAATGAGACGGGTATCGTCAATCTAGTGGCTGGAAAACCAACGACCTTTCAAAACGGGTTGACCTTCTTCATCTACGAAAAGGAAATGCCACGGGCCAACTTTCTGGAGCTGGGCGAGGGTGGCCCGGAGATCAAGCATGGGTTGAGCTACCGCACGCCTTCACTAAACTTAGCACGGGCGGGCCTGAACGTGACGTATCCGGCCGGTCAGGAGACATCGGTGGCGATTCACGAGATCGGTCATGCCCTGGGGTTAGATCACAGTAAGGACCGCACCTCGGTCATGTATCCGATTGATCAGGGCCATACGAAACTGTCGCCAGGTGATATTAAGGCATTGAAACTGATTTACACCGGGCAGATGCAGTAGCTAGTTAAAATCACTGGATGAATTGGGACTGAATTAGAATGTATGATTCGGCGGGGTCCCTGGTAGATGCAATACCTGTGTCGTTTCAGTATTGGCAAGAATTCGTATCGTTAGATTAGTCGCACTCCGGTTGCTAGGGATTCCGCCTGCTGTGGGGACACTTCGGGTTTAGGGGCAGTGCTCCGACTCGAAGTCAGCGGGCTGCATTCCTGTCCTCTTCCGGCTCCGATTGTGTTTTATCACGATAACGGTCGGAAAACATGGAGACTTAGCGCTTTCGTTCCAATCAATAACGACTGTTACAGTCATTATCCTTGTCGTCTACGTACACTGTGTAAGCCGAGAGGTCGGCAGATATGGGCTCAGGCGCGTCGTCGCACCGTTCCAGCCCATATCTGCCGGCCGGTAAGGCGAAGGGGGCGCCAGATTGCCTAGTTTTAGTCCCACTGTTGTTGCTAGAACGGACATGACTGTTAGACAATAAAAGCCACGTGATGATTCCCGCAGCGGGGAACCATCACGTGGCTTATTTTAAATCAGTTTAATTGGGAATTACTTCGTGAAATCAACAACCATCCGACCAACGATCGAGTTGTTCTTCATTTCATCGATGATGTCGTTAACTTCGTCGAGACGACGAGTTTGAACGATAGGGTGAACCTTGCCTTCAGCACCGAATTGGAAGGTTTCAGCTAAGTCTTGACGAGTCCCAACTAAGGAACCACGAACAGAGATACCATCCAAAACAGTCTTAGCAATGTTCAATTCCATATCACCTTGAGGGAGGGCAACGGCAACCAACTTGCCATCTGGCTTCAAAGCGTTAACGGATTGGGTGAAGGCGTCCTTGGTAACGGCAGTAACCTGCGCGTTGTCAACACCGCCAACCTTTTCTTGAATTTGTTCAGCAACGTCACCATCATGACGGTTGATCAAGATTTCAGCGCCGTCCTTCTTGGCAGCAGCTAATTTGTCAGGGTTACCATCAACGGCGATAACGTGAGCACCGAAGACGTTGTGAGCGTATTGGATAGCCAAGTTACCTAAACCACCGGCACCAACAACTTCAACCCATTGGCCTGGCTTAGTTTCGCCGACCTTCAAAGCCTTGTACATGGTAACACCGGCACAAGTCAGAGAAGTTGCTTCGACTGGGTCCAAGCCTTCTGGAACCTTAACGGCGTAGTTAGCGTCAACGATACATTCTTCAGCCATGGCACCGTCAACAGTGAACCCAGAGTTCTTAACGTTACGGCAAAGAGTTTCACGACCGGACAGGCAGTATTCACAGTGGCCACAGCCCTTGAAGAACCAGGCGATAGAAACACGGTCACCGATCTTTAAGTTTTCAACGTCGTCAGCAACTTGGATAACTTTACCGACACCTTCATGACCGATGATCCGGCCGGGTTGCTTGCCGAAGTCACCAGCGGCAACGTGTAAGTCGGTGTGACAAAGGCCACAATATTCCATCTTAACTAAAGCTTCACCGTGGGTAATAGGGCGGAGCGTAACGTCCTTAATGTCTACGTAACCATCAACTGAATCGCGAATAACTGCTGCTTTCATGAAAAATTCCCCTTTTCTATATTGTCTACAAGACCTAGTATACTTAATCCCCACACAAATTCAAGTGAAAATTTGAACAATTTGGTAATTAATTGTCAGGGGCCGAAATAATCCTTCTTACTCTTAACAGGATTAAAATGCTAATTGAATTTGCTTACTAATGTGAAGTAAGTATATAGAAGCCCTTTCAAAAGCAATTACTTCAATAGAATACAACCGGTTGCAATTTCATAAAATCGCTTTATCCGATGATTAGATTGCTTACAAAAGTGATAAATATGAGAGAGCTGACGGTTTTCGCATACAATTATGAGAAAATATGATAAAATTAAATGTTGAAATGAATATCGGACGGTCACGGTCGGTGAGGTTTAGCCGAAGGTGACCGCAGCTAATTAGCCAGAGGAGTTAAAGCGCAATGAGTCGAATTTTAATTATTGAAGACGAAAAAAATCTTGCTCGTTTTGTCGAGCTTGAATTGAAGCATGAAGGATACGAAACCGATGTGCAGTTTAATGGGCGGACCGGTTTGGAGGCAGCGTTATCGCAAGATTTCGATGTCATTTTGCTAGATTTAATGTTGCCAGAACTCAATGGGATCGAAGTTGCTCGCCGGGTTCGCGAAGTCAAGAGTACGCCAATCATCATGATGACGGCCAGAGACTCTGTGATCGACCGGGTTTCCGGATTAGACCACGGTGCCGATGACTACATCGTTAAGCCGTTTGCCATTGAAGAATTACTTGCCCGGGTGCGGGCACTGTTACGGCGGATTCATTTAGAAGGCGAACAGAAGAACACGAAGCAGACGACCGTTAAGTTTAAGGACTTAACGATTGAAAAGGAAAACCGGATCGTTCGGCGGGGCGATGAAGTCATCAACCTGACGAAGCGGGAATACGAATTGCTCTTGGCCTTAATGGAAAACATTAACGTGGTCTTGGCACGAGACGTGCTCTTGACCAAGGTCTGGGGTTACGAATCCGAAGTTGAAACAAACGTGGTGGACGTTTACGTACGTTACTTACGGAACAAAATTGACGTGCCGGGCCAAAAGAGTTATATCCAGACGGTTCGGGGCACAGGGTACGTGATGCGTTCGTGAAATCGCCCGAAGTTGATTTAGCGGCAGATGAGGAGACACCAAAATCTAAAGGGTTCCGCTTTTCCGTCAAGTGGGAGTGGGCTCTGTCCACCGCTTTCGGCGTCCTGGTCATCTTCGCGGTCATTGTTTTTCTGATTTTTAATAGTTTCATGACGGTCCTCATGCGGCAAGAAAAAACGCACGTGGGGGACACGTTAAATGTCGTCGTTGAGAAGCTGAATACCCAAAGGGAACCACTGACGGGCGCAACCGTGAATAACTTGTTGCGGCCTAAGGCGGTCCTAAATGAGGGCAAGCGGCCGGCAGCGCCCTACACCAATGCGGTCATCACCAGTCTGGCACGTGATAGCCAAACGGTGACCGTGTATGATCAGAATGGCAATCCGTTATTTACCACGCGGCAGAATCCGATTTCGTTCAAACGGACCAAGCAACAGCGTATTCAGACCCAAACGATTGCGCATCAAAAGAGTCTGGTTGGGCGCACACCGATTCGCTCCAAACAGGGAAACGCCATCATCGGGTACGTTCAAGTCACGGATAATTTGCGGGATTACCGGGCGACTCAGGTCAAGTTACTGCAGATTGAAGTCGTGCTGGGCCTCATGGCGGCTTTAGCAGCGGCGGTGTTGAGCTACATTTTAGCCACCTTCCTGTTACGGCCGGTGGAGGCCATCCGAGAAACGATTCATGCCGTTCGTGAAGATCCACAAACGGACATGCGGGTTCCCGAAATGCATCACCAAGATGAGCTGAGTGACTTAGGCTTGTTGTTCAACAGTATGCTGGACACCACCCAACGTTACATGGATCAGCAACAGCAATTCGTCGAGGACGTTTCACACGAATTGCGGACACCGGTGGCCATTATTCAGGGCCACATGGAGATGTTGGACCGGTGGGGTAAGGATGACCCCGAGGTGTTGAATGAGTCGATCAAGGCCTCCCTACAGGAAACCAAACGGATGCAGAGTTTAGTTCAAGAAATGTTGGACCTACAACGGGCCGAACAGATCGAAGTGAACTACACCAATGAGGTTTCTGACGTGACGGAAGTCGTTACACAGGTCTATGACAACTTTAAGATGATTCATCCGGATTATCTGTTCATCTTGGATGACGATGTGCATCAGCCGATTCAGGCACAGATCTATCGGAATCATCTGGAACAGATCCTGATCATCCTGTTGGACAATGCGGTGAAATACTCGCAGAAGCGTAAAGAAGTTCACCTGTCCTACGAGAGCGACTCGCGTAACATCGAGATCGCCGTTCAGGACTTCGGTGAGGGAATCTCGCAGGAGAACCGCGACCGGGTCTTCAACCGCTTCTATCGGGTGGATAAGGCCCGTTCACGGACGAAGGGTGGCAACGGTCTGGGCTTGGCAATTGCTAAGCGTCTGATTGAAGCCTACCATGGGCACATTACGATTGAGAGTGCCCTGGGACACGGATCAGTCTTTCGTATCTCACTGCCAATTCTGGCAGATGCCGATGCGAAGATTCTTAACAAGAAAAAAGAACAAGCGCAAGCGGCAAACGAAATTCCTGGTATTCAATCTGAATTATTAGTGGACGATTCGCAAAAGAAGCCAGCCGATGAGTCCGAAGAACATAGAAACTAAAAGATAAAAAATAGGGCGTCATCGAATCTTCTCGTTGGGAGAAGATTCGATGGCGTTTTTTTAGGGTTGACAACTTTTATAAAATTAGTTATTCTATGGTAACTACTTAGTTACTTGAGTAATTAACCAATACAGGGGAGCTTAATATGAAGATTTTAGGGAAGCTGGTTTCAGTAATTGTTGTTTTGGCGGTCTTAGGAGGAGTGGGAGCAGTTGTATTACCCAATATGACGAGAAATAAGCATTCCGAGTTGGCGATGGCGTTGGATAATGTTAATCCAATGGTCAAAACGGAGACGGTTTACGCGTCAACGAATGCCAAGCCCGTTCGTCATTTTATCGGCGGTGGTGGCGAAGATGAGTACACGTACCAATTGTTGACTTACAATGCAGAGGGGAAATCACGAACGCTGACGTTTGATTCGCAGTGGCGGTTGAAACCTCAAAAGTATTTGAAGATCTCGACCAAGGGCCAAAATGTGGAATCCTGGGGTGCAATCGCCAGAGAGACGGTTCCGAGCGGCGTGCGACAGAACTTGATGATGGCGTAACAGATGGGTTTAAAATAACGGCGGTAATGACTGATTGGAGTCGTTACCGCCGTTGTTGATGTATCAAGATATTGTAGGCTACAGTCTGGTGTCAGATGACTGACAGCTGATTTAGATGTTATATACAATTGTGTGGGAACATGTCGGGCTGGCTTTCTGGCAGAACAAGGCTGGTTGGTCGTCGCTACCACGTGAGCGAGCAGGCCGTTTCTCAAGCCGAGATGTTCCCACCACAGCAGGCGGAATCCCTGTCAGCTGGAGCGCGGCCAATTTACACTAGACTTAGTGGTATTGATTCATGCTACTTCTGAGATTAAGCAGTCATTTCATCGTTCAACCTTTAGCTAGTATCAAAAAGGCGGCCCGATTGCTCGGACCGCCTAAAGACTCATCATTTATTGACGATGTTGCTGCTTACCGGCATTACGGTTGCGATTCTTTTGGCTCGTCTTTTGAACACTAGCTTGCTTAGCGGCTGGTGTGACGGGAGTAGGAATAACAGGTTGAACGGGAGCGGGTTGGTTCTTCATCTTCTCGGCAATGTCTTTACGAATCCGTGGCCGGTAGAAGTTGATGATCAACGTTTGCAGGCAGGCGAATAACCCACCGACGAAGAAGTACAGGCCTAATCCGGCTGGTGAACTGATCGTGAAGAACAGGATCATCACTGGAGAAAGGAAAAGGGTGAAGCGCATCTGTTTCTTCTGTTCCTCGGGCATCCCCAATAAGGACAGGTACCCTTGTAGTAAGTAGGACAGGAAGGATAAGACAGCTAAAATCCAACTAGAATGTCCCAGTGGAATCGTGAAGAAGACAGCCTTGGACAGTTCTGGTGAGTACCGAATCGCAGCATACAAAGCGGCGAAGATTGGCATTTGAATCAACAGTGGCAGACAGCCGATCCCACCAGTCATACTGATACCGTTGTTGCGGTAGAGTGCCATCATGGCTTGACTAGCAGCTTGTTGTTCTTCTTGCGTCTTGGCAGCCTTTTGTTGTTTCTGTAAGGCCGTCATTTGTGGCCGAATCATGGAAACTTTTTCCTGTTGTACCGTGGCGTCACGCATCTGCTTGACCATGATTGGTAACAAGACCATCCGCACGATCACGGTCAGGATGATGATGGCCCAGCCATAACTACCGCCAAAGATATTGGCCAGCCAGTCCATCACGTGTTGCCCGGGAATGGCTAAATAGTCATAGACGAAGCCGTAGGGTTTACCGTTTTTGGTCTGCACACAGCCACTGAGAACCAGTGCCATTGCCGCCAAAGCCGCGGTAACCGAAACTCTTTTGGAGATTTTCATTTTTATTTTGAACCCCTTTAGATAACATGTAGAGCGTAGACGCCCCCAAACGACCAAATTGCCGTTAACATCAAACATCTTACTTGATTTGGCGGGCTTTTTCAAATAATAATCCGAAAATCGCTAAAGTGATGCGCGGGACTGTCCGTAATGTCTAGGTCGGTAATAACCACCCAGGGGGTTGTGCCCTGTCGAAGTTGCGCGATAAATGTGTCGAGTTGCTCGGAATCCCCACTAGCGACAATGGCGACCTGACCGCTGGTAAGATTTTTAACGGTCCCAGTGATATTCAGTTGTTGGGCCAAACGGGTCGTTGACCAACGAAAGCCGACGCCTTGTACCTGACCAGTGACCAGAATTCTTTTCGTTTCCAATTCGCGACCTCCTTGATGGACAAAAGTTTTAGGTCAATCATAACGCGCAGGTCCCAGTCTTGCCTAGTAGTATGGTAAGATTAGAATGGAAATGAAACAGAAAAACGTGCCGCTAGTTATCGATGTGCACGGCAGGAATTATTGAACTTAACGAGCATGAATAAATTTGAGATGGGAGTCATCACTAGTGAGAGAAAAAATTACGTCGGGCCAAAACAAAAAGGTCAAGCAATGGCGGTCACTGACCAGCAAAAAAGGGCGGAAGGCTACCCAAACTTACCTATTAGAGGGTTGGCATTTGGTTCAAGAAGCCATTAAGGCCCAACAAAAGTTGACGGCGATTATGGGAACGGCCGATCAATTGGCTGACCATGCTGCTGAATTGCCAGCGGATGTTGCAACCTACGAGCTGACCGACAGCATTGCCCAGACGTTGGGTGATACCGGGACCCCCCAGGGAATCTTCGCAACGGTTCCGCTACCTAAGGATACGGCCGGTGACCCATCAACTGCCAAGGGCGTCTGGCTCTTCCTCGATTATGTGCAGGATCCAGGAAACATTGGCACCATGGTCAGAACAGCGGACGCCGCTGGCTTAGCGGGGGTCGTCTTTGGGAAGGGAACCGCGAGTCGGTTCTTGCCCAAGGTCTTACGGTCGATGCAGGGCAGCCAATTTCATATCGAACTGGTCGAAGCGGACCTCCACGACTGGATTTCAACCTTCACGGGGCGCCAACTACCGGTCTACGGAACGAATCTTGATCCCCAGGCCAAGGACTATCGCGACGTGCCAGCATTAACGGCTGGTGCCATCGTGATGGGCAACGAGGGTAACGGGATGGCACCGGATTTGCAAAAGCTGACCACGCGGAACTTGTATATTCCAATTAAAGGCCAAGCGGAGTCACTGAACGTGGCAATCGCTGCCGGTGTAGTGATGTTCCGGTTGGTTGGCTAGCTATCACCATGGGCGACTTTTAAGCCACATGGGTCATGTGGCTTAAAAGCGAGTGAGAGGACCGCTCCTCAGTCCGAAACGTCCCCACAGCAGGCGGAATTCCTGGCAACCGCAGTGCGACCATTCTATGCAAATCTCGTCAGTTATTCTTTAAAAAATGGTAAATACCCTGACAAAGAGGACGTAATGGTTGCAATTTACGCAAAAGAACGTATGATATAGGGTAATTAAGTGACTAAAAATCATAATTTAAAATGAAAAGGAAGCATTCTATGACCAAACTGACTTGGCGTGATGACCCCGAGTACCTTGCTTTAGTTTCTGATTTGTTGGCCAAGGAGCCGGTTCAACGCCTGGCGAATTACACCCAGCACCATCATTCTGACCGATTGACGCACTGTATTTCAGTGTCCTATAACAGTTATTTGATTGCAAAGAAACTTGGTTTGAATACCCGGGCCGTTGCGCGGGGTGGGTTGTTACATGATCTATTTTATTATGATTGGCGGACGACGAAGTTCAATTTGGGTTCGCACGCGTTTATTCATCCTCGAGTGGCACTCCGGAATGCTGAGAAGTTGACGGACCTGAGCCCGATGGAAAAGGATATCATCTTAAAGCATATGTGGGGCGCTACCTTGGCAACGCCGAAATACCGGGAAAGTGCGATTGTTTCTCTGGTGGATGATTACGAAGCGGTTCACGAATTCTGTGGGCCGGCCCGTAAACGTGTGGAAGCGCTGATGAGTAAACTCACGCCTAACGCCTAGTTTCAACGAAACGTGGATGGGAGGCAAAACTAATAATGCAAATGATATCACCAGATAAACAGGATGAGAGCACGGTTGATTTTGAGTTGTGTCCCCGGTTTGAACAAACCTTCTCATTTCTGGGCAAGAAATGGAACGGCTTAATTATTGACGTTTTACTTCAAGAAGGACCACAACGTTTTCGTGATCTCGCCCGGAAGATTCCGCGCTGTAGTGATCGGGTCTTAGTTGAGCGGTTAAAGGAATTGGAGTCCAACGGAATTATTTTACGCCAGACGTTCCCGGACAATGCGCTGATCGAATACGAGTTAACGCAGAAGGGCCAAGAGTTTAAGGATATTATGACGGCCGTCCATGCGTGGTCCGATAAGTGGTATTGTCCAACCGAAAGTCAGCAGAAGTAGGTTGACAGACCTAGCGAAATTCGTTAGGCTTAAAATACGTAATATTTCAAAAGCGATGATGGAAAAGCAGTAGCCAGCGCGATTTGTCAGGAAGAGTTTGCCATGACTGGAAGCAAACTTCGGATTAGCGGGTGAATTCAGTTCCTGAGTTGGAATCGGGAGTCGTCAATTGACGATGAATGATTTTCCGGTAAGTGACCGTTATCACGACTGAGTGTGGTCGGAGTCTCTGGATTTCGACTGAATCAGGGTGGTACCGCGAAGCTTCGTCCCTATATTTATGGGGAGGAAGCCTTTTTTATTGGCTTCAAACGCGGAATTGATGGAATGTTTTTGGTACTAGGATATAAAAAAATGGAGGATGACGTATGTCGTTAAAAGATAAATTAGACGAACTGCACCAACGCGGTCTAGCAGAAATTAAAAAATCTACTGACTTAAAGGACGTTAACCAGGTGCGGGTCTCACTGTTAGGTAAGAAGGGTCCCATTACCGAAGTTTTACGGGGGATGCGCGACTTAGACGCCGAAGAACGGCCTAAGGTGGGTGCCTTTGCCAACGAAATTCGGGATGACTTGACGGCGGCTTTGACTAAGCGGCGTGAGGAATTGGAAAATGCCGTCTTAAACGCACGATTAGCCAATGAAAAAATCGACGTGACTTTACCAGGAACGCCGGTGGCCAAGGGTGAACCCCACGTGATCCAACAGATCATCGATCAAATCGAAGATCTGTTCTTGGGCATGGGTTACCAAGTACTCAGCGGTCCCGAAGTTGAAGAAGACAAGTACAACTTTGAAATGATGAACTTGCCTAAGAACCATCCAGCTCGTGATATGCAGGATACGTTCTACATTACCAAGGAAATCTTGATGCGGACGCAGACCTCACCAATGCAGGCCCGGACGTTAGAGAAGCACGACTTCAGTCAAGGCCCACTCAAGATGATCTCGCCCGGTGTCGTTTACCGACGGGACACCGATGACCCGACCCACTCCCACCAATTCCATCAGGTGGAAGGGTTAGTTATCGACAAGCACATCACGATGGCCGATTTGAAGGGGACTTTACAAGTTCTGGCCCACGAACTCTTCGGTGACAAATTTGACGTGCGGTTGCGGCCTAGCTACTTCCCATTCACGGAACCTTCCGTTGAAGCCGACATTACCTGCTTCAACTGTGGTGGTAAGGGCTGTAACGTCTGCAAGAACACCGGTTGGATTGAAGTCCTCGGTGCCGGCATGGTCCACCCGAACGTCTTGAAGATGGCCGGTGTGGATCCCGATGTTTACGGCGGATTTGCCTTCGGGGTTGGCCCGGACCGGTTTGCAATGTTGAAGTACGGTGTCGATGACATCCGGAACTTCTACTTGAACGATGTTCGTTTCCTCACGCAATTCACAAAGAAAGGATAACCGCCAATCATGAAGATTTCATACAATTGGATTAAAGAATATTTAGATTTAGACGTTAAACCCGCTGACTTGGCGGAAAAAATCGAACGGACTTCCGTTGAAGTTGACGACGTGGTGACGCCCAGCGATGGCTTGAAGAAGATCGTTGTCGGCCACGTGCTGTCCATCGAAGCCCACCCAGACTCTGATCACTTACACATTTGCCAAGTGGATGTCGGTGAAGACGAGCCCTTACAAATCGTCTGTGGTGCCCCTAACATCGATAAGGGTCAAATGGTCATCGTGGCTTTGCCAGGGTCCCGTATTGCGGACAACGTGAAGATCAAGAAGTCTAAGATGCGCGGGATTCCTTCTGCTGGGATGATCTGTGCTTTACAAGAAATTGGCTTCTCTGACGACGTGGTGCCTAAGGATTACGTCGACGGTATTTACGTATTGCCAGCCGATGCCACTCCTGGGGATGACGTTTACGATTACCTGGGGATGAACGACAGTCTGATCGACCTAGACGTGACGCCTAACCGGGGGGACATGTTGAGCTTGAACGGGACCTTACGCGATTTGGCTGCCATTTACGACAAGCCAGTGACCTTGGACCAACCCGAAGTTAAGGAAACGGGTGACGCCATCGCCGACCAATTGACGATTCACACCGACGCTGACTTAGCACCCCAATACCGGATGCGTTTGGTCAAGCAAATCAAGATTGCTCCAAGTCCAATGTGGCTCCAGATTCGTCTGTGGAACGCGGGTTACCGGCCAATCAACAACGTGGTCGATATCACGAACTACATCATGCTGAAGTACGGCCAACCCTTGCATGCTTTCGACTATGACAAGTTTGCCGGACAAGAGGTTTACGTTCGTAACGCCAAGGCCGGTGAAAAATTAACGACCCTTGACGAAGGCGAGCACGACTTAGACGACCACGACATCGTGATTGCGGACGACAAAGCCCCAATCGCCTTAGCCGGCGTCATGGGTGGATTGAGCACATCAATCACTGACGAAACGACCACGGTGGCCATTGAAGCTGCCGTCTTTGAACACGACCATATCCGTAAGGCGGCTCAACGCCATAATTTACACACGGACGCTTCCCAACGTTTCGAACGGGGCGTTAACCGCGCCGGCGTTCAGGATGCCTTGGATGCTGCCGCAGAAATGATGACTGATTTGGCAGATGGTGCCGTTCAGACCGGCACGGCCGTTGGCTCGGACAATGTGCCAGAACCAGCCGTTATCCCACTGTCATTGAGTCACGTCAACGCTGTCTTGGGGACGGACCTCGAGCTAGCTAAGGTCGTTCACATTTTAGAAAGTCTCGGCTTCACGGTTGCCACGGCCGGCGAAGACATGACCGTTACCGTCCCAATTCGGCGGAACGATATTCACATTCCAGCAGACTTACTGGAAGAAATCGCCCGGATCTATGGTTACGACGAATTGCCAACGACGTTACCAACTGGTCGCATGACCATGGGGACATTGACGAGCGCACAGAAATTAATGCGGGCAACCCGGCACTCCTTAGAAGGCTTAGGGTTGAACCAAGCGATTTCCTATGCCTTGACGACTGCTGACAAGGCGAAGATGTTCATGATGCAACCGAGCGAAGAAACCAATTTGGCTTGGCCAATGAGCGTGGACCACGCCGTATTGCGGATGAACGTTGTCACGGGGCTGTTAGACGACATCGCCTACAACACCGCTCGGAAGGTAAAAGACGTTGCTCTGTACGAACAGGGACGGGTCTTCTACCGTGAGGATGGCAACGACCGGCCAAGCGAAGAAGAACACATTGCTGGGGCCATTACGGGAACATTGATGCCCGCTGGCTGGAACCAACCGGCTAAGGACGTTGATTTCTACCAAATCAAGGGGATCGTTGAAGCTTACTTGAAGGACATGGCCATCAATGGTGATGTGACTTATGAAGCCAACGCGGACATGCCCGAAATGCATCCCGGTCGGACCGCAGATATCTTGGTCCACGGCCACCGCATTGGGTTCATGGGCCAAGTACACCCAACAATCGCGAAGAAATTCAAGATTGGGGCCACTTATGTCTTCGAACTGAACCTGCAAGCCATCATCGACATGCCTAAGCAAGAAAACCAATACGATGTGATCTCTCGTTACCCAGCAATCACGCGAGACATTGCGATGTTAGTGCCAGACGAAGTTACCAACGACCAAATCGTGGCGTTGATCGAAAAGCGCGGCGGGGCGTTCTTACAATCCGTCAAGCTGTTCGATGTGTACGATGGCGTGAAGGTACCAAAGGGCAAGAAGTCCTTGGCCTACACGTTAACGTACCAAGACAAGCACGAAACATTAGTCGACGATGCCGTTACACAAGCCTTCGAAAAGGTTGAGAAGCGGCTCCAAGACGACTTGGGCGCTGAGATTCGTTAGGATTAAGTCTGTAAGTTGAACAAGCAAAGACGTTGTCAGTACCCCGAGCGGGTCGTGGCAACGTCTTTTGGTGTGAAGGTTAGTGAGGGCTGACCGTGACTTTTCTTATCAGCCAGAAGATATGTCTATCATTTGATGGTATAAGTTATTGAATGGGTGCTGGTTGTACGGTATACAGAAAGCACGCGGAGATACTGATCACTCGGTCACCACGGAACCCGTACACAAAAATTGGTAGAAAATTGACTGATAAGTTCGAGAAAGCCTTAGAACTCAACAATTCTAATAGTAGAGAACAACATGAGCCGGAGGAGGCCAGGGATGTAGCCAGCCGTGGTAATATTGGTCGCTGGCCATTGGCTAGCGACCAATATGGGCGACTTTGGAGACACGTGTTCTTCGTGGCTTCAAAGCGAGCGAGAAGCCCGGTCCATAGGCTGAAGCGTCCCCACAGCAGGCGGAATCCCTGGCAGCCGGAGTGCGACCATTTACAGTTTATCTAAACCAATCTAAGCCAAAAGATTACATTTTCCTCAAAGTAGCGCTTTCAGGTTTCCGTGAACGGGGAAGTTCTGTATAATAGAGAAGACTATGGCATAGAACGGAGGAAATAAGTTGGATAATGGCACAAATCCCACCCCATCGCGGCAAGATTCGGGGAATAAACGCTCGTTTGTTCGGCGAATTATGGTTGGTGTGGTGAGCCTACTGGTCATTTTGGCCGTGGCGATTGGGTTCATCGGGTATCACTACTTTCAGTCAGCACTTAAACCGATGAATTCCAGCAACAATAACGTCGTTCAGGTTCACGTTCCCATGGGGGCGACGTCCAATAAGATTGGGCAAATTCTACAGGATAAAAAAGTGGTTAAGAGCGGTATGGTCTTTAACTACTACGTCAAATCAAATAAGTTTACTAATTTTCGGGCGGGGTATTACCAGTTGAAACCGTCGATGACGCTTAAGCAGATCGCCAAGCAGTTACAAAAGGGCGGTTCGGCTGAGCCAATTCAGAGTACGGCTGGGAAGGTCCTCATGCGTGAGGGCGAAACAATCGACCAGTTGGCCGCCGAGATTCCAATTCAGACCGACTTCACCAAGAAAGAGTTCATGAGTTTGATTACGGATCAGGCCTTCTTCAACCAGTTGGCCGCTAAGTTCCCGCAACTTTTAAGTTCGGCTAAGAAAGCGAAGAACGTTCGGTACCGGTTGGAAGGTTACTTGGCACCAGCAACTTATCAGGCTGGTAAGAAGATGACTTTAAAGCAATTAATTACCCAAATGGTTGCTAAAACGGATCAAAACCTGCAGGGCAGTTACGCAACGATGAAGAAGCAAAAGCGGACGGTACAAGAAACATTGACGCTGGCTTCTCTGGTTGAACGTGAAGGGGTGACCCAGTCCGACCGGAATAAGATTGCCGGGGTCTTCTTGAACCGAATCGATGCCGGGATGGCCTTACAATCTGACATTTCCGTTCAATACGCGCTGAAGACGACGAAGAAGACCTTGACGTATAAGGATTTGAAGAAGAAGTCACCGTATAACCTGTACATCAATACGGGCTATGGACCTGGTCCCTTCGATAATCCAAGCGTTTCTTCCGTGAAGGCGGTCTTGCATCCAACGGACCGGAAGAAGGGGTACTACTACTTCATCGCGAACACCAAGACGGGGAAGGTTTACTTCTCCGAGACGTACGCACAGCATCAAGAGAAAACAAGTTCATTAGCAAGCGATAATAAATAAAGGATGGCGACAGTGTTGGCAAACAAAAAACGACCGATTATTATTGGAGTTACTGGGGGTTCTGGTAGCGGTAAGACGACCGTTAGTCGGGCAATCTTCAATCAGCTGATTGGACATTCCATTATGATCCTACAACAGGATTCGTACTACAATAATCAGGATGATATGACGATGGAAGAACGGGCAGCCGTCAACTACGACCACCCCTTAGCCTTCGATACGGATCTCTTGATCAAGCAGTTGAAGCAGCTGCTGAACTACGAAGCCATTGAAAAGCCCGTTTACGACTACACATTGTCGACGCGAAGCAAGAAGACGATTCATCAGGAACCACGGGACGTTATCATTTTGGAAGGTATCTTAATTTTAGATGATGAACGCTTGCGGGACCTCATGGACATCAAGGTGTTCGTTGACACCGATGATGATATTCGGATCATTCGGCGGATTCAACGCGATATGAACGAACGGGGCCGGTCACTGGAATCCGTTATCCAACAGTATTTGGCAACGGTTAAGCCAACTTATCACCAATTCGTTGAGCCAACGAAGCGCTACGCCGACCTGATTGTGCCAGAAGGTGGCGAGAACCAAGTAGCCATCGACTTGTTAGTCACTAAGATCCGGGCCATTTTGGAAGCCAGCGGAAACAAAGAAGTTTTTGACAATCCAGATACAAGCATATAGAATAGGACGGGTTAGCTGGATGACGGCTAACCTTTTCTAAAATCAAAATTAAAGTTGGTTCGCAGTGGCGACCAATAACTTAAAAAAAGATAAAAGGGGTGGCCAGTGTGGCACAAGATAAAATGTATCCAATGACTGAAGAAGGTAAGGAAAAGCTGGAAAAGGAGCTTGAGGACTTAAAAATGGTTCAACGGCCTAAGGTTATCGATCGTATTAAGATCGCCCGTTCTTACGGAGACCTTTCCGAAAATTCCGAATACGAATCAGCTAAGGACGAACAAAGTATGTTAGAGACGCGGATCAGCACCGTTGAACGGATGCTCCAATACGCGCAAATTATCGACAACGATTCTACCGACAAGGACGAAATCACGGTTGGTAAGAAAGTGACCTTCAAGGAACTTCCTGACGAAGAACCTGAAGAATACACGATCGTTGGGGCCGCAGAAGCTGACCCAATGTCTGGTAAGATCTCTAACGATTCACCGATCGCCAAGGGTCTTTTAGGTCACCGTAATGGGGAAGAAGTCACCTTTAACACCCCAGGTGGTGCCATGTCCGTTAAGATTTTAGCGGTTGAATAATTTAAGTAAATAACTTGATAGAAAAAATCCCGCCATTGCGTCTTCGCAATGGCGGGATTTTTTCTAGGCAATATTAACGGTCAAGTTCGCCGTTGTCATCGTAAATGTAGGTTGGACCATCAGTTTGTGGGTCGTAGTCGATCGTTAGGTCATACCCCACGAAGAACCACTGGTCGCCTTCAGTGATGTAGTAAGTCACATCGTCCTTTTTTTCAGCAACGATGGGGTCACGCGGGTTGTCATCGGGTGTCATCCCCAAAGAAAATCCTTCATGGACGGGTGTCTTGCCGTAGACTTTGCCGAAGAAACGAATCCCACGGCCGGTCATTCCCATTTCATCACGGAACCATTTGCTGGCTGCATCAGTAACTGTAATCTTCATAATTATAAGACTCCTCTTAAACAGGCTATGAATCCGTTTTCAATCTCATTTATACCACGTCAAGGAGGTCCTTGGCAAGTATCACTTCACAAACTACATTATGCACGATTTAATTGTGCTTAGCTAGTAAAGTGCTCAATCGACTGCGACTGAAAATAAGGCGGTCTCGTGTTTCTTTCGCCTTACCGGTCGTGGGACGCTGCAAATACAGATTAAAGTCTCGAGATGTGGCGGTGGCAGTAGAAAACTACTGCCACCTGAGCGTAACGCCATACCTGTAGCCATATCGGGGAGCTGCGCCATAAAAATAGCGCCGCAACATGTTGGTTGCGACGCCATTTGAAACTTCTGGTTTAACTACTTTTAGAACGAACTAGCTTTACTGCCGCTTACGGACGATCCACCAGCCACCGAGCAGTATAAGAAGCGTACCGCCGCTGACGAGCAGGCCAGCGTTTAAGAGTGGTGGCCAGTAAGACAGGGTGACCGTGTTCTTGCCCTTAGGCAATTTGATAGCGGTGAACATGTTCAGCGTCTTATAGGTCTTGGCAGGCTTGCCGTTGACCGTTGCGTGCCATCCCTTGGAGTAAGGAATCGAGGTGTTTAGGACTTGATTTTGCTGGGTCGTGGTCATCGTGCCACTGAAGTAACGACTTGAGTGCTTCGTCAGGTGCCAAGGCTGTGCTTGCAACTGTTTGACCGCTTGCTGGAACGTTGCCGTGTTCAGCCGGTATAGCGTGAAGTTTTGCAGCCACAGTGACCCTTTCTTTAGCTGAATCGTGAGCTTCTGGGTCTTGCCCTTAGCATGATCGGCCGCACTCACCAGAATCGTGTTACGGTAGGTTTTATACTGATCCAACTGCTTGCCATTTAAGATGAAAGTGGCATTGTCGGGGTTGACCGTGGACCCAAAGGTCAGGTAGTAGGCATCGTTGCTAGTTGGCTTAAAGGTCAACGTGATCTTGGCGGGCTTCAACAGGTTCTTCTTTTGTAGCATGGCCCCGGTGATCTTGGTTTGTTGACCGAGGTTTTGGAAGTCGACCTGATTGAAATTCTCTGCCGTATAGAGGTGTTGATCGTTCGGATTACCAGTCAAAGCAGCTAACCAGTTAGCCTGATATTGCGCGGGATCGGCCGTCTTATTCTTTAAGGCTAAAATTTGTGAGCTGGCAGCGTAACCCATGGGAAGCGCGTACGGGTTACGGTAAGTCGTTGCCCAGTGATCTTGGTTGGTGACGCGGTAATCAGCCAGGTCAGCTTTGTTAGTCGATGCCGGTAGAATGCTAGTTCCTCCCAGAGCGCCCGCCAGTTGCTTCTGCTGGAAGTAGTACTTCATGTTCAGCAGGGAGTCGGTGACCAGGGTACCGTTACTGTATTCCACGAACCCATCACCGTCCGGATTTCCAATATTACCGAAGAAGGTCGGCGTGGTCTTGGTCAGCACGGAGGAGAAGACGCCCCCGCCGTTATAGCCCGTTTGAAAGGCATCGCCCTTAGTCCGCAAGAAGGTCTTGCCAATGCGGTAGGCGCCGGTATCCTTCCTCTGGACGTGGTTGACGAGGCGCTGGAGTTCATCGGTATAGTTGCCATATTCGCCTTGCGAGACGTAGCTGATGTTGTTTAGCGAGATAAAAGCGTTGGCACTGACCTCGGTGACCCCGATGACGAAGAAGGTCAACGGGTAGATCCAGTGATGGTGAATTGGCAGCGTCGTCAGGGCAAGGGCGAAGATGATAAATAGCAGCCCGAGTAACACCTGACTCCAGGAGAGAAACGCGAACTTTTTCAAATTGAGCGCCACGTAGGCACTCCCGGCCGCCACTATCAAAGTGACGATGGCAATTGCCAGCCAGCCGGGTTGAAAGTCGTTGGTCAACGTTTGCGCGGCTAACCAGATCAGCCAGAAACTGACGATAAATGAGAACCGGTACGGATACCAAACGGGAAACTGACCGGCGTGCCAAAGTAGGTCCAGCGGTTGCACGCACAGGGACAGGGCGAGAAATATGGTGACGATGCCCGCTGTAAGCCGACTGCTGAGGCGAATGCGTCGGTCGCTGAAGAAGAATAGACTCCCCAGCAGGGCAATGGCACCAATAAACAGGTTGGCCGTCCCATCGGGCATTTGGTCGAAATTAAAGGCCCCCATGAAGAACTTCGCTAGCATCTTCGGTGGGAAGAACTCAAACTTCCATTTAAAAGAGGTCACGGTGTATTGCGCCTTACTCTGCGAGAGTGACCACCAAGTTGGTAGGAGCACGAACGCGGCGAGCAGGCCACTAACGGCCGAGGTCCAGGCGAAACGGAAAGCTTGCCCCCAGAAATGCCGCCAGTTGGTGAATTGGTCGACGGCTAACCAAATAAAGGCAAGAATCATAAAAAGGCAGATCATGTAAGCCATGTAGTAGTTCACGACTAACATCAGGGTCAACCAGATGACGTAGGTCCGCCATTTACCAGTCTGCATGAGCAGGTAGAGCCCATAAAAGATCAAAGGTAGGAGGTAAGCGGCATCCAGCCACATGACGTTCAACTGGTTGGCAATCGACCAGCCCATCAAGGCATAGGCCGTGGCGAAGGTAATGGCCTTCAAACCAGTCTGCTTCGTCGTTTTATCCAGTAACCAGGCAAAGGTCAACCCGGAAAGACCGTATTTGATGACGGTCAGGAGGAAAACGCCGGTCGTTAGGGATGTTCCTGGACATAGTAGTAAGATCCAGTTCAACGGACTCAGCAGATAGTAAGACCAGGTTCCCAGCATTTCACCGCCGAGGCCATTAGCAAAGGAGTAAAAGATGCTGCTGGGATCGTGCAGGAGCGCCCGTCTGAGGTAGGCAAAGAAGTCGATGTACTGCTGACCCAAATCCACGGTCAACAGGCTACTAGAGCCAAATGGAGCCATCTGACGGTAGATAAAGTAGACGGTCATCAGAATAAAGGGCGTCAGGAAAGCCCCGAGTAGGGTAAATTGACGTTGGGTCAAAGACCAGCGCCGTTTTCGTGCTTGCAAATAAGCCACCTCAATCTTAAAAATAGTTGTGTTTCAAATAGTCGTTCTGATAGCCCAGTAACACGGCGAGGCCCATTCGCCTTACCCGGCCGCCAGATATGGGCTGGAACGGTGCGGATACAACTTGAAGCCTCGAAAAACACGAGTCTTCAAGCTTGATCTTCTACTAAGCTGGCAAAAAACGCCAACTAAGTAGAACGACGCGCCTGAGCCCATATCTGGCGACCTCTCGGCTTACATCGTGGGACGACCTGAGAGACACGTGTTCTTCGTGGCTTTCAGGCGAGCTGGAAGCCTGTTCTTTGGCCGGAGGCGTTCCCCATAGTAGGCGGAATTTCTGACCGCCGCAGTGCAACCAAATTACACAAACCTAATCTTTCCAATATGTTTGTTCACCTTGATAGTGTAATATACTAAAAGGAAACGTCACTTAATTAGCTTGAAAAGTTTAGATTTTGTAAAGAGCCCGACCAGTAACTAAACGGTCGCCTGGGTTATGCTAGAATGACTAGTGTTATTTTGTCTAGGCTTCTAGAATAGCATAAAATCATTAAATTTCGGTAGCGGGATAGTGACTAGCGACGAAGTTTGGTAAAATAGGTGCAGTACAATAAGGAGCAGAGCTGTTGTGAAGAATTTTTATAATCGCGTTAGTAACCGAAATCAACGGTCTAGTGGCGGTCCCACGAAGTCAGAGATCCCGTTTCGGTTAAATTTTCTTTTCATTATTGTTGCCCTGTTATTTGCGGCGCTGATTGGTCAGTTAGCGTACTTGCAGGTGATGTACGGGACGCAATTTAAGGCGGAGGTCAATTCGACCGATACCACGATTGAAACCACCAACGTTCAACGGGGGATGGTTTACGATTCCACTGGTAAGGTCTTGGTTGGGAATAAAGCCCATCAAGCCATCTCCTACACCAAGGGGGTCAACGTATTATCGACGAGTATGTACGATATTGCGAACAAGTTGGGCCATTACTTAACGGTTTCGACCAGCTCCCTGACGCCGCGACAGGCCATTGACTACTATTTAACTGATCAAAAACGGTTAAAAGCGGTTGAGGGAAAGCTGTCCGGGACCAAGGGGATGTCGACCACCCAGTTGTACAACAAGGCGTTGAGTTATTTACAGAATGATTCATCATTTAAATTAACGAAAACGCAGCAGAACGCGGCCGCTATTTTTGCGAAAATGAGTGGGGCTTACGCGTTGTCGACCACGTACATCAAGGATTCTGGCGTTTCTAGTACAGAAATCGCGCAAATTGGTGAGCATCTGTCAGAAATGCCCGGGATCCAAGTGGGGACGAGTTGGTCACGGGATTATCCAAACGGGTCGTCGATCAGATCGATTATTGGGACCGTTTCGTCCGAAAAGACGGGGCTTCCAAGTGACCGGGTCAACGAATTGCTCGCTCAAGGATACTCTCGTAATGACAGCGTGGGGCAATCCTACTTGGAACAGGAATACGAGTCCGTTCTGCGGGGAACTAAGGCCGAAAAGCAGGTCGAGGTTGCCGGGAACAACACGGTGACGAAGGAAGTTAAGAAGTATGGAGGCCAGAAGGGGGATAATCTCCAACTGACCATCAACTCGAAGTTCCAAAGTCAGCTGCAATCACTGGTTCACTCTGCGGAATCCGGCGCAGGTGGTTATTCGACCGGGACGTACGCCATCGTGATGAACCCGAATACCGGTGGTGTCATCGGGATGGCCGGGGTCGATCGTGACCCATCCACGGGAAAGATCACCACGAACGCTTTGGGCGCCATGAACAGCGATATCGTTATGGGGTCCGTTGTCAAAGGAGCCATGGTTTCCGGTGCCTTGATGGATGGTGTGATTACGCCATCGAACAACACCTTGACTGATAAAGTCATCAACGTTGGTGGGGTTAAGAAGTCTTCTTGGTTCAACCATAGTGGGAGCGCGAATATTGCGGTCAACGCATCGACGGCGCTAGAAGTTTCTTCTAACTCCTACATGATGCAGTTAGCCATGAAGGAAGCCAAATTTGGCTACGTTCCAGGGTCAGCTCTGACCATGAATACCAGTATTTTTGCCAAGGAACGGGGCTACTTTAACCAATTCGGGTTAGGGGTCTCCACTGGGATTGACTTACCAGGCGAAAGTACTGGGTTGAAAGGGTCTAGCAGCTTCGCCCACATTGGGAATGCTTTGGACTTGTCCTTCGGGAACTACGATGCCTACACCGTTTTGCAGGTCGGTCAATACATGTCGACCATTGCTAATGGCGGGACGCGGATCGCACCACACGTGGTTGATTCTATTCGTGGGACCACGTCCACTGGTGAATTGGGTGCCGTTAAGTCAACGGTGACGCCAAAGGTCCTGAACCGAATTGGTATGACCACTGCTGAAAAGCAATTGGTTACTGAAGGGTTGTACGATGTGGTTCACGGGTCCAACACGTACAAGACTGGTGGGAGTTTATCCTCTATTTCACCAGGAATCTCGGCTAAGACTGGGACGGCGCAAACTTACTATAAAGGTCATGAGACCGTTACCCTGAGTTTGGCATCTTACGCCCCAGAGAAGAATCCACAGGTGGTCGTGGCCTTAGCCATGCCAAACCTGGGAGTCAATGCCGAGGACAACAACATGCAGTTGGCTAAAAAGATCTACGCAGCGTACTGGAAGACGGTTCAGTCTAAAACAACGATTGAGTAGGGCTTAAAGCCTAGTGGTAAAAGCTTTCTGACAGCTGTTAAGTATTTTTCCTTAACATATTTGGGATTATGACTGGTAATTGCGCTGAATTAATGGTAATATATTACGAGTTAAGGGCTCTAGCCTGTAATTTTGAACAAGTTGGGAGGTTACCCACAATGCGTGTACACATCACTTTAGAATGTACAGAATGCCACGAACGCAATTACTTATCCAGCAAGAACCGGCGTAATAACCCGGACCGGGTTGAATTTAAGAAATACTGCCCACGTGACCGGAAAGTAACTTTGCATCGTGAAACTAAGTAAGGTACGGGCGAGAGTCCGCACCTTTTTTTGTAGTTAAAAGTTGAAGGGCCAACAGTAGTTCTGGTGCTGGTTATGGTTAGCTCGACAACATGATTAATGTTGAAATTGAGTTGTGGGCTTTGCGTCTTGCCGACTGCCAGTTAGAGGTCTTCTGAGTCGACGGAAACACATCGCCGGTTAAGCGGACCAGGGTTCTTGAATCCGCGTCTGGGACGACCTCGAAGACACGTGTTTTTCGTGGCTTTGAGGTGAGACGGAAGCCCGTACTTTGCCCCACAGCAGGCGGAATCCCTGGCAGCCGTAGTGCGACAAATTTACGCAATACTTTCTTTGATACAACGTAAAATTAAGAGAATGAGAATTGATTAGGGAGGCGTCACCTTGGCAACCAAGAAAGAATTACGGCAGCAGACGATTCAGGCGCTTAAAACGATGTCTGCAGAACAACGACTGGCCGCCAGCGAGCAATTGTATCAGCAGTTGTGGGCATTGCCAGAATGGCAGGCAGCTAGCAAAATTGCCACTACCATTAGCAGTGGGTTTGAATTAGCAACGCAACCGATCATTGATCGGGCACATGCGGAAGGCAAAGTTGTTGCCGTTCCCCAAACGTTGCCACATCGGCAGATGGCCTTTCACGTGGTGGACGACCACACAAATTTTGAACGCAGTAAGTTTGGGTTATTAGAACCCGTTGACGGTGAAGTTATTGCCCCAGACCAATTTGACTTAATTGTGGTTCCTGGCCTTATTTTTGCGGCTACCGGGGAACGATTGGGCTTCGGCGGCGGTTACTACGATCGCTATTTACCCAAAACGACTGGGTTTAAGGTGTCTCTGGCATTGCCCGCACAACAGGCAAGCCAACCTAGTTGGACCGTTGAATCATTTGATGTCAGATTAGATGCGGTTTTAGCCGCACAGTTATAGAATAGAAAGGAAGCCTCGCGGTGACGCAACTTAAGTATCGACTCAACCGGCTTAACCAGTATCCGTTTATGACAGTCGGCCTGATTGTTATCATGGTGCTGGTCTACGGCGCCATGACTTTGGCCGGTGGCAGCACCGACGTTAACGTTTTGATCACGTTTGGCGCCAAGGTCAATGCCTTGATTCAGCAAGGCGAATGGTGGCGGCTGTTCACCCCGATGTTCTTGCACATTGGATTTACGCACATCTTGATGAACATGATCACCCTGTACTTTGTGGGGATCCAGATTGAAGCGGCGTTTGGTCATACCCGTTTTCTAGCGATGTTTCTGATTGCTGGTATTGGGGGAAACGTGGCCAGTTTCTGCTTCTCGGATAGTTTGTCGGCAGGCGCTAGTACCGCGATTTTTGGGCTATTTGGGGCCTTCCTGATGCTTGGCGAATCCTTCTGGCAAAATCCAGTTATTCGTCAAATCGCGCGAACGTTCATGGCCTTTATCGTTATGAACTTAGCGTTCGATATCTTCACGCCGGGCATTGATATGGCCGGTCACCTGGGCGGCCTGGTCGTGGGCTTTTTGGTAGCGTATACAGTTGGCGTCCCTCAAATTGGTAAGGTTAGTGTAATCAAGAGAATTGTAGCGACTGTTGTTCTAATCTTTGGATTGGTCTGGCTGTATTTACACGGCATGGCCCAGTAGTCAACGAAAATGACTCGTGCAATTTCACGGAGGTTGTGGCACAATGAAAACGTTATATGATGTTCAGCAGCTACTTAAAAAGTTCGGTATTTATGTGTACGTGGGCAAACGGCTTTGGGACATTGAGGTCATGGCACTAGAACTAGACCACTTGCGAAAAGCGCGGGTGGTGGATGATCATACTTTTGTGCAGGCCAAGGTGGTTCTGACGCATGAACACCGATTAGAAGAACAACGAGCAAGAGATAAACACCAATCCATTGGAGGGATTTAGAGTTATGGCACGGAATTTAATTGGAATCGATTTAGGTGGTACCACAACGAAAATGGCTTTCCTCTCTGTTTCTGGGGAAATCCTGACGAAGTGGAACATTCCCACTGATATCTCTGATGAGGGCAGTCATATTGTCCCAAACATTATTGAGTCGATTAACCAACACATTACAAACTCAGAATTTAGTAAAGATGACTTTATCGGTATCGGGATGGGGACCCCGGGTTCCGTAGACATTGAAAATGGAACGGTCATTGGTGCGTTCAACTTAAACTGGAAGAAGCGCCAACAAGTTCGTGACCAGATTCAAGCCGGTGTTGGGTTACAATTTATTTTGGACAACGACGCTAACGTGGCTTCTCTGGGTGAATACTGGAAGGGCGCCGGTGAAAAAGATGCCGACGTGGTCTTCGTCACGTTAGGTACTGGTGTCGGCGGTGGGGTCATCGCTGGCGGCCGTCTCTTACACGGTATCAATGGTGGTGCCGGTGAGTTGGGTCACGTCACGGTTCAACCCAACGGCTACTTATGTACTTGTGGCAAGCGTGGCTGTCTCGAACAGTACGCCTCCGCTACTGGTGTCGTTCATGTGGCCGCTGACATGGCAAAGGACTTCATGGGCACGTCTCGCTTAAAGGAAATGGAAGACAATCAAGAGAGTGTTACCTCTAAAATGATCTTCTACTTGGCCGACAATGGTGACATTTTGGCTAACCAAGTCGTTGACCGGGTGACGTTCTACTTAGGGTTGGCTTTAGCTAACGTTGCCAACATCTTGAACCCAGCTAACATCATCATCGGTGGTGGGGTTTCTAATGCCGGCAACACGTTGTTACAACCAACGACGCGTTACTTCCAAGAAAACGCGTTCCCAGCCGTTCGTGATTCAACGAAGCTGCGGTTGGCACAATTAGGTAACGATGCAGGTGTGATTGGGGCCGCTTCATTGGCATTGCGGTTCCAAAAGAGTAACTAGTAAAAGCCAGGAAGGACGATTTAGTTTTGGTAATTGGTGCAATCTCTGGGATGACGATCTATACCATCATCCTGATCATATTGTTAGTCGCATGGGGCGGTTGGGAATTAGCCACGGTCATTCGGCGTAATCGCGTGGCCACCCTAATCGACGAGGACACGTTTCAAGCGGGTCTCCGTAAGGCACAAGTTGTCGATTTGCGGGAAAAGAAGGACTTTGACGCGGGCCATATTTTAGGTTCCCGGAATATTCCTTTCTCAACGTTTAAAGCCTATCACCAAGAAATTCGTGCGGATCTGCCAGTCTACCTGTATGATCAGGGGAAAACACTGAGCACCCGGGCTGCCTTGATGTTAGGTAAAGAAGGCTACGACCAAATCTTTATCTTAAAGACGGGGTATTCACGTTGGCAAGGTAAGACGAAAAAGACGAAATATTAAAAGAGTGCGACAAAGGACGGTTAGCTGGCGAGCATTAAGGCTGATAACCAGATAATCCTGGGCTTGGATTATTTGGTTATCAGGATTAAGCGGAACCAGCTGTCCTTGGTCACACGTTTCGGCAATATAAAATCAGAGGACAAGTCCTCTGCAAAAAAAGAGCGCCACGGAAAAATCCGCGACGCTCTTTTTGTTTGTCAGTGAAGATTACCCGTTGTGAGCGGAATGACTCTTCCGGTTCGCCCGTTTCCGGTTTTCTTCAAAGCGTGATTCCTGGTCTTCAATTGGTTGAACGACCTTCTTTTTAAATGAAAATACGGCCCCAGCAACAGCACTAGCGGTTGCGACGACACCAAACAAAAATCCTTTTGTGAAATGTTTCATAGCATTCGACTCCCATCATTTAAGAATTTAGTTATCCGCTTCCATTATGCTGGTTTTGCTGTCAAATTGCCAGTGATTTACGGAGATTCGTGGGGTGATTGCGTGAAGCGTGGTCGGGTTTAAACGGCCTGCTTGTCGTCTACCTATGCTGGGGCTAAAGATGCTGATTTAAGCGGGAGTTTATTAGCTAAAATTGGAGGTCTCGTAGCAACTTCCAATTCATTTTATAGTTGCCCGCGTTTTGTGGTAATCTTATTCATGAAGGATTCAAGGATGACGCATCTACATAAAGGTTACCAAGGAGGAGTTGACGTCATGTTTACCAAACAACCAACGCAGATTATTGCGCACCGGGGCAGTAAGGGGACCCGCCCTGAAAATACGTTGCTGGCGTTTCAGGCCGCATTGGATGCTGGGGCCGACGGTATTGAGACCGACGTTCAGTTGTCAGCGGACCAGCAACTGGTGATCATGCACGATGAGCGGGTCGACCGGACGACCAATGGTGAGGGCTTTATTCAAGACCTAACGCTGGCCCAGCTAAAACGATTGGATGCGGGTAGTCGCTTCAGTCCGGATTATGCAGGGACACAGATTCCAACGCTGGATGAGGTGATTCAACTGCTGATTGCGGATAATTTCACGGGTGTTTTCAACCTAGAACTCAAAACGAATAAGATTCACTATCCGGGAATTGAACAGCGCTTGGCCGCGTATTTTGAGCGGCAACCGGTGCCCTTTCGGCTGGTTTTCTCCAGCTTTCGGGCGAAGTCCATTTTGACATTGCGCACCCTGTATCCGCAGGCAGAGTATGCCAAGCTGTTTAAAACGGCGGGGCGTCAGGCAAAATTGATGCAGCGGCGTCATCAGGTTGGGGGCTTACATCCGGACATTCACTGGGTCAAGGCCCATCGCTTCTGGCTGCCCCACGCACAATTGCGGCCGTGGACGGTCAATAGCGAAGCTGACATGACGTACTGTTTACGCCACCATTTTGCCGGATTGATCACGGACTATCCGGCCCGGGCCGTGGCACTACGAACGAAGATTCAGGGAGGAGCGTCATCTTGGAAAAAGTCTTAGCGATTGTGGGCCCGACGGCGGTGGGTAAAACGGCCCTCGCGATTGATCTTGCACAGAAATTTAATGGGGAGATCATCTCGGGGGATTCTATGCAGGTCTATCGACATTTAGACATTGGAACGGCCAAGGCGACCCCCGCCGAACAGGCCCAAGCCACACACCACTTGATCGACGTGTGCGATGTGACCCAACAATTTACCGTGGCCGAATTCGTGGCCGCAGCACAGAAGTTGATTCCGGAAATTCGCCAGCGGGGGCATTTGCCGATTATTGCTGGAGGAACGGGTTTCTATTTGCAGGCCCTCTTTGACGGTCTGAAATTAGGAGCAGAAGCGCCTGGTGACGCCGACGTCCGGGCACAACTCCGCGCGGTGGCTCGGGAAAAAGGTCCCCAGTACCTGTGGCAACGGCTAAACGAGCGCGACCCCCAGGCGGCGGCCAAAATTCCACAAACCAACGTGCGACGGACGGTACGCGCGTTAGAGGTCATTCAAGTGACGGGGCAGCTATTCTCACATCAGGATAACGGCGGTCCCCAGTATGCCGACTGTTACGTAGCACTAAATACTGATCGCGCTTTGCTTTATCAACGAATCAATCAGCGAGTCGACCTGATGATTAAGGCCGGCTTGGTGGATGAGGTCAAGTGGCTAGCTGAACAGGGCGGATCGGCACTCCCACCCGCCACTGGCATCGGTTATCGCGAATTATTGCCGGTCATAGGCCAACCGAATCGACTCCCGGCGGCTGTTGATTTGATTAAGCAGGACTCCCGGCACTACGCCAAACGCCAACTGACTTGGTTCCGCAACCAAACGACAGCGACCTGGTATGACTTGGTCCAGCACCCGGAGCAACGTACGCAGATTGAGCAACACGTCACGGCGTGGTTGGAAAGTTAATTAATAATGAATGCAAATTGAAATGGGTTAACATGCTTTGAAGTCCTGAATAAATCGGGGCTTCAAGGCTTTTTTATTCGGTCGAACACTTCTAAATGGTATCGACTCTGATGTGGGGAATACTTGATGACAAGTATTCCCCCTGTGTGGTGTGGTCGAATAGCTGTAGGTTTAGGTAGAACTAAACGCGTGTCATGGAAAAGCTCAATGTAAGCCGGAGTGCGGCTATATTTAATCAATCTGCCCTTGACCTGTGTACTTAGTTCTTACAATTAATTAAAGAATTAAACATTTTGGGTGTTCATGTCACAAAACATAACATGAAACCTTGACTCCCGTTTTCAGCGTGGTATGATGGCATCATAGTTAAAGGGGGCCGGTAGTGATGAAGGAAAAGGAGTTGCGGCGTTCATTGGCCGTTTTACCAATGGGTACCGTCATGAAATTAACGAGCTTAACGGCGCGTCAAATTCGTTACTATGAGGCTCAGAACTTGGTTTCTCCCGAACGGAGTGACGGCAATCGGCGGTTGTATTCGCTGAACGACGTTGACCGGTTGCTAGAAATCAAGGACTACTTGGCCGACGGGGTCAACGTTGCGGGTATCAAGGCCATTTATGACCAACAGCAACGAGCCGCGCAAGCGAAAGAAGCGGCTGAAAAGCAACCGTTGACCGATGAAGATGTCCGCCGAATTTTGCAGGATGAATTCATTCGTCAGAGTGGCTTCAGCCAACCAGCGTCAGGGTTACACCAGCAACGACCTCTTTAAACCGTGGTATTAGACGAGAAAAAACTGACAGGGAGCGATTTTAATGGCAAAACCAGAATATTCCAAGGATGACATTCGTCAGATGGCAAAGGACGAAAATGTTAAATTCTTACGGTTAATGTTTACCGACTTATTCGGAACAATCAAAAACGTTGAGGTGCCTATCAGCCAACTTGATAAGTTACTCGAAAACAAGTTGATGTTTGATGGGTCTTCCATCGATGGTTTTGTTCGAATCGAAGAAAGTGACATGTACCTGTACCCAGACCTTTCGACCTGGATGATTTTCCCTTGGAGTACGGAACGGGGCAAGATTGCTCGAGTGATCTGTGAAGTCTACACGACGGATGGTAAGCCATTTGCTGGTGATCCCCGGAATAACTTGATTCGGGTCTTAAACGACATGCGTAAGGCCGGCTTCACGGACTTTAACATCGGACCAGAACCCGAATTCTTCCTGTTCAAAATGGACGAAAATGGTAAGCCAACGACCGAACTTAACGACAAGGGGAGCTACTTCGATATGGCCCCAATGGACTTAGGTGAAAATTGTCGGCGTGAAATCGTTCTGACCATGGAAGAAATGGGCTTTGACGTTGAAGCGGCTCACCATGAAGTGGCTCCTGGTCAACATGAAATCGACTTCAAGTATGCCGACGCCTTGACGGCTGCCGACAACATCCAGACCTTTAAGTTGGTCGTGAAGACGATTGCCCGGAAGTATGGCTTGTACGCAACGTTTATGCCCAAGCCACTGGCTGGGATCAACGGTTCCGGGATGCATTTGAACATGTCTCTGTTCCACGGCCAAGGCAATGCCTTCTTCGACAAGGACGGCGGCGACATGCAGTTATCTGAGGATGCTTACCACTTCTTGGGTGGGTTACTCAAGCATGCCCGGAGCTTCACGGCCATCTGCAACCCAATCGTGAACAGTTACAAGCGCTTAGTTCCCGGTTACGAAGCCCCAGTTTACGTGGCTTGGTCTGGGTCTAACCGGTCACCATTGATTCGGGTACCAAACTCCCGTGGCTTGTCAACACGGTTGGAGCTCCGGAGTGTTGACCCCGCAGCCAACCCATACCTGGCCATTGCGGCGGTTCTGGAAGCTGGCTTGGATGGCTTACGTAACAAGTTAGCCCCACAAGAAGCCGTTGACCGGAACATTTACCGCATGGATGCCGAAGAACGTCAAGAAAACCACATCACCAACCTGCCTGACACGCTGCACAACGCGTTGAAGGACTTGGCGGCCGACGATGTCATGCGTGGTGCCATGGGCGAACACCTCTTCCAGAGCTTTATCGAAGCGAAGAATCTGGAATACAATTCTTACCGGACGCAAGTTTCTCAATGGGAACGCGATCAGTATCTGGAATTGTACTAAACCGATTTAAAAATTAATCATTAAAAATGTGTGGGCAAACGTCACGCGTACGGTCACCAGGAAACTGGGACGGTAGGCGTGGCGTTTTCCGCTTTCGGAACCACTGGGACCGTAACTATTTAAAAAAATTCTTGTTTTCTGGCAAATTTCGTTCAAACTGCTTTATTCTATATGAATTTTTGGTAACATGAACGTATAACCAAATGTTCACGGCAAGCGCTAGGGAACATCAGAATGAGGGATAATCCATGGAAAATCAAGAACAACAAGCTAGTGCAGCCGATGTCTTAACGCAGGCAATCGCCAACAAACTCGATTACTTAAGTACGTTGCAGGCGGCGGTTCAGCACGGCGATGACCGAAAAGTTTATGAACTTCTGGACCAAGCGCGCTACTATCAGGAAGTTAAGAAGACCCGAGCAGCGCGATCAGTCAACCATTTGTCTGAATTGGTCGATAACATTCATCCCCAAGTCAGTCATTATTTGAGCGACAACTTAATTGATTATTTAGGCCACATTTACCCATTCTTCTACTACGAAGAATATACCACCGGACTGTTCCACATTTACTTTGGGAACTGGTGGGACCGGCGATTGTTCGGTGATCTCGATGTGATCAACGTGCAATTCCAGTTTGACGAGAAGGAATACCAAAAGTTAAAGGATTCCTTTGCATTGGAGAGCCAGAATCAACGGCTGAACACGGCAAAGATCGAATCAGTTTCCGCTGAGAGTGAAAAACTTCAACAGTTAGTCGATGCTCAAGCAGCGCGGGACAATGATAAGGCTAAGCTGCGTGACCAATTGAAGGAAAACAGCCAACGGAGCAGCCTACCTTGGGATTCCAGCAAGGTTAAGGACGAACGCCAAGGCATTATCGACCAGTTGACCAAACTGGCTGACGAGGACGAAAAGGCCTTGAACGCCCACAAGTTGATCAAGGAAAACGACGATAAGATCTTGGTATTATCCAAGGAAGACACGATTCTTAGCTATGAAAAGCAGAGTATTCGCGATTCGTTTGATGACTTCGAACACTTTGAAGCCCACAATGCGAGCTTGTACGCTGATTACTTAAACAGTCTGCTGGGTAAGAGTGAGGGCGAGGTGAAGGCCGATGATTAACGAAAATGATCCGTCAACGTTGACCACCAGCGGTCGGTTACTTAACTATAACGAGGCCATCAAGTCGGGCCTGGAAACCGGACTGAAGTTTACCCGGTTAATGGACCAACTCATCAAGACGACAGATCCCGATGAATTGGTCAGTGCAGCAACCCAACTGGCCGATTTTGAATTGGATTCGGACTACGTGACGTTCCCTCATCAATACAGCAATTCGGACTATTATCTTTTATTCATGTCCCGGATGCTGGAATTACACGATCAGGGCAAGAACGTTATCTTACAGTCGCGTGACCACCACGAAGAGTTGACCCAAGAGTTAACGCCGCTGGGTGATCGTGGCACCTTCAACTTCCGGATCGAAACGTCAGAAAATGGTGGCGTTTTCTACCGGGAGCGGGCCACGGGCCAATCCTTATTCTATTTGAATTTGGAACGGAAAATGTTCCGGTTCAACAGCCACGCGCTGACTCAATTGTTTATCATCGACTTGCATGATACGGTGCCGGCCGAAACGGTTAAGACGTCCGTGCAGATTCTCTTTGACTTTGCCCGGTACTTAAAAGAAGATTACGGTTATTCCGTGGACTTTAACATCTTAGACATGGCCAACCGGCAAAATTACGCGGTGCGTTCCGTGGACTTGCCAGCTGGTGTCGTGGACCGTTTATTCGTGACGGCAGCGCAAAACGACTACATGCTGACGAATGGGGTCAACGGCAACGGTGCTGAGATTGCCTTGGATAAGAACGTTGTGGTCGACATCTTCAACAACCAGCTTGAAGGACAGCCGGAATGGGTCATCACCGTTCATGACGATGCCCAACAGGTCTCTTGGTTTGATGTTCTCCTGCAATATCCGTTCATGCGTGATTGGTACTTAGAAAATCTGAACGATTTGGAGATTCAGTCGGACCCACTGATTTTTGGCTAGGAGGAATTAGATAACGTGTTAGAACTAGCAAAATTAGTCCAGCAATCAATTGCATTGGATGAACAGATTACGGCCGACCGCCAGATCGAGATGCCCCGTAAGCAACAGATTGAGAATGCCTACGTGGCCTTAGACGTCGAGCTAGCAGAAGTTGCCAATACGTCGGAATGGTTCAAGGTGTGGAAAACGCACCGTGGCAAGGCCGATGAAGGTCAGACGCCCCGGGAAACATTGCTGACGGAATACACGGATGCCATGGACTTCTTCTTTTTGGTGGCGGCCAAGAAAACGTGGACGCACCTGATTATGATCACGGAAGAAGACTTGACAGGACTGGAAAAGAGTCGGCCCGCCAAGGATCTGGACCAACAATACTTAATTCTAAAACGGATGGTGTTCAACAGTCACTTTTCCCACCGACAAGAGGATTTCCGTCACGCATGGCGGCTATTCTTGAAGTGGGGGGTTGTCGATTTTGGCTTTAGTCAAGACGAGATTCAAGCGGCTTACGAAGCCAAACGGCAGGTCAACTTGGACCGGCAAGCAAATAATTATTAAATCTTAGGGGGTTCTGAATGTAATCATTCGGGGCTCCTTTTTTTTGTTCAAAACGTTATCAGATTAATGTAGAGGGGATATTAGCCTAATGTGTTCCCAGATTGTCGGAGGGCTAGTTTTAGAAAATGCTTGCCTACGCTAATAAGTACTTTGATAATTCATTTGTTGTTGTGGCATACAAGGATAGTCAGTGTATGTGAAATTATATAAAGACGTTTTGTGGATCTGATTAAAATTTAGCGTTACTGGACATACCGGTTGATATTGAAAAAAACAATCAGAGCCGGAGGAGGTCAGGGATGTAGCCAGTTGTGTCGACTCTGTTAGTCGGGGTTCTTTCCCGGCTTACAGAGTGGGACGACCTCAGAGACACGTGGCTTTTCGTGGCTTTGAGACGAGACGGAAGCCTGTACCCTAACCCTAGGCTGGAGGCGTTCCCCATAGCAGGTGGAATCCCTGGCAGCCGGAGTGCGGCCATAATAAGCTAACCTAATTATCGGATAATTCAATAAGCCGGTGAAACAGGGGACGAAAAACTTGTCAGCGGCGCTAAAAATCGGTATGGTTTTAAGTAAGCAGTAAAATCGGTCAGGACGGAAGGGAGCGGGGAACTATCAGTCAATTAGATCCACGGGTGGTGCGGACCAACGAGCAGTTGCGCCAAGCACTTAGCGAGTTATTACAGCAGCAATCATTACAACAGATTTCGGTTCAGAAGTTGACCAACACGGCCCAACTGACGCGGGGGACCTTCTATCTGCACTATAAGGATAAAACGGATTTCTATGAACAAACAGAACAGCAGGTCATTGATGAGTGGTTTGCAGCGGCCAGAACGGTGATTGCGCCCAACGGAAAGTCCGTAAGTGGCTTCGCTCTCGGTCCGGCATTACGCTATGTTGATCAACACCATCAGGTCTTAACGGTGCTGCTACATCCCCAATTTACGCAATTTCGGCCACGCTTGCAGCAACGCTTTGAACGAGAACTATTGGCATTTAGTCAACAACTGCCAGCTATGGCAACTGAAGAGTTACCAGTCGACATTCAAATCGCCTTTTTGACGAGTGCTTTTCTGGGGTTAGTCGAACATTGGCTGGATGACAATCGTCGCTACCGTTCTGAATTTCTAGCACAATCTTTTCGACAATTGGCGACGCCGAATGTCACGCCACTGGCGGCTTGGTTCGCTTTAGTAGGAACTGATATCGCGCGCCGTTCAGAAAAAAGCTTGACGTAGCTGACCCCATCAAGTATAATTTTCATGTTGTATTTGTGGACTTCCACAGCTGCAACCGCTCGGGACGAGTCATTAAGTTTTCCGCCTTGCGGAGCACTTGTTTTCGGCGAGTCTAAGTCTAAATATATAAGGAGGTGCACACACATGTACGCAATTATCGTAACTGGCGGCAAGCAGTACAAGGTCGAAGCAGGCCAAGCTGTTTACGTCGAAAAGTTGAACGTTGAAGCTGGTGAAAAGGTTACTTTTGACCAAGTTGTCTTTGTCGGTGGTGACAAGCCTAAGATCGGGACGCCAACTGTTGCAGGTGCAACCGTTACTGGAACTGTTGAAAAGCAGGGTCTGGAAAAGAAGGTTGTTACTTTCAAGTATAAGGCCAAGAAGGGTACTCATACGAAGAAGGGTCACCGTCAACCATACACCAAGGTTGTCGTTGATGCTATCAACGCTTAAAGCCTAAAGATTAAGAGAGGCGATCTCGATGATTCATGCGACGTTCCATCATGGAGCTAACCGAATCGATTCATTCCAAATCACTGGCCACGCTGACTCAGGTGAGTATGGTCACGACATTGTTTGCGCTGCGGTCTCGGTGCTTGCGATTACGACGGTCAACGGTCTACAACGAATCGCTAAGATTCCGATAGATGTTGAGAATCGTGATCAGGAGGGTGGTTATCTGGAAGTCCACCTTCCACCAAAGCTGGAAGCAACGGCCGAATTAAAGGGACAAACACTCCTCCAGAGTTTTGCGGATGGGTTAAGAGATGTCGCCACAAATTACGCGGATTATGTTAAATTCGCTGAAATAAAAGACTAAATTGCGGAGGTGAAACTTATGCTGATGAACATGAACTTACAATTCTTCTCTCACCATAAAGGTGGTGGGTCTACTGCTAACGGTCGTGACTCTGCTGGTCGTCGTCTTGGGACGAAGGCTGCTGATGGTTCAACTGTTACCAGTGGTTCTATCCTTTACCGTCAACGTGGGACGCACATCTACCCTGGCTTGAACGTAGGCCGTGGTGGTGACGATACTTTGTTTGCTAAGGCTGCTGGCGTCGTTAAATTCGAACGTCTTGGCCGCGACAAGCGTCAAGTATCCGTATACCCAGTTGCTGAAGAAGTAGCTAAATAACACGAGGTTTTCCTCGTAACGACTGAAGAGCTTGAGGCGAGACCAATTCGCTTTGAGTTCTTCTTTTTTCTCTATTAAAAAGGAGGATGGGTCAATGACATCACGAATTGAACGGTTGCAAGCACAGTTTGCGTCTCTGAGCATCGATAGTTTTCTGGTCTCCTCAGCCAGTAACCAGCAGTATTTAGCTGGGGCCAGCGTTGAGGGTGGCGATGGGTACTTGTTAGTGACGGCGAAACGCGCAGTCTTTATTACGGACGCCCGTTATCAGTCGGAATTGGCAACGACCATGCCAGATATGCCGAAAATCATCACCCGTGACTATCTACAGGCGGTTGAAGAGGTCTTAGAGGCCGATGACGCAACCGTGTTAGGCCTTGAAGATAGTTTGACTTTGGCCGAGTTCGACTGGTTAGACGAGCATTTGATGAGCGACATCGTGCCGCTGGCTAATGTTGTCGATCAGTTGCGGCAGGTCAAGGAACCGGCCGAATTGGCTGCAATTCGCCGAGCAACGGCGCTGACCAGTCAAGGGGTCGCGGCCTTATTTGATGTCTTAGCGCCCGGGATGACCGAACGCAAGGCTGCTCAGTGGCTCGAACGTTGGATGCAAGATCACGGCGCAACGGGTCCTAGTTTTGGGACCATCGTTGCCAGTGGTGTGCGTTCCGCTTGGCCTCATGGTCAGGCCAGTGATAAAGTGATGGCAACCGGTGAGTTGGTGACCATTGACTGCGGTTTTTACGTGGACGGCTATACGTCTGACCTAACCCGAACGGTGGCTTTAGGTGATCCCGGTGCGGACCTTAAGGCGGCTTACCAGGCGGTGCAGACGGCTCAAGAAAAGATCATTGCGGCGACTAATCCCGGCGCAACGGGTGATGAGATCGATCACGCGGGACGAGATTTCTTGACGGAACAGGGCTACGGAGATGCCTTTATCCATGGTACCGGTCACGGTATTGGGTTAGACATCCACGAAGGCCCGAACATTGGTCGCGGCTGGCCAGATGTGATGGCGGCAAATGAAGTCGTCACCGCAGAACCAGGCGTGTACTTTGCCGGCAAGGGTGGTATCCGCATTGAAGACGACGTGTTGGTCACTGAGACGGGTCATGAAGTCCTCACGACCACGCCACGGAATTTAATTATTCTGTAAGTGACCCACGTATCTTGCTTTTTAGGGGTAAGAATTGATATTATAAAGAGGACATATTTTAGGAGGCTGAACACATTATGGCAATTTCGACTGCTGATTTTAAAAACGGTTTAACTATTGAAGTGGATCACGCAATTTGGCGCATCATTGAATTCCAACACGTTAAGCCAGGTAAGGGTGGCGCTTTCGTTCGTTCAAAGCTTAAGAACTTACGGACGGGTGCCGTTCAAGAAAAGACTTTCCGTGCCGGTGCTAAGATGGAACAAGCTGATATTCAGACGCGTTCTATGCAATACCTGTACGAAGATGGCGGTAACCGGGTCTTCATGGACACCGACAACTTCGAACAAATCGAAGTTCCTGGTGAAAACATCAAGGACCAACTTCCATACTTACAAGAAAACATGAACGTTGACTTGGTTCAATACGGTTCCGAAGTTCTCGGTATCGAAGTACCAAACACGGTTGTCTTGGAAGTTGTTGCTACGGAACCTGGTATCAAGGGGAACACCGCTTCTGGTGGGTCCAAGCCTGCTACCATGAACACTGGCTTAGTCGTTCAAGTTCCTTTCTTCGTTAACGAAGGCGACAAGCTCTCTATCAACTCTACCGACGGGACTTACATTTCTCGCGCATAGTTTCACACACGTTTAATCAGTAAGGGAGGGTCAACGAATGGCAGAAGATACTAATATCATTTTAGAATCAAAGGAACCCGCTTTAGGCAAAATCGAAGTGGCACCGCAAGTCCTTGAAATTATTGTGGGCATTGCAGCTAGCCAAACTGAAGGTGTTGCTCGGATGCGGGGGTCTCTGGCAAACAGCGTCACGGAATTATTCGGTCGCAAGGAACAACATGGCAAGGGCGTTAAATTAGTCTTTGACGGCGACGAATTAGCGGTTGATGTTTACGTTTACTTGAATTATGGGGTTGCCGTGCCAAAGGTCGCCTTAGCCATTCAAGATAGCGTCAAGCAACAATTGTTGTTCATGACGGACCTCGATTTACGTGAAGTTAACGTTCACGTGGAAGGCGTCATTCCCGAAAAGACGGCGCAACAGGTCGATCCTGATAACCTGTTTAACCAGAGCGATGAAGGAGACAGTGACCAATAGTGACACTTACACGACATCAAATTCGGGAACGGGCGTTTCAAATGTTATTTGCGTTGAACGCCAATCCCGATGCCGATCATGATGCGTTGTACCAACGTGTTCTGACGGACGACCCGAACCAAACCGTTCCCGTGCCAGACTACCTACAAACGTTAGTGACGGGTGTCTTGGCACATCAAAGCGAATTGGACGCACAAATCGACCAGTACCTAAGTACCGGTTGGCAGTTGAAGCGGATCGCGAAGACTGACCTTGTGATTCTCCGATTAGCATTTTATGAAATTGACTACGTGGAAGAAGTGCCTGACCGTGTAGCTGTCAACGAAGCCTTGGAATTAGCCAAGAACTTCAGTGACGACCGTTCACGGCGGTTCATTAACGGTGTGTTAGCACATACCTTAGACGAACCTTTGGATTCACAATCTTAGTCATTAATTAGACCAACCGCTAAATTACTAGTGGTTGGTCTTTTTTTAGACTTAGGCTTAAAACCTTAAAACCTTAAAACCTTAAAACCTTAAAACCGAATTGTGATAGCGGGTCGCACTGCGGTTGCCAGGGATTCCACCTGCTGCGGGGACGCTTCAGCCGAAGGGCGGGCTTCTCGCTCGCTTTTAAGCCGCGTGACCCATGCGTCTTAAAAGACGCCCATGGTCTAGGCTAGCAGGGACGCCAGCCAAGGCCATTATCGCGGCCGGCTCCATCTCTGGCCTCCTTCGGCTTTATGTTGATGTTCATTTGTGATGGCCGTTTGGGGAGTAAAGTGCAGATTTGATTGGCTGGTTATTAAGGGTGTTCAGATCATCAAGCCGGTTGGGATGGTCCTAAGCTGATTATTGACTATGATTATTCAGAGTCGGCGTTAAAGGACGTAATTTTTAAAGTTCGTTCCTTAGACGCCAAGAATTATCCTGTGTATTCATAAAGTCAGTTAGTACAAAGCGTCCCAGTTGATTCCAGATGGCGTAGTGGCTGTGACCTAATTCTGTGGTTGACGAACCATGATGGAGAGTAGTTACTGCTTAGCTTGAATGGAGACTCGATGACAGTGATAGTATGGCATCAAGTATTTGTGCAGAACAGGCGATGACTCTGATTGGGAGTAATGGAATTAATGTTTATTTCCTGCAGAAGGTCAATCAGAGCCGGAGGACCGTTCCGTAGTCCGGAGCGTCCCCACAGCAGGCGGAATCCCTGGCAGCCGCAGTGCGGATAATTCATATCCATTTATTATTAATCTTTTAATGTTAAATGAAGCACCTGAGCCATACTGGAAGGTCCCGTTTTGGGGCTGACTATGCTAAAATAGAACGTAACTTTGAATTTTGGGGAGGACGAGCTTCATGACGACGATCATTGATGGGAAGCAACTGGCAAAAGAGGTCAATGCGCAGACCAAGGACCGGGTGGCTGCCCTAACGCAACGTGGAATTACGCCCGGATTAGCCGTGATTATCGTGGGGGATGACCCGGCTAGCACGATTTATGTCCGCAACAAGCATAAAAAGGCGACGCAACTTGGCATTAACTCAATCGTGCGGCAATTACCCGCCACGGTCAGCCAAGCAGAATTAATTGCCATTGTTCAGGCGTACAACGCTGACCCGACAGTCCACGGGATTTTGGTCCAATCGCCGTTACCCGTTGGCTTGGACGAACAGGCCATCGTGGCGACCATTGATCCTGCGAAGGATGTCGATGGCTTTCACCCGTTGAATGTCGGTCGGCTATTTGCGAACTTACCTGGCAAATATCCCGTCTCCTGCACGCCACGGGGCATTATGACCATGCTGGACTCCCTACATCTTCATTTACGCGGTAAACGGGCAGTCATCGTCGGTCGCAGCCGTATCGTCGGTCGGCCCATGGCAGCCATGCTGATCAATGCTGACATGACGGTCAGTGTTGCCCACGTTTACACGAAAGATCTGAGTGAGATTACCCGGGAGGCCGACGTGTTAATCGTGGCGACCGGTGTGACGCACCTGATCAAGCGCAACGATGTGAAGCACGGTGCCGTCGTCATTGACGTGGGGATGGACCGCGATGAGAATGGTAAGCTGACCGGTGACGTGGACTTTGACGGCGTCGTTGACCGGGCGGGGGCCATTACGCCCGTGCCGGGTGGTGTGGGTCCCATGACCATTGCGACGTTGATGCAACAGACAGTAGACCTATGTGAGTGGAGTGAGCAACTTGGCAACGACTGATTACCTAACAGTCACAGCATTAACCCAATATTTAAAACGAAAATTCGATGTCGACCCTTATTTAGGCAAGGTGTATCTGACCGGTGAAATTTCTAACTTTCGCTTGCGGCCACACGCCCACCAGTACTTTAGTCTGAAGGACGACCACGCGAAAATCAGTGCCATCATGTTCAAATCGGCATTTGAAAAATTAAAATTTACGCCAGAGACCGGGATGAAGGTCCTGGTGACCGGACGAATCTCCCTGTATGAACCCAGTGGGAGCTATCAAATTTACGTAGAACGGATGGAGCCAGATGGCATTGGTCAGCTCTATCAGGCCTATGAACAGTTAAAGCAGAAATTGGAGACCGAGGGCCTTTTCTCGGCGCCTAAACGACCATTACCGCGCTTTCCTAAGCGAATCGCAGTGATTACGAGTCCTAGTGGGGCCGTTATCAGAGATATCATCACGACCACGCGGCGGCGTTACCCCATCGCACAGATCGTCTTGTATCCGGCGGTCGTTCAAGGTGACGGGGCCGCGCCTGACTTGGTGCGCCAGATTCAGCGGGTCAACGCGGCGGGCACCTATGACACCCTGATCATTGGTCGGGGTGGTGGGTCCATCGAAGATCTGTGGCCCTTTAACGAAGAAAGTGTGGCCCGGGCCATTGCGGCCAGCCAGATTCCGGTGATCTCATCGGTAGGGCACGAAACGGATACTACAATCGCCGACCTGGTCGCCGACGTCCGGGCGGCAACGCCCACGGCTGCGGCCGAATTGGCGGTGCCCGTGTTGAGCGATGAGTTGTTGAAATTACAGCAGCAACGCACACGGCTCCTGAACGCCATGTCTAACCGCATCAATTTCCAGCAGGAGCGTTTGAATAAGCTGATGACGGCTTACGTGTTCCGGCAACCGCAACGGCTGTACGAAACGTACGTCCAACGGCTGGACCGAGCACAACAGGCATTGAACCGTAACGCCCAGACGCGGGTTCAACAGGCAACACAACGGGTTCAATTTGCCCGCCAAGGTCTGGTCGCTCAGTCCCCGTTAGCACGGGTGCAGCGTGACCAGCAGACCGTTAGTCAGACGACGGTACGCTTGACGACCGAAATGAAGCGCTATATGGCCAAGCAACAAGAACACGTTGGCCAATTGGCAAGTGGCTTGGATTACCTGAGTCCGCTGAAAATTATGGGCAGAGGGTACAGCTACGTCACGCAAAATGACCACGTTGCCAGAGCCACGGCTGATTTAAAGCCGGGCACCGCAACGATTCATTTGAGCGACGGTACCGCTGAAGCAGAAATTAAATCTATTAAACCAGCAACGGAGGATCAACATGAGTGAAGAAACGAAACCGACTTTTGAAGAGAATTTAACGACATTGGAACAGATCGTCGCGCAACTTGAACAGGGCGATATTCCGTTGGAACAAGCCCTAGCCCAATTTCAGAAGGGTGTGGCCTTAAGCAAGGACTTACAAACGACCCTGCAAGACGCCGAGAAGACGTTGACGACGATGATGTCTGACGACGACCAAGAAGTTGCTTTTGAGACGCCACAAGGGGGCGCTGGTGATGCCAAGTGATGCACGCTTAACGCAGTTCGAACAGACTTGGGTGCCGTGGCTCAACGCGCCGCTAAAGGCCGCCATTGTTGCGGACAGTGGCGATGACCGGTTGGCCGAAGCCATGAGCTATTCGGTACTGGCCGGTGGCAAACGGTTGCGGCCATTGTTGACGGTCGCCACGTTGCAGGCCCTCGGTCACACGGTGGACCAGAAACGCGACTGGCAGCCGATTATGGCGCTAGAGCTGTTGCACACGTACTCGCTGATCCATGACGATCTACCGGCCATGGACAACGATGCGCTGCGCCGTGGTGAGCCAACCAATCACATGAAATTTGGTGCGGGCATGGCGACGCTGGCCGGCGATGGCCTGTTGACGTTGGCCTTTCAATGGCTGACGGCGACCGACCTATCTGCCGAAACGCAGGTGGCATTGACCCAAGCGTTGGCTCAAGCGGCCGGCCCTGGCGGCATGGTCGCTGGTCAGGCCAAGGATATTCAGTCTGAACACGTGGACCTGCCGCTGACTAAGCTCCGGGTGCTTCACCGGGAAAAAACCGGGGCCTTACTGCATTACGCGGTCCAGGCCGGATTGATCTTAGGTGAGACGCCACGAGACCAGTGGGCACCGTACCTCCAGTTTGCCGATGCCTTTGGACTGGCATTTCAGATCTACGATGACATCTTGGACGTGGTCAGCACTCCAGCCGAACTGGGTAAGGCGACGCAAAAAGACGCCGGCGAGGCCAAGAATACCTATCCGGGTAAACTGGGCTTGCAGGGCGCAAATCAAGCGTTGATCGACACGATTCAGGCTGGTAAGACGGCTTTGGCACAATTACCAGCTAGCGAAGGACGGAGTCTGCTGACCGCCTTCTTTAGTTACTTTGATACGAAACGGGTGAAAGCATGAAGAAAAAACGGGTGGCGGACCTTTTAGTTGAACAGGGACTCTACACGTCGTTGGACGAGGCGAAACGCGCCGTAATGGCCGGTGAGATTTTGGGCACCAATGAAGAACGGTTGGACAAGCCAGGGTCGATGATTCCGGCGGATACCGAGCTTCATTTGAAGGGTCATCCTCTGCCTTACGTATCACGGGGCGGGTTTAAGTTGGCCAAGGCGCTCGAGGTCTTTGACATCGACGTGACCGACCGTATCGTTTTGGATATCGGATCCTCGACCGGTGGTTTTACCGACGTCATGCTCCAGAACGGCGCGCAACTCAGCTACGCGTTGGATGTCGGCAGTAACCAGTTGGTGTGGAAATTACGGCAGGACCCGCGGGTCATCGTGATGGAGCATACCAATTTCCGTTACAGCAAGTTAGCCGACTTCACCAAGGGTCAACCGACCTTTGCGTCGATCGATGTGTCCTTTATCTCCCTCGACATGATTTTGCCGCCGTTAAAGGGCATCTTGGCGACCGGTGGGGATGTTGTGGCGCTGATCAAGCCGCAGTTTGAAGCGCAACGGGGAGATGTCGGGGCTCACGGCATCGTGCGTGAGCGTCGGGTCCACACCGCCGTGGTCCAAAATATCATTGATTTTGCGGTGGCGACCGGTTATAGCGTGCTTGGCCTCGATTTCTCACCGATTCGGGGTGGCGAAGGCAACATCGAATTCCTGGTTCACTTACAATCTGTCGATAAACATGCAGTCTGTGTAAGTTCAGTTTCCGTTGAAGAAACGATTAATGCTGCTTACGAAGGCCTCAATCAATAGATTATGAGAAAATTATTAGAATTTACTTTCCAAATACTTAGGTCTGGTATATGATAAGATTATGCATTTTTATCACATAAAGGGGGGCCAGGTATGAAAAAGCAGGAACGCCAGCAATTATTGAAACGGTTGCTCACATCACGGGAAATCGAACGGCAAGAGGACTTTGTCCGTTTGCTCGCCGAAGATGGCATTCACGTCACACAGGCAACGATTTCACGGGACATCAAGGAGATGCAGTTGGTTAAATTACCAGCTGAATCTGGCGGTTACCGTTACAGTTTACCCGTCCAAAAGAAGATTGATACCCAGAAGAAATTGCAGCGAACCTTGCAAAATGCCTACATATCCTTTGCGGTACAGGACCAATTTACGGTTTTGAAGGTACTTCCCGGTAATGGACCGGTGATTGCCTCGTTATTGGATCAGATGCGCTACGAGTATGTTTTTGGCACGGTGGGCGACGATAGTTCCGTTCTGACCGTTTGTGTTTCCCATCAGGGTGCTTTACAATTAGAAAAGACGATTGACCGCATGCTTGCGGATTAAGAGCAGTGACCACGACTGACCGACCAGCACAGAGCTGAGCATCAGCAGTGGTCTTTTGTTTAGGGGGCAAAAAAGTGTTACAGGAACTATCAATTAAAAATTTCGCCATCATCGAACGCCTCGATGTGGTGTTTAAAAATGGGATGACGGTCTTGACCGGGGAAACCGGTGCCGGGAAGTCCATCATTATTGATGCAGTCGGCCTGCTAGCGGGTGGTCGTGGATCTGCCAACTTTGTCCGGACGGGCATGGATAAGGCGGTCATTCAGGGGAGTTTTATCTTTCCCGCGGGTGGAACGACCTACAAGGTCCTCGATGAGCTGGGTATCGACCACGACGATGGCAACGTCATTTTGCAGCGGGAAATTCACCGCAACGGACGCAATACCTGTCGGGTCAACGGCATGCTGGTCAACACCAACACGTTGAAGCATATCGGTGAAACGGCGGTCGATATTCACGGACAAAACGAGCACCAAGAGCTGATGCAACCAGAAAAACATTTGGGGATGTTGGATGAGTTTGCGGCAGACCAGGTGCACGACCTAAAGGCTCAGTACCAGACGACCTATCAGCAGTACACGCAGTTGCGCGATACGTTAGAGAATAAGCGGGCCAACGAAAAAGAGTGGGCCCAACGCTTGGATATGCTGAAATTTCAGGTCAACGAGATCGAGTCGGCCCAGTTACAGCCGGGCGAGGAAGACGACCTGATTGCGGAACGAGACCGGTTAGACAACTTTCAAAAGATCAATGACGCGTTACAACAGACGGCGTTGATCTTGACGGGTGAGGACGCCGCACCGGGGGTGAATGACCAGATCAGTAGCGCGATGCAGGCAATGCAGGCAATCGCGGACTTTGACCCGGCCTTCAAGCAGATTGCGGGCGGACTGGAATCGGCCTATTATGCGCTGAGCGATGCCGTGGGCGATGTCTCATCGCAACTGGACATGCTAGAGTGGGACGAAGGGCGCTTAGATGAAATCGAGCGGCGACTGGAAGTCATCAATCAGTTGAAGCGCAAATACGGTGACTCCGAAGGCCAGGTCTTGAAGTATTTTGACCAAATCTCGGTGGAACTCAAACAGATGCAGTCGACCGACGAGACGGCAGATGATTTGGAGACCCAAGTCGCCAACCAACAGTCGACCCTACTGAAACTGGGAGAAAAGTTGAGTAAGGCACGTAAACAGGCTGCTCAAGAGTTGGAGCAGGCGATTCATGGCGAACTGGCCGACCTCTACATGGATAAGACGGTCTTTGCCGTGCACTTCACGCGTTCGAAGACTCAGCCGCTGTTAAGTACCGGACTGGACCACGTGGAATTCTATCTGCGGACGAACCCCGGCGAAGCCATGCGGCCGTTAGCCAAGATTGCCTCTGGTGGGGAATTGTCCCGAATCATGCTGGCATTGAAGACGATTTTCTCCGAATCACAGGGAGTGACGTCGATTATCTTTGATGAAGTGGATACTGGGGTCAGTGGCCGGGTGGCCCAAGCCATTGCTGAAAAGATCAGTGGTATCGCTAGGGAGTCACAGGTTTTATGTATCACTCATTTACCCCAAGTGGCGGCTATGGCCGATCACCATTACTTTATTGCTAAGGAAATCGTGGGTAATCGGACGGAAACGCACCTAACTCGATTAAGTGAGCAAGACCGTGTTGGCGAAATTGCCAGAATGTCTGCCGGAACACAGGTGACGAAGCTCGCGTTAGAACATGCGAGCGAACTGCTTGGCCTCGCGGATAAGGCAAAAGCTAAAGTTAATCAAAAAAAATAATAAACTTGAAATGCAGGTCGTCCCTAGGGGGAATAGACCTGTTTTTATTTTGAGGTAAAACTAGTTGAAACTATTTATGAACTTTAGCTTAAAATTGTTGTCTGTTTGGGATATAATTAGTTTCGAAGCGTAACAGTTAGCATGAGGGGTGTGAGTCAGATGTGGAAGAAAATTGGTGCTTTTTGTCTAGGATTACTAGTAACCCTGTTGATTATTTGCGGGGGGAGTCTTAGGGCGAGTGCCAAGGATATTACAATGGCGACGAAGGGACTAACCGCTGCTGAAGCAACAATTACAGAGAAAACTAATAGTGGGGTCGTGACAATTGACCCTGGTGCTGATTTGGAGGCAGGTCAAAACTACAGCATTACCTATAATTGGACATTAAAAGATGGTATCGCAATTGAAGATGGCGATACCGCGACGGTTACTTTACCCGAGACAGCAAGCTACGGGAACATTTCATTTGAGATTGAGGATGAAAAGACCGGAACGGACGTTGGAACTTTTACCCTCAATAAGGACGACGACACTGGAACCATTGTGTTTAATAACCAGTTGGCGAATACAAATATTGGCCGTTCTGGGTCATTAAATTTTGCTATCACTGGAACTAAGATGGTTGATAATGGTAGTGGTGGCAGTGATGGCAGTGATGGTCCTGGTTATGTTGTCAATAAAAATGGCTGGGTCAGTGCATTTGATAGTACCAATAAGACGTGGCCCGCCCAAATGGTCTGGGACGTTTTCTTCAATGTTAACGCCGATGACATGGGGGCAACGACGGTCACCGATACGCTTGGAATCAATCAAGACTACGATCCAAATTCAACAACGGTCACCTATACCGATGCTAGTGGAAATGTGCTGGATAAGGTGACAGGGGCAAGCGTTGAGCCGACCGTTGACGGACAAAAGTTGACCTATCACTTTGACCACGTTACGACGGGGGTTGAAATTGTTTACACAACAACGGTTAAAAATCAGTCGGGAACTAGTGGTACGTTGACTAACGATGTGGCGGTTGCTAGTGCTAATGGGATTACGGGAAATCCCGGTGGTAGTGGTGACGGGACGATTGAAAGCCCGGCTTTAAGTCATAAGGATGTTGAATGGGGCGGTTCCGGTAATGCTAGCGGAGATTATTCGGGATCTGCGGTGTTGACAAAAACTGGCATTGACGGCAAACTTCTGGCCGGTGCTCATTATGAGTTTTATAATGATGAGAATGAGCTACTTGGTTCAGGAACTACGGATGATCAGGGACAGTTAACGATGAAAGGTCTGTCCGCTGGTAAATATTACTTTAAAGAAACAGCCGCGCCGGATGGTTATCTGCTAAATTCAGCACTTGTCCCAGTCACAATCGCGGCGAACAATACGTCAACGCCGGTTGATGTCAGTCAAACAGATAGTCAAAATAATGTCATTTTGACGAAGACGGCGGCCGATTCAGGCGATACTTTGGCGAATGCAGTTTATGATGTTTATGATAGTACGGGAAGCGTCGTCAAGAGTGGACTGAAGACCAATACGGCTGGACAAATTCAAGTTACAGGACTAGCTGCTGGTGATTATTACTTCAAGGAAACGGCCGCACCAATGGGGTATGAAGTAAATGATGAGAAGGTACCATTTACCATGACTTCAACGATGACCACGGTTAAGCAGGTTAGCCAGAGCGATTCACCGGTTAAAGTGGCAACCGGGTCAGCTACGTTAAATAAGACAGCATCGGATACGGGCTATGGCTTGCAGGGTGCTGTTTACGAACTCTTAGCTGCAGATCAGACGACAGTCATCGGTACACCTCAGACTACGGACATTAGTGGTCAGCTAACGGTTGGTAATTTGGAATCGGGGACTTACTACTTTAAGGAAATCAGTGCACCAGATGGCTATGCCCTTAATCAGGAATTAGTACCGGTTGTCGTTGATGCTAATAGTGATCAGTCTGCGGTGGCGTCTCAAGTTGACCAGTCGACAGCCACAGGATCAAGTTCCGACGATACGACAACGACTTCATCGGAACCAACCGAATCGTCAAGCTCATCGAGTTCGAGTGTAATTACTAGCTCAAGCTCTTCTAGCTCTATTAGTTCCAGTTCTTCAGAGTCTAGTTCTTCAGAGTCTAGTTCTTCGAGTTCTAGTTCTTCGAGTTCTAGTTCATCAGGTTCAAGTTCATCAGGTTCAAGTTCTTCAGGTTCTAGTTCTTCAAGTTCCAATTCATCAAGTTCTAGTGTATCAAGTTCCAGCTCAACGATATCATCGTCATCGAGTTCGGTACCATCAATATCTTCTAGCTCGTCAACGTCAGTTCCATCGAGTTCAAGTTCAACGGTGACGTCGTCTTCGACTAGTAGTCGACCAACTAGCAGTACTTCTAGCTCACAAACAGTAAGCAGTAGTTCTACGGGAACGGGATCGTCTTCTGCTGATGTCGTTACCGGTGGTGGTGCGGTAACCGGGGTAGATCAATCCTCATCGTCCAACACGATGGGTGGCGGTACCGGGGCCTTTGCCCATAACGATTCAGCCACTACATCATCAACAGCGGCGAAGGATAAGTCTAACCGCTACTTACCACAGACCAATGAAGAAAAGAGTGCTGGCGTCTTATTAGCTGGGGTGCTCTTACTTGGATTTGGCACGAGCCTCTGGCGGTTACGGCAACATCGTGATTAGCTAAAGTTGAAATAAGGGCTACTTCTAGCTGGGAATTCTTCCGGCAGAGGTAGCCTTTTTGTTAGCGACCGTTAACAAATCATTGTATAATTAACTTGTGAAAATAAAAACTTGGGGGCTTTACTATGAAACGCGGACTAGGTTTGGGGTTGGCCGTGATCTCATTTGGCGTTGCCGTTGGGTTCATGACAACGCAACCGGTTATTGGTCAGGCGGGCACCACCGCTCGACCAACGCCAACCGCTGTACGGGGAAGTTGGTTTCAGGAACAGGATTTGAAATATCGGGTCAAGATTACGAAGTCAACGTTTGTTTTTGGTGGCGGCTACTATGCTAGCAAGAAGTGGCATCCAATCGACCAGCAGTCCTATCAGGTCAGCCGCAAGGTCAAGCAGGGGACGTGTACCTGGAGCAAGCAGGCCAATGCCAACGGCTATTATACGGTCAAGGTCAAGAACGGTAAGTTTCTGATCAAGGCCAAAAGCGGCATTTTAACGGTTAAGCAATATCGAAATGGCAAGGACGTTAACGGGTATCCGCTATACTTCCATCACATCAAGAACGCCGCGGCAGTTCTGTCCGGCGAGACAAAATAGGTTAATGAGACAACAAAGGACACCGCGTTAGCAGTCACTAGAAATGGTGGCGCTGACGCGGTGTCCTTTTGACAATTAGTTATTTAGCGCGCTGAATGGAACGCAGGAGTTCGGGGGTCACGATAGTAAACAACGAACGGCTTTGCTTTAAAATGAGGCGACCAGCGGTATCTTGTTTGAGATGGCCGATAACGGTCATCGGGGCAGCATCGACAGCGGCTTTGAATTGAAGCCGGACTAAATAGTGCCGGTCCAATGTTTGCCGGATAAAGTAGTCCAATTGAAATTTAGGCATTTGTGGATAGACAACTTGACCGTTAATGACGGGTAGGTCACTGAACAGATCCCGGTAAGCGGTAGCCACCCGATCAGACAGGGCAGACCGATTTACATTTACATTTTGCATGCTGATCACCTCGAACATTTGTTTGTATTTTCATTATACGAACACGTGTTTGAGATTGCAAGCCTTTTTGTTCTGATCCTGAATTTTTTTATTGGCGACGACTTTTTTTGAGAATTGGGCCGCAGATGCAGTATTTATCCTTAAATAGTGGTAATATAGTATCCTATAGATTATAGTTCAGGCCAAGCAATCTTGACTTTAAACGGTACGGTAGTCACAAGTCGCTGACGCGATGACTATGGTATCATAATTAAATTTTTTTGATGAAGGGATTTTTAAACGATGGCTAAACGTGGAATGCTCATTGTACTTTCAGGTCCTTCCGGCGTTGGTAAGGGAACGGTGCGTAAGGCGCTGTTCGAGACCGGTGCGACCGACTTTTCCTATTCCATTTCCATGACGACCCGCCAACCGCGGGAAGGTGAAGTGAATGGCGTCGACTATTACTTCGTGTCCAAGGAAGAGTTTGAGGAGAATATTCGTAACGGAGAAATGCTGGAGTACGCCAAGTATGTTGACAACTACTATGGAACCCCGTTAAAATATGTTAATGAGACCCTTGATCAAGGCAAGGATGTTTTCTTGGAAATCGAAGTGAACGGTGCGATGCAAGTGCGGGCAAATTGTCCCGACGCCGTCTTCGTTTTCCTGACGCCACCAGATCTGATGGAGTTAAAGCACCGCTTGATTGGTCGGGGAACGGACGCCATGGACGTCATTAACAAGCGCATCAAGAAGGCCGTTGGTGAAATTCGGATGATGCGGAATTACGACTATGCCGTTGTTAACGATGAAGTTAGCAAGGCAGTCGACCGGATTCAAATGATTATTCGCAGTGAACGGTTACGCGTGACCCGGGTCATGCCGGATTACGAACAAATGATTGGAGACGAATAAAAATGCTACTTTATCCCTCAGTTGATGATTTATTAGCACAAGTTGATTCTCGGTACTCATTGATCATGTTAGCTAGCAAGCGGGCCCACGAGTTGGATGCCGGTGCTAAGCCACTTTTGACCGACTACAAGTCCCCGAAGACCATTGGCCGGGCTCTTGAAGAAATTGCGGCCGGTGCATTAATGATCGATCCGGACGAAAAGGATCTCAACGCTTAAGTTCAAGCGTTAGTTTTAAGACCAGGTTGCCGTTGGGTAATCTGGCTTTTTTTATCATGGCAAATGGAGGTCAGCTATGTTCGAAGAAAAACACATTACGTTAACGGTCAGCGGTAGCGTTGCGAGTTACAAGGCGGCGACCCTGGCCCGTGACTTGCAGCGCGCGGGGGCCACAGTTCGCGTGGTATTGACGGCGAGTGCCGCAAAATTTGTGACGGCGGCCACGTTTGCAGCCTTAACGAAACAGCCCGTTTTAACCGATGATGGTTGGTGGCGGGCAGATGGTCAGATCAGCCACATTGAACTGGCTGACTGGACGGATCTCGCCCTAGCAGCGCCGGCATCGGCTAATTTAATGGCGCAGTTCGCCAATGGTCTGGCCGATGACGTTGCCAGTGCCACTTGGTTGGCGACCGCTGCGCCTAAGGTCGTGGTGCCGGCCATGAACACCCACATGTGGCAAGCACCGGCGACCCAGCGTAATTGCCGTCAATTGACGGCCGATGGTGTGCACGTGTTGCGCCCAGCGACCGGTCCCTTGGCGGAAGGCTATTCGGGGCAGGGCCGTTTCCTCGAACCGACCGAAATTGTCCGCCAGTTGGCAGAATTGCCCTTATTTGATGCGCAGACCTTAGCCGGTAAACACGTGCTGGTCACGGCCGGTGGGACACGCGAACGTCTCGATCCCGTCCGTTTTCTGACCAACGACTCCTCCGGTAAAATGGGGTACGCCGTTGCCGCGGCCGCACAACAAGCCGGTGCGACGGTCACCTTGATCACGGCACCGACCAAGCTGACTGCACCAGCGGGTGTCACCGTCGTGCCGATTCAGAGCACCACGGACCTCGCTCAGGCGGTTTTAGACCGTTTTCCGGCCAACGATGCCTTGGTGATGGCCGCGGCCGTTGCGGACTTCCAGCCGGTGGCAGTGGCTGACCAGAAGATCAAGAAGACGCCAGCCAACGATGAATTCATTTTAAAATTAAAAAAGACACCAGATATTCTTAAAGAAGTCGCTAAGATCAAGCGGGCCGACCAAGTGACGGTCGGGTTCGCGGCTGAGACACAGAACGTGTTAGCCAATGGGGAAAAGAAGCTCCAGTCCAAGCACCTCGATATGTTGGTCGCCAATGACGTGTCGCGTGCCGACATTGGTTTCAATAGCGATGAGAATCAAGTGACCTTTATCCTGCCAGCTGGGGTCACGGATCAGACGCCAAAAACCAGTAAAAAGGTGATTGCCCGGGCATTAGTTGACCGGGTCGCCCAATTGTTCAAGTAAAGTGAGGTGAGTACAATGGCCCAGATTGGTCAAATTTTAGTGGACGTGCCGACGATGCAAACGAACGATCCCTATTCTTACGCCATTCCAAGCGAGCTGGAACATCAGGTTCAGGTGGGGATGCGGGTCATTGTTCCGTTTGGTCGCGGACACCGGGTCGTTTCCGGCGTGGTCGTTGGCTTGACCGACGTCACCAGTTTTGATGGCGAACTGAAACCGATTCAAGCCGTTTTGGACCTTGCCCCCGTGTTAAATGACGAGTTGCGGGCCCTGGCGGATTGGTTGGCAGATACCACGTACGCCTTTCGCATCACCTGTATCCAGACCATGCTGCCTAATCAGCTAAAGACGCAAACAGAACGGCGGGTTCAGCCCACCCAGACGTTGACGCCCAACGAGATGGCGACTTATTTTCCGGATGGCGCGCCCCGTGAATTCACCGACAAACTTGATGATGCCACGGTGGCCGGCCTCCTTAAACTGCAACGGGCCGGCAAGGTCGAGATGATCTACCAGGTGAAGGATCGGTCCGCCGTCAAGACGACGACGGGGATCAAACCAGCGCTGACTGCTGCTAAGCTCCAAGAGATTCAGGGCGAAGTGGCGAAGCGCGCACCCAAGCAAGCTGATTTATTGGCTTACCTGCAAACAATGGCCCCGGACACTTTGATTGCCCAAAGCACAGTGGTCAAGGCGGCCCACGTCAGTCCGGCGGTCATTACGACGGCGGCCGACAAGGGTTGGTTGACCAAGTCGCCATTAGAGGTTTACCGCGATCCTTTCCAGCAACCCGTCAAGCCGACTCTGCCATTGCAGTTGAACGCGGAACAGCAAACGGCGGTTACTGCCATCAGTGCGGCCGTTGACGGTCATCAAACCGAGAATTTCTTAGTCGAGGGCGTCACCGGTAGTGGGAAGACCGAAGTCTATCTTCAAAGCATTGCGGTCGCCCTGCAACAGGGACGAACGGCGCTCATGTTAGTCCCAGAAATTGCGTTGACACCGCAGATGGTCAACCGGGTCAAGGCTCGGTTTGGCCAACGGGTGGCGGTGCTACACAGTGGGTTGTCCAAGGGTGAACAGTACGATGAATGGCGGCGCATCGACCGCGGGGAAGCAACCGTGGTCGTGGGTGCCCGTTCGGCGGTATTTGCGCCCGTCAAGAATCTCGGCATTATCATCATGGATGAGGAACACGAAACGAGTTATAAGCAGGATGAGAATCCGCGCTACCATGCCAGAGACGTCGCACTGTGGCGGGGCCGGTACAATGACTGTCCCGTTGTGTTAGGGAGTGCGACGCCGTCCTTGGAGACGCGAGCACGAGCTGCTAAGGGGCTGTATACCCGGCTGGTCTTGGCCAAGCGGGTCAATGACCATCCGTTACCGGCGGTCCACATTGTCGACATGCGTGAGGAACTCAAGCAACACAGCGAAGGCGACTTTTCCGAACCTCTGTTGAAGGCGATTCAGACGCGACTCGACCGCAAGGAACAGATGGTGCTGATGCTGAACCGGCGGGGATATTCGTCGTTTGTCATGTGTCGGGACTGCGGGTTTGTTTTGAAATGTCCGAACTGTGATATTTCGCTGACCTTGCACATGGACACGCACACCATGAAATGCCACTATTGCGGGCACGAAGAGGCCATTCCCCACGTCTGCCCGAACTGTCATAGTCGCAAGATTCGTTACTATGGGACGGGCACACAGAAGGTCGAAGAGGCCTTGCAAAAGGAATTTCCAACCGCCCGGATTCTTCGAATGGATGTCGATTCCACGCGCAAGAAGGGCGCCCATGAACGCATTCTGAAGCAGTTTGGTCAGCACCAAGCCGATATCCTATTGGGAACACAGATGATTGCGAAGGGCCTGGACTTTCCCAATGTCACGTTGGTTGGCGTGCTTAACGCGGATACTGCGCTGGGCTTGCCGGACTTTCGGGCGAGCGAGCGAACCTTCCAACTATTGACGCAGGTCAGTGGCCGGGCCGGTCGGGCGTCCAAACCGGGTGAAGTGTACATTCAGACCTTCAACCCGGATCACTATGCCATTCAACTCGCCCAGCAACAGGATTACGAGCGCTTTTTCGTGACCGAAATGCATATGCGCCATCAAGGGAGCTACCCACCGTATTACTTTGCGGTCCAGCTCACGGCCAGCCATGAGGACGAAGCTACAGCGGCTAAGGCCATGTATCAGATCGTCGCGGCGCTCAAACAGGGCCTCAGCGACAAGGCCATTATCTTAGGGCCGACGCCCAAGGCGATTGCGCGGGTCAAGCGGAAGTATTATTATCAAGTTGTGATTAAATATAAACAAGAAGCAAAGCTAAAACCGGTCTTGGAACAGATTCGCCAGGCTGCCCAGATTCCAGCGCGACACGGGCTGACGGTCACGATTGACTCGGAACCAATGAACTTTATGTAATCACCGCGCACTGTGGCGGTCAGGGATTCCACCTGCCATGGGGACCGCCTTCAGCCAAAGAACGGGCTTACGGCTCGCCTCAAAGCCACGAAAAACACGTGTCTCTGAGGTCGTCCAACGATGTAAGTCGGGAAAGAACCCCGCCTAAAATCGTCGACACATCTGGCTCTATCCCTGACTGATCGTGTATCTTCTGTAATAAACGTGGGCAGGCACCAACAGTAAATATTAGTGACATTATAATTTATGTTTACAATAAGTTAAGTTGAGATTGAAATGTAGGTTGTATCTGTTACGCTTACATTAGTAGGAATTTTGTCTGTTAGTCAATGTGAATTAGCCGGGTCCATAACTAGTTAGGAGTAGCTACAAAGGTGCTGTCATGACCAATGTAAGCCGAGAGGTCGGCAGATATGGGCTCAGGCGCGTCGTTCTGCTTAGTTGGCGGTGTTCTCCCGCCGGCTTAGCAGAAGGCCAAGCTTGAAGACTCGGTATTTTCGAGGCTTCAAGTTGTGCCCGCACCGTTCCAGCCCATATCTGCCGGCCGGTAAGGCGAATGGACCGTAAGTTTTTTATCAAAAATAAAAGTAGTTGTCAAGAAAGTATGGTGTAAGTAATGACTTCAGTAATCTTTATGGGAACGCCCGAATTTTCAGCGCCCATCCTGAGTAGCCTGATTGAAAAGGGCTACGATGTGTTGGCCGTCGTGACGCAACCCGACCGTCGAGTTGGTCGGAAGCACGTGTTGACGGCATCCCCTGTGAAACAAGTGGCCGTGGAACATGGTATCGAAGTGCTCCAACCACAGAAAATCTCTGGGAGTGACGAAATGGCCCGGGCCATCGAACTCGCCCCCGACTTGATCGTTACGGCGGCGTTTGGTCAATTCTTGCCAACCAAGCTGTTAAAGGCAGCCAAGGTGGCGGCGGTCAACGTTCACGCGTCCTTACTTCCTAAGTACCGTGGTGGAGCGCCCGTACACTACGCCATCATGAACGGGGACAAGGAGACCGGTGTGTCCATCATGTTTATGGAAAAGAAGATGGATGCCGGGGATGTCTTGGCCCAACAGGCACTACCGATCACGGACCAAGACGATGTTGGTAGTATGTTCAAGAAGCTCAGCGTGCTCGGACGCGACCTCTTATTGGAGACGTTGCCGAAGTTGTTGGCCGGTGAGATCACACCAGTTCCGCAAGACGAGGACCAAGTGACCTTCTCCCCAACCATCAAGTCTGACGAAGAACGCATCGACTTGAGCCTGAGCGCCCATCTGATCGACTGCAAGGTGCGGGCATTACGGCCAGCACCCATCGCCCACATTTACTTGAACGGTGTGCGGACGAAGCTGTGGCAGGTGACCGTCTTAGACGAGACGACCGACTTGAAGCCGGGAGCCTTGGTCAGCCATGACAAGCATCATTTGGCGATTGCGACTGGGGAACATGGCGTTCTCAGTCTAGATGAGATTCAACCGGCCGGGAAGCCCAAGCTAAGTATCACGGACTTTTTGAACGGGACGAGCGACGCACTGACAATTGGCGAACAGGTGGCTGAATAATGACGAAAAATACGACTCCCCGGGCTTTAGCGGTCGAAGCATTGACACGCGTGGCTAACGGGGCTTACTCGAACTTACAATTGGAAACAACTTTAGAGAGCCACAACTTGAGCGACGTTGACCGCCGTTTTGTGACCAACCTGGTCTACGGGACGATCCAACATCAATTAACGCTCGACTATTACTTGGAAGGCTTCATCAAGCCTAACCAAAAGGTCCTGCCTTGGGTCAAAATGACCCTGCTAGTGGCCCTGTATCAAGAAATCTACTTGGACCGGGTGCCTAAGCGGGCCATCTTTAATGAAGCCATTCAGTTGGCCAAGGACCGGGGCCACGAAGGCATTCGGCGCTTCGTCACGGGTGTTTTACATGCCATTGACCGTCAGGGGTTACCCGACATCAGTCAGATCAAGGATCCTATCAAACGGTTGAGCCTGGAATATTCCGTTCCCGAATGGCTGGTAACCGCCATCCAAGACCAAGTGGGTGCCGACAAGGCCCTCAGCATCTTGGAGACCATCAACCAGCCAGCCGCCCAATCCGTACGGGTCAACGTGGCGATGGCAACGGCCGAAGAAGTTCGGCAATCGTTGGAAGACCAAGGGTACACGGTGACGCCTAGTGTGGTTGCCGGCAATGCCTTTCGTTTGGACGATAAGGCTGCGAACCAAAGCAATGTGTTTGAAACTGGTGAGCTGACCATCCAAGATGAAAGCGCCATGTTACCAGTTGAGGCCTTGCAGGTGCGCCCTGGGGACCAAGTCTTAGACGCCTGTGCCGCACCTGGTGGGAAGACCACGCAGATTGCTGCGCTCCTTGACGCCCATTCCGGTGGGAAGGTCACGGCCCTCGACTTACACCCGAAGAAGGTCACGTTGATCGAAAAGAATGCTGAACGCATGCACGTGGCCGACCGGGTCGATGCCGTGGCGTTGGACGCCCGAAAGATCAATGACCAGTTCCCAAAGAAGGAATTCGACCGGATCTTAGTCGATGCGCCTTGTTCTGGACTGGGTCTGATTCGTCGGAAGCCTGAGATTCGTTACGAAAAGACGCCGGAAGACATTCAACAGTTACAGCGCGTTCAGTTAGGCATTTTGGACGCCGTTAGCGAAAAATTAAAGGCCAACGGAATCTTGGTCTACAGTACCTGCACGATTCTCGACACCGAAAACGGTGAGGTCGTTGCCAAGTTCTTAGCGAGCCATCCTGATTTCGAATCCATGCGGGTCGAAACCAGTCAAAATGTGAAGGGTGACCGGGACACGGACACGTTGAACATCTATCCGGATGATTTCGATTCAGACGGATTCTTCGTGAGTGCCTTCCGCCGTAAAAAATAGAGGTGATAGGCTATGAAAGTCGCATACCGAACATCGATTGGCAAGCAACGCAATGATAATGAGGACTACGTGGACGTGTTTACCAACCAAGCGGGCCAGCATTTAGCCATCATTGCGGACGGTATCGGCGGGCATCAGGGCGGCGACGTGGCCAGTGCCATGGCGGTATCCCATCTCGGCCATGAGTTTGAAGAGACCGACCTGAAGACGCCTAGTGCTGCACGCAAATGGATTACGACCCAGATCACCGCGGAAAACCAATCGATCATTGATAAATCCAATCAGTTTGCGGACTTGAACGGGATGGGGACGACCTTAGTGGCGGCCCTGTACTTCACCGAAGAGGTCGTGATTGCCAACATTGGGGATTCGCGGGCGTACCTGTACCGTGATCAACAGTTGCGACAGTTGACCGAGGATCATTCGCTGGTCAACGAATTGGTCAAACGTGGTGAGATTAGTCGCCAGGCGGCCCGGCACCATCCCCAAAAGAACGTGATCATTCGCTCGTTAGGTATTTCCAATGACGCGCGATTCGATCTCAATACCTATCCCTTAGTAACGAATGACCAATTGTTGCTCTGCACGGATGGGTTGACCAACATGGTCGATGACCAGCAGATTCAAGAGGTGCTGGCGAGCGACCAAACGGCGCAGGCCAAGTGTGACCTGTTGATCAATTTGGCCAATGCTGCCGGTGGGTTAGATAATATTACGGTCTTGATCATCACCAACTTCTCGCGGGAGGTGGCGGACTAATGCGATCGGGTTATACTTTAAATGGCCGTTATCGCATCATCCGCGCGCTGGGCGAGGGGGGTATGGCCAACGTTTATTTAGCTCATGATTTAATCTTGGACCGTGACGTTTCCGTAAAATTGTTGCGGCTCGACCTACGAGATGATCCCAGTACGATTCGCCGTTTTCAGCGTGAGGCGTTGGCGGCGACCGAATTGGTTCACCAAAACATCGTGCAAGTCTACGATGTCGGTGAAGAAAATGGGATGCAGTACCTTGTCATGGAATACGTCGAGGGGACCGACCTGAAGGCGTACATCAAGGATCACTTTCCGATTGCGTATCAGGAAGTCATCCAAATTATGGAACAGATCTTGGGCGCCGTTCAGACGGCCCATGAACACAACATTATTCACCGGGACTTAAAGCCCCAAAATATTTTGATCGACCAAAATCGGGTGGCGAAGATCACCGACTTTGGGATTGCGGTCGCTCTATCCGAACACAGCCTGACGCAGACCAACACGGTTTTGGGGTCCGTGCATTATCTGTCGCCAGAACAAGCCCGTGGGGGAATGGCGACCAAGCAGTCGGACATCTACTCACTCGGAATTATTTTGTACGAAATGTTGACCGGTACCGTGCCCTTTGAAGGTGAAACGGCGGTCTCCATTGCGTTGAAACACTTCCAGTCGGAGATTCCATCGGTCAGAGAGATTGACCCGCGGATTCCGCAGGCACTGGAAAACGTGGTCTTAAAGGCGACTTCCAAGCGCCCTGAGGATCGGTATACCGATGCCGCGAGTATGGCGGAGGATCTGAAGACGTCCTTGTCACCAAAACGCGCGGGTGAATTGAAATTCACTCCCACGAGTGGCGATGATGGCGAGACAAAGGTCCTACCCCTGAGTGGTGCATTGTCTTCGGCGCTACCGCTCAGTGAGACGACACCGGTTAAAGCCGAGACTGAACCGCAAGAAAAGGCGGACAAGGCGTCGGCGACTGCTAAGAAGGGCCGCAAGAAGACGCGGCATCCGCGCCGCCGAAAGTTTTTGATGGCGGGGCTAGTCATCGTCTTGTTGATTGCCGGCATCATCATTGGGATGGCGCTTTTCCGGCCGCACATGACCAGTGTGCCTGACGTCATTGGCAAGAAGGAGACGGCGGCTAAGACCGAGCTAGTTGCGGCTCATTTAACGGCGGGAACTGTCCATAAAACGGCGAGTTCTAAAGTCAAGGTGGGGCGTGTCGTGCGGACCGAACCCCGCTCGGGCACCCAACTCAAGCAGGAGAGCGAAGTCGACTTGTGGATCAGTACTGGGCCAAAACGCTACAAGTTAGCGGATTACCAGGGTGATTCCTATGCCAGCACGGCAGCCAAGCTTCAGGCGATCGGGTTTACCGTGCACCGCGAGTCGGTCCATTCGACCAGTGTTCCTGCTGGCAAGATCATGCAGCAGAGCATTGAGGCGGGGCAAAGCGTCGTGCCAACGGACACGGATGTGACCTTTACCGTGTCGACCGGATCGGAGACCGTGACCTTAGCGGACTTGACGAACAAGACCAAGGCCCAAGCTCAGAGCTATGCGTCGAATCACAACTTGAACCTGGCCTTCCAGTACGCTTATTCGAGCGATGTGGAAAAGGGGCGCGTGATCCGGCAGTCACCGGGTGAAGGCGCCGTCGTTCATGAGGGCGATGAGGTGACGTTAACGTTGTCTCGTGGCGCGGAGAGTGAAAGCAGCTCGAGCGTCGATCAGTTCAGTGTGAGCGTCAAGATTCCATTTGAGGACAGCAGTGCGGATAATTCGTCGACCGATGCGGCCGATGACGATAGCGACAGTAGTAGCAGTAGTAGCTCGGTGTCCAATCTGGTTCAAATCTATCTGCGCGATCAGGATCACTCTTTAAGTACGATTTACAAACAAATGACGATTACGGCGGATACGACCGTGACGTTGCCGTTCACGGTCGCGTCCGGAAAATCCGGGGCCTATAAAGTCGTTCGTGACGGTCATGTGATCGCCTCAGATAATCACGTGACGAAAAATTAATGAAAAAGCCTGCATTTAGAGCTCAGTTCTTTTATAATATAAGAGGACTGAGCTTTTTTGCTAAAATGATAAAGGAGGTGCTGCATGTCAGAGGGACAGATTCGTCAGTCGTTAAGCGGCTTCTATGACGTTTTTAGCGACGGTGAAATGTACCGAACCCGTGCCCGGGGAAATTTCCGTAAGCGGCGAATTACGCCACTTGTCGGGGACCGGGTAACCTTTGAGAGTTCGTCACCCAAAGAGGGCTATATCTTAGAGATTCAACCACGAGACAACGCATTGACCCGGCCACCGGTCGCCAACATTGATCAGGGAATCGTGGTCACGGCGGTGGCGGCGCCAGAATTCTCGACCAATCTGCTGGATCGCCAGTTGATTGCGCTTGAGATCAGTCACATTGCGCCGGTCATTTACTTTACCAAGACCGATTTAATTTCTGACGAGCGGTATCAAGAGTTCGAGACGTTAGCAGCGGGATACCGTCAGGTCGGCTATCCGGTCGTGCTGACGCGGGAACCCTTTGCCAAGCCAGGGCTAGATCAGTTGCGTGAGACGTTGGCCGATAAGGAAACGGTGATTATGGGGCAGACCGGGGCCGGGAAATCGACCCTGTTAAACCATATCGCGCCCGACCTTGAGTTAGCGACCGGTGAAATCTCGACTGCGCTGAACCGTGGGCGGCACACGACCCGTAAGGTGAGCCTGATGCCGATTGCGGGTGGCCTGGTGGCAGATACGCCAGGATTCTCGTCGTACGACACGTTGACCATCGACTATCGGGAGCTCGCGCAGTACTTTCCCGAGTTTGCTCGGTTGGCGCCTGAGTGCCGTTTCCGGGGCTGTGTGCATATCAACGAGCCGGGATGCGCCGTTAAAACCAGTTTAGCCGACGGGGAGATCATGCAGAGTCGTTATGACAACTACCTGCAGTTAGTCACGTTGTTAAAGAACCAAAAACCAATTTATAATAAAAAGAAATGAGGAATAGATTTTATGATTAAAGTAGCGCCTTCAATTTTAAGTGCGGATTACATCAATTTACAACCAGACGTTGAAAAGGTCGACCAGGCCGGTGCCGAAGTCTTACACATCGACATCATGGACGGCGCGTTCGTCCCTGCATTGTCATTTGGCCCTGGTGTCGTTAAGGCCTTACGTCCAGTGACGAAGATGGTCTTAGACGTTCACATGATGGTCCAAAACCCAGAACGTTACGTTGAAGACTTTGCCAAGGCCGGCGCTGACATCATTGGTGTCCACGTCGAAGCAACGCCACACATTCACCGGGCCTTACAAATGATTCAAAACGCCGGTGCCACGCCAGAAGTTGTGATCAACCCAGGGACACCAGTCTCAGCTATCCTGCCCGTCTTGGACATGGTTGGCCAAGTCTTAGTGATGACCGTTAACCCTGGTTTCGGTGGTCAAAAGTTCCTGCACAGTACGGTTGCTAAGATTGCTGAACTGGACGCCATCAAGAAGGAAAAGGGCTACACCTTTGACATCGAAGTCGATGGTGGGGTCAACAATGAAACTGTTGTCGAATGTGCTAACGCCGGTGCTACCGTCGCCGTTGCTGGATCATACGTCTTTAACTCAGACGACCCAGTAGCCCGCATCAACGCGTTAAAGGAAGCTACGAAATAATGCCACGGGGCGGAACGTTTAATCTATTAGTGGGCGGTCCAAAGGCCAATTGGCCGGAAGAACTCGTCGGCAAGGAAATCGTTGGCCCCTGGATTGGCGTTGATCGGGGGACGTTACGACTGATCGATCACAATATTCAACCGGTGGCTGCAGTGGGGGATTTTGATTCCTTGCAGGCAACGGAATTGCAGCGGGTAAGACGTAACGTGAAAGATATTCGCTCGAAGTCCGATCAAGATTTTACCGACACACAGGTGGCTGTTAAGGTTGCACTGACCGACTACGGCGCTGAACACGTGGACATTTACGGGGCAACGGGTGGTCGGCTAGATCACTTTCTCGCCAACTTATTCTTGGTGTTGGATCCCCAATACAAACGTTACGCGGGTCGGATTCGACTGATCGACAAGCAAAACACGATTACATTTTATCTGCCCGGGCATTACACGGTTCAAAAGGAACCAGATAAGAACTATCTGGCCTTTGTGCCGCTGACGCCCATCGATCATTTGACCCTGACCAACGAAAAATATACGTTACATGACGAACCAATTCCGTACCCCATCTCCTTTGCTAGCAATGAATTTGTCGGCGAATCTGGTGAATTTCGCTTCGATACGGGTCTGCTCTGTGTTATTCAGAGTAGAGACACGTATGAGGCTAGGCACGAATAAGGTGAGAGTGGGACAAAAGGCGGTTAGTCAATGAGCATTAACGTCGATAGACGACTAATCCCGGTTTTGGATTGTTTGTCTATCGGGATTAAGCGGAGTTGACTGCCTTTTGTCGCACGTTTTGGCAATATAAGCTTAGAGATGTAAAAGGAACTGTGGCTGCACTGGCCGCGGTTCCTTTTTAATATAATTATATTGGTAAAAGATGGCCGCACTGCGGCTGCCAGGGATTCCGCCTGCTGTGGGGACGCTTCAGCCTGGAAGATCACCAGTCTTCTCGCTCGGTTTGAAGCCATGAAGACCACATGTCTCCAAAGTCGCCCATGCTGTAAACTGGCTGATGGACCGCCAGTTAACACCATTTGCACGGCCGGCTGCATCCCTGGCCGCCTCCGGCTCTGATTGCACTTTGTTTATGTAAATAGTTAGAGATTTAGTGTAGTCTCGATTTTTAGTCAGTGCTATATTTCCATTTAGAGGTAAGCATAGGCAATCGAAATTTTTTATGACTGACCTTACTATTTATGCAGGGTCAGCTGTGTTTTTCAAAATTAATACGTTTGTTTTTCCGAGATGAGAAAAATTATAGTATTAGAACTGAATTTTTGGTCGTTAGAATGAAAGTCAGTTGCTGCTTAAGTTTTGGCGGCTACTTTGGATGTCATTTTTGGTCAGCTAATCAATGTGGTTTGACTTGATTTGTATTGTTTTTGTATGGCTACTGACCGCTGGTGGTATTAAAGCTCACATTAGATTGTCAATTTGAAGAAACTTTTCTACTGAATGTTGATCTATGTAAAAAACAGGATTGCTAAGTTTTTTGGTAAAAAATAACGTAGGGTAAGAGCTATTGTACGTTCTGAAAATAATAAGCAGTAAAAAAACGGGCAATTTTGTAACTCTTTTTAATCGCTCTTTTTATCTGATAAGAAAATAGACGATGTCGATATCTGTCCGGGGAAAGGACCGGTCAAAGCCGCAGGGTACCAAACTTTGCTTTTAGTTTTGATGAGTTAACGAAAAAAGGGTAAAAAAAAAGGCACAAACCAATAAACTGGCTGTGCTTTCCTTTTATAACCGTGTCGTTAACTAGACGCGGGTTACTTTACCTGATTTCAAAGTCCGAGCTGAAATCCAGACTTTTTTCGGCTTACCGTCCACCAAGATGCGAACTTTTTGTAAGTTCGGCTTCCAAGCGCGACGACTTGAGTTCAAGGCGTGGGAACGCTTGTTACCGAAGCGAGTCCGCTTACCGTTGAGAAAATCCTTTGCCATGGCGTAAACCCTCCTTTATGGATTCATTACTTTTAAAAAGCAGTGCTTTTTACTCACCTGACTAATTTACCATACTCTTTTGCGGAACGCAATGTTTTCTTTCAAGGAAATTTACTTGACAGTCATTTACTGTCATGACGTGCATTTGGGAGTTCCTATTTCTATTTTGGCGTAGGTTGTGGTAAGATTAATTTCTGTTAAGATTCTATTTCCAGATAAGGAGGCTATTTCCATGGCCGTAAAGATTAAGACTCAGTACGGAACAATTGATATTACCAATGAAGTGATTGCGACCGTTGTTGGGGGCGCCGCGACTGATAATTATGGTGTCGTGGGCATGGCAAGCAAGAATCAGATTCGGGACAACGTTAATGATATTTTGCGTCGCGAGAACTATGCGCGCGGCGTGGTTGTCCGCCAAGAGGAAAATGGGGTTGCTATCGACGTCTACGTGATCGTTAGTTACGGAACCAAAATTTCCGAAGTTTCACGTAACGTTCAATCTAAAGTCAAATATAACCTAGAAACAATGTTGGGAGTTACTGCTAACTCTGTTAACGTCATTGTTCAAGGGGTGCGGGTGTTGGCTGATTAGCCAGACGTACTGAAATCAAGGAGGATACTTAGTTGAAAGTAACAGAAATTACTAATCTTGAGTTTGGTAAGATGGTCCAAGCCGCCTCGCAAAAGCTAAACCAAAATGCTGATTTTATTAACTCACTGAACGTGTTCCCAGTTCCAGACGGGGATACCGGGACCAACATGAGCCTGTCACTCCAAAGTGGGGCCAAGTACGAACGAGATGCCGATAGTACCGCTGTTGGGACTTTGGCAACCGCTTTGGCTAAGGGCTTATTGATGGGTGCTCGGGGAAATTCCGGAGTTATTTTATCTCAAATTTTCCGGGGCTTCTCCAAAAAGTTAGCGGATAAAGACACGTTAACTGCCCAAGATTTGGCCGATGGCTTCGCTGCTGGTGCTGAGACCGCCTACAAGGCCGTTATGAAACCCACTGAAGGAACTATCCTCACCGTTGTTCGCGAGGGTGCTCAGGCCGGCTTAAATGCGGCTAAGAAGTCCGATGATGTTTTAGTCGTCATGGATGCCGTTTACGAAGCAGCCAAGGCCGCTTTGGCAACGACGCCGGATCTCTTACCCGTCTTGAAGCAGGTCGGCGTTGTTGACTCCGGTGGTCAAGGGTTGACCTTTGTGCTGGAATCCTTCAACGACTCCCTGAACGGCCGCGTTGCCGAAGAAGGCGACTACAAGCCAGACGATGCTGAAATGGACGAAATGATCGATGCTGCCCACCACCAAAGTGTGCAAGGGAAGCTTGATCCAGACAGTATCAAGTATGGTTACTGTACTGAAATCATGGTCCGTATTGGCCGTGGGAAGCAGATTCAACATGATTTTGACTACGATACTTTCTATAAGTACTTAGCCGGCCTCGGAGATTCTTTGCTCGTGGTCAATGATGAAGAAATCGTCAAGGTCCACGTCCACACGGAACATCCTGGGAAAGTGATTGCCTGGGGTCAAGAATTTGGTGACCTAGCGAAGGTTAAGGTCGACAACATGCGGATGCAACAAGAAACCATCATGGAACATGATGAAGAGGCTGTTGCAGATGCGAGTGCCGTTGCGACCGCTGAAGAACCAGCCGATACGGCGATCATTGCGATTGCTGCTGGTGATGGATTAGCTACGCTCTTTAAGAGCCTCGGTGTGACGCACGTGGTCAATGGTGGTCAAACCATGAACCCAAGTACGCAAGACATCGTGGATGCTATCAACCAGAGCCAAGCCAAGCGCGCTATCGTCTTGCCAAACAACAAGAATATCTTCTTAGCCGCTGAACAAGCCGCTAAGGTTGCTGACGTGCCAGCTGTGATCGTGCATTCCACGACGGTTTCCCAAGGGATGACGGCCATGCTGGGGTATAACCCAGATGCCGAACTCGCTGACAATCAAGCTGCCATGGAAGACAACTTGGCTGCTGTTAAGAGTGGTCAGGTCACGCATGCCATTCGTGATACGCAACTAGACGGCTTTGACATTAAGGAAGGCAACTTCATGGGAATCGTCGATGGGACGATCAAAGTGACCGATGCCGACCTGTTGAAGACGGCCGTTGACATGGTGAAGACCATGCTCGACGATGAAAGTGAAATTGTCACGATTATTTATGGTGCCGACACGACGGCTGAAGTTGCTGATCAATTGCAACAAGCCATCTTAGCACTAGATGATGAATTAGAAACGGAAGTTCACGAAGGGGACCAACCGGTTTACCCATTCCTGATTTCGGTTGAATAGTCGATCTGCCTAAAGCGTAAGCTAATGGTAACGACAACATGGAGGGGTGTGGGACATTTTGTCTCATGCCCCTTCACTTGTTAAATCCGTGTAAATTGGTGGTGAGCTGGCCTGCACTGCGGCAGCTAGGGATTCCGCCTGCTGTGGGGACGCTTCAGTCTGGAAAGTCGCCAGTCTTCTCGCTCGCTTTGAAGCCACACTAAGACCGTGTGTCTTCAAAGTCGCCCATGGTGTAAACTGGCTGATGAACCGCCAGTTTACACCATTATCACGGCTGGCTACATCCCTAGCTGCCTCCGGCTCAGATTGTATGACTACCATACTACCCCATGATATAAGGCTGTGGTCATAAAGTTGTTGTGTACCTTGAACTAGGATCATACTGGTCCTACAAGCATTGGACTCACGTTGCTGCAGAACGCTAACGTAAGCCGAGAGGTCGCCAGATATGGGCTCAGGCGCGTCGTTCTGCTTAGGTGACGGTGTTTTTCCGTCGGCTTAGCAGAAGACCAACCTTGTAGACTCGGCATTTTCGAGGCTTCAAGTTGTGTCCGCACCGTTCCAGCCCATATCTGGCGGCCGGTAAGGCGATGAATCCACAGTGCAGGTTTAGAACTAAACTAATTTAAAAAATTTTTGAGAAGGAGGTGATCGTGATGGCTAGTTTGAGTGATTCGGTGGGGATGCTGGCCGGGGTCGGTCCCAAGCGGGTGCAGGCCTTAAGTGAGTTGGATATTCACAACGTAAATGACCTGTTGACATACTTTCCCTTCCGCTATGAGGACTTGCAGGCCAAGGACCCGGAAGAGCTCACGGACCAGGCGAAGGTCACACTGAAGGGGACCGTCGCGGCGGCTCCCGTTTTGACGCGTTTTGGGCGCAAGAAGAACCGGCTGAACTTTCGGCTGTTACTCGATGAACATACTATTATCCCGGTGACCTTCTTTAACCAACCCTGGTTGCGCGATCAACTGGAGGTGGGTGCCGAGATCGTCGTTTATGGGCGTTACGACGCCAAACGCCAAAGTTTAGCGGGGATGAAGATTCTGGCGAGCGCGGATAATGCGATGGGATCGATCTATCCAGCCAATAAGGAAATTCGGCAAGCAACCATTAAAAAGCTGGTGCAGGCGGCCTATGACCTCTACGCACCGGTCATTGTGGACCTGATTCCGGAACCCTTGCGTGAGCAGTATCGGTTATTGCACCGCCACCAGATGATCCACGATATGCATTTTCCAGCTAACGATGCGGCGGCCCAAGCAGCGCGCCGAACGGCTAAATTTGAGGAATTTTACGTCTTTGAACTGCGCCTACAAATTGTGAAGCAACAGGACCACACGCTACACGGTCAGGCGTTTGCCTATGATTTGCCTCAGCTGAAGGCCTTTATCGACTCCCTACCATACGAGTTGACGGCTGCCCAGAAACGGGTGGTCAATGAGATTTGTTATGATTTGAAACGGCCGATTCACATGAACCGCCTCCTGCAAGGGGATGTGGGGAGTGGGAAGACGGTAGTCGCGGCCATCGCGATGTACGCGGCCATTACGGCGGGGGCTCAGGCCGCATTGATGGCGCCCACGGAAATTTTGGCCGAGCAGCACGCCAATAATTTAGCGAAACTGTTCGATGGGTTTCCGGTCAACGTGGCGTTACTGACGGGAGCGACCAAACCGGCGGCACGAAAGACACTCTTACCGCAGATTGCCAACGGTGAAGTAAACCTGTTGATTGGAACGCACGCGCTGATCCAACCGGAAGTGGCCTATCACCATCTCGGCCTTGCCGTGATCGATGAACAACACCGCTTCGGGGTCAACCAGCGTCAAGCCCTGCGTGAAAAGGGGCAGCAGCCCGATGTCTTAGCGATGACGGCGACCCCGATTCCTCGGACGCTAGCGATTACCGCGTACGGTGAAATGGATGTGTCGGTCATCAACGAACTACCGGCTGGTCGGCAACCGATTCGGACAACCTGGATTCGTAGCAACCAAGTCGACGCCACGCTGCGGCAGGTCAAGGCCGAGCTCAGCAGCGGGTCGCAGGCCTACGTGGTCACCCCGCTGATCGAAGAGTCCGAAGCCGTCGACATGAAGAACGCCGAGGCCATTTATGCGCGGTTCAAGGAAGAATTTGAACCCACGTATAAGGTTGGTTTGTTGCATGGACGAATGAAAAATGACGAAAAAAACGCCATCATGGCCGCCTTTAAGGCCAACGAATTTCAAGTTCTGGTGGCCACAACGGTGATCGAAGTTGGGGTCGATGTACCCAATGCAACACTGATGATGATCTATGACGCCGACCACTTTGGGCTGGCTCAGCTTCACCAATTGCGGGGTCGAGTCGGTCGGGGGAAGAAGGCCTCCGCTTGTATTTTAGTGGCAGACCCGAAGAACCAGCTGGCGGTTGAACGGATGACGACGATGACCAGTACCAATGATGGTTTCGTTTTATCCCAAAAGGATTTGGAATTACGGGGCCCAGGTGATATTCTGGGAAGAAAGCAGTCCGGTGTGCCCGATTTCAAAGTCGGCGATCCGGTGGCCGACCTAAACGTCCTGAGTGCCGCTCAACAAGCGGCCAAGGAGACGGTTGCCGCACCGAACTGGGCAGATAAAGATGATAACTTGGCGCTGGCCGCCTTCTTGACGACGACCGCCCATCAAACAACTACGATGGATTAAGTGAGGAGATAGACTGATGAAAATTGCCGTTGACGCAATGGGTGGCGATTACGCCCCCACCGAAGTCGTAAAAGGTGTCGAATTAGCACGGGATGCCTACCCCGACTTAGAATTTTTACTGTACGGACAAGAAGAAAAGGTGACACCATTACTCGCTGACACCACCCGAATCACGGTGATGCCCGCACCAGAGGTCATCACGATGGAGGACGAACCCGTTCGCGCCATTCGCCGTAAGAAGGAGTCCAGCATTGTGCTGGCCGCCACGGCGGTGCGCGAAGGCGAGGCAGACGCCTTTCTGTCGGCCGGTAACTCCGGGGCTGTTTTGGCAGCCGGCCTATTGATTGTTGGCCGCATCAAGGGTATTGACCGCCCAGGATTGACGACGACGCTCCCCGTATTACAAAAGCCAGACCAATCGAGCTTTGTGATGCTGGATGTGGGCGCTAACGCCGACACCAAGCCATTTAACGTGGTGCAGTATGCCATCATGGGCCAGTATTACGCTCAATCCATCATGAACGTGAAGAATCCGCGGGTGGGTCTGCTTAACAACGGGACCGAAGCCGATAAGGGTGATCAAAATCACCGGGCGATTCACGATGCCCTAGCCGGAATGGACAGCATTAACTTCGTCGGCAACGTGGAATCACGGGACCTGTTAAGTGGAGTTGCTGATGTCGTTGTGACCGATGGCTTTACCGGGAACGCCACGCTCAAGGCGATTGAAGGTACGGCCTTGTCCATGCTTAAATTGATCAAGGGTGAAATCATGAGCGGTGGCCTCGGCGGTAAGCTGGGGGCGGCCATGTTAAAGCCCGTCTTCAAGAACGTTCAAAGTGCCATGGATTACTCCCAGTATGGTGGGGCGGTCTTGCTCGGTTTGAAGGCTCCAGTCGTTAAGACGCACGGTTCCTCTAAGGCTGGCACCATTAAAAACACGATTGCTCAGATCCACGAGCTCCTGGAAACGCACAGTGCCGAACAACTGATCAGCTACTTCGACCAACACACCGACGAAATGGCTGCTTTGAAGGAGTCTTTGAAGTAGGGTCAAGCGATAGATAGTGTTGAAATGGCCGCACTGCGGCTGCCAGAGATTCCGCCTGCTGTGGGGACACTTCAGACTGGAAGAACACCAGTCTTCTCGCTCGATTTGAAGCCACACTAAGACCGTGTGTCTTCAAAGTCGCCCATGCTGTAAACTGGCTGATGAACCGCCAGTTAACACCATTTGCACGGCCGGCTACATCTCTGGCCGCCTCCGGCTCTGATTGTTTTTTGCCATCATGGTCGTTTAAATCGTAGAACCGGCTGCTTTCGTGACCATTCCTTGGATGAAGTTTCGTAGGATTGTTACCTGTAGCGAGTGGTTAATGGATTGTGGTCAGGTTTCTTCGATATTGAATGTGTTTGTTAGTTATCTGGGTAGGGTTGCCTGACGGGTTATGGTGGGGATTTAGCCTAAATAGTACGTTAACTTCAGTGCGCTTGGCTCAGTCAGCGTCAAGCCATACGAATAAATTTATCCAGCTTGATAGCGACTAGCAGACAAACTAACTTCACGTTTTAGCAAATTATCCTGGTCAACATCAGTCAATAGCCGGAGGAGGCCAGGGGTGGAGCCAGCCGTGTCGACGATGTTAGCCGGGGTTCTTTCCCGGGTTATATCGTGGGACGACCTCATAGACACGTGTTCTTCGTGGCTTTGAGGCGAGCCGGAAGCCCGCACCTAGGCTGGAGGCGTTCCCCATGGCAGGCGGAATCCCTGGCAGCCGCAGGCGGACAACTTGCGTAACACCGCGTGGACCGATAAATTGGCTAGACAAGGCCGCGGAAAACGGTTAGACTACTTATTGAATACTGTGAGCGAGGGATTATAAATGACAAAAGCAGAAATTTTCGACAAGATTGCCGATATTATCGCCGACCGGTTTGAAACGGATCGAGACGCGATCAACGAACAATTGAATTTTAAACAGGACTTGGACGCGGATTCCATTGATTTTGTGGAATTCGTCTTGGAACTGGAAGATACCTTTGGCGCAGAAATTTCGGATGAAGATGCCGAAAATTTGAATACCATTGGTGAAGTTGTGGACTACATTGACGCCCACCAAAATCAAGCAAAATAAAGTACCAAGCGAGTCCGGGCCGCAACTTTTCGTCCCGGGCTTTTTCAATCTGACTATGAAGAAATGAGGGAATTTACGCGTGATTGCTGGATTAAATGAAGAGTTAGCAGAAAATTTTGATATTCACTTTAAAGACCAGTCGTTACTCGACGAAGCGTTTACGCAAGCCTCGTACGTCAACGAACACCCGAATCAGGGGCTGAAGTTTTACGAACGAATCGAATTCTTAGGGGATGCCGTGATGCAGTTGGTCGTTTCCAACTATATCTTCCGGCGCTACCCCAAGATGCCGCAGGGACGCTTAACGCGGCTCCGGGCAGCCATGGTCAACGAACAGAGTTTTGCGAGCTTTGCGCGCGAATGCCATTTCGACCAGTACATTCGGTTAGGTCGGGGTGAAGAAAAAGCCCAGGCGCGGCAACGTGACTCCCTGTTATGTGATATCTTCGAATCCTTTATTGGGGCGTTGTACATGGATCAGGGCCTGGACAAAGTGGTGCCATTTGTGACGACCGTCGTCTTTCCTAAGCTTGACGAGGGCCGCTTCGATGAGTTCTTTGACCACAAGACCGAGTTGCAAGAATTGGTCCAAAAGAACGGGTCGGTCACCATCGACTACCGCCTATTGGATGAAGAAGGACCAGATAACGACCGGGCCTTCAAGGTCGCCGTTTACGTGAACGACAAGCTACTGGGGGAAGGCAACGGCCATTCCAAGAAGCACGCGGAACAAAACGCGGCGCGGCATGCGCTGGAGAATCTGAAAGAAGAGTAAGGATGACTAACGATGCGGTTAAAGACATTAGAAATTAGCGGGTTCAAATCCTTTGCGGATAAGACCCGAATTGACTTTTTGCCGGGAATGACCGGCATCGTCGGCCCTAACGGTAGCGGGAAGAGTAACATTTCTGAGGCCGTCCGTTGGGTTCTGGGGGAACAATCTGCCAAAAGTTTGCGGGGCAGTAAAATGCCCGATGTGATCTTTGCGGGTTCGGATGATCGACATCCGCTGAATAGAGCGGCAGTCGCCATCACGCTGGACAACAGTGACCACTATTTAAAGAGTGACTATACCGAACTGACCATCAGTCGCGCCCTGTATCGGAGCGGTGAAAGCAGTTATCAGCTCAACGGGCAGGACTGTCGGTTAAAGGACATCACGGAACTCTTAATGGATTCCGGGATGGGTCAGGACTCCTTTTCCATCATTTCTCAAGGTCGAGTGGAGTCCATCTTCAACAGCAAGCCTGAGGACCGGCGCAATATCATCGAAGAGGTCGCCGGCGTCTACAAGTACCGTAAGCACAAGGAAAAAGCGCAACGGGAAATGGACGACACGATGGCTTATTTGAATCGCGTTGAAGACATCATTGCCGAACTCGAGGGCCGCATTGAGCCCTTGGAAAAGCAGAGCAGTCTGGCCCAGGATTACCTGGATCAGGAGGAAAAATTTGCCCTGTTGGACCGGACCCAACTGGTGCGCCAACTACGGGCAGAATTGGCCGAAAAGCAGACCGCCGATGACCTCGTGCACGCCAAACGCGACCAGGTCACGACGCATCAGGCTGCCGAAAAAGACCAGTTGGCAACGGTTCAGCGGTTGAAGCAGGAGCAGGCCAATCATTTAGCCGCTAAGGACGCTTTACAAGCCAAATTGGTGACGGCGACCCAACGCGTTGAACAGGCGCAGGGGCAGGTCAACCTGTCCGGCGAACAACAACGCCATTTGGACGAGCAACAACGCCAGGCCAAGGATCAACTGGCCGAACTAAATGAGCGGATTGCGGCTAACCAAACCGCGTTAACGACGGCCAAACAACAGGCCAGCGAGTTGGCGGCAGCGATGAAGACGGCCCAGGGCGAGGTCAAGACCTTAACGGTGGCGACGGATCCCAAGACCGTCACGGCGCTGCGCCAACAACTGGAAGATTTACGCACGACGTATTTTGACCAGAAACAACAGGTCGCCACGCTGCGGAATCAGCGCCAGTATTTGCAACAAAATCAGGAACGTTTACAGCAACAAGGCCAACGGGTGGCCCAACAGTTAGCTGACTTGCAGGCCAAGGCCCAAGCGGCCCAAGTAACGGTCACCACGCTAACGGACCAGACCACCACGGTCAAAGACCAGCTGAATCAAGCCGAACAGAGCCTCGACACCGAGGCTGGTCAGTATCAGCAGTTACAAAAGGCCTACCAACAGGCCCAACACAACTGGCAGGCGGCCCTCGAGGTCTATCAACGGGCACAAACGCAAGCAGCGAGCCTGCAGTCTGCCTCGGCCGAATACGGTGGCTTCTACCAGGGTGTCCGGGCGATTTTGAAACAACGCGATCATTTCCGGGGACTACTGGGGGCGGTTTCCGAACTGCTTCAGGTCCCGGAACGCTACACGACTGCGGTGGAGTACGCCTTAGGTGGTCAACTCCAACAGGTCGTGGTCGATGACGAGACAACGGCGAAGGCCGCGGTCAGCTATCTACGTGAACACAAGGCTGGTCGAGCGACCTTCTTACCGTTGAGTACGATTCGCGGTCGTCAAGTTGATCGGAGCACCCGGCAACAAGTGCGCGGACTCTCTGGGTTCCTGGGTGTGGGGAGCGACCTGGTCCAAATTACGGAACAGGCACAGCCAATCCTAGATTATCTGCTGGGGACCACCATTTTTGCGGCTAACCTGGACACAGCCGTCGACATCAGTCAGCGGATTCACCACCGGTATCGCGTGGTCAGTCTGACGGGTGATGTGGTCAGTGCCAGTGGGGCCATTTCCGGAGGGCAGTCGCGGCAAAGCCATAGTAGTGTCTTGCGACAACAGCAGGACCTGCAACAACTCCAAACGTCCATCGCGGCCATGAAGGCCAAACTCACGGCACAGGAAACGAAGATCAAGCAGCAACGAGCCGGGTTACAGGACAGTGAGGCGCGTAGCCAGGACCTGCAGGCGACCATCAATCGCTTGCAGCCACAGTGTCGGCAGTTAGAGGACCAATTGGCCAATGCCCAAACGACAGCCGAACAAGCCAACCGGCAAGTGAAGGCCGCCGAACTAGAGATCAAGCAGGCCCAGGTTGCCACGGACGACCAGCAAGGTGAATCGATTGCGGCTCAAATCACCGCTGGCGAGCAGGACGTGGCGACGACCGAGCAACAGGTCAAGGATTTACAGGCCAAGATCACCACGGTGACCGCCGAACAAGCGCAGAACCAGACGGCTTTGACCGCCAAACAAACCTGGCTGGCGGGAGCCAAGGAACGCCGGCAACAGCAGGTCGCCACGGTGCACCAACTGGAAAAGCAGATTCAAGCCGACCAGCAACAGGTGACCGCGGTGACCGCCGAGCTGCAACAATTGGCGAACCAGGAGTCCCTGACGCCAGAACAGGCGCAACAGCAGTTGAAAGACGCCAAAGCGACCCGCCAAGATGTCGAGCAACAAGTGGCCACTGAAAATGACCTGTTGACCACGGCCAACGATGAGCTGGCGGCGGCCGAGACGGCGAACCAACGGACCAGTGGGCTCTTGCAGTTGGCTAACGACGATCTGCAAGAGGCCCAGGTTAAGCAAACGCGGCTATCAGCCTTGATCGACCAACAACAGAATCAATTGTCCGAAAAGTATCATTTGAGTTTAGCCGCCGCTGAGCAGGACGTCAGTGATTTACCAGCTGATGAACTCGCGGTCCAATTGAAATTATTAAAGCGGGGGCTGGACGAAATTGGTCCGGTCAACGTGAACGCTATCGATGAATACAAAGAAGTGCGCGAACGCTATGATTTCTTGACCCAACAACGCGATGACCTCTTGACGGCCAAGGACCAGTTGACGACGACCATGACCGAATTGGATGGTCAGGTCAAGCGCCGGTTCAAGACCAGTTTTGACCAAATTGCGGCGAAATTTACCGCCACGTTCCGCCAGATGTTTGGCGGCGGGACGGCCGAACTGGTTTTGACTGATCCCGATGACCTCTTAACGACAGGAATTGACATTATGGCCCAGCCACCTGGCAAGAAGTTCCAGAACATGGGGCTCTTTTCCGGTGGTGAACGGGCACTGACAGCGATTACGCTATTATTTGCAATTTTACAGGTGCAACCCGTGCCATTCTGTATCCTCGATGAAGTGGAAGCGGCGTTAGATCCGGCCAACGTGACCCGATTCGCCCGCTACATTCATCAATTCCAAGACCAAACGCAATTTATCGTCATCACCCACCGGAAGGAAACCATGGTCCAGGCCGACATTTTGTACGGCGTGACTATGCAGGAGTCTGGGGTGTCGAAGATGGTGGCGGTTGACCTTGACCACGAGACCACTACGGAAAGGAAGCAATCCTAATGGGATTATTTGATATTTTCCGTCGGCGCGCCAAGCCGGCGAGTGAAGCACCAAAACCGGAATCAGAAGCGCAACCAGTAGAAAGTACGGCCGCCACGAGCGAGAGTGTGGCGAGCGAAGCCAGTGCGACTAGCGAAGCCGAAACGAGTGAAGCGGCCGTTGTCGCTAGTGAGTCTGAAACTAGCGAGGCGGTTACCAGCGAATCGTCACAAATAGTTGCCGATGAGCAACCCGCCAGTGAAGCTGCAGAAGTAGTCAGTGAAGCAACTGAAGTGCCGGCTAGTGAAGCGGAAGAAGACGTTACCCCAGAACAGACTGTTGCGTCAGAATCCGTTGCTGAAACAGTGTCCGAATCGGAACCAGAGATGGTGTCTGAGACAGCACCCATTTCGGAGTCAACTGCGGCGGTTGAAACGCCAGCGAGTGACTCCGGGGTTGAAAGCAGTGAGGAAGCAGAGCCGGCAACTGAAACGCCAACTGAACAACCAGTTGCGACGACTAGCGAGACGGAACCTGCACCAGCAGAGGCCGCACCAACTGAACCCGCCGAAAAGCCCGTCAGTGACGAACAACTTTACGACAAAGGGTTAGAGAAGACGCGGACGACATTTGGACAACGACTGAACGCTTTACTGGCCAATTTCCGGCACGTCGATGAGAGCTTCTTCGATGACCTCGAAGAAACTTTGATTGGTGCCGACGTTGGCTTCGACATGGCCGTGAAGCTCAGCGATGAGTTGCGTGATGAAGTGAAGCTGCAAAACGCCAAGAAGTCCCAAGATGTTCAGAACGTGGTCGTTGAGAAGCTGGTCGAAATCTATGACGCGGCTGGTAACGATGAGAGCACGGCCTTGAACATGGCGTCTGAAGGTCCCACGGTGATCCTGTTTGTCGGGGTCAACGGGGTCGGTAAGACGACGACCATTGGGAAAATGGCTAACCGGTTCCATCAAGCAGGCAAAAAAGTCCTGTTGGCGGCGGCCGATACCTTCCGGGCCGGGGCGACCGAACAACTCGATGTCTGGGCTAAGCGCGCGGACGTTGACATTGTCACGGGGAAACCGCAATCGGACCCCGCGGCCGTGGTATTTGACGCCGTGAAAAAGGCGAAGGATGAGGATTACGACATCCTGTTCGTCGATACCGCTGGTCGGCTACAAAATAAGGTCAACCTGATGAATGAGCTGGAAAAGATGAAGCGAATCATTACCCGTGAGATTCCAACGGCCCCGCACGAAGTTCTATTGGTGTTGGACGCCACGACCGGACAAAACGCGCTGACACAGGCGAAGTTGTTCAAGGAATCAACGGACGTGACCGGAATCGTCTTAACCAAGCTAGACGGGACGGCCCGTGGGGGGATCGTCTTGGCAATTCGCAACGAACTCCACGTCCCTGTGAAGTTCATCGGCCTTGGGGAACAGATCTCAGACCTGCGACCATTTGACCCGAACGAATTCGTTTACGGCCTGTTTAAGGGCTTGATCGACGTTAAGGCATTGGATAAAAAGTAACTTATTTGGCGGCATAGGCACTGTTCCTAGGGAATGGCGCTTGTGCCGCTTTTTGTTTTGCGGAAAGTAGAGGTGAACTGGATATGGTAACCATCTTAAGCAGCGGTTTAAATTTTTTTGATTCGATCTTCTACTTGCTAGTTTTTGGACTCATGTTGGCGCTGGTTGGGGGAGTCCTGTACTTAGCTTGGCGACTGATTTTTGGCAAGCGAAGATAGGCCTCGGCATATAATTTAGGCGTCGCGGAAAAAAACGTATAATTAAAAAACAGATAAAACTAAGACTTATATTCAGGGCTTACAGTAAAAACGAGTGATCAATAAAAATTAACGTTGTAAAATCCGACTGGGGTTTTGCAACGCTAATTTGGTGTGACTTAGAGTTTTTGAATCAGAATCAAACAAGGATTCCAAACATCCCAGAGTGTCGGAAAGACTTCTAATGGGTCGAAGCCCATGGCACGGCAGAAGGCGTTTGTTTGGTCGTAGGTGGTATAGTGGCCGGGAGCGACCGTCTTGACTTGCAGATAGGTCGCGGTTTGGCGGGCATTAGTAATGAGTTCAGCCATGAGTCGGCGGCCGATACCTTGATGGTGGTAGGCACGCTTGATGCCCATACACTGAATTTCGGCGGTGGTGGTGCTGGTCGTGGCGAGGTCGATGAAGCCGACGATAGTTTTCTCGTCACGCGCGACCCACAGCGGTAGGTCACGGGCAGCATCAACGTATTCTGTTGTGGAATCGGGCAATCCGAACCAATCGGGAAGATCGACGAGAACTTCTTGAACGATGTCGGCTTTGATACTGGCGTTGTTTTCACGCGTGATAATGACTGACATGGTAACATCCTCCTGGTAGGTAGAAAACTAATTGTTCTAATGGTTAATAAGTATAATGGTAAAGGGCATGAAATTCCATCCGTTTATGAAATGTTAGTGAGAATGTTTCTAATTGTTAGCTGTCAATGCAGAAGATATTATTGAATTAGTGGTTAGCGATGAATTTACGATTTAATCACGATTGCCTCACGCTAAATGCGATTAAGCTGTCCCACTACCCACTTTACCCAAAATCGGCGAAAAAAATTGACGAAACCGCTAAAAATCGGTACTCTAGTAGAGTGTGACACGAACTGGAGGACCAAGCATGGAGATTGAAAAAAACTACCGCATTAATTCCTTATTTGCGTTCTACCAGCCACTACTGACCGCGAAGCAGAATAACTATATGCAATTATATTATGGTGATGACTATTCTTTGGGTGAAATTGCCGAGGAGTATAATGTTAGTCGTCAGGCGGTCTACGATAATTTACGGCGGACCGAGAAAATTCTCGAAGACTATGAAGCAAAATTACATCTCTACCAAGAATTTACCGCGCGCAATCAACAGGCCGACGAGATTCAAGCGTACGTGGCGGATAATTATCCCAAGGACGCCAAGCTGAACCGGTTGGTTGCGGGTCTTGAAAATCTAGAAGAACAATGAAAGTTAGGTGGCAAAACGAATGGCGTTTGAAGGATTAACCGAACGATTACAAAACGCAATGCGCAAACTGCGGGGCAAAGGGAAAGTCTCCGAAAGTGACCTGCGCGAAACCATGCGGGAGATTCGGCTGGCATTACTAGAAGCCGACGTTAACTTTACCGTGGTCAAGGACTTTGTGAAGCAGGTCCGTGACCGGGCAATGGGGGCCGATGTCTTAGAAGGACTGAATCCCGCGCAACAGATCGTTAAGATCGTTGATGAAGAGCTGACCAAGACCATGGGGGATGAAGCGGTTCCCCTGAACAAATCCGACAAGATTCCAACAATCATCATGATGGTTGGGCTTCAAGGGGCCGGGAAAACGACCACTGCCGGGAAGTTAGCTCTGAAATTAAAGAACGAAGAAAACGCCCGCCCATTAATGATTGCGGCCGACGTTTACCGGCCAGCCGCCATTGAACAATTGGTTCAAGTGGCCGCCGGCATTGACGTTCCCGTCTTTCAATTGGGAACTGACGTGGACCCCGTGGAGATCGTTCGTCAAGGGTTAGCGCAAGCTGCAGAAAACCATAATGATTACATCATCATCGATACGGCCGGTCGTCTGCAAATCGACGAACAGCTGATGGATGAATTGGCGAACATTAAGGATTTGGCCCATCCAGATGAAATCCTCTTAACGGTTGATGCGATGACTGGGCAAAACGCTGTAGCGACTGCCGAAGGATTCAACGGCAAGCTCGACGTGACCGGTGTCGTTTTGACCAAGTTAGATGGGGATACCCGTGGTGGGGCCGCACTCTCGATTCGAGCAGTGACTGGTAAGCCAATCAAGTTCATCGGTCAAGGCGAAAAGATGACCGATTTGGACGTCTTCCACCCCGACCGGATGGCATCACGGATCTTGGGGATGGGGGACATGTTGTCCCTGATCGAAAAGACCCAGAAGGAATACGACGAAAAGCAAGCCCAGGAGTTAACCGAAAAGATTCAGGAAAACTCCTTTGACTTCAATGACTTCTTAGACCAGATCGAACAGATTCAAAAGATGGGGCCAATGGATGAGTTGATGAAGATGATCCCTGGGATGGCAAACAACCCAGCCATGAAGAACGTTCAGGTCGACCCAAAGGACATGGGTCATTTAAAGGCCGTCGTGTACTCCATGACGCCGCAAGAACGGACGAATCCAGACCTGTTGAACCCTTCCCGTCGGCGGCGAATCGCAACGGGTTCAGGGCGACCAATTCATGAAGTGAACCGCATGATCAAGCAGTTCAACCAAATGAAGAAAATGATGAACCAAGTCTCGAAGGGTAACATGTCCGGGATGGAACAACTCATGGGCAACACGGGCATGGGCGGTGGCATCGGTGGCCGGATGCAAAAGATGGCCATGAACCGGATGTCGCGGCAAATGAAGAAAAATAAGAAGAAGCGGCTGAAGCGTAAGAAGCGGAAGTAGGCTTTTAGAGAACAGGTTTGGAAATGGCAGAGTTGATGCCGTTTCTGAATCTGTTTTTGTTTTGACCGGATATTAATAGAAAAATGGCTGGGGATGTTGAAGCGAGTGGGCAGTTAGCTAATTGAATATGGTTGGCATATAAGACTATTGATGCATAAATATATTTGTAAGACGTTCTTTTAGGAAGTGAGTGGCGAGTTCGGTATAATTCCCCTATGACGTGAATAAGGGGGGCGTCTCTGTAAGACGTTTTGGGGAATGCTGGAGACAAGGATGACAATAGCTAAAGGGAAACTATGTGGGAGATAGATTTCGCACATAGTAGTGTTGTTAGTCTTGGAAATTAGGTGCATTTAAAAATTGGAGGCATAAGAGAGTATGAGCAAGGGTAATCGTCAAATTAATGATGTTGTAGATTTATTACGAAGTCCGCAAGCACGCTGGCTGAACTTTGAGTGGATGAAGGATGTTGCTGAAGCCCAAGGATGGAAGGATACAGCAAGCGAGAATGTGATTAACTTGGGGCGTGAGGAATTGCAAAAAATAACAAATCGGACTCCATCGGAGAAGTACGTTCGTAGCCTACAAGCGTTTGTAGAGCATGCACCTAAAAAGCGGCCTTACGAGTCTTCTTGTGGGATGAGCGAACTTGAGAATTTCCTAAGCAATATTCCTGAAGAAACCTATTCACAATCGTTACTTAAGCGAGATTAAGTCTAATTAAGTTAACTATTAACTTTAGCCTGTGAGATCCCCGAAAGGACAAGCCCAAATGAGGTTAAAATATATCTGCGAAAATTGTGGTAAAGTTGCTTTCTACGATGATCCTGAGGAGGCCTTTAAGGCTGGTTGGGACTACCCGCCTAAGATGTATAGCTTTGGTATGATTTCACCGCGAACTTGTGGTAATTGTGAGATTACGACAACCTTGTGGTGGGCAATGACCACCAGAGACATTAAGTCCATAGCTGATATGACGCCGCAACAGAAAGAAACATTTGATCGAATTATGGGTGAACCACAGAGCATTATGGTTACTGATGATGAGGATTGAATAGTGTTAAGACGTAATGATTGGCATTCTTAATGGCATTTGCAGGAGACTATGAGTGGTGTTCGTACTTGAAACTGATTTGGTATTTTAAGGTTTAACCTGTGATATTGGAAAAATACAGTTAGAGCCGGAGGAGGCCAGGGATGCAGCCAGCCGTGGAAATCTTGGTAGCTCACAGCTACCAAGATGGGCGACTTTTAAGACACGTGATCTGCGTAGCTTAAAAGCGAGCGAGAAGCCTGGTGATTTTCCAGGCTGAAGCGTCCCCACAGCAGGCGGAATCCCTGGCAGCCGCAGGCGGGCAGTCTACACAATTCTTCTTTGAACGATGTTTGATAACACTATGAATATTTTTGTGCCTTTTGGGTAGACGCAAGCGGGAATCTCCGGTATACTACGAATTAAAGAACCAACCATAAGGGAGTAACTAGCAGATTAATCTGCGGTAATATCGTCAGCAAGAAGCCAATCCGGTATTGCCTTAAATAGTGAGACTTATGTGTGTCCACAAAATTTTTTGTGTGCATGCGTAGGTCTCATTTTCTTTTAGCCCCGGTTAAAGGAAGATGAGCTTACGAGTACACCTCAGGAGGAATGGCAAATGGCCAAAGTACCATTTTATCAAGAAACGGTCGAACAGCTGTATCAGAATTTACAGACCAGTGACCAAGGGTTAAGCTCACAAGTTGCCCAGCAACGGCTCGAGGAAAACGGACATAACGCATTGAATCAGCAGAAGACGACGTCGCTCCTACAGAAATTTTTAGCACAGTTTAAGGATTTTATGATCATTGTCTTGCTGGTGGCGGCCCTGATTGCCGGGTTGACCGGTGAGGTGGTCGACGCGGTCATCATCTTACTGGTGGTCGTCCTAAACGCCATCTTCGGGGTCTTCCAGGAGGCCAAGGCCGAAGAAGCCATCAACGCCTTAAAGGAAATGTCGGCGCCTAACGCCACGATTCGGCGTGACGGCCAGGTCATGAGCGTGAAGAGTGACGAGTTGGTCGTTGGGGACATCGTTCTCCTGGAGGCCGGTGACATCATTCCCGCCGACCTCCGTTTGCTCGACGTGGCTTCCCTGAAGGTTGAGGAGTCAGCCCTGACCGGGGAATCCGTGCCGGTGGAAAAAGCAGACGCCGTTTTGACCGAAAATGATTTAGCCATCGGCGACCGGCACAACATGGCGTTTATGAACAGTAACGTCACGTACGGCCGCGCGACCGGGGTCGTTGTGGCGACGGGAATGCAGACGGAAGTGGGGCGCATCGCCGGCATGATTGAGGATGCCGATGAGACGACGACACCACTTCAGGAAAACCTGACCCAGCTTGGGAAGTCACTGACCATCTTGATTTTGGTGATTGCCGCCATCGTCTTTGCCATGGGGATGTGGCGCCAGGCCGAGAGCCTGATCGACATGCTGCTGACGGCCATCTCATTAGCCGTTGCCGCGATTCCAGAGGGGCTGCCCGCCATCGTCACGATTACCTTGGCGTTGGGAACCCAGCGGATGGCCAAGCGCCACGCCATTGTACGGAAGCTGCCCGCCGTGGAAACGTTGGGGAGTACCGACATCATCGCCTCGGATAAGACCGGGACACTGACGCAAAACAGGATGACGGTCGAAAAGGTTTACGAAAATCTGGAATTAGCCGATTCACATACCGTTAATTTTGACCGCGACAACCGATTGGCACAGGTTATGATTTTGAGCAACGATACGAAAATCACGACCGATGGTTTGGCCGGTGACCCCACGGAAACGGCGTTGGTCCAGTATCAGTTGGACCGCAATTACCCAGTCGACCAAGTTTTAAAGGACATGCCCCGAGTGGCCGAGATTCCCTTTGATTCCGAACGGAAATTAATGTCCACGGTCCATCCATTGGCTGACGGTCGTTTCTTGATTGCCGTTAAGGGGGCGCCGGACGAATTGCTCAAACGGGTGACGCGATTGGCTAAGAACGATGCCGTCGCACCATTGACCGACAGCGACCGCCAAGCCATTTTGACGACGAACCACGAATTGGCCACGCAGGCCTTACGGGTCTTGGCGTTTGCTTACCGCATCGTCGACCAAGTGCCGACTGACATGACCAGTGAAAACGTTGAAAATGATCTGATTCTGGCCGGTATGGTCGGGATGATCGACCCCGAGCGGCCAGAAGTTGAACAGGCCGTGGCCGACGCCAAGTCTGCCGGGATTCGACCGATGATGATCACCGGTGACCACCGGGACACGGCCGCTGCAATCGCCGCACGGCTAGGAATCATCGAAAAGGGCGAGACGGCCGCGGTGATTACCGGTGCCGAGCTGGATGAGATGGACGACGCCACATTTGCCAAGCAGGTCGGGAACTACTCGGTCTACGCGCGGGTCGCCCCGGAACATAAGGTGCGAATCGTGAATGCTTGGCAGAAGCGCGGTAAGGTCGTTGCCATGACTGGAGATGGGGTCAACGATGCCCCCGCCTTAAAGGCCGCCGATATTGGTATCGGCATGGGCATCACCGGGACCGAAGTTTCCAAAGGGGCCAGTGATATGGTCCTAGCCGACGACAACTTCTCGACCATTGTGGTGGCCGTTGAAGAGGGACGGAAGGTTTTCGCCAACATTCAAAAGGCCATTCAATACCTGCTGTCCGCTAACTTAGGGGAAGTCCTGACCCTGTTCATGATGACCATGTTAGGCTGGCAGATTTTAGCACCGGTGCACATCCTGTGGATCAACCTGGTGACGGATACGTTGCCAGCGATTGCCTTAGGGGTCGAACCGATGGAACGCAATATCATGAAGCAGCCGCCACGTGGGCGTAAGTCGAACTTCTTTTCCGGTGGGGTCTTCGGTGGGATTATCTACCAGGGCCTGCTAGAGGGGGGAATTACCCTGCTCGTGTACTGGTTGGCGCTGACGTACCCGGTTCACGCATCGGCCAGCTTAGTTCACGCCGATGCCTTGACCATGGCGTTTGCCACCTTAGGGTTGATTCAGTTGTTCCACGCCTTCAACTCCAAGTCAATTCACGGCTCGATCTTTACGGTCGGCTTGTTTAAGAACAAGTTCTTCAACTGGGCGATCCTGATTGCCTTTGTCTTATTGGCGATGACGATTCTGGTGCCCGGCTTGAACAGCATGTTCCACGTTGCCCACCTGGACGCCTTCCAGTGGGGAATCGTGTTAGCCGCTTCATTCATGATGATCGTGATCGTAGAAATCGTGAAGTTCTTCCAGCGACGGCTGATGAAGTAATATTAAATAGATAATCGTTTGGTTAGTTAATATACGCTGAACAAATGATTAGGGGTCCACTTTGTGACTGTCAGTTTTTGACGGTTGCTGGGTGGGCTTTTATAGTGGCTATACCTAGTGGTTTACGGTAATGTGAAGTGACAAGTATAGACTATTTACGGGTTTAGACTGAAATTAATAGCACACCATGTATTTAACGTTTGCTAAAAGAGAGCACAATCAGAGCCGGAGGAGGTCAGGGATGTAGCCAGCCGAGTCGGAGGACCGCCCCACAGTCCGGAGCGTCCCCACAGCAGGTGGAATCCCTGACAGCCGCAGGCGGATATTTCCCACCATCCTGGGGCTTGGCCAACCTAATGTATGTTAAAATAATTCTAGATAAATTTCGGAAGGGACGTGACAGGCGTGGCATTAACGTATCAGGCGTGTTTACAGGCGACACAGGTGGTCCTGGCGAGTGGCGCCGTGCCAACCATCGTGGGCGAAGCCGGCATCGGCAAGTCGGCCTTGGTGGCGGATTTGGCGCAACAGCGGCACGCGAAGCTCTTTACGACCGTGGTGAGCCTGGTGGAAAAGGGTGACCTGGTGATTCCAGTGCCCCCACTGACCAGCGACTCCTTTATTCAAACTGAACGTTATGGGTCCTTGGCCGACGTCCAGTTTGGGTACTCACACACCCTGGTTGCCATGATTCGTTACGCCGAGGCCCATCCCGAACAAGAAATCATCTGGTTCTTAGATGAGTTTAATCGGGGGACGCAGGCCGTTCAGAGTGAACTGATGAACCTGGTTTTACAGCGGCAGATCAATACACTGACGTTACCCGAGCAGGTTCATTTAATTTTAGCGGAGAACCCGGACGCCACCATGGCTGGTTTTGAGCAGAGCCATTACGGCGTGACGCCGGGGGATGCGGCCATTGCCGACCGAACGACGCGATTGATTTTGCGGGCCGACCCGGCGACCTGGCTGAAATGGGCCACAACGCCAGTTAACGATGGCCCCCGGATTGACCCGTTGGTGACGAAATACCTGACGGACAATCCCGCCGACCTTCACGTGGTCGGTACGGCCAACGCTACGGACGACGACCTCCAGTCCACACCGCGGGCCTGGGAGCGGGTCTCACGCGCCATTCGGGAACTCGACACCCAACACCTGTTTAGCCAAACGGCGGTCGTCACGGCCATCATGCAAGGCAATTTGGGGATGACGGTTGGGACGGCCTTTGCTGGGTTTTTAATGGCTCAGCGGCCTGGACTGACGGTGGACCAGGCGTTCAACGCCGCAGATGCCGTGTCGGTCTTTCAACAGTTGGCACCCGCTCAGCAACAACGGATCCTCGTAAACTGCCTAGACGCAGGACAGACGTGGCCGTTAACGGTTGGTGGTCACGCCCGGCGCTTCAGCGAGTTGCTCACGAGTTGTGCGCCGGACGGACAGTTTGCAATCGCCCAGAAGATGGCTGGACAGGACCAGCTCTTGGAAAATTTAGCGGCGGTCAAGGACCAGCAACCCGGCGTTCGGCAGCTTTACCGCTTGCTGACGACGATTGGGTTGCGGAGCAGTGAAATCGAGGTGTAGGCCATGGTGAGCTTAACGCAAGACTTACAACGCTTACGTCAGGCCACAGGGGTCGACCGTGAGCAGGCAGCACAGACCGCGTATCGCGATGCCGTGCTGTATTTGCTACAGCAAGATCCATTTTACGGGCACGTGCTGAGTCAACTGGCCGTTACGTTTCGGGATACGGCGAGGCCGCCAATGAGTCTGCAACCAACGGCCCAGGAGTGGCAACTGCAGCTGAGTCCGAGTGCCTTACAACAGACGACCTGGACCGGTGCGCAGTGGTTGGCGATGTTGCGCCACACGGTGTTGCATTTGCTTTGGCGTCACCCGCAACGTTACGCAACGGCCGTGCAGACGCCGTCACAGGCGGGGCTGGTACGATGGGCCACCGACGCGGCGGTCAACGACTATCTGACCGATCTGCCGACTGATGCGATCACTAGTCAAAAATTAGGCCAGCTATTAGAAGAACCAGTTCGACCGCAACAGGATTCGGCGGTCTACTTGAAACAACTTCGCCACTGGCAAACGCAAAAAAGGACCACTGACCGGCAGTTAGCGGCAGGGGGGCCCGAGATATTACCGGAAACGGCGCAACACGATGGTCACAGCGGCTGGCAGGGCGCCAACGATGAAGCAGCCGACACACGCGAACAATGGCGTTCCCAGCTTTTTACGACGGCCAACCAGGCAATTTCCGCCAAGCAGCGGGGTACCTTACCTGGTAGCATTCAGGCGGCCCTCACGCCACTAGTGGCTGAGCGGCCATTGGATTGGCGCGTCTTGCTCAAACGCGGTCTGGGTCAGGTGCCGGCGGGACGGCAGCCAGCATACGGCCGGTTCAATCGTCGCCAACCTGCCCGAATGGACCTTCCGGGAGAAATCGTGCAGACCTGGCGCAAGATTGCCGTCTTTGTCGATGAGTCGGGTTCGATGGGCAACCAAGAAATCAGCTACCTCCTAGGGCAAATGGCAACGTTATTGGCCGTTTATCCGGCGCAGGTGACCGTTTATCCATTTGATACGGTCGTTGACCCGGCACGGAGCTTTCTCCTGGAGCGGCGACCACAGACACTCCAGCGGATCGGTGGGGGCGGAACCCGGTTTCAGGCCGTATTCGATAGTTTACCGCGATTACTTGCCGGGAGCGCCAATCAACTAGTGGTTATCTTGACGGATGGTTATGGGGAAGAACAAGTTCGGCCAACACTGCCGGTAACGGTCTTGTGGCTCTTAACCAGTCCAATCGACCAATTTTCGGTCAAACACGCGCCCGGCACCGTGGTTAGTTTGACGACCGACCCGCAATGGCAGGCACTAAGGAGGTAGTCATGAGCGATTTAATGGCAAGTGAATTACGTGATTTATTGCAGCAAACAGCGGCGTACCGCAATGCCCGCGCCATTTTAAATGGTGAGTGGGCAGCCCGGGCCGAAGAAAACCCATTATTTCAGGCCCCAATGACGATTGCCGATTTAAAATTTGCCCGCGATCTGCAGGCGGCCGGCGTTCAACAGGGACCAGATTTTACCGATTACGCTACGGTCCAACGATGGATCGTGGCGAATCGGGAGTCGTTAACGGCCGATGATTTGGCCTGGTTACGCAAAGATTTTGATTAATTTGAGGGTGTAAAGAAAAAACCCTTTACATCATATCCAGAAACTGGTATATTATTACACGTTGAAAGAAATACAGGAGGTGTCTACATGTCAGTTAAGATTCGTTTAAAGCGGATGGGTTCTAAGAAGCGCCCATTCTACCGGATTGTGGTTGCCGACTCACGGAGTCCTCGTGATGGTCGTTTCATCGAACAAGTTGGAACGTACAATCCAGTTACCCAACCAGCTTCAATCACGTTGAAGGAAGAATCTATCATGAACTGGTTGAACAACGGTGCTCAACCTTCAGATACGGTTAAGACTTTACTCTCCAACGCTGGTATCATGAAGCAATACCATGAAGCTAAATACACTAAAAAGTAGTGATTAGCCATGACCGATTTTAAGGCATTAATTCTAGCAATTGTTAGCCCACTCGTCGAACATCCCGAATCCCTAGTGGTAACACCAGTCGAAACGGAACGCTTTTACGAATATCGGTTAGCCGTTCACCCGGACGATGTCGGCCGGGTCATCGGCAAACAAGGCCGCGTGGCGCAGGCAATCCGAACGATTGTCTACAGCGTTCGCGTTCAAGGCAATAAGCGGGTGCGTCTCATCATCGATGACCGCCCAACAAAGACTCTCGAGTGAGGCGGCAACGTTTCCTCGAGTTTTTTTGTTCCTAAAAATAAAAATATAGATGGTGATCCGCACTGCGGTGGTCAGGAATTCCGCCTGCCAGGGGGAACACCTCCAGCGCGGAAAAAGGACTTCCGGTTCGACTCAAAGCCACGAAGAATATGTGGTGTCTTTGAGGTCGTCCCACGCTGTAAGTCGGGAACTCCCGCCTAACAGTGTCGACACGGCTGGCTCCATCCCTGACTGCCTCCGGTTCCGATAGTCTTTGACCATGAATGAACGTCAGAATTCGTTTTTTGTGCCTCAACTGACACTATTTTTTGTATTCAGTAGTTGTTGCCATAGAAAGCAAACGTAAGCCGTGGGGTCGTCAGATATGGGCTCAGGCGCGTCGTCCACACCGCGCCAGCCTATATCTGGCGGCCGGTAAGGCGAGAACCACGACTATATTACCCAATTTCAATCTATAATTAAACTATAAATAAAATGATTAAACGAGGAGGCATGTGACATGGCATATTATACGGTAGGAACTATCGTGAACACGCACGGTATCAAGGGTGAGGTTCGGGTCATCGCGACCACGGACTTTCCAGAGAGTCGTTTTGCGGTGGGGTCAACGCTCTACGCTTTTGCGAAGGACCAGACGAAGCCGGTGACGTTGACCGTCGCTACAATGCGGAAACATAAGAACTTTTATCTGTTAGGTTTTGAGGGCAAGCCGTCGATCAATGACGTGGAGCTTTACAAGCAGAGCACGTTAAAGGTGACCGACAACGAGTTAGAGACCGGCGACTTACAACCCGGCGAGTATTACTATCACCAAATCGTTGGCTTGAAGGTCGTCACGGAAGACGGCGAAGAACTGGGTGAGATCAAAGAGATCTTGTCTCCCGGTGCCAATGATGTTTGGGTCGTTGACTGGCCAGGCAAGGACGACTTGCTGTTGCCAAAGATCGATGACGTGGTAAAAAAGGTCGACCTAGACGCCGGCCAAGTCACGGTAGAATTAATGGAGGGACTCGAGTAATGCGTATCGATGTGTTAAGTTTATTTCCCGATATGTTTTCCGGTCCGATGCACGATTCCATCGTGGGTAAGGCGATTGAAAATGGTCATTTGACCATGCCCGTGACGAACTTTCGGGATTATTCAACTAATAAGCACGGTAACGTCGACGACTATCCCTTTGGTGGTGGCGCCGGGATGCTCTTACAGCCCCAGCCCATCTTTGACGCGTTAAAGGCGACCGAGGAACAGGCGGCGGCTGAAGGCTTACCTAAGGGCCGGGTCATCTTACTCGATCCCGCCGGTGTGACCTTTGACCAGCACGTGGCCGAAGAGTTCGCTCACGAGGAACATTTAACCTTCCTGTGTGGCCATTACGAGGGCTATGACGAGCGAATTCGGACGTTGGTGACTGATGAGGTGTCCTTGGGCGACTTTGTCCTGACGGGCGGCGAATTGGCCTCAATGGTCATGATCGATGCGACGGTGCGGCTGTTACCGGGAGTCCTCGGCAATTCGGAGTCGGCACCGGGGGACTCATTCTCATCTGGCCTATTGGAATACCCGCAATACACGCGGCCATCTGAGTTCCGGGGGATGAAGGTCCCAGACGTTTTGATTAGCGGCAATCATGGTAAAATCGATGAATGGCGCGAAAAAGAAGCCTTGCGGCGGACGTATCAACGCCGGCCTGATCTGATCAACCACAAAAAGTTGACCCAGCAGCAGAAACACCTCTTGGCCGATGTTCGCATCGAAGAGGAAGAACGACAGGCTGCTGAACGGGAGTCAAGAAAATAACCTTTACAGGTATTTCGAGATATGATACACTTACTTTTGGCTGTTTAGCCATAAAAACAATATTCCGCTGTCGAATCTGAGAATGAATGTTGGCGAAAGGATAGAATATATTATGCGCCAAAACAATTTAATTGCTAAGATCAACCAAGAACAATTACGGGACGATGTTCCAGACTTCCGTGCCGGAGACACTGTTCGGGTTCACGCCCGGATCGTCGAAGGTACCCGCGAACGTATCCAATTGTTCGAAGGTGTCGTAATCAAGCGTAAGGGTGCTGGCATCCAAGCAACTTACACGGTACGTAAGATCAGTAACGGTGTCGGTGTGGAACGGATCTTCCCATTACACTCCCCACGTGTTGCTAAGATTGACGTTATTCGTCAAGGTCGTGTACGTCGTGCTAAGCTCTACTACCTCCGTGAACTTAACGGTAAGGCAGCGCGGATCCCAGAACGCCGTCGTAACTAGTAATAGTCAAAAAAGTCGATCACTTCAGTGGTCGGCTTTTTTTATTGGCTCTAAAATATCTGTTGTTGGTAGTCAAATGAATTTGTTTATCTTCGCCAGAACATACAATCGTTAGAAAATGAAACTAGATTATCCAAATCTTGGTAGTTGTTTGGATTAGGACTTGATGATATTATGAAAATAATCTAAGAAAAGAGGTGCCGGTAATGAGACGCTTTTTAGTCATGCTGTATCCCGGTTTTTGTAACTTTGAAATAGCCGCACTAACTGAAATCTTGGCTTTTCAGGACGATTGGGAAATGACGACGGTTGCCGCGGAACACAAGGCATATACGGGGGAAGACGGCATGGTAGTCTTGGCCCAGAAGGATTTTTCACAGGTTGATCCGCTGGACTATGAGTTGTTGATTCTCCCGGGGATTGACGATTATCACGTGCCATTAAGCGATGAACGTAACGTGGCCTTCCTGGCGCGGTTGAAGACCACAGGCAAACGACCAATCATTGCATCCATGTCGAGTTCGCCAATCCTACTAGCGAAGGCAGGCCTTTTAGCCGATACGAAGTTTACGGGTGGTCTCTTTGAGGAAACGTATGAGAAAAATCCGTTCATTCCCAAACAGAATCTGGTTCGCCAGCCAGTCGTTTCGGATAACGGCATCATTTCGTCAAGTTTCCAATTTTTCCGTGAGTTTGCGATTGTCGCGGCCCGTGCCTGCGATATTAAGGTTGGGGATAGATTCTTGGAACCAGCGCGTACGGATCGACCGTATACGGCAGAAGAGTTAACTTACCACTTTGAGGGGTAAAAAAGTATCAACTGATGTTGGGCTTACCAGATATGAAGATGCTGGTAGGTCATTTTGGGGTTGCGAGGGATTTTGAGAGTAATGGAGTTGTTGTAGAAAATAATTAGAATTTTTTTGCTAGTTGATGGTTCTAATGACAAATTATGTCGCCCTGACTTTGTATAATGATGACCGGGGGAAAGTAATCTCCCGGATAGAATTTAAATTAGAGTTAGGGGTTAATGATGAAATGAAAATCAAAGATATGATTCTGTCGGCACTAGTAGTAGCAACTGTTGGTGGGATTGCGGTGACGGTGCCTACTGAACCGGCTGCGGCAGCTAAATATACGGCGATAAAGAGCTTTCCCAAGGCCTACCGCGGAACTTGGTATACCAAGGAATACAATTCTAGGCTCATCATTTCTGCTAAAAAGTGGAAAGATACTGATGGAAACATAACACTTTATCTACATACGATAAAGGCAAAGACGGGAAAAGATTCTTGGATTTACGCTTATAAGGCGTCTAATAATGATCTCCGCTATAGTTTCTGGCCCGAAAAAAAGAATCCTAAGTTAAGTGATTTCTATGGAAATAGCTATCATTACAAAGTTGTAAATAAGACCTACCATGGAAAGAAAATCAAAGCGCTAAAGACGTATGGCAAAGATGATTCATTTGCTATCTTCTCTTACCGAACGAAACAGCAATCGAAGCATCTTGAAAGCTACCATTATTATCATAGTTAATCAGTCAGATACAATCTAACAAAAGGCCTAACCGGAAAACACAACGGTTAGGTCTTTTTTAGACTGGTTTACAAATGATTAAAATACGATGATATAATGATAAAACGATGATATAATTACATGATAAGCAGTTAATCAAGCAGAGAAGGGAAGCGCCCCCATGACAAAGCGGCAAAAAGTTTGGCACTATCTACTAACACTCCTCAAAGGCGTAGCAATCATGCTGGTTTTGTTGACCTGGGACCTGAAACGCACCAAGGCCGGCTGGACGATTCCAGTTACTTATTTCACCACTTGGATATTTCTAAGCTGGCTGGTCTGCTATCCGGCGCTGCGGAACAAGTATCAAAGCCTCTATAGCAAAAATGGCGAGCGGTTTGAGACCTACAAGCACCGGGCGTTGACCATGCACCGTCAGGATATAGGCAATAGTCATGTGAATCGTCGGTGGACACCGAATGGGGTGGCTGCCAATCCGTGGGAGTATACGACCGGAACCACGCAGAGTACGGATGAGATTCTCAACCCGGTCCTCATATTTGCCGAACACCTATGGGCGACGTTTTTGCTGATCCTGTTTGGACCGTTACTAGCCGTATTGGCAGGAGTGATGAAACTGGTATCTTTGTTGCGGCCGAGTCGTTAGCAGATCAGTGAATCGTTTTGACTAAAGTCTTATGCAAGAAGGCCGTGAGTTTTTGAATCTCAGGTGTCGCATTCGTCAAGCACATGATTGAAGTATCCGTGCGAATGAAATTTGTTGGCAGGGGAATCAGATTATACTGGCCGGCGGTTAAGGCGAGCTGGGCGATACGCCGGGTAGTGATGGTCGTGGCATCGCCCATTTGCGCGACGACCTGGAGAGCACTGGTAGGTGTCGGTAAAAATAGCTTGTGCTGGGGATGAATGCCAACGCGTTTGAATAGATTGTCCACGAACGCCTGAAACTCCGAATGGCCGGAAAGACCAACATAGCGGTAGTCGGTCATTCGCGTCAACGTGTCCTTTTCAAATGGCTGAAATAAAACGTTCGGGTCGAACGGCACGCAGGTGTTCATGATGGGCAGGTAGTAGACGGGTGAAGGCAGGTCGGTGATCTGAATATCGGCGGCATTCCAGCGCTGAGCAATCACGATGTCGACGGCGCCTTCAGCCAGATCATTCTCGACGTTGCGGACCAAAGGGCGGTTGAGCTCAACGTTGGCATCCGGGTGTTGGTCTACGTAAGCCACGATAGCCTGAGTAAGGTCAGCGGTAAGAAAGGGATTCCCGTTACTGATGCGAATGGGCCGCGATTCTTGCGCCTTAAGATTAGCAATGCTAGCGTTGAGGCTATCCTCGGCACTAGCAATTTTTTTGAGGTTGCAGAGAACGGAGTTACCAAATTTGGTGAGTTCAATCGGCTTATCGCGGCGGTTGATCAGGGTAACGCCAAACTTCGACTCCTCATCCTTTAAAATGCGACTCACGTACGGCTGGCTCAGATAGAGGCGGTCGGCAATTTCTGAAATGGTCGTTGAGAACGCAACGGATTGCAGAATGCTTAACAAAGTTCGCTGTCTACTCATGATAAAAGGCTCCTTTAAAAATTGATGTATTACACTTTGGTTATATTTTTAAATAAAGTTCGTATTGGCATAAGTTAATTAGTACCCATATAATAACACCTGTAAGCGATTTTACAATACAACTAATTTAAAGATATTAACCCCGGAGGTAATGAATCATGACCAATAGAATTTGTGAAATTTTAGGAATAGAAAAACCGATTATCCAAGGCCCCTTATTGTGGCTCACGGATGCCAAGCTGGTCGCTGCCGTTAGCAATGCTGGTGGCTTAGGCGTTTTGGGCTTTAACGCTGGTCAAACAACCGTGACGAAGTCCATTGTCGAGACGATTCAACGAATGCGTGATGAGATCCATAAGACGAGAGCATTGACCGATAAGCCGTTTGGTCTAAACTTTGGGCCAACTGGCGACCCAGCGAATGATGTCTTCACGCGACCAACGCTTGACCTCATTTACGAAGAACAGATTCCGGTCGTGGCCTACGTGGGGCCAGTGATTCCAGAACTATTTAAGGAGTTACATGCGCACGGGGTTAAAATTGTGTATCGTTACATTACACCATCACGAGAGAATGCAAAATTGGCGGAAGATAGCGGTGCCGATGTGATTGTAGCCACCGGTTTTGACGAAGGCGGGACGGTTCCTGAACGACCAGTGGGGACACTTTCCATTGTGCCGCTGCTGGTTGATGCCGTTGACCATACGCCGATCATGGCGGCGGGTGGCATTACCGATGCCCGGACGGCCAAGGCCGTATTGGACTTGGGTGCCGAAGGGTTCTACTGCGGGACGGCCTTTTTAGCCAGTGAAGAATCCCGGATGGCCGAAAATATCAAGCAGCAGGCCGTGACGACGAATGCGGATGATATGCTGACGTACCGGGCATTGCCAGCATTCTACCGGTCGCTTCCGGGAGAATTGCCTAACCATTTGATGGAAATGAGCCAGACGAGTGCTTCTAACCAGGAAATTTTCGCGGCAGCTAATGGTTACGAAGGCCTGCGCGAGGGGATGCTGGTCGGTGATCTTAGTAAGGGTTATGCGTCATTTGGTTTGGGAATCTCCAATATCCATGCTATCGAACCGGTTCAGAAAATTGTTGACCGTATCTGTGCGGTAATCCCAGATTAAACAAAACGAATCAAAAGCGATCCTTGACGGCGTGTCGAGGGTCGTTTTTTTCATCTAATTATAGAAGAGACTCAGTCAGGTTCGCTAACCTTGACGTGTGAGAACAGTGCTAGCGTCATCAGAGCGCAGGCCGCGCCAACCAGGTAGACACCGCCGACGCCGAGTCGAACCGAAAAGATACCGCCCAGCATCATCCCCAGGGGTAGCGCGAGGTTTGTTCCGGCCATCATGGCGCCATTGACTCGTCCTAAAATACCGGCAGGAGTCGTGGATTGAAGCAAGGTGAAGACCGCAACGTTGATGGTGCCGGCACCCAGGCCAATGAGCAGTCGCATGGCAAGGGTCATGAGCACATTTGGCAGTAGAACCATCCCGATAACGGCCAAACTGACAACGCTTAATGACAAAATCATTTTCCGTTTCAAAGGTATCTTCAGCGCGGCCGCCGCAATATTCCCCAGAATCACGCCGATCATGAGGGCAATCTGCATGATACCGTAGACCATACTGGTGCTGTGGAGATTTTGGCGAACCCAGACGACGTTTAAGCTCATGATCGGTCCCAAGGCTAGATTAATGACTAAAGCCAGTGAGATAATGGCGCGTAACATCGGGGTTTGTTTGATGTACTGAATGCCCGTGTACCAACGGTCTGAGTTATCATTGGTCGGGGGTGTGAGGACCTCGTGATGGTTCCGGTGAACGATTGAAACGCAAATCAGTGAGATGCCGAAGGTGAGGGCGTTGACCCACATAAAGTCTGCGAGGGAGAGCCAAACGATGAGGGTGCTCCCAACCAGCAGGCCAATCATTTCGGAGATCATGCCGAAGCCCTGGTTCAGACCATTAGCTTTGGCGAGAGCGTCCTTAGGCACAAGTTGGGGAATCAAGGTGTTTTCGGCCGGACCGAAGAAGGTACCGACGATTCGGGTGAGAAATAGAATCAGGATGAATGGCATCAGAGTGATGGTGCGGTGGTCATAAATAATGCCGGCAGTGACCAGAATAATGATTTGAAAAAGGTCGACCAGTCGCATGACCTGAGTCTTGACGTGTTTGTCGGCGACGAAGCCGGTCACCAGGCTCATCAGGACTAGTAGGCTAAACACCCCCGAAATGACCCCGACTAAAAATGAACTCTTAGTTAAACTATAGAGGTACCAATCAATGGCGATGCCAAATAGGTTGTCCCCGAGGTCGGATACCGTTTCACCGGCTAGCAGGACGTAGAAGATACGCTTCATGGGCAGGACTCCTTGGGCTTCAATTGCGGTCGAGTATAGGTCACTACGGGATAGTGCCGCCGATGGATGACTTGGTAAGTTCGCTATCTTTGTTTGCTGGCATCAAAAAGGGACTAGGCAAGGTTCGCATAGTCCCGGTAGGTATTAACTCAACAATGCCAAGATAATCATAATCGTAAAAGCAGTCTGTAAAATTAAGATGCTATAGCTCTCTGGTTCGCGGTACAGGTGATTGAGCGCCATGCCGCTGATGGTAATGCAGGTGGATAACGCAAAAATAATAGCTAAGGCCGTCCCCATGGGATACATGACCTTTGCTGGTGCTTCCACAATGAGAGCCACCCCTACGATTAAAAAGGCGTAAAAATCCGCCATGCCGATTCGAAATAAGCCCTTCATACTTGGCCGTAAAACTCTGTTCATTTTTCCCCGCTTCTTTCCCTGAACTGCTAACTGACCAGCCAATCTACCCCGAGGCGGCTGCGATGTCGTCAGCTAACGTTAAATTTAAATGAGAATTGACATCTACAATTAAGATTATACTGTTGGGGGGAACTTTTCAAGGGGGAATATAATTAGTGAGAGGGATGTCGCAGAGGGATTATAAGATAGGAAGTTCACGTAACGTTTAGTCGCATAGTCTGCTCCTATTTTTACACTGCGCTTAAAATAAATGCCATAGGGAGGCGCAGCTGATGAATTTAAGATTGCGTGGGTTGCTGATTAGTGGCATTATTTTAGGGAGTTTGGGACTTGGTGGTGTGGTCGCGACTGCTTCGGCGTCAAGACCAGGGTATTCAGCCCAACGGTCAAGTTTATTTCGATTGATTTGGCGTAAGCCGATGGGAAGCTATTCCTATACAGCGGTGAGTGGTGGTCGGTATTCGAAACACATTGGCACCCGTTATGGTTGGAGTGTGCAGACGGACACGGTCGTCTTTTACACGGACGCTCACGAAGAGTTTTACAAGAAAGACATTAAGAAATATGTCATTTACTATCATGTGAAGAGCGCGGATGGCCAGTACAGTGGCTGGATTTGGCGTAAAAATCTACAAGCAATCAAGGCCCCGTCGATCACTGCGGCCCGTAGTCTAACTGTGGATGATATGGATTGGTCACTGGCAATGGAGAATGCGGGGGTTACTCAGGCTGAAGTTCAGATGATGAAATTATTTCCGGAGACCATTTACTGTAATGCGACGATGAATGCTAGTGAGCAGCTATTACGAGGCGTTTCCAAAGGTGATTTTTCACTGTCGAAGCCAAATAGTCCTGAAACTTTGAGCGCGGAAGAAGACGTTTTGACGGGCTACAAAATACCATTTAAATCGTTTAAAGTCATCAGTTTTACGGCTAAAGACCCAGAGAGTGCTGATTCGGTCGCGGCGGCGTTGACAGCGGCGGGTTATGATGCGAAGACGCGGTCACAATTTGCAGGCTGGCATATTGGTGGTCAACTTTTTGGCTCGGATGATGACGACGAGGGGACCAATCCTGGCGAAGGGGTCGTGATGTTGACCAAGTCTTAGTGTGAATAAAGGGAGAACCCGTTCGTGAAGGTTCTTTCTTTTTATTTACACACAATTAAAATGAGTTTATAATAAGAACTATAATTTGATTTTAATATTTAGAGAGAAGCGTAACCAATGAGCAAACCATACGGCAGACAGGATTTTCTAAAGCAACTTCAAAGTTTAGGCGTCGTGGCGGGCGATAGCGTCATGGTCCACACCTCACTAAAAGCGTTCGACTGGATCACGGGGGATAGCCGAGCTGTCATCACAGCACTCTGCCAGGCGGTGGGGCCAATGGGAAACGTGGTGATGCCGAGCCAGACGCCGGAACTATCGGATCCGTCACTGTGGACGGAGGGCCCAGAACCAGAGGAAAACTGGCAGCCAATTCGCGACCGGACCATGGGCTATAGCAAACGGTTGACCCCCGCAATTGGTCAGAGTGATGTGGTGGAACTTTTCCGGAATTATCCAGACGTTGAGCGGTCGGCGAATCCACTAGAGTCGTTTGCGGCGTGGGGGAGCCGAGCAAAATGGCTGACCACAGATACGACGTACGATTTTCCATTTGGGGATGATGGCGTGCTAGGGAGACTGTATGACCTGCATGCCAAACTAGTCTTGATCGGAACGAATTTTGAGACGAATACGGCGCTCCATTTGGCGGAAACCAGAATTAATCGGAACATTAAGGTCATCGAGGAGACGGCACCCGTTGAGACGGGAGATTTTCTGCACCCGCAAAAGAAAATGATCAGCTTTAAAAACGTTGAGCTGGAGACCTATGATTTCTCAAAGCTGGAGCGTGAGTTTGAGGCCCAAGGCACCGGCATGGTCACGGCAGACTTACCCAAGGGAAAGCTCCGGGTGATTGATATGCGGCAATGTGTCGATTTCGCCGAAAAGAAGTTCAAAACGTATACGTATACGAGCTAGGCAGGGCAGGTAAATGTGAGAGTCGTAATCCTTACTTTGGCCAGTAAATGTGGTATAGTGAGGACATAGCAAAAGCCGGCGCGCGAACACCGGCCTAGCAAGCCGCTTCAAGAGCGGAGACAGAAACGACGACAGGTCGCCCTAACTGTTCAAAGTTATTAGAGGGCGGCTTTTTTTATTTCCGATCGTTATGGCGATCGATAATAATCATTAATGTGGCAAAAGCCAGCATCAACGATAGCGCTTGAAAAGTACTCACGGGTCACGAAACCTTTCGCTAGATTCTTTCCATGTTCCCATGGACCTCACCTCGAAAAGGGAAAAGGCAGCCCCCACTCACAAAACTTCTTGCTTAAACCAGTGTAGCAGTTTTAGGCGGTATCTCTAGGCAAGACGTCTTACAAATATTGTTATATCAAGGGATTGGTGACTACTAAGCCTTGTTGAACTATATGGAAATTAACTAGAAGTTTGGGCGTTGATTTGAAAAAGTAAAATAACCTTTGACAAACGCATAAATATCGTGTATAGTTACTTATCAGAGTTTAAGAGATGCTAATAACGTGATTCAGAGAGATTGGTTAGCAAGCCGGAGTTTCTTAGATTTTAAAATGGTCCGCCCGTTCAGAGGAACGGGGGGCCATTTTTTATGCCTTTTTTGGGTTCTGAGTAATAATGCTGATTTAACTGATATTAGTCGTAATGAGGATGGCTGATAAACTGAAATGTTTTGAGTCCATTGTTACGGAAATCTTCGCTATTGTTTTGGTGATAGGGTAATTGTTAATCATACATTGCTGAGGTATGCTAGAGAAGCAAGTTAAAGGAAAAAGGCACTTTTGGAAAAATAGAATGCTGATGTGACGGCGTTTGTTTAGTGTATTCCCCGTGTATACGGGGGTGATCCTAAATGACTGGCTTCAGCAACTGTCGCCGGATAGTATTCCCCGTGTATACGGGGGTGATCCTAGTTCTGGCATCTGTGGCCTGGCAGCGGTTAAGTATTCCCCGTGTATACGGGGGTGATCCCTGGTTGGGCAAGGTGGAGGTCAAGCGGTTGGAGTATTCCCCGTGTATACGGGGGTGATCCCGACTAAGCGATTCTCATCTACCTGGAAGTCAGGTATTCCCCGTGTATACGGGGGTGATCCCTTAGAACTGGCTAAGAAATTGATTTCCTTGGCGTATTCCCCGTGTATACGGGGGTGATCCCGATACCGCGCAAGGCAAGGCCGAACCAGAAGGGTATTCCCCGTGTATACGGGGGTGATCCCACTTTTTATGACAAGGATAGCCACGCCACCATGTATTCCCCGTGTATACGGGGGTGATCCTAACAAGACCCGCTGGTCCACGTGGTTTACAGCGTATTCCCCGTGTATACGGGGGTGATCCCGACCGGCCGTTGGTAACGATATCGACACCATTGTATTCCCCGTGTATACGGGGGTGATCCCATTTTGTCGTAATCCAGTGTCTCAATCATCGTGTATTCCCCGTGTATACGGGGGTGATCCTTAGCAAGAAGGGCAGCAATTACACAATCTCATGTATTCCCCGTGTATACGGGGGTGATCCTATATCCACTATTGTTGGCAATCTTTACAGCAAGTATTCCCCGTGTATACGGGGGTGATCCTGCTAGACAGTGTGCTTACGTCAAGTGTGCTTGGTATTCCCCGTGTATACGGGGGTGATCCATTTCGGCCGGATGCCGTGGGATACCGCCGTATGTATTCCCCGTGTATACGGGGGTGATCCCAACAATCCCAACGTCAGCTTCCAGATGGTCGGGTATTCCCCGTGTATACGGGGGTGATCCTAGACAATCTCCGGCTTGCCTTCGTTGCATTTAGTATTCCCCGTGTATACGGGGGTGATCCCGAGCTTATCTCACAGACGTTGGCTGATAGTGAGTATTCCCCGTGTATACGGAGGTGATCCTCAGGCTCTTAACACGAAGCCACAGAAGATGAGGTATTCCCCGTGTATACGGGGGTGATCCCCTCTCCCGATGGCAGTTGCTGCGGCTTGTCACGGTATTCCCCGTGTATACGTGGGTGATCCTAATTAAGTCCCGCAATCCATGATCAGACTCGTTTCTTCCCTGTGTATACGGGGTTGGACACCATACTTGTGATATAATCGTGTATGTTCCCCACAAGTGTGGGGGTGATCCCAGTGAGGGTGAACTTTATTTTATAGAGTGAAAATATTCCCTACGGATGTGGGGGTGATTTTTTTAACTTGGTAGTACGGACCTTTTCATTTCAGAAATTGAGGCCTTTCTAGCAACGTTGCAGAGATATTTAGAGTAAAAACAAAATATGCCTACATATCACAAGCAATAGTGGTATTATAGGCTTGTAGAAATAAAATATAACAGTGATAGTGAACTTTATTTTATTATCCAGAGCAAATAGTGACTTTATATGTAACAATTCGTCCCAAAGATGGTTTAAAACCATTATTTATGAGAGGGGGAAGAAACGTTTGGTCCAAAGTAGGGCTCTTATTTGTGGAGAAAACCGAATTTTGAAAGATTCATTTTAAATATAAAATGAACACGCTTACAATTGAGACTTTATCTCAGCTTTACTTGTAAGCTACCACAAATGGTTTTATGTGTTTATTGTGTTGACGTAAAACGCTTCAAATTGTATCTTAAGAATAATGACAAGATATGTAGCTTTACAAACAGCTTAGTGAGAACGGAGCCATATAGCGTTAAATCAAGGAAAGCAGACGGTAAGAATGGCAGTGGAAATATCGAGGCGAGCAGCAGCGTTGTGGGCCAAAAAGCAATCAGAAGATGGTCAACAGACATGGCTACCACTCATCGTGCATCTACTAGATACACAGAATGTGATAAATTACCTTTTCAATCAGTGGCTGAGCTCAGGCCAGCGACAGCTGTTACAGGGAACATTGTCAGCAACGGCGGTACATAATTTGGTTAAATTCGTAGGGTTTTCACATGATATTGGTAAGGCAACGGCGGCCTTTCAAGGAAAAGAATCCTATAATCGTGACGACTCATTGGACGACTATTTAAAGTCAAAACTGACCCGAATTGGCTTTGTAGACTTTGAGCATCTAAATCTGGCATCGCCAAAAGAATCCCCGCATGCTTTAGCTGGTGAAGCCATTTTGGAAGGCCTTGATGTTCCCAAATCGATTGGAGCCATCATTGGGGGTCACCATGGCAAGCCGGCCAGCTGTCCTCCAGATGAACAAATTGGCAATTATACGGCCAACTATTATCAGAGCGACAACCAGCCTGAGATTCAAGCACCTTGGATCGACGTACAGAAGGAACTCTTTGAATACGGGTTGACCTCATCAGGGTATCAATCAGTTGAGGAGATCCCCGACATAACACAGCCGCAAGCCGTTATTTTAGAAGGCTTACTAATTATGGCTGATTGGTTGGCATCCAGTGAATACTTAGATAATGATAAGCAAACGCCGCTTTTTCCCTTAATTCCATTGGACCAATCTTGGCCAAAAGATAGTATCAAAGAGCGGTACCAAAAAGCGATGACAGCCTGGGATGTCGGTGGTGAATGGAATCCCCAACCTGTAGATTTGATGGACCCTAAGCAAAATCCATATCAGATTCGCTGGGGATTTGAACCGCGTCCCGTTCAAAGGGCAATGACACAAGCAATCGGCGAAACACTAGACCCGGGAATGGTGATTATTGAGGCACCCATGGGGATTGGAAAGACCGAGATTGCCTTATTGGCAGCGGAACAACTAGCCGATATCACCGGTCGCGACGGCCTATTCATGGGGCTTCCGACACAGGCGACAACTAACGCTATGTTTGATCGGGTAGACGACTGGCTAGGCTTTCTAGCTAAGCAACAGACCGAGAACTTACAGATTAGATTGATGCACGGAAAATCTCAGTTTAACCATAAGTATCAGGCACTGCCTAACGCAAAAAATATTTATGATACTGACGATGGAATGGGCAAGGTAGTCGTTAATAGTTGGTTCTCTGGGAAGAAATCGATTTTGACGAAATTTACGGTAGGAACGATTGATAATCTCTTGTTACTGGGTTTGAAGCAAAAGCATCTCTTCCTCCGCCATTTAGGATTCAGTGGCAAGGTAGTTGTAATTGATGAGGTCCACGCCTATGACGCTTATATGAATCAGTATTTGTACAAGGCGCTTCGCTGGTTGGGGGCCTACCGCGTTCCAATTATAATTTTGTCCGCCACACTCCCCAAGAACAAACGAAACCTTCTACTGGAGGCGTACTTAAAGGGGAAATATGGTTTGAAATATGAGCTTGACGCGCCTAAAGATTGGGAGAATACGCAAGCCTATCCACTACTAAGCTTGCTGGATGGTCACCAACTTAAGCAGGTGACATCCTTCCCCGGGCAGAGTGATCAGCAACCAACTAAATTACAGGTCCAACGTTTAAACGTGTCTGATGAAGACCTTGTTGCCCATGTCGTTGATCAAATTAGCGGTGGTGGCGTTGCCGGAATCATCGTCAATACGGTTAGGCGCGCACAGATATTGGCGGAGAAAATGCCGGCTAGTATTAAATTAATGGTCTTGCATTCAGCATTCCTAGCAACTGATCGAGTTGCACAGGAAGATGAGCTACAAGCCTCAATTGGTAAGCATGGCCAGCGACCGGATAAACTGATTGTCATTGGGACCCAGGTTTTGGAGCAGTCTTTGGACATTGACTTTGATGTCATGTACACGGACATTGCACCAATGGATTTGATTCTGCAACGAGCAGGGCGATTGCATCGTCATCAGATTGACCGACCCAAGGCCTTAAAGACACCAAAGGTTTTTGTCATGGGGATTGAAGGCCCTAACACTTATGAATCTGGTAGTGCAAACGTTTACAAACAATACTTGCTGATGAAGACGGATCACTTTTTAAAGGACACAATTAACTTACCTGATGATATCTCACCACTGGTACAGCAGGTTTATGATTCTTCAACGGACCGTGAAGTGCCTGATATCGATGCTGCTAGGGTTGAATTTGATAATGTCTTAAAAGCTGAAAAAAGAAAGGCCCGCGTCTTTCAGATTGCCAATCCCAAAACGAAGCCCGGAGCTACGATTCATGATTGGCTGGGTCGTAATTTAGGCAACGTTGATCAGGATGAGCAGAAGGCCAGTGCGGCAGTTCGAGACATTAGAGAATCGCTGGAAGTTATTCTGGTTCAGCATACGAGTGAGGGGAACTTCTTACTAGACGGTCGACGCTTAAGTGACGTTTCCTCACAGGATATCGCTCAGCAAGTGATTCGGCTCCCGGTTGCGGTAACGCCGCGAATTGATAAGGCAATTGAGAAACTGGAAGACTTGACCAGTGATTATTTCTTAGGGTGGCAAAGCGATGTCTGGCTTAAAGGAGCGCTCGCCTTACCGTTGGATGAAAATTTGGCGGTGACGTTTGCGGGTTGGCAGCTAACGTATTCCTCGAAGCTTGGCTTAAAATATGTAAAGGAAGGTGATACTGGTGGACAATAAAAGATTTAATTTGACGACTGATCCTTGGATCAAAGTAGTGACGGCTGAATCTAATCAAGAAAAGACAGTTTCTTTGATTGATTTATTTGAAAATGCTTCAAGCTACCGGCAGCTGGCTGGCGATATGCATAGTCAAGATCTGGCTTTACTGCGATTACTCTTGGCAATCTTAACGACAGTTTATTCGCGGGTCGACGCTGATGGTGAACAATACTCGTGGTTAGAAGGCGATATTAAGTCACCTGAGAGCTTAGAGATCGACTTAGACGCGTTCGATGATGACGAGGGAGAAGAGACATTATTTGCGACTTGGGGTCAGCTTTACCAGACGGGACATTTCTCAGCGGCAGTTATTGATTACCTAAAGGCTCATATGGCAGATTTTGAGTTCTTTGGGGACCGCCCCTTCTATCAAGCGTCAACTGAAGACTACGATGCGCTCGTGCCAGAGAACAGAAAAGTTGCCGCCGGAAAGGGCCAGGTTCTGGTGAAGCAAATGAATCGGCGCATTTCGGAAAGTGCGCATACACCGGATATTTTCACACCTAAATCGGGTGACGCAAAGAATGAGGTGTCATTGGATGAATTGGTACGTTGGGTGATTGCCTACCAAAACTTTACGGGGGTCACGGATAAGACAAAGGTTGTGACCGAAGAAAAGTTCTCCAACTCTGGGGGCTGGATCTACCGACTCAATCCGGTATTTGCAAAGGGGAAGACACTATTTGACACGTTGATGCTGAATTTAGTATTAGTTGATACGCGTCAAGACGGCACAGAATATGCACTGCAAAAACCAGTTTGGGAAGCCAAATCGGTTCGGGACTACGTTGCCCAACGCAAGGCCCTGATACTTCCAGACAATCTCGCAGAATTGTATACGACTTGGTCTCGGCTCTTGCATATTGAGTGGCAGGATGGCCAGCCAATGATTCTTAGTGCCGGAATTCCGACGTTTGCGTATGAGGATGCATTGATTGAGCCAATGACGACTTGGAAACTTGATAAGAAGACCAACGCCTATCGACCAGCGGGAAAGAGCCTCCGTTCGCTAGGAATTGCGATGTGGCGGAATTTCGGTCAGTACGTAAAAGTCAGACTGCAAGATGATATGCACGAACCGGGAATTGTTATCTGGCTCAGAGCGCTCAAGCAAAGACAGTTGATTGATCACGATGCCCCGTTGTTCTTGAATTCGGTAACCCTGATTAGTGATGGCAACGCGACCTCACAGTCACCAGCGGCCGAAGTGGTCGATGATATGGAATTACAAGCGGACGTTTTGTTTGACGATGAGCTTGCTGAACGGTGGCCGTTACGAATCGAAGAAGTTATTGAAACAACACAGACAATTGGCACTGATTATTATCACTTTGCCACGGATATTGGCAAGATTCGTAATTTAGATACACGAACCTTTGCTAGTGGATTGAGTGCAAAATTTTATGAACGGTTGAATGAACCTTTCAAGGCATGGTTGAGCGGTCTAAGGGGACAAGATGACCGCGAAGCTAAAATTAACATATGGAAGGCCGAACTAGAAAAGATTGTGGTAATGGCTGTTGACGATGAGATGCAAGCTAGCTCACCGCGAGATGTCAGAGGAATTAGTGACGATCATGGACGACCGCTTAATATCTTTACTGCGAAGAACCACCTGATGTATAACGTCCGCCGTGATCTTGACCTAAAAAAGGAGTGATGAGAAATTATGCCAAGTGAAGTTAAAAAAGCCACCGGCCAGATTATTCGTACTCTCTATCGCAATGGTAATCCGGATAAGGCAGTATTAGCAAGTCTCAGAAATGCACCGACAATTACCAGCCACCGTGCCGAAATGGTTTGGCCGGTCATCATGGCTAACTTAGATGAAAACCAGTTAAGTCATGCACAGAATGGAGCACCGACACCTGAAGAAGTGGCCGTCTATACAGCTATCCGTTTTTATGCAATTCACCAGCAGGGAAATAATGACGCGTTTGTCTATGCATCAGCTTACGGTGAGAATGCGCAAGGCGAAACTTTCTTTGGGGCTTTAGGCAACCTACGGGGAAACGAAGATCTACGAGTTGCTATGGATCGTAGAGTACAACCCTTGCTAGCAACAACGAATGTCTCAGGTGTCATTAATAGCTTGTCACATTTAGTAAGCATCTTAAAATCCCATAGTCTTGCGCAAAAGATTGACTATGCGCTGTTGGCACAAGATCTGTATGGGCTACAGATAAGTTACGAGCAGGCTAGCCGAGTGCGGTTACGTTGGGGACAACAATATTATTCAGTGAAGCAAGCTAAATCAGAAGGAGAGAACACTAATGACTAAAAACCTATATGTTGACTTAAGCGTCTTACAAACCGTTCCATCATCAAACATCAACCGTGACGACACGGGGGCACCCAAGACCGCTCTATACGGTGGTGTTACGCGGGCACGGGTCTCTTCTCAGAGTTGGAAAAAGGCTGTCCGCGACGAATTTAAACATGATAATGTTTCCGCAGGGACGCGGACGAAACAAGCCGCTAGTCTGCTGGTAGCCGAACTAAAAAAATTGGATGCGTCCTTAGATGACGATGCCGCGCTGGCTAAAGCTACTGAAATCTTTAAGCTGGCTGGCATCAAGATAGATGCCAAAAAGAACAATGAAACCGGGGCACTGCTCTTAGTCAGTCGCGGCCAAATTGCTAAATTAGCACAATATGCGCTTGATAATGAAGAATTAGATAAGAAAGAAATTAAAAAGGTGCTGAAGGGCGACCAATCCTTAGACCTTGCTTTGTTTGGTCGAATGGTGGCAGATAATCCTGAATTAAATGTGGATGCATCGGCCCAAGTGGCCCACGCCGTTTCGACGCATGAAGTGGTTCCCGAGTATGATTACTTTACGGCGCTGGATGATGAACAGCCGGATGATACCACTGGGGCAGCCATGCTAGGAACCATCGACTTTAATTCGGCGACGCTTTATCGCTATGCCAATGTCAATATGAATGAATTGGTCCACAACCTGAATGCGGCGGATGCCATCAAGGGGGCTGCTGATTTCATTAAAGACTTCTTACTCTCAATGCCAACCGGGAAGCAAAATACGTTTGCTAATAAAACACTGCCAAGCTACGTGATGGTGACGATTCGCCAGGACACGCCGGTCAATTTGGTTTCAGCATTTGAGAATCCGGTGACCTCTAATAGTGGTTACGTTGCTCCTTCAATTACCAAGCTTGAAGCAGAATACCAGCGCACCCAAGCCTATGTGGACGAGCCAGTGGCTAACTTTGTATTAGGCAAGCCAGATTCCAAGATTGGGATTAATGTGGCGAAGTTATCGGATCTTCTGGAACAGGTTACAGCGCAGTTATCAGAGGTGGTTCAGGATGAAAACACTAACGATTAAGTTAACTGCGCCGTTGCAGTCGTATGGTAACGAGGCGAGCTTTGCCCGGCGGACGACCAATGACTATCCAACGAAAAGTGTAGTGATTGGAATGATAGCGGCGGCATTAGGTTACCGCCGTACTGATGACCGTATCCGGGGACTCAATGACTTGAGCTTTGCCGTCCGCATTGATCAGGTTGGTCGTCACTTGACGGACTTTCAAACGGTAGAATGGAAAGCTGGCACACGTAAAATTACCTATCGCGACTATATTCAAGATGCCGTCTTTGTCGTAGCAATAGGTAGTGAAAATGTAGACTTAATGGATGAAATAAAGTTTGCGCTCAAGCATCCCCGGTTCCAGCTATTTCTGGGTCGCCGGGCAAATGTTCCTGCAGGCGTGTTGGAAATTAAAGAGTTTACGGATCAGACACCGGTTGCGGAACTAAAAGAATTAAAATGGCAGGCTGCGGCTTGGTATCAACGACGGCAACACGTAAAAACGCTCGAAATTGTCGCTGATGCTAATCTATTGGCTGACAAGTCGAGCGCATTAGTCAAAGACCAGGTCGTTTCCTTTGACCAACGAAATCGGCAGCATGGGTTTCGCGCCGTCGCCAGAGACACCGTCCAATTGAGTCAACTAAAAACGCAGAGCAGTGACCTAGACACCCAACACGACCCATTTAGCGCTCTCGGAGAGGAGTAAATATGTACTTATCAAGAGTAGAAATTGACAGTAATAATCGCGCAAAGACAAGAGACTTGACGCATCTTGGCGCATACCATAACTGGGTCGAGCAAAGTTTTCCCGCGGAAGTTGCGGCAGGAGAACGACCACGGCATCTATGGCGGATCGATCAGTTAAGCGGCAGACGTTACTTACTGGTTTTGAGCGAAGAGAAACCAGATGCTGAGAAATTGGTAACGTATGGTGTACAGGGAACGGTGATGACCAAGTCGTATGACCACCTGCTAGAGACGCTTCATGATGGTCAGGTACTTCAATTTCGATTGACGGCCAATCCGACCCACACGATTACGAAGCCTGGTGAACGGCAGGGACGAGTAGTGCCGCACATCACGATTGAGCAACAGCGGCAATGGTTGATTGCTCGAGCTGAAAAGTCTGGTTTCGAGCTGATTCAGAATATATCAGCTGAGAATCCGGACGGGCAACCGACGTGGTCCTTTGATATTGTAGGGCGTGAGTGGCCAGTTCTTCATCGGCGAGCTGATCAAAGTGGCAATGGGGGTCGATTAAGTCGGGTGACCTTTGAGGGACTGCTGAGAATCAGTGATGTCGCGGCCTTTAAGGAAACTTTGATCAAAGGGATCGGCCGCGAAAAAGCGTTTGGTATGGGCTTAATGACGGTGATTCCGGAGGCGTAGTCATGGTAAAAAAGCAAGCTGGTGCTAAGAAACCCGAACGTTATGAGCTGGGCCGTGTGCGTGACCGAATTACTTTCCTATATTTGGAACATGCTAAGCTCAATCGGCAGGACAGCGCTATTCAGGTCTTAGATGATCGGGGAATTGTGTATGTCCCAGCGGCGATGCTGAGCGTGCTCATGTTAGGACCCGGTGTGGATGTGACTCATCGGGCAATGGAGCTGATTGGTGAGGCAGGACTGGGTGTGGTCTGGGTTGGCGAGCAAGGGGTGCGGCAGTATGCCTACGGTCGACCGCTCAACCATTCTTCGGCATTGCTTGTCGCCCAAGCTAAGCTAGTGTCTAATCAGCGGTCGCGGGTAAAAGTTGCTCGGGAGATGTATCAGATGCGTTTTCCAGAAGACGATGTCTCTCAGCTAACGATGCAGCAGTTACGCGGAAAAGAAGGCGCGCGGGTTCGTCAAGTATACCTTGATCAGTCTTTAAGAACGGGCGTTGCTTGGTCACGGCGCGAATATAATCCAGATAATTTTGAGTCCGGAACACCGATCAATAAGGCCCTAACTGCGGCCCATCAGGCACTTTACGGATTAAGCTATAGTGTCATTTCGGCTTTAGGAGCTTCGCCTGGTCTAGGTTTTGTCCACACAGGGCATGATTTGTCGTTCGTTTATGATTTTGCGGACTTATATAAAGCGGAGTTCTCCATTCCAGTGGCCTTCAGTGTGACCGAAAAATATGGGGATGACTCGGATATTGGGTCAAGGGTGCGCCTAGCAATGCGCGATGTCTTCGTTGAAAACAAGTTATTGGTGCGGATGGTGAAAGATCTAAAAGCACTCCTAGAAATTCCGGAAGACGATAGTGAGGTCGACATGGTTAGTCTCTGGGACGACCGACTGGGACTACAAAAGTTTGGCGTACAGTATCATGAGCTGCAGGAAGAAGACAGCCGATGATCGTGATTACGTTGACGAAGGTCCCTAAGTCGTTGAAGGGTGACTTGACCAAGTGGTATCAAGAAATCCAGACGGGCGTTTATGTAGGTAACGTGAGCGCGCGGGTACGCGATGCACTGTGGGATCGGATCCTAGAAAACATCGGCCGGGGTGAAGCTACCATGGTCTATAATGCACAAAATGAGCTGGGCTACCAGTTTAGAACGACGCGCAAGGACCGGCAAGTTGTGGATTTCGACGGTATTCCGCTGATGATGCACTTGAAGGAAGCCACCGGTGGTGTGAAGCATGGGTTTAGTGATGCTGCTAAATTCCATCGGGCAAGGGTGATGACCCGTAACTCTATCAGAAAGACGTCGTTGTCGCCTAAGCAGCTCATGGTGGTTAGTCTTGATTTAGAGACTACCGGGTTAGATCCAGTCAAAGATACGATCCTCTCGATTGGCGCGGTTAAACGGGACCAAGAGGACAAGATTGTACAGTTTGATCAACTGATTCAAGGGGTACAGAATGTTCCTGCGAAAATAACGGAGCTTACTGGTATTACCGCTGAAATGTTGGACAAGCAAGGCGTTAGTTTAGCTGATGGGCTACAAGCTTTACAAGAATTTGTCGCGGACGCGCCCGTTGTTGGTTACAATTTACACTTTGACGAAGGTTTCTTACTAGCCGCTTTTAGAAAAATTGGGCAGTCTAGATTGTCGAATCGGCTAATTGATTTGATGCCATTGGTAAAGAAGTCGAATAAGTTTTTGGACAATTACAGGTTGGAAACAGTTTTAGCGGATTATGAGATTGAGAACTTACATCCGCATCATGCATTATCTGATGCTCAAGCAACTTTCGAGTTGGCGAGCAAGTTAAAGGAAAAAGGGTTTTTTTGAAAAATAGGATCCCGGTGTGACGGCGTTTCTTTAGTGTATTCCCCGTGTATACGGGGGTGATCCCCGTAAAGTTGATAATTTACAGTTGTCTGTTGCGTATTCCCCGTGTATACGGGGGTGATCCTTGTTCGTTAGCGACACCGTTTTCTAGTGCGTTGTATTCCCCGTGTATACGGGGGTGATCCTTGTTGAAAATTTGTTCTTGATAGAATTAAAAGGTATTCCCCGTGTATACGGGGGTGATCCTACAGGGCAGATGTTCACTCGCGCTTGGAATTAGTATTCCCCGTGTATACGGGGGTGATCCTATACGGCTACCCCAACCAAAGATACGTCTTTTGTATTCCCCGTGTATACGGGGGTGATCCTATCAATGGTGCCAACGGGTCCCAACAACTGTTGTATTCCCCGTGTATACGGGGGTGATCCTAACCCCCTGAACTTCTGACTTGAGTCGCTTAGGTATTCCCCGTGTATACGGGGGTGATCCCAACGACACGGTCACACAAGTTTTGCGAAAAAAGTATTCCCCGTGTATACGGGGGTGATCCTGTACGAGTCAACGAGCGTGCCAACATCGACAGGTATTCCCCGTGTATACGGGGGTGATCCTATGTGTTTTATCAGAACTCTTGAAGGTCGAATGTATTCCCCGTGTATACGGGGGTGATCCCGGTGGTGTCATAATGGGCAAGCTCTTCCAATAGTATTCCCCGTGTATACGGGGGTGATCCCAATAATAAGAATGTAAAGAATGATAAGAAAGAGTATTCCCCGTGTATACGGGGGTGGTCCCGATCTGACGGGATGGACGGCTGGCGGATCAGGGTATTCCCCGTGTATACGGGGGTGATCCCAAGGTTGTCGGCGTCCACACGCGTACACAGATGTATTCCCCGTGTATACGGGGGTGATCCCAGGCTGAGTTGGATGCACGGATGGCTAAGCTGGTATTCCCCGTGTATACGGGGGTGATCCTGATCTTTGATTCAACCGCACAAACCGGTGGTTGTATTCCCCGTGTATACGGGGGTGATCCCTCAGCGATTTTTGCGTAGATGTCACCGTGTGGGTATTCCCCGTGTATACGGGGGTGATCCTGTTAGTTAGATTGACGAACAGTGACGGCTGCCGTATTCCCCGTGTATACGGGGGTAATCCTACGTAGTCAAATTTTGTTTCCGGCTTGAAAGTGTGTTCCCCGTGTATACGGGGGTGATTCTCACCCGGATGGGACGTCACCAAGCATTGGAGACATTAAGACACTTTCTTCAGGAAGATGTAAGGGTGTAACACAGACACTAACTATTGGAAATAACGGTAGTATCTATTCGTATACGGGGTGCTCGTCTAAAATACCGAGTAGTAATCTAATTAACAAACTTATTAAAGCAGAGCAAAACGTGGGCTATTCCATTGGTGACACCATAGATATGCCATATACTAGATTTGGAAAAGAATATGGTTTTAAAGTTAAGAGGTTTTAGCAATGAACTGCTCAGAAATACAAAAGATACAGAAAGAGTGTCCACTTCCTATTGGTGTACGAGATGAAACTCCGTTTGTTAAAGTGACAGAACGGGTTACACCTGAGGAGGGTGCCCGAGAGATAGCTGACATTTTGGGTATTCCTTATGAACAGGCTCTTGCTGAAATCCAGTCCGATATAAAATCAGGAAAAATTAAACGATAAATTGATTGCACTCCTCAGCGAGTGTTTTTTTAATCGCAAATTGCTTTTTTAATGGTTCTTTTCCTGTTTGCGGTCTTAAAAACAACCGAGTATGGCCTCCCACGGCGAAAAGAGTAAGTGACATGAAACGATTTGAAAAGACAATTTTACCAATGAATTTGCAGTACTTTACGGATCCCAATCCTGACTCAGATGATAATCCTACCCTGCCAGAGAATACGGAGAAACAGTCCGACCGTGACAATACCGAACCTGAAGGAGAGGATGATTCTGAACAGCCAGATGGTGATGGTAAAAATGATGCATTATTGAAAAACTAAAGGGTCGAATCGGCAAGGAACAGGGATAGAAAAAACGCACTCCAGAAATAGTTGAACAAGTCACAAGTCGAATTAGATAAACTTCGCAAAGGTAAGCCTAACAAGAAGCCGGTCGAACAGACGCCCGAGCAAAAGAAGGCTACTGAACTCGAAGCTAAGCTCGTTCGGCGTGACACTATTGAGGAAACGCTCAATGGTGTCAATGCGAGTGGCGTTAATATCCCTAAAGACATCGTTGAGGTGCTGGTTACTAATGACCATAACCAAACAATCGACAATGCCAGCAAACTGCTTAAGTTCATCACCTCAATTCAGAAGAATATTGAGTGTTTCCCGTATATACAAGGGTGGTCCTAACGTGAATAATTAAGTTCCGCAAGCCATGATGTGTTCCCCCACAGGTGTGGGGTTGATAAGTCCATTTCATTTGCCCCAATTCCCAAGTCTAAGTAGTGTACGCCAAAACTCCGGCGGACACTACTTTTTTCGTTTTACCCGCTAATTCGGTTGGTGACTTACTCAATCACGGGTGGTTGGTTGGGGTTTTGGTGGGAAATGCCTATGATGGTCTCCAGTAGTAAGGGATGGGAGGTCAGACTCATGAGAACCACGACGCGGGCATTGTCTGGTGTGGGGATGTTGATCACACTGGGAATCGTGTACGGGGACATTGGGACGTCACCGCTGTACGTGATGAACGCCATTATTGATCAAACGGGGCGGCAGGCGGTGGCGGCAACACCGATTATGTTGGGCAGCATCTCGCTGATTTTTTGGACGCTGATGCTGATTACGACTGTGAAATATATTCTGTTGGCCATGCGTGCCGATAACCGTAACGAGGGCGGCATCTTTGCCCTGTACGCGCTGGTTCGCCCCCACGCCAACTGGCTGATTGTCCCCGCACTGATCGGTGGGGCGGCGCTGCTTGCCGATGGGACACTGACCCCAGCCGTGACGGTGACTTCGGCGATTGAGGGGTTAAAGGGCCAAACTTTAGGCCCCGTTCACTTTAGCAGTGCCCAGGGGTGGGTCCTGCTGGTCGTTACTGGTATTCTCCTTGGCCTCTTTTTAATTCAACGGTTTGGGACGGAACGCGTTGGTCGGTCTTTTGGGCCGCTAATGTTGTTATGGTTTGGTTTCATCGGACTCGTGGGCCTCATTAATTTGGTCCGGGTGCCCGGCATGTTACGAGCATTGTCGCCGGTCTACGCGGTGCAATTTCTCTTTAGTCCGATCAATCATCAAGGCATCTTTATCTTGGGCAGTATCTTTCTGGCAACGACCGGGGCCGAGGCCTTGTACTCGGACATGGGGCAGGTTGGGCGGCCCAACATTTATGGCACGTGGCCGTTCGTTTATGCCATGCTCATGCTCAGCTATCTCGGCCAAGGTGCCTGGGTGGTCCGGCACAGCACCCAGCTGGCGGCCACGCATCCGGTGAATCCATTCTATGCGATGGTGCCGGCGAGCTGGCAGTGGTTTGCCATCTTGATTGCCACGATTGCCGCCATCATCGCGTCGCAGGCCTTGATTACCGGGTCGTATACGCTGGTTCATGAAGCGATAGGGTTAAAATTGTTGCCGCGGTTACGCATTAAATTTCCCGGTAACGTTAAGAGTCAACTCTATATCACGACCGTGAATTGGCTGTTGTGCGTGGTAACGCTGAGCATCGTCTGGTATTTTCGGACGTCGAGCAACATGGAGGCGGCTTACGGCTTGGCGATTACCGTGACCATGCTGATGACGACGCTGTTGTTACATGCCTTTCTGGTTCAGCGCCATCATCAGCGCTTGGCCTGGCTGTACGTCATCAGTTTTGGCTTGTTGGAGGGTTTGTTCTTACTGGCCAGCCTGGCAAAATTTGTTCATGGCGGGTACGTCACACTATTGATCACGCTGGTCATCTTGACCATCATGGTCTTCTGGTACGCAGGAAATCGCCGGCGAGACGCGCATTTGGAGGCAACGGAGGACGTGTCACTGCTGGACTTTGTGCCACAGTTGGAACGACTGAGTGACGATGATCAGGTGCCGACGTTTGCGACGAATCTGGTCTACATCACGCCAGTTTCTAGTAGCTATCGCATCAAGCGGGCGGTCATCTATTCCATTTTGGATCAGCAACCGAAGCGCGCGCGGGTCTACTGGTTCGTCACGGTCAATGAGACGGACACGCCCAACGAGTGCGCCTACACGGTGAACTCGCTGGGAACCAGCAACGTGATGGACGTGCAGCTATACCTGGGCTTCAAGAAACCCCAGCGGCTAAACGTTTATTTGCGGCAAATCGTTAACGACCTGCTAAATGAGGGTGTGCTGGGCGACCAGACGCCGCGCTACTCCAGCATCCCTTTCCGGCGGGTTGGTAACTTTAAATTTGTCATGCTCAATCAACAGTTCCAAGACCTCGGTGTGCAGGGCGACTTGCCCCCGTTGGACCGTCTGTTGATTGGCGGGCGACTCTTGTTACAGCGGATTACGTTGTCGCCGCAACGCTGGTATGGCCTGGAATTTAGTGATGTGGTCGAGGAAAAGGTGCCGTTGTTTATCGGTCAGCAACCGGACCGGACGTTACGCCGGCAGCGCTGAAAAATTTGATGATCACAAAATAGCCCCGCTCTAACGTAATTGTGTTAGAGCGGGGTTTGTCTGTTGGATACAAACTATACGCTTGGTGCTAGCCATTTCTAGCAACAGGCCGGAAGAATAGCAAGATTTCAAGGCTAAGTGAGATTAAAATGATTAGTAACAGACGGCCCATAACAAATCCAACTAGAAAATGTAATTCAGCTTGACTCAAGTAGTTCAAAAAGCTTGAATCCATTGCATTGAGGGCGATATGTCCTATTAAAATGAAGATAAAAACCACAACAGCTTTGATGGTGTATGTCATTTTTCGGAAACGCTTCCAATCCGAAAAATGAGTCAAATAAACGATGACGTTGATTAACAATAAGAGTGGGATAAGGGGCGAATGGAAGCCGGCCGGTCGAAAAAACTCGATGTAACTGAGTAGCCATAGCATCAGGTTTAGATAGTAACTCCCAATCAGAATTTTATGATTAGCCGTCTGAGCATGATCCTGTTCACGGTAGTATTCTAGCAATCTATCGTCACGTAAGAGGTCATCGAGTGAGATGTCGTAAATATCGCTAAGCTTAACAATGCTGGCGGTATCAGGATAACTGTGGCCGTTTTCCCAGCCGGAGATCGTCTTGCGCGACACATTCAACTGGTCGGCCACTTGTTTTTGAGTGAGTTTGGCGTTAGTGCGACAAAATTTTAGCTTTTCTGATAAATCCATGTCGTTAACTCACCCCCGTTTCTTTTATAAGTGTACCCTACAAATCGGCATTTAAAAACCATCTACAGATGAAAAAGTTGGGATACTCTCGCAAATTCGGTGAGAATATTCCAACCGTTATAGAGCCGCTGGTATTTTTCAAAATTGAGCGACATCCAGTCCTTACTTATTTGAAGCCTGTTTCGCTATCTTTAAATTGTAAATGAACACGCCCGTGAGTAGAATCACGCCAATGACGCCCATCACTTGATTAAGACTAAACAGTGGTGAATCAAAAATCGCAAAAATCCCCATGGTAATTAAGAATCCCAGAATAACAAGCCTTGGTGCTGAACCTTCATCCATGATAATTCTCCTCCTAAAAAAAGCATCAAAATCTACGGCATTAAGTTCTAAGTGTTATCTGAATAGTCTACGGAAAAATTGTAAAGCATTTCTCCCGCAACAAATAACCGTCAAGCAACTCTAAACCGTTGCGTAAATACCTCCTTCTTTAGCTATACAACATTTAGGCAAAATCTTAAAGCTTCACTTTGAAGACATGAAGAATACGTTGATATATCAGCCTTTTGGCAACTTGATTTTTAGACCGCTGGGACGAAAAATCAGGTGCTTTTCAAACGGAATTAGGACAACTCTTATTGGGGGCGATGCTTTGAAATAAAGCAAAGATTGTAACAAGCATCTATTGTCAGGACCCCAAGTTAATCGGGTCCGGGGGAGAACATGAACTTCCCATACCAAGCAGAACTGCTGATAGTTGCATTAACCATTAAGACGCCAAAAGAGGAAACCCAAGCTTCAGGTTTCCTCTTAATCTTTAACCGGCTAATTCAATTGTTAAACTTAATCTTCGTTAGAAGCGGCTTCTTCAGCGGAACGCTTTTGCGCGTTGTGGTAGAAGATCCAGGCTACGGCACCGAAGAAGATTGGGCCGATGATCGTCCAGAAAGCGGTCATGTAGTCGTGATCCATGATTGGTTGGAGACAGGTGAAGCCGATCCCGCCGACCAAGATGACTAAGACGACCGTCACAACGGTATTGGTGAAGGCCCGGTTCTTATAAACGACGAATGGCCGTTCCAGGTCTTGGCGACGTTTGAAGAATGGGAAGGCCCCAATCAAGAACAGGTAAGGGAAGGACGTCGAAACGTTCCCCATATCAGTCAAAATCAGGTAGAATTCGTTGGCTGCGGAGCCTCCGAAGGCGACCAGGAAAATGAAGACGGCGACCACGATGGCTTGAATCCACATGGAGTATGCTGGCATACCGACCTTGTTCAGTTTGGTCATCTTCTTGGGCCACAATTTTGGTGAAGAGCCCATGATGAAGGACTTCAGTGGTGAGTAGACCAGAACGAAGAAGGACCCCAGGTAAGCCATGAACATGCTCAACCCAGTCAGCCGTGCCAACCAGTGACCGATCGTGGCGGAGGTGACGGCGCTTAAGCCCATGGCCTTCCCCAAGACAAGTCCCAAGTTGTTCATCAGGACGTAGGTAATGTTCCCCAAGTTAACTTGGCTCTTACCCAAGACGCTACTCCAGTTGGTGCTGATCCCCCAGAGGAAGATCGACAGGGAGTACATGATAGTGATGGCAATCGTCGAAATGATCAAGCCCTTAGGGAAAGTCTTTTCTGGTTTGTCCATGCTATCCGTAATCCCACCCATGGATTCCATGCCGGCGTAAGCGAAGACCGCGTACGTCACGAAGGACATGAGCGCCATTGGCGAGGAGAATTGCGGGTTTGGTGAGGAGATGAAGCTGTGAATCCCGTTGATAGGTTCTGCCAATTGGCCGTGATTTAAAATGACGATGACGATGCTGGCCACGAAGAACAGGGCGGTCAGGAACATCACGAAGATCCCACCCAATGAGGAAATCTTAGCGATGGAGTTCACCCCACGCGTTGCGAAGAACGTCACGGTCAAGATCCAAACGATTCCGAGGAGGCCGACCGTTTGCGTTGAGCTCAGGCCTAAGATCGACCATGTCTGCGTCTGGTCACTCCCGGAAATTAACGTGGAAAGTGGGATCCAAACCTTCGTCGAGGTCGATAGCATCCAAATGATCCAGGATGACAGCCAGATGAAGGTCCCAATGAAGGCCCATTTTTCACCGATGGAACCGGCTAACCAGGAGTAAATGCCCCCCTTAGCCTCCTTAAATGCCGACCCGTATTCCGCTAGCATCATCGCGCTAGGCAAGAAAAATAGTAAGGCGGCGAGAACGTACCAAATGATACTTGCGTAACCCATTTGGTCATAGGCGACTGTCGTGTTAGCGAAGCCGTAAATGGCCGTAAAGATCATCAAGATTAAATTGGATAATTTAATCTTTTTCTGGTTTTCCATTGTTTTATCTCCCATTTATTGGTGAAGCGGGTTCACCGTTGATTATAAATTGAGGTCTTGTTGATAGTTCAAAGGCCCTAAATCGGTGGCCTGAGTAATCAAGGTCGCCGCTAACTCCCGGTAGCGCCGAATTCCCAATGCGGCGTTCGCGGTTGCTTGTTGCGTTAAATAATGGCTAAGTTCTGGACCGGTCAGCTGTGAAGCGACCGCATCCGTGTGCTGGACGGACTGTTTAAAGGCAATCCGCAAGTCCTTTTGCACGGCACTTACCGTTGGCCAAGCCTCATGGTAGTGGGCGTCTAACAGCACGCTGACGAGCTTGTAGACCCAGTAGGCCGATTCGGCATCGTAAGTCGCTGCGCCCAGGTGATAGGCGGCAGGTGTCTCATCGATACCGGTGTAGAAGGGCACGTAGACGCTTTGTGCGGCCACACCCATTGCCAGCCACTGAATCCCGGCTAAAGCTGGTTCCATGTTCGGTCGTAGCTGTAAGACGTGTGATTCCTGTGTCTTGGCCAGACTGATTGGCCGGAATCGGTGCTTTTGTTCATCCGTTCCCGCACCCACGGGATCATAGGGCGTTTCCTCGTAGTGACTGCTCAAGAAAGCCTGCGCGTCATCCACAGCCAATAAATGATCGGCGTATTGGATGAAGGGCAGCGTGAAGGATTGCGGTTCCTGCTGAACGGCGGGCGTCAAAACTTGTTGCCCGTACCAGACCCGGGGGGTGTTGTAGTACAGGTCGGATTGATCCTGCGTCCCGAAGATCTCACGCCAAATGAAGCGGTCGCTGTGTGGATTCAGGTGATTTTCAGCGACGAAATCCTGTAGATGACGAGCGAACATGAAGTTGGTCGGATCATTGAAGTCGATGGCTTGAATGGCCATTTGATTGGCAATCACGGCGTACCCGTTGTCCGGAATCCGTTGGGCGACCCAGTAGTGGCCCGCGCCCGTTTCCAGGTACCAGGCTTCCTGTTGGTCGGCAAACAGAATCCCGTTAGACTCGCTGGTGCCATACAGTTCGATGAGTTGGCCGAGCCGAGCGACGCCTTCACGCGCGGTCTTGACGTAAGGCAAAACAACGGTGACCATCGCTTCCTCGCCGATACCGTCCTTGACTAAGGGGTCGGCACCCAAAACCCGTTCATTAGAATAGGTACTTTCAGTCGCGCTCATGGCCACGCCATATTCGTTGATACCGTCTTCCTCAAAGAGACCATATTTATCGGTCCATTCGGGGGTTGCCGTGTATTTCGCAGCGTGGGTGGGCAAGGGCATGGTGAAGCCGTTGTCCGTGCTGACAAATTGTTGGGGGGTGGTGGCTGTTTTGGCAGGGTGAACGACGAAATGCTTAGGCCAAGCGGCTTTGGCGTCTTCGTTGCGGCCAATGATGACCGACCCATCCATGGTGGCCTTAGCCCCAATTAAAATGCTAGTACAAGCGGAATAGTTCATGGGAGCACTCCTTTCTCATTTTTTGAATAAAATTACAACCTCCATTCTAGCATGTTTGCTGGATTGTCGAGGTGATTTCAGGGCAACTTTAATTATTTTGTTTATTATTCTCATAAAAGTAAATATTTATACATCATTATGCGGAAAATAGTGTATCCTTAGCTAACAAGGTCAAAGATAAAATAAACGCCAAGCGCGTGCTTCCGCTAGTCATCGGCCGGTTGATGTGGTTAAATGATGAAAGCGGATTATTCGAGAAAGAGGCGAAAAATGAGAATTATGTTAGAAAATAAGCGTGAGGTGGGAAAACACCTCCTAATTATGCTGGGGTCGGCGGCTATTACGGCGCTCGCCCTGAATGAGTTCCTGGTTCCGGGCAAGATTTTCAGTGCCGGGATCAACGGGATCTCACAGATCATCGCAACGCTCCTGCAGATGGGCGGCATTCATCTGAGCACTGGGTGGTTCATCCTGCTGTTCAACGTGCCCATTGGGATTTTAGGCTGGTTCAAGGTTGGCCGGGGGTTCACGATCTACTCAATCTTCGTGGCGGTCCTGACATCGGTCCTGGCCATCGTGATCCCGGTCAACAACATCTCGAATAACCCGTTGCTGGCGGCACTGTTTGGGGGAATCTTGACGGGGGTCGGTGTGGCCTACCCGTTGAAAAATGGGTTCTCGACCGGGGGGATGGACATCGTCGCCGTGGTTCTTGAACAGACGACTGGGAGAACGATTGGGACGCTCATGATGATGATCAACTTTAGCATCGTCATCTTAGCCGGCTTTCTATTTGGTTGGCCGAGTGCTTTATACACGATTATCTCAATTTATGCAATGTCGCGGGTGGTCGACAGCATTCATACCGGGCACCAGAAGCTGACAGCCTTCATCGTCACCACGCAGCAGGATGCCGTCATTAGTGAGTTGAACAAGACGTTGATTCGGGGAATTACGGTCATGCCCTCGTTTGGCGCGTACACCCGCCAGGACAGCGTCGTCCTAATGACCGTTATTTCGCGGTATGAACTTTATGCATTGGAGCACGCGGTCAAGAGCATCGACCCCCATGCCTTTGTCAACCTGGTCAGCACCGTCGACATTGAAGGCAACTTCTATAATGAACGGGAACAGCTGAAGTTGAAGCAGACCACCGAACAAAAATAGGTAAGAGAATTGCCCCAACAGGCCCGAACCGGTATAATGATACTATTCACATAGAGAAGGGATCGAATTTAAATGCCAATTGTCAACATTGATTTAATCGCTGGCCGTTCACAAGACCAACTCAAAGCCTTAGTTCAAGACGTGACCACTGCTGTGACCAAGAACACCGGTGCCCCAGCTGAACACGTCCACGTCATCTTACGCGAAATGCAACCTAACCGTTACGGTGTGGCCGGCGTTTTGAAGAGCGACGAAAAGTAAATTTTACAGAAAAACTTATAAACCGCCACCAACCCGACTATTTAGCCATTGGTGGCGGTTTCATTTATAAAAAGAATTGGCGTAGCCGTCACTTTTAGGTATACTAGTAACAAGTGCGACATCACGGCAGAAAGTGGCCGTTGCTAACGAACGAATGAATGGAGAGTCGAACGATGAATGATCAACAATACATGATGGCAATTGACGAAGGGACGACGAGTACCCGGGCTATTTTATTCGACCGGCACGGCCAAATTGCGGGACAGGCACAGCGGGAGTTTCACCAGTACTTCCCGCAACCAGGTTGGGTCGAACATGACGCCAACGAAATTTGGAACGCGGTGCAATCCGTCATTTCCGATGCCCTGATTGATTCGGACATTCAACCGTACAAGGTTCGGGGAATCGGGATCACCAATCAACGGGAAACCACGATCATCTGGGACAAGAAGACCGGTGAGCCCATTTATCACGCGGTGGTCTGGCAATCCAAGCAGACCAGTGAAATTGCCGATCAATTAAAGGCCGATGGTTACGCTGACGCCATCCACGAGAAGACCGGGTTGGTCATTGACTCCTACTTCTCTGCGACCAAGATTCGCTGGATCCTAGATCACGTGCCCGGTGCCCAGGAACGGGCAGAACAGGGTGAACTGCTCTTTGGGACCATCGATACCTGGATTCTCTGGAAACTGACCGGTGGCCGGGTCCACGCGACCGACTACACCAACGCTAGCCGGACCATGCTGTACAATATCCATGATTTGAAATGGGATCACGAAATCTTGGACTGGCTGAACATTCCGGCAGCCTTGTTGCCAGAAGTCCACTCTTCGTCCGAAATTTACGGCTACACCGCGGGGTACACGTTCTCCGGGGTCCAAGTGCCGATTGCCGGGATTGCCGGTGACCAACAGGCCGCTTTGTTTGGCCAGACCGCCTTTGACAAAGGGATGATCAAGAACACCTACGGGACCGGGGCCTTCATCGTGATGAACACCGGTGAGGAACCCACGTTATCCCATAACGGGTTGTTGACCACGATTGCGTATGGGCTCAACAATAAGGTGACCTATGCGCTGGAAGGGTCGATCTTCGTGGCCGGGTCCGCCGTGCAATGGTTACGGGACGGAATGCGCTTCTTCGAGCACGCCGGCGAATCCGAAAAGATGGCTGTCGATGCGCAAACGACCGGTGACGTCTACGTTGTGCCTGCCTTTACCGGGTTGGGTGCGCCATACTGGAATCAAGAGACGCGGGGCGCTGTCTTCGGGCTGACCCGAGGCACCACGCGTGAACAGTTCGTCAGAGCCACGGTCGAAGCCATCGCTTACCAGACGCGTGACGTGGTCGACACCATGACCAAGGAAACCGGGCTGGACCTGCAGTCGTTGAGCGTTGACGGGGGAGCTGCGAACAACAACTTCTTAATGCAATTCCAAGCCGACATCTTAAACACACCGATCAAGCGGGCAGCCATCAACGAAACGACGGCCCTGGGTGCCGCTTACCTGGCCGGCCTCGCCGTTGGTTTCTGGCCCGACATGGCCACGATTCGAAAGATGCATGAGTCGGGTGACGAGTTCATTCCACAGATGGATGAAACGAAGCGTCAACACTGCTACGCCGGCTGGCAAGCAGCCATCAACGCAACGCAGGCATTCCATCAAGAATAATTAGTTGTAAACGACAAAACATACTAAGATTAGCTCTGTAAAGCCGATTCGGGTTTTACAGAGCTTTTTTTAGTCATTAAAATCAGGAAGAAAATTCTCGGGTTATTGAGAATTTCCTTCCTGATTATCTATAGAAACCGAGTTATGTCTCAGGCTCTTTTTGGCGGCCTTAATTATTATTTTCTAGCTATTGACTTACTCTTTGAGCAATAGCAAATGCATAGAACTTAATGGTTAGGGGAGCATTATCTTTCACTTTATTGCCAGATGTGTTCTCGGCAATATTTAACCCGATTTGATAGTTCTTTAGATGATTTAGTTTAGCAGTTGTTAATCCGTAGTCTTTTGCTAGAATACGCTTAACTTTCTTGACTCGGGTAGCAGTTGCGACATTATTACTCTTCCTTAAATAGGCGGTCACCTTAGGGAAATACGTCATATGTGTGTAGTTTTTTGTCTTTAGAGAGCTAGACTTAACATCGGGAAGAGATGGATTTTCATCGGACATAGTTTCTGCGAATTTATAAGCAGCGATATTAGTTAAATCTAAGTTTAACTTCATATTGGGCAATGCTTTGACTAAAGCCCTAGTCATTTCTTGTGATTTAGAGTATTTAATGTAAGTTGCATAGTCTGCGTTGTTAGAAAACAGATTCATTGGAACATAACGACTCTTGAGCAGATCCATTGCTAATCCTTTGGTCAAGTATCCACGCCAAACATAGCCTTGCGTTGATTTAGGATGCTTTTTGGTGCCGCCAGCATTTACATAATAATAGACGGTTTTTGTATTTCCGTGTTTAAGAACCGCGGTTGAAGTACGTGAGAACGTCGTGTTGGGACGGTCGGTCAAATAACCGTATCGTTTAGTGTGCTTCTTATTCCAAAGAGCAACCTTTTTATTGGGGTATTTTGCCCGATAAGATGGTTGTTCGATAGGCCATTTTTCTGAAACGACCGTATACTTTGTTGCAGCTTGAGCTGATTGGGAAGATATAAGACATAATGCAATGCCAAGTGTTACCCCCCAAACAAGTCCTAGTCCACTTCTTAATTTCATAACAGTCACTCCTCGTATTTCAGTATACCATGAATTGAAGACGCTTTAATTCACGCGTGGTTACTTACAGAAATTCCTGGATTGCGGCGTGCTTTGGCGCCCAGTCAATGTCGTGGTAGCCGAGGCAGGGTTGTTGAAGCAGGCTGGTTAGTAGGGCCTGTTTGTTAGGCTTATTCAGGAAAGAGTAGGCACGGGGAGCTGCGAAGCTGGGGTCGATTTGACGAAGCTGTTCACGAGATAGTTGGGGTAAGGTCGCCACAGATTTGATGGGGAGCGCCACGCCTTGGTCTCCCAGATAGGTCGTTAAGTTGGCGGGTGAATCCGCTTGAAGTCGCGTGCCAATCTGAATTAAGTCAGCAGTTGGCCGGACAATTGGCTGGTTGAAGGTTAGGAAAAGCTGTAAGCCGCCAGCGGGACCGGTCGTGTAGACGAAGGCTTGAAATGGATGTTGGAAGAATCGCCGGCGGTACTCGACGATTTTGTTACCGGACAGGATATCCGCTGTCGGTTGTGGGTGGAGCGACATGAGTAAGGTGGGCAGCTGCGGGTTGTAGTACATTTTGATTAGGGACATGGGAAGATCTCCTTTGTGGGGTTAAAACTTATTAGTTAAGAAAATTTGAATTCAGGATAAAGCAGACACTAACTATCGGCTGACGACTTTCTAATTAAATTGTAGTCTATAGAATGACAGTTTGAAAGGGAGACTACTGGCAACTATAGTGTAGCTATTTCAGACGGTTAGTCCATACAGGGAGAATACGTGAAGGCCCTTACAAACTGCGGTATACTATGTCCTAAAAGGAGGAATCGGTGATGGCAGTCTTTACGGATCAGCAGAAAATTGATGTATTAAGTGATTTGGTGGCAATTCACTCGGTCAATGGCAACGAGGTCGAGGTGGCCCATTACTTGCAAAAGTTGTTGGGGCAACACGATATTCAGGCGAAATTAATGCCGCTCAGTGAGGGTCGGACAAATTTGATCGCTGAAATTGGTCAAGGAAGTCCCGTTTTAGGCGTTTCTGGTCATATGGATGTCGTGGACCCTGGCGACACGACACAGTGGCACAGTGATCCCTTTAAGCTGACTGAACGCGATGGCCGGTTGTATGGTCGGGGCGCCAACGATATGAAGTCTGGCTTAGTTGCTCTAGTGGTGGCGTTGATTGAACTGCACGCCGCGGGCCAACCCCAGCACGGCCGGATCCGACTCATGGCGACTGTGGGTGAAGAAGTTGGTGAGCTAGGGTCCGCCGCATTCTTTGATCAGGGTGCCATGGCTGATGTCGATGCCTTACTGATCGGTGAGCCCACCGGCTATCACATCTTCTACGCGCACAAGGGGTCCATGGATATTCGGCTATCATCGCAGGGGAAGGCGGCGCACAGTTCGATGCCCGAACTAGGCGCCAACGCAATCGACCCACTATTGGCGATTTTAAACCAAGCCAATGCAGCCTTTCGTGACAGTGACCGGGCCAACGACTTGTTGGGTCAGTTGACGTTTAACACGACCGTCTTACATGGTGGTGAGCAGGTCAATTCGATTCCCGTGACCGCCACGGCCGAAATGAACGTGCGAACGATTCCCGAATTTGACAATGCTGCCGTCATCGCGACCCTCCAGAATCTTGTTGACCAGCAGAATGATCAGGGGGCGCAGGTCACCATGGATGTCTTCATGTCCCAGTGGCCGGTGGAAGAACCTCAGGATACGCCGCTGAGTAATCTGGCCGCAAGTGTGGGCGAACCATTTGCTGGCGAAGCGATTCCTAAGCTAGCGCTGCCCGCCGTGACCGATGCCTCGAACCTGTTGAAGCAAAAGGGCCATGAGTTCCCATTCGTCGTCTTTGGTCCCGGCAACGAGTCTGCTCATCAAATCGATGAGTACGTTGACCGGCAGATGTTCTTGGACTTTACGACGCTGTACCAGAAGCTATTTGTAGCTTACCTCAATCAAGCAAATTGATATAGAAATGCCGCCGATTCTCAAATTGTTATTCGAGGACTGGCGGCATTCGTCATCTATTCAGCTAATTTTAAATAGTCTTGCAAGTAGTTGGCCAAGCCATCGTGGTCGTTGTCTAGCGGCGTAATGTCGTTGGCCAATCCTTTGATGGTCGGCGTGGCGTTTTGCATGGCGACACCCCAACCGGCGTAGTCGATCATGGCCGAGTCGTTGTGTTCGTCCCCAAAGGCCACGATGTTCTTGCGTTCAACATGGAAATGGTGAGCGAGGACCTCAACGCCGGTGGCCTTCTGCACGCCCTTGACGCCCAATTCGACAACGGAGTTTGGACCGCCCCAAGGGGCAGCGTCAACAACATCGCCGAAGTTGTGTTTGAGGTAGCTCAACAGGTGTTCCTGGTGGCTACGTTCAACGGCGACCGTCAAACTAGTCGGGTTTTCCTTCAGCGTCTTTTGGTTGAGAATCTGATTACTTTTTAGAACAGGGGGGAAGAAGCCGACTTCGACGGGGTGGTCGCGCACGGCAAGAAACATGTTCTTACCCTCTGCGGCAATCATGTCGATTCCGAGTTCTTCACGGTGTTGCAAGAGGTCGTAAGCGACTTCCTTATTGATGGTGTATTGATATTCGTCCTGCCAATGGTGGTGGGGGATGTGCCCCAGGCTACCGTTGAAATTAATCATCGGGCCATCCAGCTTTAACTCGTCGTAGATACCTTCGGAGATTCGGTTGGGCCGTCCCGTCACAATGCTGACGATGTGACCAGCTTGTCGGGCTTTGGCCAAAACTAGTTTAGTTTTAGGAGAGAGTTGGGCGGCCGCGTTTAGGGTCGTGCCATCCAGGTCGATTGCAATTAATTTTCGTTCCATAGAGAACACCTCACAATTTATTTTATGGATTAAGTTTTCTGAAAAGAAGCTAGCCTGTTAAATTTAACATAGTTACGGTGAAAATGCGACTATTCCCCTTTACCGGGTAGAGACTCGTTATAAAAACGCGTATAATAAACGAGGCAAAACGGGGTCTACCCGTCATAAATGTAATATACAAATAATTAATTGTAACTAACAAGATGGAGGAATAACGGTGAATTTACCTGACGAGTTTATAATCAAGTATCGACGCTTATTGGGGGCAGAAGCGGATGACTTTTTGGCCAGTTTTGACACGCCCAGTACCGCTGGCTATCGGGTCAATCCTGCCCATCACGACTTACCAACGACGGTCACGGAGACACCGGCAGTGCCCTACGCCAAATTTGGTCATTACGGGACGGTCAGTGGCCGCAGCCTGATGCACCAAAGCGGGGCTGTTTACAGTCAGGAACCGAGTGCCATGTTTGTTGGGGCCACGGCCGCACCGCAAGCCGGCGAACGGGTCTTGGACCTTTGTGCGGCCCCTGGGGGGAAGACGACCCATCTGGCCAGTTATCTACAGGGAACCGGTCTACTGGTCACCAATGAGATCAACCGCAAGCGCGTGAAGATCTTAGCCGAAAATGTAGAACGATTCGGCGTCAAGGCGGCCGTGATTCTAAATGATTCACCCGACCGACTCAGTCCCGTCTTTCCGGACTATTTTGACAAGGTGCTAGTTGATGCACCTTGTTCCGGTGAAGGCATGTTTCGTAAGGATCCAGACGCCATGTCTTACTGGTCCTTGGATTACGTCGAAGACTGCGCAACCCGTCAACGGGAAATTCTGACGGAAGCCGTTAAGATGGTGAAGCCAGGTGGTCAACTGATCTACTCCACCTGTACGTTTGCCCCCGAAGAAGACGAACAGATGATGGCGTGGGTCCTGAAAACGTACCCCGACTTTCATTTAGCGCCCGTCACTAAGACCGGGGGCGTTGTGGATGCCCGGCCGGAATGGGCGGATGGTAATCCAGAACTCGCCAAGGCGGCCCGGTTGTTCCCACACTTGATGCGGGGGGAAGGCCACTTCGTTGCGAAGTTGGAACGGGATGCTGGCGACGCCCGGACACCGCGGGGTCAGGCGAAATTGGGGACCGCGTTGACTAGTGACCAACGAAAATTGTGGCAGGACTTTGCTCAGACCGTGTTGGGACATGCCGTGGCTGGCCAATTGATTACCGTCAAGGACCAACTCTTTGCTGTGCCCGACGACTTACCCGATTTGAAGAAGGCTCATATCTTCCGGCCCGGATTACATTTAGGGACATTTAAGAAGAACCGGTTCGAACCAGCCTACGCCTTGGCCCTGGCGAGTGCAGATGAGCCGGCGACCCAGACACTGGCCATTACCGATGAGCAGTGGCGGGCATGGGTCCACGGCGAAACGTTTACGCTGGACACGGCCCCAACTAAGGGCTGGTACTTGTTGACCTGTGATCAACAGCCAGTTGGCTTTGGAAAGGTTGTTGGCCAGACCGTAAAGAATTTCTTCCCTAAGGGGCTGCGGTTCACGGTTTATGACGATTAAACCATTTGGCATTAGCAAGATGCTGCTAAAATAGGATTGAAAAACTTAAAAGAGCCACCGGAATTTTCGTTTTCCGGTGGCTCTTTTTAAATTTTAATCTAATAAGTGAGCTGGCGTTGGCGGCAGTAGCTCTCTAACTCGGGTGAGAGCAACAGTCGTTGTTGCCGTAACTCCGCCAAATTGTAGCACCCAAGTAACGTCATGATGCGGCGCAGACCGTCTTGCCACTCCAGCAACATAGCTGTTGTGGTTTCTTCATCGGTCTTGATCAGACTATGGAGAATTTGACCGGCGCTCCCGACCAGATTGGCGCCGAGGGCCAGGGCCTTAGCCGCATCTAATTGTTGACGAATGCCGCCCGTGGCGATCACTTGGAGTTGGGGAACGGCGTGGGCCTCTAGCAGGGATTCCACCGTCGATTGGCCCCAACCATCTAAGTAGCTGAGTTCCTTTTCGGGGCGACGAAAGTTTTCAATCTGCACAAAGTTTGTGCCACCGCGACCACTCAAATCGACGTACTGGACACCGACTTGGGCAAGCTTCTGCAGCGTTTCACGGCCCATGCCAAAACCGACTTCCTTTACAATCACCGGCACGCTGACCCCCGCAACGACCTCGCCGATGCTGTCGAGCCAGTGGAAGTCGCGGTCGCCCTCAGGCATGACTAGCTCCTGAGCCACGTTGACGTGAAGCTCTAGGGCGTTGGCGGCCAGCATGTCGATCACGCGTTGGGCCTGGGCTACGGTGTGCCCGGCCCCCATATTGGCAAAGACGATGCCATCGGGATTATTCTCCCGTAACGGGGTGAAGGTCGCAATCGCGGTGTCATCTTGCAGGGCAATGCTCTGTGAGCCGGTTGCCACGGGCATTCCGGTCGCCGCTGCAATTCGGCCCAGGGCGGCATTGACCTTACCCGTCCGCGGACTGCCGCCAGTCATGGCTTCAATCAGCAGGGGGACGGGCAACGTGATCGGTCCCAGGTGAGTGTGAAGATCCACGTCGGCAACGCTCATTTCCGGTAAACTTTGGTGAACGAAACGGAGCTGGTCGAATTGACTAGTAGCGTCGGGTGTATAAAATTTTTCGGCGAGGGACAGGTGTTCGTCCTTGCGATGGGCGTGACGTGATAGGTCCATGGTAGCGGCTCCTTAATTATTCGATGACGTGATGGACGTTTAATTTAAGTGGTTCGATGCCGCGAGCTTCCCATTCGTGGAGCAAGTGGGCGAGGTCCTTGGCGGCGTTGATGATCACGATACCACAGTCACCACCACCGGCACCGGAAGACTTAGCGGCGCCACCAACGTGAACGGCAATGTCACACATGGTCTTAAGCAGTTCCGTTTCGATCGTGACGTGACTCATGCGGGCCAAGCTGTTCAGCAATTGACGGTTGACTTCGATCTCTTTTTGAATGGCGTTTAGGTCTTGATCATGAAAGCCTTGAATCATCCGTTGCAGGCATTCGCGACTCTCACGCAGAAAGGCGTGGTAGTCTTGGCGCCGGGTGGCCTTGAAGAGCGCAATCTTGTCCACTAAATGTGAAGTCGATGCGGGCGTCCCGGTCCAACCGATCATCAAACGAAGGGGTTCCGGGGGCGTTAACAGTTCGATCTGCAGGCCGGGCCACTCCGTTTGTAAGAGTTGGGTGAGGCTCAGTTCCCGTCGTGCGGAGGCCAACCAATCCCGGTCAAAGGCCTGATAGGCGATCCAACCGCCATAAACGGAAGCGGCGATGTCGCCTAACGAGCCGTTGCCTTGAACGTCCAGGTGGGCGATTGCGGACAATTTGAACAGCCGGTCCTTACTCATGGGGATGTCGTAGAACTGGCAGAGGGCCTTCACGGTGGCAACGGTCACGGCGGCTGAGGAGCCTAATCCGTATTTCTTCCCGTCGGCACTGTCCAGGTCACTGTTGACGTTTAAATGATAAATGGTGAGGGGCTTACCCAATGACTGCGCGTACTGTTCCGTCAAACGAATGGCGGACAAAATGTAGTGGAAGGGATTGTCCCGGTTGTCAAAGACGAGCTCTGATCCCTGGCGTTGCCAGTAGAGGGAGTTCTCTTGGTATTGTTTGGAGGCGATGCGACCGTAGTCTTGACTGGGGGTAATTGAAACGGTCACAAATTGGTTCAGTGCGACGATGATCGCCGGATATCCCGGTTCGACCACGGCGTATTCGCCAGCAATATAGAGTTTTCCGGGTGCTTTCGCGGAAATCAAAAAATCAGGTCCCTTCTGTAACGACTAAATAAGTATTTTTTTAGGATGTTTAGCTAAATTGAATGCCCGGTCCGGGGTGCGCCACGATCACGTTTTGCGCACCGAACTGCTGGGCGAAGTGTTGCGTGATGGCCGGCAAGTCCGCAACTTGGCAGAAGACCTTCACGTTGGGTCCGGCGTCGAGGGTGTAGTAGCAGGCGATGCCGTCGTCACGAAGTTGTTGGACGGCCTGCATGGCGGCCAAGGTATCGCCGTTGAAATAACTGTACGGGGGTTGCGCACTCAACGTGAGCGCGTGCATCCGCATGGCGTTGGCCTCTAAGATCTCACCGGTCGTGGTGAAGTCATGCGCCTGAATGGCCGGCTTGATGGCCGCCAAGTCCTGGGCGACGACATCCTTCCAAGCCGGATAGTAGGGCGAAGTGGCCACGCTATTTTGCATGCCCTGCCGCGAACTGACCTTTTTACGCCGGGCGTCTAGGACCAGCGCCACCATGGCAATCGGCCAATCCACGTTTTCTTCAAGGGGGATGGCAAATGAGCTCGCATCGTCGTGACCGGCTTGCCATTCAACAAAGCCACCGAAGATAGAACGCGTGGCGGAACCAGATCCCCGTCGCGCTAAACGAGATAGCGCCGTGCGGTCAAGGTCGAGCCCGGCCGCACGACTGGCAGCGCCCGCCAACGCGGCAAAGGCCGACGCCGAAGACGCCAGCCCGGCCGCGGTTGGCACGTGGTTAACCGACGTGACACGCGCAAAAGAGGTGCGCTGGGTCTGTTCGCGCACCAGGTTAAGAAACTTATGTACTTTTTGACCAGCTGCTGGGGAGAGTAAATCGTGGTTGACCGTAATTTCATCCGCAGTCAGGTGATCGTCGAATTGGACCGTGGTATCCGTATAGAACTGATCCAAGGTGAGCGACAGGCTACTCGTTTGGGGAATGATAAGGTCGGTGTTGGCCTTGCCCCAGTATTTCACAAGGGCGATGTTGGTGTGTGCACGTGCGGTGACCGCTGGGTTCATTGGTGTTCCTCCTCGAGATTAAAGGCTTCCGTCCACGTATCGGTGGCACCGGCCGCGAGTAGACTAGTTTTAACGCGTTCGGTCGTGGCAAGGTCGGGGCACAGAGCAATCAGGCAACCGCCCATGCCGCCGCCCGTCAGTTTTGCACCGAGGGCCCCGGCCGTGAGGGCAACGTGAATCAGCTGGTTGAGTTCCGTCGAACTGACCCCTAGGCCGGCTAGTTGTTGCTGGGCATCGTTTAAGATGTGGCCCAATTGGGGGAGATCAGGAGTTGCCAGGGCTTGCCGTGCTGCCGTGCTGAGTTGTCCCAACTTGCTGATCTGAGCGTCCGTTTCTTGGGGGAAGGTCGTTTTACGGCGAGCAACGGCGGCGACCGCTTTACCCGTTTGGCCCTTGATGCCGCTATCCGCGATAACCAAGTAGCCTTGCAGGGTAAATGGAATCTGGAGGGTCTCCTGATGGGGAACGAACCAGATGGGCACGTCGGAACTCGCCGTGGCGGCGTCTAAACCGCTGGGATTTCCGTGGGTGATCTGTTCGGCGATGTCGACCGTTGCCAGCAACAAGTCGCGTGTCAATGGCCGTTGAAAGTAACTGTACATCGCACGGGTAATGGCGACAGCCACGGCTGCAGAGGACCCCATGCCGCGTTCTGCGGGGAGGTCGCTGGTAATGGCCATGTGAAAGGCCGTGTCCTGGGCCTCAAAGCGAGTGAGCAGTGCCTGAATCAGCGCAGCCACGCCGGCTAAGTTTTGGCCCATCTGCGCAATCGGTCCATCGTAGTAGCGACTAAACAGAGTTTGGCCGTGAGTCGTCTGACTCATAACGACCGTTGTGGTGACCGAGGGCAGGGGTAGGGCAATGGCGGGTTGACCGAACACCACGCTGTGCTCCCCAATGAGAATGATTTTCGCATTGCTTTTCCCAATTGTGGTTCTACCCAAGATATCTCGCTCACTTTCTGTATCGATTTTATTTTACCAGAATATCATACTCTACTGATTGCTCTTACGCTAGTTTTGCTCATCAAAATCCCAAAATCAGCGAAAAATTAAGTCTTTCTATAGAAAGTACACCGAAAAGTGTTGGTAATGATTAAAGAATTAAATGGATTTAAGATGGTCGCACTGCGGCCGCCAGGGATTCCGCCTGCCATGGGGAACGCCTCCAGCCTGGGAACCGGACTTCCAGCTCGCCTCAAAGCCATGAAAACCGCGTGTCTCCGAGGTCGTCCTACGATGTAAGCCGAGAAAGGACCTCGCCTAACATCGTCGACACGGCTGGCTACATCCCTGGCTGCCTCCGGCTCAGATTGATCACTACCGGTATAGACGTTGAAAAACAAATTTCGCTGGATTTTCCAGTTGGACGGTTATTGGCTGGGATAACATCGTCAATTTTACAGCGGAGTGACTGGTGTTCTAAGCAAAATGGTCACTAAACAGATCTGCCAACTCCAAGTCGAAATTTTTAGTAATTTTAGAAACTAGTGCCTAAGTGTTTCAAAATTAACTCGCCAGCAGCCATATCTGAAAAGATTCAGCGGCTTAATCATAGTTTAACAATAAACGTTGCCATAACGGGATTCGTTGAGCTTAGAAACGATTGATTATTAGTACAGCAATCAAATCAAAGTAACTTAGATTAGTTAGCCTTGTTATATTACACGTTTCAAAGAAGTTTGAACAGTGGTTGTGTAAAATTATGTGGTGGGCCAGGGATTATAATGACTGCAAAAAGCGGAATGAGCTTCGATTATCGGTAGCTTAGAATTGACGACCGACTAAATTAAAAATAAGTCACTGCACGATGTCATAGTTGGTTGGTGAGAATGAGTGTCGACAGGCAGCATGAATGCTGGGTCACTACTTGCTGACGCTATCAATTGAGGTTTCAAATAGGATGGGAACACCATGAATACCTGTAGAATTGTCGCGTGCTCATTTTAGAAGTTATTACAACCTGCTTCAATCTCCCAACGATTGTCATGGCAAGGTACAGTCAGAGCCGGAGGCGGACAGGGATGCAGCCAGCCGTGGTAATCCTGACAGCTGGCCGCTGGCTAGCTATCAGGATGGGCGACTTTTAAGACGCATGGTCCACGCGGCTTAAAAGCGAGCGAGAAGCCTGCCTCTCAGGCTGAAGCGTCCCCACAGCAGGCGGAATCCCTGGCAGCCGGAGCGCGGCCATCCTTAGCACGTTTAGCGGTCTTAATTTTACTCTCAAGCCAAAGAACACCGTCAGAAAAGGCGCGACTCAACCCGAATCATCTAGTGGGAGGAACTCTAGCGTAGCGTTGGCCGCCTAAGTGGTGTATCATAGTGCCAGTTATTATCGCAAATTGTGCAGAAATTGGTGAGCATACTATGGATAAAGACACGGTTTACGCGGTGGTCGATATCGAGACTACCGGAACCAGTGTGACAGATGGCGACCGCATTATCCAAGTCGGGTGCGTCTTCGTCCAACATAACCAGATCATTAATCACTTTGAAACGGACGTCAATCCGTTGCGGGAGATTCCGGCGGCGATTTCTCGGTTGACGGGTATCACGAACAAACGGGTGCGGCATGCGCCCTTATTTGACGACGTGGCGGGCACACTCTACAGCTTATTGACCAATACGGTCTTTGTGGCCCACAACGTCAATTTTGACTTGCCGTTTATTAACGCCGAATTTTCCCGGGTGGGCTATCCCGAGCTAACGATTGCGGCGGTAGATACGGTTTCTTTGAGTCAAATTTTATTGCCGACTGCTCCCAGTTTCCGGCTACGGGACCTCAGCGGGTACTTCAATATCGAACACGACAATCCGCATTCCGCCGACAGCGATGCCAGTGCGACTGCCGAATTGTTTATTTTTCTGTTCCGGCGGCTGCGGGCCTTACCCGTGGTGACCTTACAACAGATGATCGACCTCCATCCGGATTTACCGTTACAGACGGCCGGTTTATTCAATGAAGCCCAGCGACTCAACGCGGCCAATCCGCGGAAGTTACCGGACTATTTGTACATCAAAAATGGCTTAGCCTTACGCCAGGCGGCGGCTTTACCAGCCAGTACCTTAGCCACGCCCAGCAAGTATCCGAAGACTAAGAAACAAAAGCAGAAGTTGATGCCAGATAATCTGGAGTGGCGGCCCGAACAGGGTAAAATGATGAATTACATCTACAACAACTACGCCGCGGCCGACCAACATCCGGTCAAACAGATGATTGTTGAGGCACCGACCGGGATTGGCAAGAGTCTCGGCTACGTGTTGCCAATGGCTTATCTGAGTCAGACGGGGAAGTCCGTCGTCATCAGCACGGCAACCACACTCTTACAGGAACAATTATTAGACCAAACGATTCCGTTGCTCAAACAAATTGTGCCCTTTACCGTCAACGCGGTATTAGTCAAGGGGAGCCAACATTACCTGGACCTCCAACGCTTCGCAACGACCCTTAAGGTGGCCGAGACGTCTAAGCAGACGCAGCTCCTTAAACTCCGGTTGCTAGTCTGGCTAACGATGACCACGACCGGGGACCTCGACGAGTTGCATCTCGCAACGTATCGGGCACCTTACTTCCAGGAGATCATTCACGAGGGCACGGTCACCGCGGACAGTCCGTTCTATGAGGATGACTTCTTGCGGCGCCGGGACCAGCGCATGGAACAGGCCCAATTTATCATCGTGAACCACGCCTATCTCAGTGAACACGCGCTGGCACTAGGTGAACGCCTCCACCAGCCTTATTTGGTGGTCGATGAGGCCCAACATTTACCGGACAGCACGCTGAAGCAACGGCGGACGCAGGTCAAGTTTTCCCAGTTGATCAACGAGCTCCATCACGTGGAACGCGATATCAGCCGTGAAATTGGGCCGAGTCTGATGAGCTTGTTTAATGGGGATGCCGCGGCAACAACGACCTTAGAGCGCATCCTGGTCGCTAGTGACACATTGGAAACGCAGTTGAATCAGCTGATCAAGCAACTGTTCCTACGCTTCTTAGCGAATAAGCGGGTCAACAACCACAATCAAATCATCGAGGAGCTGATCCCCGCGGCGGACCTCGCTGCCGAACTGCAACAGGGGACGGCGGTCGACACGGCCACGCAGGCGACCAACGAGTTGTTGGCGGCACTGGGCGACTTACGGCAACGCTACGACCAACAACAGGACCGATTTGCGGCGTCAGAACGTTACTTGTTCGAACAGGTCGACACGCGGATCCACCTGTTTGACGACCAAATGAGCCGGCTGTTGATGATCTTAAAGCAGGTCAGCGACCAAGCGCCGGCCAGTCTCTTCTGGCTGACAATCAACCACGTTGGGGACCGCAATAGCCTCCAATTGGCGAGTGGATTGCTGGCAACGGAGGGCTTCTTGCGCCATCACCTGTACGCCGGGTTCCAACCGGTTCTGCTGACAGGGGCCACTTTATTCTCGTCAGGGCGGTCACAGTACGTTCTGGACCAATTTGATCTGGACCGTGATGACACGGTGACTCACCGGATGCGGTCGAGCTTTGACTATGGCAAGCAGGCCGAGCTATTTATCAGTGATACCGGACCGAATCTGTCGCGCGTCTCACCTGAGGACTATGTCACTTACCTGACGGCGGCGATTACGCAGATGGCCGGTGCCGTGAACAAGCAGACGCTGGTCCTGTTCAACTCGCTCAGCGTGATCGAACAGGTCTACCAGCAGCTGACCCAGCAACCGGAATTTGCCCAGCGTGAGATCTTTGCTCAGGGCATTAGTGGCAGTCGTGAACGGATTGCTAAACGATTTGCCACCAGTCATGGCGCCATCTTGTTAGGCGCAGCTAGTTTCTGGGAGGGCATCGATCTGCCCGCTGAACAGTTGGAGCTGCTGATTGTGACGCGGCTACCGTTCGATTCACCGGACCGGGTATTTGTAAAGGCCAACTACGCGCGTTTAGAGGCGGCCGGGAAGAATCCGTTTTACAATGCGGCCTTGCCATCGGCGACTTTAAAATTACGGCAGGGAATCGGTCGGTTGATTCGGACACCGAACGACCGCGGGGCTATTGTCCTCCTGGATCAACGCGTGTTGGAACGCCAGTACGGACAAAGCATCCTGCGCGCCTTACCAGATGATCTGCCGAAGACCACTGGGGATGTGGGCGTCATTGCCCAAGGTTTAGTTAAATTTTTTGAAAAAAGCACGGACAACTCGGTGACCCCTCCCGAAGTTTGATATAATTGACGAAGATTGAAATTTGACAAGGGAGTACGATGTAAATTGATGAGACAACAATATCAGCAGCGTCGCCGGCCACGTCACTGGGTCCTACTGAGTATCTTAGTCGTGATCCTGGTCCTGCTGCTGAGTGGCGGCTACGTGATCAGTAAGGCCAGCAAGCCGCTGAGCCAGATGCAGACCCACGCCGAAACGGTTGCCAAGAAGTCCGGTCATTTGACAAGTACCAGCGACTTTTACTGGACGAACTTAAACACGACCTACTACACGGTTGCCGGCAAAAACAAGGCGCAACAGGCCGTTTACGCGATTGTCCCCAAGACGGGCAACGACGTAACGGTGCTGAAGCAAAGCGAGGGCTTATCCCGCAACACGGTCCTTGAACAGGTCTGGAAACGGAATCCGAAAAAGGTCCTCGCCGCAGCATTGAGCATCTTTAACGGCAAGCCAGCTTGGCAGGTCAGTTACCTGAACCAATCCGGCAAACTCTGCTACCTGACTTTCCAATACAGCAACGGGAAGATCTTACAGCAAATTTCCAACATCTAATCGCAACCGAGAGGAGGACTCACCATGCAATTATCACAACGCGCGCGTGCAGTGCGCCCCTCAGCTACGTTAAAGACGGGTCAACAGGCCGCACAGTTACGCGCTCAAGGAGTGGACGTGATCAACCTGAGCGTTGGTCAACCAGACTATCCGACGCCAACAGCGATTCGTGAGGCGGCGGTCACGGCGATTCGCGCCAACCAGGTCAACAGCTATACGGCGACGGCCGGGACACTTGAACTTCGTCAGGCCATCGTCCAACGGCTCAGAGCCACGCAAGGTGTGACGGTCACCACGGATCAAGTGGTGGTCACGACCGGGGCTAAGATGGCGCTGTACGCGTTATTTCAGATTCTACTTGATCCTGGTGATGAGGTCTTGTTACCAGCACCGTACTGGGTCAGTTACGCCGAACAGGTCAAATTAGCCGGGGGCCGGCCCATCGAGGTCGCGCCAACGGCATCGTTGAAGGTCACACCGGAGCAGTTAGCGGATGCGGTGACCCCAGCAACCAAGGCCATCGTCCTGAATTCACCGCAGAACCCCAGTGGCCTGGTCTATACGGCCGCTGAGCTGCGGGCAATTGGAGAATGGGCCGTGGCGCACGACTTGATTATTATCGCCGATGAAATTTATGGCGAACTGGTCTACGCTGGTCCGGTGCCCGTATCGTCCATGTTGACGCTGGGCGATTCGATTGCGGCGCATACGATTCTGGTCAATGGCGTGTCGAAAACGTACGCGATGACTGGCTGGCGGATCGGCTATGCCGTGGGCCCTGTCGATGTGATGACGGCGTTGAAAAACGTCCTGTCACATATGACTGGTAATGCAGCGGCGGTGAGCCAAGCGGCAGCTGTTGCGGCGCTGACCGGTGACCAGACGCCGGTGACTGAGATGAAGGACGGGTTTAAACAGCGCTTAGACGTGGTTTACCCGTTACTGGCAGCAATCCCGGGATTCAAGCTCAATGCCAAGCCACAGGGCGCGTTCTACCTGTTCCCGGACGTGACGGAAGCAATGGCGATGAAGGGCTACACGACGACCGCTGAATTCGTGACGGCGTTGTTAAATGAGGCGCACATCGCGGTCGTGACGGGTGAGGCCTTTGGGCTTCCGGGTCACATCCGAATGAGCTATGCGACGGACCTGGAGACGTTAAAGGTCGCCATGCAACGGCTAAAGAAATTCATGGACTAAATCAATTAAAACAACAATGACTTAACGACCGGACCGCAAGTGGGTGCCGGTCGTTTCGTTTCGTTTCGTCAGGACTCAGAGAACGTGTTAGACTAAAAAAGCGAGTAGTGTGAATTTGACGCACTGCGGCTGCCAGGGATTCCGCCTGCTGTGAGGGACGCTTCAGACTGGGAAAACACCAGTCTTCTCGCTCGCTTTGAAGCCACGAAGAACACGTGTCTCCAAAGTCGCCCGTGATGTAAGCTGGCTAAAGAATCGCCAGCTAACATCACCTCCACGGCTGGCTACATCCCTGGCCTCCTCCGGCTCAGATTGTGTTCTATAACGACAGCGGTCGAAGGCTTTGTGGACTCGACATTGTTGGTCCAATCGATAACGAGTTTAGGCTCATCTTTCTGAGCTGACGGAGGGCTACAGTATAAGCCGAGAGGTCGCCAGATATGGGCTCAGGCGCGTCGTTCTGCTAAGTTGACGGTGGATTTCCGTCGACTTAGCAGAAGACCAACCTTGAAGACTCGCGGTTTTCGAGGCTTCAAGTTGTGTCCGCACCGTTCCAGCCCATATCTGGCGGCCGGTAAGGCGAAGGGCATACTAGGTTGCCCAGTTTATAAACTAATTAAGACTTAAAAGATAAGGAGGCCAACGCATGGCAGATTTTATGATGCGCTATATTCAAGCTGGCCAAACCAGTATTGCCAATTACTTACTCGACCATTTTCGTGAGGTGGGGATGACCACGGATCAACTCCTGGTCTACCTCCAGTTACGCCGTCAAATGGACCGTGGTGAGCAACTGCCCGAGGCAGAGAGCATTGCTGAGTACTTGGGCTGGGATAAGCAGCGGGTTTATCAACTGCTGCACGAGATGATCACATCGAAGTTGATGACGATTACCAGCGTGACGAACGCGCAGGGGCAAAAAGCAGATGCGTATGATTTTCGGCTGTTAACGGAAAAATTAAGCCAATTAGACGTGCAGACGGTACAAAAAGAAGTTAAACAGGAAGCCACCAACGATCGGTCAACGGTTTTTAACCAAATCGAAACGGAATTTGGGCGGCCACTGTCACCATTGGAGATGGAAAGCATCAGCCAGTGGTTGGACGAGGACCATTACCGCCCAGAACTCATTCAATTGGCCTTAAAGGAAGCCGTGTTGAGTCAGGCGTACAGTCTAAAGTATATGGACCGGATTCTCTTAAGCTGGGAAAAGAAGAACTTAAAGACGGCCGCTCAGGTTCAACAGGAAAAAGAACGTCAGGAACCGCGCCGTTCAGCGGCAAATGGCAATGCCAGTCAAGCAAACTCACAGATTCCAGATGTCCCAATTTTTAAGCTGACAGATAATTAGGCTGAAGTGGATTTGGTCATCAATTGTGGGCTGATGGGAATACGAGCTTTTTGCGGTTGTCATAAAACACAATCAAAGCCGGAGGAGGCCAGGGATGCAACCAGCCGTGGAAATAGTGGTCGCTCACAGCGACCACTATGGGCGACTTTTAAGACACGTGGTTTTCGTGGCTTAAAAGCGAGCGAGAAGCCCGTTCCACAGCAGGCGGAATCCCTGGCAGCCGCAGTGCGGCCAACTTACACAAGTATCTATCCCAATTAAAATTAAAAGGTCGCCTGTAAACAGTCAAAATTGACTATCTACTGGCGACCTTTTCACGTCTTAAGCTTTAGCTATTATTATCCTTGTTGTTATCGGTCGTCTGCGTGGTGGAGCTGGCAGACGAAGTGGTCGTGGAGCTGCTGTTCGTGTTGTCGTCGTTGCCGTCACCACCAGGGGTTTGTTCCGTGCTGGAAGATTCCTTGCTGGAGCTGGATTCGGTCGTCGATGAACTGACACGAGACGAACTGGAACTCGTTGTGACCTGGCTATTACTGCTGTAAGCAGAAGAGCTGGTCGTGTTGGTCGAGCCGTATTGGCTGGTGGACGTGGTGTCCGCAACCGTACCGGGATGACCGGTGACGTAGTATTCCTTGTTGTTATTCTGCGTCGTTTCGGTGACCGTACTTGGCTTGGTCCAGTCGGTGTTCGGTGCGTTTTGAGCAAGGTAACTCATTTCGTACTTGTAAATTTCCTGTGCGATCTTCGTTTCTGCTTCACTCACGTAATGACCTGTCTGGAATTGCTTATCGTAACCGGTCCAAACGGAGACGGCGTAGCTCTTGGTGTAACCGGTGAACCAGGAGTCCATCGTTGCGCCATCGGGGACCTTATCCGCGTAATCGTCGGGGTAGGAGTCCGTCCCAGTCTTACCGGCTTGATACAGGCCAGAAATGGCGGCAGAACGACCAGACCCATTTTCATTGGTCATGACGTCCTTCATCATGTCGGTCAGCATGAACGCTGTTGCGGCTGACATGGCCCGTTTACCCGTTGCCGAGTAGTTGTGCGCCTTGCCATCTTGCGTGACCACTTTGGAGACCAGGTACGGCTTGTAGTAAGTCCCACCGTTAGCGAAGGCGGCGTAGGCAGCGGCTTCCTGTTCGGTCGAGATGTACAACCCAATCCCGTTTTGCAGGGTCAGCGTCTTGTCAAACGTCATCCCCAGACCCTTCAAGAAGGTCGTGGCCTTACTGATGCCGACGTTTTGCAAGGTCCGAATAGCGGGAATGTTCCGTGATTCGTAGAGGGCCTTGCGCATGGTGATGGTGCCTTGGTATTGCTTATCCCAGTCGTAAAGCTTCTTATCGGTGCCGGGGTAAGTAAATGCGGTATCCTTGACCGGTTCGTAGGTGGGGTAGTTGAGATATTCAATGGCGGGGCCGTAATCCATTAATGGCTTAGCCGTTGAGGCACTCGACCGACCCGTTTGTACGGCGCGGTTCAGTCCAAACGTGACGTTGCCGGTCTTCCGGCCACCAATCATGGCAACGACCTTCCCGTTATTTGGGTTAACGATGGTCGAGCCAACTTGGAACTTGTCGGACGGGTAGGCAATGTAGGCGCTGGTATTCGCGATGTTGTAGAGCTTTTGTTGGGCATCCATGTTCAAGTTCGTGTAGACCTTTAAGCCACCGGTCGTCGTGTTATACCCCTTGGCTTTCAGTTCGGAATAGACTTGCTTGAGGTAGGCGTCGATGACCTTGGTCGTCTTGGCACTTGTGGAAGCGGTCGTTTGGTGAATAGATGATAACCCGTTCTTGATGCTGACGGCTTCGGCCTCTTGGGCCTGTGCGGACGTGATGACCTTGTTCTTGGCCATGGCGTTTAGGACCAGGTCCCGCCGCTTCTTAGCGGTAGCGGGGTAAGTCGTGGGGTCGTAGTTGGTTGGGGATTGAGGCATCCCAGCCAACAAGGCCAATTGTGGCAGTGAGAGGTTCTTTAGCGACGTGCCGTAATAGTATTGTGCGGCAGTTTGCATCCCGTAGACACCATTGCCCATGTAAACTTTGTTGACGTAGTATTCCAGGATTTGATCCTTGGAGTATTTGTGATCAACTTGGAGGGCTAACCAGGCTTCTTGGGCCTTACGTTTCAGCGTTCGGTCGGAAGCGGCCGTTGAGAAGACGGACAGCTTGACCAGTTGTTGCGTCAAGGTACTCCCACCTTGCATCCCCAGCGAAGAGCCAGAGACGTTGGCGAAGGCGGCCCCTAAGATTCGGATGGGGTCGACCCCGTTGTTTTGGTAGAAACGCCGGTCTTCGGTGGAAACGACGGCGGCCTTTAACGTGTCGGGGATGTTCTTGGACTTCACATAAGTCCGGTTTTGGGCGCCCAGTCGCGAGATAACGTTGTTATTGGCATCGTAGACCCGCGTAGAGGCGTCGGACGATAGCGCGCTTTGCGTGATCTTTGGGGCGCTTTGTGCGTAGAAAAAGAAGAGGCCGGCGCCAGCCACGATGGCAAAAACACCAATGGCGACGATGATAAATAAGATGCGGCGAAATAGACGCCAGCCGTGATGCGGACGTTGGGGGCCCGATTGATGGTCGGCGTTGCGGCTCATCCGGGTCTCACGGGTTGAATTGTTACTAGACATGGTAATCTCCTTTGCGTTTAAACGTGTTCGCTTCTACTATGTAAACTCAGAGAAGCTGATCCACGGCTTTGAGATATGGAATCGGGGGCTGTAGGCCAACGGGGATGTTGATGCCGTGCGCCGCAATTTCCGAATAGGGGATGGATTTGCGACCACCGGTGGCTTGTTCGTCCCAGAAGGTAAAGAGGTCGCTCGCTCGGTAGAGGAAGACCTCTTGGCGCTCGACGAATTTAATAATGGCAAAACAGATACCGCCTTGAGCCGTGCAAGCCCGCATGTGGTCGATCTGGTGTTGATGGAAGTTCTTGAGCGGAAATGAGCCCTTGTTGCGGGTCTCTTTAGCGTCAAAGTCCAGGTAATGGCCCTGATAAACACCATTGTAGTCGGTCGTGGAAGCGGTACTGAAGTAGGCTTCCTTGATGACGGCTGCACTCCGTTTGGGGTAATCGACCTTAACGATCCGAATGGGGGTCGGTTTCTTGTGCACGACGGCCAGCCCATTGGTTTCATAGTAAGTATTACTTTCGTTGAGTTCCTCTTCCAGCGTCATTCCACGTTTACCATAGTTTGTGTAGGTGCTAGGGAACTTGGGCCCCGTCTTTGCTGTTGGTGCTTGATAGGCATTCCCATTGGGATACCGAATAGTCATCGACTCCTCACACTCCTTCGCTTGAAAACCGCAGCTTTCAGTTTGTGGCCCAGTTATTGACATTATACCAAGCTGACCCAGAAATAAAAACTCCTAAAACCGGTTGAGACGGTGATTTTGCTTGAATTTAAACGGAATTTAATTAAAGGCTGAAAATTTCAAAGTACCAAACAATCCTGTTCTAGCAATAACAATGGGACTAAAACTAGGCAACATGGTGGGCCCTTCGCCTTACCGGCCGGCAGATATGGGCTGGAACGGTGCGAACGCAACTTGAAGCCTCGGAAGAGCCGAGTCTTCAAGCTTGGTTTTCTACTAAGCCAGTAAGAAGTTCGCTTACTGACTAAGTAGAACGACGCGCCTGAGCCCATATCTGCCGACCTCTCGGCTTACACAGTGTTTTCTTAGTAGAAGCCGTGATAGAGAGAGCTCATACATTTACCAGTTATCTTTCATAGGATATGGGGTGTTTGGTAGTTTAACTGCCATTTTCTCTGGATATTTACACTTTTTTTCTACTAATGTACCGGTTATCCTGTAATTTATTTGCTCAAAGGCCTATTTTTCGCTAAACTAGAAGAAGACTACGACTTAAGCTAATTAGTCCCTAGTTGGTCATCGTGTCTGGCAAGTTTTTTTCAAATTTGTTTAGAAATCGGGTGTATGACTACTGTAGCGACTCTAGTAGGTATATCTCTGATGGAGACCACCTGTTTAACTTATGTGGTGATAGCTTCTTCTATGTTACCTGTTGATTGAGTGAAATAAAGTGTTTGAGTACATAGTTACTGACTGCTCAGTCCACTATGGTAGCCTTGATATATAGATGATGTGTTGCGAGTCCAGAATTTGATTATGGAGGAGCACAATCAGAGCCGGAGGCGGCCAGGGATGTAGCCAGCCGTGTCGACGATGTTAGTCAGGGTATTTTCCTGGCTTACATCGTGGGACGACCTCGGAGACACGCGTTTTTCGTGGCTTTGAGGCGAGACGGAAGCCCGATTCTCAGGCTGGAGTCGTTCCCCATGGCAGGCGGAATCCCTGGCAGCCGCAGTGCGGAAATTTTAAGATAGTCAGATGTTCCAGGGGAAAAAGGGAGGTGGCCGATTGAGTCGGTTATGGTTAACAGGTTACCGTAGTTACGAATTGGGCACCTTTGGCAATCAGGACCCAAAGCTACTGGTCATCAAGGATACATTGAAAAAATTACTGATCGGTAAGGTGGAAAACGGCACGGACTGGTTGATCACGGGTGGTCAGCTAGGCGTTGAACAGTGGGCTGCTGAGGTCGGCATTGAACTAAAAGCGGACTATCCAGAGCTGAAGGTGGCCGTGATGACGCCGTTTGCTGAGTTTGGCAACAACTGGAACGAGGCCAACCAAGCGCAATACGCCGCGGTGACCAGTCACGTTGATTTTCACCAGTCGGTTAGTGAGCAACCTTATCATGGGCCCCAACAGTTAAGAAACTATCAAGAATTTATGTTGACCCATACGGATGAGGCTGTCATGGTTTATGATTTAGAAGTCGAAGGAAAACCGAAATATGATTACGAGGCCGTAAAGCGCTATCAAGAGCGCCACGCGTACCCTTTGACGTTGGTTGACATGGACTGGTTAGAAGAAAGTGCCAACGAATATCAAGAAAATTTAAATAATGGTTCCCAATTCGAGTAAAAACTGGTATTATAGATATCGCCGGTTTGATTACGATAACGAGGTGTAATGATCAATGGAAAACGTTAATTTTACTCCCAAGGAAATTTTGCAAAAGCAATTTCGTCAGAAAATGCGTGGTTACGATCCCGATGACGTTGACAGCTTCTTAGACAACGTCATTAAGGATTACGACACCTTTGTGAAGGAGAATCAACGGCTTCAAGAAGAAAACGAACGGTTATTGGCAAAGGTTGACGAACTCACGAAGCAAGTGCAAGTGGGCGGCAGTCAGCCGGCAGCATCAACGACTAGCTCAGCAACTTCAAATGTCACCAACATGGACATTTTGAAGCGGCTATCCAATTTGGAACGGCACGTTTTCGGTTCACAATTAGATAATGATCCAAACGAGTCACATCGTTTGTAGAATTATAAAGACTGGTGTAAATCCTGAGTAATCGCGGTCGGCTTATGTCGGCTGAGGAAAGTCCATGCTCGCACAGACTGAGATGTCTGTAGTGTTCGTGCTCGGTGAAAAAATAAGCCGGGGGACGTTAGCAATAGCGTTACGGCGGGAAAAAACGACTAAGGCTTCGGCTATGTCCTAGTATCCCTGAAAAGTGCCACAGTGACGATACGTCTAAGGAAACTTAGGCGGTGGAACGCGGTAAACCCCTCGAGCGGGCAACCCAAACTTTTGGTAGGGGCGCTTCACATATGGAAATGAACGAAATGTGGGGGGAGAGGAAACTCTCGAGATAGATGATTACTGCCACTTGGTCGTTTGCCTGAAACGATTGAGCGGTACAAAACATGGCTTACAGGGATTTACACCATGTCAGGTGGGTGGGAGCTTGCTCCCACCTTTTTTTGTAGCTATAATTGGGTTAATTGCCCCCGGCTGATAAGGTGAAGTTAAAGCTGAGTTTTCACCGTAGCAGCCATTCAAGGATTCAGTTGCACCGCATGTTGTAAACCTGCTGAGAAAGGCATTTGCAGCGTGACGGAATTGATTGCAGATTAGTAAACAAACTTGTTTAACCAAGGAGGACTTTATGAAGAAATTTCATTTATACGCAGCAACCGCTAGTGGGATCGAAGCCATTGCGGGCCGCGAATTACGTGACCTAGGATACGAGACGCAGGTCGAAAATGGCCGGGTGCGGTTCGATGGGACCATTGAAGATATTTTACGGGCCAACCTCTGGCTACGGACGGCCGACCGGGTACGGATCATCGTGGCCGAATTTGATGCCGTGACCTTTGATGAACTGTTCGAAGCCACGAAAGCCGTGGCCTGGGATGAACTGCTGCCCATGGACGCCGCATTCCCTGTCGAGGGTCGTTCAAAGAAGTCACAGTTACATAGTGTGCCGGACGCGCAGGCCATCGTGAAGAAGGCTGTTGCGACGAAGCTGGCGGCTGTTTATCACCGGCGGACACGGATGCCTGAAACCGGGGCAATCTATCCGTTGGAAGTTATGATCGACAAGGATCACGTGATGTTGACGCTGGATACGACTGGGTCAAGTCTCTTTAAGCGTGGCTACCGGGTCGGTAAAGGGAGCGCGCCACTGAAGGAAAACATGGCCGCTGCGTTGATTGCGCTGACGAGTTGGCACAAGAATATGCCATTCTGGGATCCCGTTTGTGGGTCCGGAACGATTCCCATCGAAGCAGCCATGATCGGCCGCAACTTGGCCCCTGGGTTCAACCGAGACTTCACCTGTGAGAGCTGGGATTGGGTGCCCCAAGAGCTGAGTGACAAGGTGCGTGATGAAGCCGATGCCAAGGCCGATTACGACACGCCACTCCAGATCTTCGGTTCCGATATCGATGAGAACATGGTCGAAATTGCTAAGCGAAACGCTCAAGAGGCCGGCTTGTCACAAGATATTTCATTTAGCCAACTAGCTGTGCAAGACTTCAAGACGGACCTCGAAGACGGGGTCATCGTCGCTAACCCACCATATGGGGAACGGTTGAGCGACCAAGCCAGTGTGCGGGAACTCTACAAGCAAATGGGTCAGGTCTTCAAGCCACTGACGGACTGGTCGAAGTACATTTTGACGGCCGACTTGGAATTTGAACACTTCTACGGTCAAAAGGCCACGAAGACACGGAAACTGTACAACGGGGCGTTACGGACCGATTACTTCCAGTTCTGGGGAAAGCGCAAGCCACGTCATAAGGAGTAGGTCGCATGATTAAAGCAGATTGTATTTTTTGTCAAAAAGACGAGCTGGTTTTAGAAAATGAGCTGGCCAAGGCGTTCTGGGACTTGCATCCCGTGCGCAAGGGCCATCTGCTGATCGTGCCCAAGCAACACTACGCCACGTACTTTGACGTGCCAGCGGAAACGCGACAGGCGATGGACGCCTTAACGTTTGTTGCCAAGGACTTCCTGGATGATAAATTTCATCCGGCCGGCTATAACATCGGTATCAACGTGAATGCGGCGGCTGGACAGACGGTTCAGCACGCGCACATTCACCTGATTCCACGCTATGAAGGCGACGTGAAGGATCCACGCGGCGGCATTCGCAAGATGATTCCGCGGGCTGTGCGTAAGTGGTAAATAATTTAAGAAATGGTGAAAGCCAGTTTTAAGATTTTGACGTTGTCGAAGTCTTAAGACTGGCTTTTTGGGTTCTAAAATAGCTGTTGTTGGTAATCGATCTATTTGACTAAAGAAAGTTCCAAAGTACGGCTCATGTCAGTTCTAACAACAATTGTGTTCCTAAAACTAGGCAACATAGCGGTTGAGTCGCCTTGTCGACCGTCAGATGCGGCCTGATTGCTATTTTTTAGAGAGTTAGACTGCCACTTTAATTTGCAACTATTTGGATGATGTTTAGATGGTAATCCACCCTAACTATAGTCGTTCACGCTTATCTTTTGAATTTTGCGGAATTTTTGATTATAGTCATGCAAATAGATAGTGAAAACTTTTTGATTACGGTAATTGAAGATCCATTACAAGCTGGTTAGCGATAAATTAGTTGAGAAGCACCTAGCGTGAGTGTGGTAGATGTGTTTAGAAACTCAGAAAGTGGGCGGGTACGATGAGTATGCTGAAAGATATCCATAATTATGTGAAAGAGAATTATGAAGCGGGAAACTATGATGATGCCAAAACTGCCTATACTTCTTGGAAAACCGAGAAGACTCAACAATCTAATCTGACCGATTTTGAAATGGGCGTCCAAAAAGCCCAAAGCGATTATCAAAAGAGCGGGACATTTGCAGCGTATCCAGAGTTGACAATTGATGTTGTGAATAAAATTACGGATAACAAAGCTTCTGAGATCAGCGGATTTATTCGTGGATATAATTCGGAAAAAGAACGGATCAAGAAACAATCGCAAAAGAAACATTGAAGTTATAGATGCAATTGGTGGCATTCTGCGTCAACTCGTGTTGATGAATGAGCTTGGATTTGAAAGAAATTGGGGTATAACCCCAAAATGGTTCTTACAGAATTTCAAAAGTTCTGTAAGAACCATTCTTATTTTTGACTATTATGGTGCCGAGACATGGGATAAGTAGGCAACTTGTTGCGCTTAATTTCTGATCACACTAAAGCTCACAAGCTAACCGTTCGGCTGTCTTTTTTAGACACAGATCAGCATTGCACTGTTAAGCAACAAATGATTGCGCTAGAAAGTGGGCCACAAAGCAGGGTGGGTACTTAGCGGGACCTTAGCTGGTAAATGATGGTTAACGTCACAAAATCTAACATTAAAACGGGGAATGCACGCGAATCGCGTTAGCTAAAGGCTAGCACGTCCTTTTGTTCGTTAAATTACCCGGCAAACGAGGTCGTTTTGAAGAGATTTCCCTGTTTTTTCTGAAAACCGGTGTTATAATTTCTAACATCAAAGGCAAAGAGAGGGCGTCGCTAATGAATCTTGCAAATACGGCATTTGTCATTATCGCGAGCATTTTAGTTTTATTCATGACTCCGGGGCTGGCTTTCTTCTATGGTGGTCTGGTGTCCGAGAAAAACGTGGTCAACACGATGTTGTCGGTCTTCATTATGACTGGGGTCGCAATCTTACTCTGGGTATTTCTGGGCTACACACTAGCCTTTTCCGGCAATATTGGTGGGATTATAGGGAATTTGAACCACGCGTTTATGGCCGGTATCAAATTGACGAGCTTAACGGCCACCCATATTCCAGTGGGAGTCTACTCCCTATTTCAAATGATGTTTGCCATCATTACCCCGGCACTGTTCGTCGGGGCGGTGGTCGGCCGGATTCGCTTCAAGTTTCTCCTGACTTTTCTGGTTTTGTGGTCCATATTGATCTATTACCCGATGGTCCATTTGGTCTGGAGCCCGGCTGGTTGGCTGGCCAAATTGGGTGTGCTGGACTTCGCCGGCGGGACGGTCGTTCACATCAACGCCGGGGTCACAGCGCTGGTCTTGTCAGCTTGGCTGGGACCGCGGTTGGCAAAGGATATCCCAACGCAACACTACAATTTACCGTGGGTACTGTTGGGAACGGCCATCTTATGGATCGGCTGGTACGGCTTCAACGCGGGCAGTGCCTTAGCCGTTAACGGGGTCGCCATGCAAGCAGCCCTCACCAGTACGGTGGCAACGGCGACGGCCATGGTCGTCTGGATGTTCTTAGACATTTGGACGACGGGCAAGCCAACTCTGGTCGGGGTCTGCACCGGGACACTCTGTGGGCTGGTCGCCATTACGCCAGCTGCCGGTTACGTGACCATCATGGGGTCCGTGGCAATTGGCGCGCTGGCCACGTTGGCTAGTTATGGGTTTATTCAGCTGTTGAAGCCACGATTGGGCGTGGACGATGCGCTGGATGCCTTCGGTTGTCATGGGGTGAGCGGCATCGTCGGCAGTATTTTGACCGGAGTCTTTGCGACCAAGGCCGTGAACCCCACGATTACGCAAAATGGGCTGGCCTACGGTGGCGGTTGGCACCTGCTAGGCATTCAACTATTGGCGACCGGCTTCACGATTGCCTTGGTTGCCGTGATGGGAAGCGTCTTGATTTTAATTTTACGGCGGCTGACGCCAATGCGAGTCGATGCGACCGAGGAACGCCTGGGATTGGATCAGGGCGAGCACGGTGAACAAGTCGACTACACGGTGGGCTTGAGCGAGCGGTTGGCGGATTTTCATCCCGACCAGGAACTCTACGCGCCAGAATTTAAGGGCCAACTCCAACGACTGCAGCGCCCAACAGTTCAGCCCACTCATGATAATGGCAAGTAAAGGTAGTAACTTTCTTAAGTTTGGTCAAGATGATTGTCGTTAATCATTTTTTCTGGTAAGCTACGGTTGTGGTTAGGGGCCATGAAGTGACAACTTTAGTTTGGGGGAGATTAAAATGACGAAAGACAAGATTGCTTTGATCGTCTTGGTTGTTCTGGCAGTGGGGTTATTGAGCTTGGTACTCATGCTAATGAAGTCGGTGCTGTGGATTGCTTTTCCACTGGTATTCGCGTTCCTTGGGTTAGCCTGCTACAGCATTGAAAACTGGTTAGAAAAATCATCTAAAAAGAATGAGCGTGAAGCTTAAGTAATAGGCAAAATAAAGGCGGCCAGTGAGCCGTCTTTTTGTTTGCGATGAATTTAGGATTTGCTTTGTTGAGCCTGTCTGATGATTTTGAGAAAAATTGATATACGTGTTGCCTATCGGTCGATAAGTGAAAGCTGCTACAGCTTATATCTTATATAGTAGAAAAATCGTTATGCGTATGAGAATGGTGGGTATTTCCGTTGGCAGGAATGGCGGCTTTCTTTAAATGCTTCTTGTGGTCGTGATCAATCTGAGCCGGAGGAGGACAGGGGTGTAGCCAGCCGTGGAAATCTTGATAGCTCACAGCTACCAAGATGGGCGACTTTTGAGACGCATTTTTTGCGGCTTAAAAGCGAGCGAGAAGCCTGGTGTTCTTCCAGGCTGAAGCGTCCCCACAGCAGGCGGAATCCCTGGCAGCCGTAGCGCGACCATTTTTCACCAACATAAGAATTGCTCTTTACAGCAACCTAAGCCGCTTGCTAAAATGAAAAGGGTAAAGGCGATGAGGGAGACGAAAGTACAAAGGGAACAACTGGCGGACGTTGGCGACTATCTCAAGGCGTTCGCTTGCACGGCGGTCATGGGCCAGACCGTATTGAGTCTGGGCCTGACGACCGCGGCCGGGCAAGCACAGCGCGTGCCGATTGCCTGGCTTTATGCCGCTATTAAATTCACGGCACCGGCGTTTATCTGTGGTATCCTCTTTTCCACGATGCGGACGACGATTCCGCGACCATCGCTGACGCAATATTACCGGCAACAGTGGCATGCGCTCGGCGTCCCGACCCTATGGTGGACGCTGGCCTACCTCTTGATTTTACCTAGCGTTCAGCAACACCAGCCGGCTCGTACCGTTGAGCAATTTCTCTGGCAAATGGTGAATGGGAATGCGGCGCCACACCTCTGGTACAATACGATGATGCTCCAGATCATTTTATTGATGCCCGTCTGGTGGGTGTTGCGGCAGTGGGCCACGACAATTGGCCGGCGAAAATTTCTGCTGGAGAGCACGACGATTACCTATGCACTGGGGATGTGGGCCTATACATATTGGATCTACGATACGGCGCGCTATGGTCGCTGGTATCTGACGGACCGCATTTTCTTAGGCTTTGTCCCGTATGCCGTCTTAGGAATCGTGCTGTACTTGGTATGGCCGCGTGTTCGGCAATGGCGCTGGTTAGCGGTGCCATGTCTCGTCTTCGGTGGCGTGGCGGTTGGCTGGCAAGTCCACCAATTATTACAGGTACAGCCGTTGTCGCTAGTTCGCAGTAGTTACTACTTACCGGCCAACGTCTTGTATGCGCTGAGTGCCATTGGCCTGATCGTCAGCTTGGCCATTTGGCAGCTTCGGCGGCAGTCACGGTGGCTACCTGTGATTCATTGGCTGGCGACCTATGCTTACCGGGCGTACTTGGCGAACGTTTTTTGGCTGACACTGATCTGGTCGGCGTTTGGCCGGCAATTGGCTAGCCGTCACGTGGGCTGGGGACTGTTACTGTGTTATGTTTTGACGTGGGTTTGGTCGTTTACGGCGACTTATTTGTTACATCTCACTTGGCAGAAACTAAAAACAATTATCCTAAATTGGAGGAACAGAAAATGTCACGAACGCAACCAGTCGAGTTAGTCACGATGATCATGGTGACCGACCCGCAGACTCACCGGGTCCTAGTGGAAGATAAAGTTAATGTGCCGTGGAAAGCCGGACACAGTTTTCCTGGTGGCCATGTCGAAGTTGGGGAGACCTGTGCGTCGGCGGCGATTCGGGAAGTCTATGAAGAAACCGGCCTTCATTTAAAGTCCGTGAGCTTTTGCGGCACGTGTGAATGGTTTGACGAGTCCCGCCAGCAACGAAAGCTCGGCTTGCTCTACCGCGGTTCGGAATTTACTGGTGAGTTGCAGGCCAGTGATGAGGGTCAGATCTGTTGGCTACCGCTGAGCGAAATGACGGCGGAGAAGAGTGCGGCGTCGATGCCGACCTTGCTACGGGTCTTTAATCATGAGGTCGCCGCCGTCACGAGTGACGAGTGGAATGGTGACTTGCACGTCGATCATTAGGAAATTTCTGGCTGCTACTCGAAAAAATAGCGGGCAGACAGACCAAACTGTTGTAAGCGGTTACATAATCAGTTAAACTAAAGGTGTGAAGAATAGGTAAAGGAAGCGATAATCGTGAAATCCACTGTGCAAACGCAACGCTGGTACGGTTACTTCTTTATCGGGCTCAGTATCGTCGCCCTAGGATTAACCGGACTATTGACATTACCGGTCATTGACCGGGCCCTATTATTGACCACGGCCTTAACGCTGTTGGTCTACGGGTTAACTTATCAGCAGCATCTCAGCCGAGTCATTTGGCGGGTCCTGCTGGTCGTCAGTCTGCTGGTTGGCGTGATCGACCTCATCTTGGCCGTCACAATTGCACCGGAATTGGTCACGACACTATTTAGTTTCTTCCTGCCGTTTGCCTTTTTAAGTGTTCTCCTGGGTTACCTGAAACGCCGAACCTTAGCTTAAGCAACTAAAAAATGGTGTCACTCCCATCTGCGGAGGTGACACCATTTTTTGTTTGTCTTAGCCGAAGAGGGTGACCAGAATATCCCAGGTCATGTGGACGGCGATACCGGGCCACAGTGAGCGGCTATTTTTGTACAGCCAGCCGAACAGTAATCCCAGGACGAAGACGGAGACTAAATTACTTAACCAGGTACCGACACTCATGGCCGGAACGGTCGTTAGGTAGCGGGGGATGTGCATGCTCGCAAATCCCAAGGCCTGAATCACGTTAGCTTTCGCAAATGACGTTTTCTTCAGGAGGGCATTTAGGAAATAGCCACGCGTAACGAATTCCTCGGCGACCCCTACGACTAGGAAGTACTGTCCCCAGTATTGAGGGATGAAGGTCCGGTTGACCCGGAGACCATGATGCAGTAACCAGAATTGTAGCCCGAGATACAAGACAATCGCGACCCAAACAACGTAACCGGCGGTAAAATGCCAGTTGGGCCGCCACTGTTCACGGTTGGTCAGGGTCAAGGTTCCCTGGCGAGCCTGATGGGTGAACAACCACCCGGCACCAATCCAAACCGTTAACTTGACGGCGTCCAGGAGAATCTCCTGGGGCCAGCCATGGAAATGATGGTTAATGGGGACGTTTAAAGTCACTTGAACAATTAACCAGACGACCCAAGACCCAATGAACTGCCAGGTGAGCCGGCGAGCTGAAACGCTATTAGACACAGAAATTCCCTCTCTTCTCGAAAAAGTAACGATACTCTTATTGTAAAACTTTTAGGTGAAAAGGGGGTGTAAAAACTGCGTAAGGAAGTGGTAAAAACGATAGATGTTATCATCAATTACATCTATATGTTATCATTGTTTACTTTTAAAGTGAACAGTGATAACATAAGAGCATGAGCAGTGCTAACATAAGAGCATGAGCAGTGCTAACATAGGATTTAAGAGGAGGTCGTTGGTCATGGTGAAACAACCGTATCATCGTAAAAATTTGGCCGCCGCCATTCAGCAGCAGGCCCGGCAGCAATTAGAAGAAGCGGGGGTCGACCAATTATCTTTACGGCAAATTGCCCGATTCTTGGCCGTGACTCCAGCGGCCGTTTATCGTCATTTTCCGGACAAGGCAAGCTTGCTGGCTGCCCTGCGAGTGGAATTTCAAGAAGAATTGGCCGCTGCGTTACGGGAAGGTGTTCTGGATTCGCCCAACGCCACGGCGATGCTCCAACGGATGGTCGCAAATCTGCTGACCTACGCGCAGGACCATCCCCAGGCGATCGTTTTTCTTTTACAGGCACCATTTCCAGCGCCGCAAAGCTTACAAACGGTCGTCACGTTGCTGGCTGCCCAACAGCCGGGAACGTTGCCGGTCGACCAGGCAGCCCCAGCCATCTGGACGTTCTTACTGGGAACGTTATTGCAATTGCCAACGTATCCGGTAACGGCGGAAGACCTCACGATGCAGCTGATGCGGTTATTGCGGGCGTGATGTGATCTGATGGTCGCCTTACCGGCCGCCAGATATGGGCTGAAACGGTGCGAACACAACTTGAAGCCTCGAAAGTCGTGAGTCTCCAAGATTGGTTTTCTGCTAACCCGGCAAGAAACGCCGACTAAGCAGAACGACACGCCTGAGCCCATATCTGCCGACCTCTCGGCTTACACAGTATTCTTAGACGACTGAGATAATGACTGTAACAGTCGCTATCGACCGAATCGAAAGTACTACTACACCATATGTCACAAAGAGTCACGGGTGTTTCACCGAAGGACGTGCTAGACTGAATGCAACCTATCTGTTGGGCCAACTCTACGCGGCGCAGTTTTACCACACTATGAGGCAGAAATTGCCGTTCACAGCAATTTTAGCTAGTGGGGACTATCAACAGATCACCGACTGGCGGATTCAAAATAGTCATCGGCTGGGCGCCACGTTAACGCCAGTCCAGTTAGTCCAACAGGGTACGGGCGAGCCGCTTGACCCGCAGCACTGTTGGACTGGATGACGGCAACATGTGAACACACTTATCAAGTAGCTAACGAAACTCTTTACTTTCAAAAAGTAAGTGATAAACTAGAGCTACGGTTTTAATGAAACTATCCATTAATGAATTGGAAAATTAAAGTGAGGTTATATCAACTATGGAAACGAAATTTATTGAACTGTCTAAACAACGGCGGACGATTTACAACTTAGGCCGCAACGTCAAGTTATCAACGGACGACTTGACAACGCTGATCCAAGAAAGCATCAAGCAGACGCCAACGTCCTTCAACAACCAGACGCAACGTGCCGTGATTCTATTTGGCAAGTCCCACGAAAAACTGTGGGACATCGTGATCGACCGCTTGAAGCAAGAGGTTCCGGACGAAGCCGCTTTTGCCAAGACAACGGCGAAGGTCAACGCCTTCAAGGCCGCCTTTGGAACGATCTTGTTCTACACGGAAACCAAGACGGTCAAGGAGTTCGAAGAGAACTTCCCCCTGTATGCCGCCAACTTCCAAGACTGGTCCGAACAATCCCAAGGTGGGGCCCAACAAGCTGTTTGGACTGCACTGGCCGAAAACGGTATCGGGGCTAACCTGCAACATTACAACCCACTAATTGACGACGAAGTCCGCGCTGCCTTTAACATTCCTGGTAGCTGGAAGCTCCGTGGTGAAATGGACTTTGGTTCCATCGAAAGCCCAGCTGATGCCAAGGACTACCTGGCTGACAACGACCGCTTCTTGGTCTTCAAGTAAACTAAGATTTCCAATATTTTAAAAAGAACCGGTCCCACATGAAAAATGTGGTGGCCGGTTCTTTTTGCTATCGGATCTTCAGAGTTTAAGGCAGTAATTAGGAGGGGCGTGCCCCGTTCCAGCCGATATCCGGCAGCCATTAAGGCAAAGAAAAACTAAGTTGCCTCAGGGTTAACATTCTCGGCCAGAAGTTAACAATCTATCGCTACAAGAAACTTTGTCAACCAGATATAATGGATATAACCAATAAGGGAGGAGTACATCATGAGCCTAAACCTAGGACCAGTCATTCTACAGAAGCGCAAGGCCAAGGGCGTCACTCAGCAGCAGTTGGCGGATTTTGTGGGCGTTTCTAAGGCCTCCGTGTCGAAATGGGAGACCGGTCAGTCGTATCCAGATATTACGCTGTTGCCATTACTAGCGGCGTTCTTCAACGTTTCGATCGACACCCTGATGGCCTACAGTAGTCAGCTGACCACCAAACAGATTCGGCAGTTGTACGCGTCACTGGTCGCCCAGTTCGCCACGCGACCAGCCACGGATGTTTTGGCAGCCATCGAAGACACCATTCACCGCTACTACTCGTGTGCGCCGTTGCTGCTGGAGATGGGGCAGCTCCTGTTGAATCACGGGGACCTGTTGCCAGGGGAAACGGCGGTCGATAAATTAAACCAGTACCTGACCCGTGCGCAGGAACTCTTTGCCCGCGTCACCGAGCTCAGTACGGACCCGGTCCTTTTAGAGAAAGCCCGTGACTTTTCGGCGTACTGCTCCTTGCTGCTCCAGCGACCCGATGATGTGTTGACGGCGCTAGGCCAGTTCGTCCCCGCGTACTTTCCTAGTGAGAGCCTGATTGCCTGGGCCTATCACTTGAAGGGCGATGATCACCGGGCGATGGCGACCACCCAGAGCGCGCTCTACCAGTACGTGACGGTCATGGCTAGCCAATTGACCAATTACCTCCAGCTGGTGGTCGGGCAACCGGAAAAGTTTCGGGCGACCTATACGCGTGGGCAGGTATTCATTGCCACCTTTGATCTGGCCAAATTGAATCCGGCCTCCGTCATTAATTTCGACGTCTCGGCGGCCATGGGTTACGCGCAACAGCACGATTCGGCGGCGGTCCACACGTGTTTAACGGCCTACGTTAACTGTTTAGCGGCCGTGAAATTTCCGTTGCGTTTACACGGGGATGCCTACTTCGATGCCATCGACGAGTGGCTGGATCAGACTGACCTGGGCCACGCCTTGCCCCGCGATGAGCATCACTTGCAAACGGATTTTGTGACGGTGGTCCTCGACAATCCAGTTTTTAAACCTTACCTAGAGATCGTCGAGTTTCAACCGATCGTTCAACGACTAACGCAGATAAAGGAGCGCTTAAACCATGCATAATTCCGACTTGTTTTTTAATAATTTACCGCTGTTCGTGCCGCTGATTGTGCTAGAACTGGGGCTACTGATTGCGGCGCTGGTCAGCCTGTATCGTCGCCAAACGGTGCGCCACGGCAACCGACTCATCTGGACGTTAGCCATCGTACTCGTCCAGCCGTTCGGGGCCATCGCGTACTTCATTTTCGGTCGGGAGGTGGACTGAGTGGCCATCTTGGATCTTCAGCGCGTCACCAAGCGTTTCGGCGACAAGCAGGTGTTAAAGGGACTCGACTTGACGGTGCCCACCGGGTCGATCTTCGGTTTTGTCGGGGAAAACGGGGCCGGTAAGACGACGACCATGAAATTGATCTTGGGATTGGACACACTAGATGCGGGCCAAATCACCGTGGCGGGCCAGCCCGTCCGTTATGGCCGGACCGTGGCCAATCAGGTGGTCGGTTATTTGCCGGACGTGCCGGCGTACTACGGCTACATGACGCCCACGGAATATCTGACCTTGTGTGGCCGGCTAACGGGGATACGGCAACCGGACCTGGCCAACCGCATCACGGCCATGTTAAAGACGGTCGACCTGCCGCAAAATAAGCACCGCATCCACGGCTTTTCGCGGGGGATGAAGCAGCGTTTAGGTATCGCACAGGCCTTGCTGAATCGCCCGCAACTGTTGATCTGTGACGAACCGACCTCGGCGTTGGACCCGAACGGCCGCAGTGACTTTTTAGATCTGCTGGCAAGCTTGCGTGGTGAAATGACGATCTTGTTTTCCACGCACATTTTACCCGACGTGGAGCGCATCAGTGATCAGGTGGGGATTCTGCACGATGGCGTCTTACAGGTCCAAGGCGACTTGAACGCGTTGAAGCGCCAGTACGCACGGCCCAAGGTCCAATTGGAATTTGCGTCGCCAGAAATTGCCCAGCAAGCGGTAGCGGTCATAGGGAGACCGGCAACTCAGGTGGCGACGCACGTGGCGGTGCCCTTTCGGGGTGACTACGCGACCATGGTTGAAGCCATTTTAAAGGCGCTCCTGGCAGCTCACGTGGTCCCATTAGTCGTGGATCGCCAGGAGACTAGTTTGGAAGATATCTTCCGGGAGGTGACAGCATGAGCGCGACACTGACCTTTTGGCATAAGGAATGGCTAGCGGCCTGGCGGAACTACCACGTCTTAATTTTGGCGGTGGTCTTTGTCATCTTCGGTATCGAGGCCCCACTGATGGCGAAACTCATGCCTGACCTGATGAAGTTGGCGCTGGGTGATCAATTGTCGATTAAATTGCCGCAGCCGACCAGTAGCGACTCGTGGCAACAATTTTACAAGAACACGTCGCAAATCGGTATCTTCTTATTGGCCCTGGTCTTCAGTGGCGCGGTCAGTCAGGAGGTCAGCGGGGGGACCCTGGTCAATTTGGTGACCAAGGGCCTGCCACGGTACGCGGTCATCATCGCCAAGTATCTGGTGGCCGTTGTACAGTGGGTGGTCGCCATTGGTGGGTCGTTTCTCATCACGTGGGGCTACACGGCGTATTATTTCCCGGACGACAAGAGCCCACACGTCTGGCTGGCGATTTGGCCAGTCTTACTCTTCGGCCTGTTCTTCGTGGCGGTGGTCTTGCTGGGGTCCACACTGATCAATAGCAATTACGCGGGCTTCTTGACGGCGGCCCTGGTCTTTGCGGGCCTAGCGTTGCTAAATTACGTGAAGGCCGTCAAACGGTGGAACCCGATTGCCTTGGTGACGGATAACCTCGACCTGGTCCGCGGCACGGAGAAAATCACGCACATTTTACCGGCATGCGGCGTCGCGGTGGTGGGGGCACTGGTGCTTTTAGGTGTGACGATTTGGGCGTTTAATCGAAAACGACTGTAAGAATCTTAAACTAGGGTGGTCTTTATCGTGATGTACGTGCCAAATATCCGCCGTGTACTGGTAATAGGACAAATCAGACAGAATCCGGTTAGCTGATTAAAAACTGTTTTGCTGACTACCAATCCAGGACGGTGCTTTTGAATTTCATGACCAAAATTGATGTAAACTAGGCCTGTCTGTGCAGGATTGTACATTAGTTATCTGCCTCGTGCCATTCACAATCAGCTTTAGAAATACTATCGCGAAAACCAATCCAGTCATTTTTATACCATCACACCGGATAATGTCCATTAAGTGTGACAGGAGCCAAGGTGCCCTTGCGGTGACTAGCCTAATTGATGGATTACCGCCGCAACTTGATCAGGACCCACGATTGTATGAGCAAAAGATTCAGCTTGTTCGAGTAACGCCGACTTGCTGTTCACCCAAAAACTAGTGGCGGCCTGCGAAAGCATCTTGACGTCATTCATATCATTACCAAAGGCGATATAATCATGAATTCCTAATAAGGCTAACGTATTAGCCTTATTAATGTTCTGTGCAGTCAGATCTAGGTTACCTTCACCGACGTGCTGCACAATTTCTAGGTTCGTATGGTCAGTAACCAACCGTACAATTTTTTCCAATTGTTGATCAACCATCCCTAAGAGGATTACTTTAATGGTTGTTGTGATCTGTTCCACGGGAACGTTATGTGCGAGATGGTCTGGATCGAGCTGTTTTGTGAGCAAATTATCTGGTGAAACGTGCGCGGCGTAATCCCAATCGCCATCAACCACATAATCCAAATTATAGTGGGTGATTAAGGCTTTCAGGTAATCCCTGTCTGGTGTAGCAATTGGGGTCATAACCTTAATCGTATCAGCTTGCGAGACGATAGCGCCATTCCCGCCAATTAGCAGGTTGTGCCGAAATTCGGGAACAATGGGGAGTAAATCTCTTATCGGACGAGCAGAAGCGAAGATTAAGTGATGACCGTGTTTTTCTAAGCCTTTTAGACCTTCTGTAATTTCGGCCGAGATGCTTGTGCCGTTAAAACTTAGCGTACCGTCAACATCAAAGACATAATTCATATTAGATTCCGACTCCTCACTACGTAATTAATTAAAATGAACGCGTTCGCTTTATAAGTTACTTTATTCTTTGTAAGCGGTGAAAACAGGTTGGAGATAGTATATCATGGTCTGCACTGAAAGCACACGGATTGAGGAAGCGTACATCGCTCGTCATATCAAGGGTGGTGCGGCTACATACGAATATTATAAATTAAAAAATGAAGGCGACCCATACAGAATGGCCGCCTTCATCTGTCTTACCTACTAGTTTGAAGGACTTAATGCGAAGCGAGCGATCATCTGTCCCAGATGTTGGGGGGATTCGACACAGCCATTGCTGACCCAATTGGCAGCAATATTAATCACGCCGCCCGAAAAGAATAAGAGGTAGTATTGGATTCGTTATGTTGGGACCGTGTCCGCCGATGCGGTCTTGTTTGATGAGTAGTTTAAAAACAGTTTGGAGGGTTTTGACTAATTGGGTGGCTGTTTTGGGAAATACAAGGTAATAACCACAAGAAACTTATCAATTTTCTCGACGAATTCACAGCAAGTTTGGTTCTCTAACGTTCGTTATCAGAGAGAACAATCAGAGCCGGAGGAGGCCAGGGATGCAGCCAGCCGTGGAAATAGTGGTCGCTTGTAGCGATCACTATGGGCGACTTTTAAGACGCATGAACTTCGCGGCTTAAAAGCGAGCGAGAAGCCCGAACCTCAGGCTGAAGCGTCCCCACAGCAGGCGGAATCCCTGGCAGCCGTAGTGCGGCAATCTATATCAATATAGCAGCTGGAGGCGACCGTTTTAGTCAGTCGGACTTGGGTTGGTTGTAGCGGGAGAACTTATGCTAAAATGAAAGGTAGCCACGGGCGCTGACACCAGCCAGTCATTTGGTCGCCAACGCCCGCTTCAGTACTTTCTATATCAGGAGGTAAAATATGCAAAAGAGAATTGCCATCATCGGTGGTGGGATCGTCGGGGCGACCGCTGCTTATTACTTGAGTACGTTGCCTGGCGCCCAACAGGTTAAGGTCACGTTATTTGACGAGGGGGTCGGTCAAGCCAGTAAGGCCGCGGCCGGCATCATTTCACCCTGGTTATCCAAACGGCGGAATCAACGCTGGTACCATTTAGCCAAGGCGGGGGCCGATTTATATCCCGAATTGATTCACGACGCTCAATTAGGAACCGAAGTTTACCAACAAACGGGGACCATCGTGACCCGCGAAGTCCCAACCGACTTAGAAGTGCTGTACCAGTTAGCTCAGGAACGGCGGCAAGACGCGGCGACCATGGGGGCGGTCTCAACGCTCACGGCTGCCGAGGTACAAGCCAAGGTGCCCCTGTTAGGAAATGCTCAACCTGGCGTCTTCATCAGTGGTGGTGCCCGCGTTGACGGTGCCGCATTGGTCAACAATCTGCTTGACCGGGCCAGCGCCAAGAACTTAACGGTTCGCCATGAACGCGTCTCCTTGACCCCCAACGGCCAAGTCGTGACCTCTTTAGGCAACCGGCAGTTTGACCGGGTCATCGTTGCGGCGGGAGCTTGGTTGAAGGACCTCCTGGCCCCATTAGGCGTCGTTGCCGATGTGCGGGCACAGAAGGGCCAACTGATCGAGTTAGCCGTCAAGGACTATCCACTACAGGAAAATATGCCCGTGGTCATGCCCGAGGGCGAACGGGACTTTGTGCCGTTTGGTCACGGAAAATTGATCGTGGGAGCCACTCACGAAGACGACGGCAAGTTCAATTTGACCGTCGATCCAGCGGTGACGGCCGACCTCTTGGGCAGTGCCCAACGGTTGATGCCGGGTCTGACCGCCGATAGTTTGACGGGCGTACGCGTCGGAACTAGGGCCTACACCAGTGACTTTGCGCCATTCTTCGGGCCGCTACCGGAACACGAGACGTTCTTGGTGGCTTCCGGCCTGGGATCTTCTGGTCTGACAACGGGACCGCAAATTGGTCGGTTATTGGCCGGTTCAGCGCTCTATGGTGGAACTCCCGACTGGAGCGAATACGAATTGCCATTGACGACCTACTTGGCGTCTTCCGCGAAGTGAAGGGCCTGATTGGCTAGCGTGTGGGCGCCCTGATTCTGTTTTTCGGGGACCCATTGCGTCAGGACCAATTGAAAGGGTGCCTGCGCAGCTAACAACTCGTCGACTAATTTTTGGTAATGTTTCGCATAATGTTTGGCCAAACTGTCGCTAACGATTTGGCTATCGGTATAAAATAGGACCGTGGCCTGTTGCGCCTGGTCACCGACTAACGCCGCCAATTTCTCAAACCCCAGGCGGGCAATCTCAAATTCGGCGGTGTGGTTGGTGGTGGCGTGCAAGACGGCTTTTAACTGGGTCTGCTGGTGGTCGTGAATAATCAAGATGCCCCCGGCACTCAACCCACTCTGAGGCTGTGTCGCGGCGTCCGTATACAAAGAATACACAAGAATCACTCCAATTCATTCGTGAGGTGTTGTAAGTAATGATAACCCAGGAACGGCGTTTTTTGTATCAACCAAACCCAATTAGCAGTGTGATCAACTGGAGCTGGACGTTAATGGTCCTGATGCTCGGGGCCATCTTCTGGCTAGAGGTCACCCACTTCAATTGGTACACGCTGGGGCTCTTCGTGGCCTTTGCCTTTCTGTGCTGGCTAGAGATCCACTACAGAAATATTACCATGGCAAACGGCGTGTTGACCGTCAGTACGGTCTTGAATCACCGCCATTTAGTGATTCCTTTGGACCATGTCAGCAGTGTGAATTTGGCCCGTTACCGGCTCGGCATCGTGGCGCAAGGAAAAATTTATCAGTTCCTGTTACCACGGAACTCTGCCATTGAACTCGCCGGTTTGATTCAGGATGCCATGACGGCAAACGCTAAGGAGGAGTAAGTTTATTGAACGATATTGAAATTTCACAAGCAACCAAGTTAGAACCGATTGAAAAGATTGCGGCTAAGCTGGGGTTGACCCCCGACCAGATCGAACCATACGGCCACACCAAGGCCAAAATCGACCTGCCTTTGGCCAATCCACGGCCTCAAGGAAAATTAGTGCTGGTCACGTCGATCAACCCCACCCCAGCCGGTGAGGGCAAGTCGACCGTGGTCGTTGGGTTAGGGGATGCCATGAACCGCTTAGGCCATCAGACGGTGTTGGCTCTGCGGGAACCTTCCCTCGGCCCCGTCATGGGACTAAAGGGTGGTGCGACCGGTGGGGGTTACGCTCAGGTCGTTCCCATGGAAGACATCAACCTGCATTTTACGGGTGACATGCACGCTTTGACCGAGGCCCACGATACCTTGGCGGCCTTGATCGACAACCATATCCAACAGGGAAACGCCTTGAACCTAGACCCACGCCAGATCGTATGGAAACGGGTCCTAGATATCAACGACCGGGCTTTACGGCAAACGGTGATTGGTTTGGGTGGTCGGACTTCCGGCGTGCCGCGTCAGGATGGCTTTGACATTACCGTGGCCAGTGAACTCATGGCGGTATTGTGCCTGAGTGAGGACCTGACCGACTTGAAGCGCCGGGTCAACCGCATCCTGATTGGCTACAACTACGACCGCGAACCCGTGACGGTCGGTGACTTGAAGGTCGGCGGGGCGATCACCCTGCTGCTAAAGGACGCCATCAAGCCTAACCTGGTCCAAACGCTGGAACACAACCCGGCGATCATCCATGGGGGACCATTTGCCAACATCGCTCACGGCTGTAACTCGGTCTTGGCGACGCAGACGGCCCTGCAACTGGGGGACTACACCGTGACCGAAGCTGGTTTCGGTGCCGACCTGGGTGGCGAGAAGTTCATGGACATCAAGACACCAGTACTGGGCAAGACGCCGGACGCCGTGGTCATTGTGGCCACAATTCGGGCCCTCAAGTACAATGGTGGTGTCAAGCGAGCCGACCTCGAACAGGAAAACGTGGCTGCCTTACAACAAGGCAGTGCCAACCTGAAGCGCCACATTGCCAGCATGCAGCAGTACGGTGTGCCGGTCGTCGTGGCGATCAACCGCTTCACCAGTGATACCGATGCTGAAATTGCGGCCTTGACGGCTGATGTGGCCGCCTTAGATGTGCCCGTGGCCACCACGACCGTTTGGGCCGATGGCGGGGCCGGTGCGGCTGATCTGGCCGAAAAGGTGGTTGCGGCAACGAAGCAACCGAGTCATTTCACGCGGTTAACGCCGGAACATACCGACCTGGTCACCCAGATGACGGCCATCACCCAAAAAATCTACGGTGGGGCCAAGGTTGACCTGTCGACCAAGGCACAACGGCAACTGAAGACCTTCGCCAAGTATGGTTGGGACAAGCTCCCCGTCTGCATGGCGAAGACCCAGTACTCCTTAACGGACGATGCGCATGCGCTGGGCGCACCCAGCGACTTCACGATTCACGTCCGCGAGTTCGCCCCACGTTTGGGTGCCGGCTTCGTCGTGGCCATGACCGGGAACGTTTTGACCATGCCGGGTTTGCCTAAGCACCCAGCAGCGTTAGATATGGACATTGACGCTGACGGGAAGATCACGGGCTTGTTCTAAAGCTTAAAGTTTTAGTTGAATAATAGTAATGAAGGTCGTTGCGAGGAACTCTCGTGGCGGCCTTTTTTAAATCGACCGTACCAAATGATATTAGCAAACAAATTAGGCAACCTGGTGCTCGTTAGATAAAGGGTGAAAAGAAAACGCTACCCAAATGTAGATTTCATTCAGGCAACGCTTCAAATAGTTTGGTATATCTGACTTTTCTAATCATCGTAGTCTTCAGGATTATCGAGAATCTTTACAAAATCATCGACTGAAGCGGTTTTAGTATCGCCGTTTTCAACTTCTTCTAGTGCTTGGTCTATTTCAATCGTCAGAGTATTATTAGTCGGCTTAAACGGCATGCCATTTTCTTTGATTATTTGGGAAATGAACATATTGACGGCCCCTGTAAGGTCGATGCCTAAGCTATTGGCTACCTGTTCGGCTTTTTGCTTGCGGACCAGGTCCATGCGAATTGTGAGTCGTATTTTTTGAGGCTTTTGGGGATCAATCATATTTTTATCGTCTCCTGTCTGCGTCCTATGGTGACGATTTTATCGTTGATGGGCACAAAGGCATAGAAAATTGAATTCGGTGTGATTAGCTTTAGTCAACAATAACCCTCACGTTCTGGTGGATATTGGTTATTTGAGGCAAATTTTAGAGGACGCAAGACTTTTGGTGACTGTCATAGTAGAACGTTCAGAGCCGGAGGAGGACAGGGATGTAGCCAGCCGTGGAGGTGGTGTTAGCTGGCGATTTTTGAGCCAGCTTACAGCACGGGCGACTTTTGAGCCAGCTTACAGCACGGGCGACTTTGGAGACTCGTGTTCCTTCGAGGCTTCAAAGCGAGCGAGAAGACTGGTGTCTTTCCAGTCTGAAGCGTCCCCACAGCAGGCGGAATCCCTGGCAGCCGCAGTGCGCCCAACGTACACTACCGGTCCAACGCCGGTGAAATTTTCTTCGTCGCAATGATCCCGCCGGCGATGGCGAGGTAGGACACGCTAGCAAGCAACGTAAATGACCGCATCCCCAGCGCGTCGATGACTAAGGGGATGCCCAGCAGGCCAATGGGTTGACTGAGGTTGATGAGGGCGTAGTAGCTGTTGGATACGGTGGCGAGCTCGGCTTCCGGGACCTGTTTTTGCAGGATGGTTTTGTTAGAGATATTGAAAAATGGCAGGGCGCTTCCCAACAGAACAACGCCAAGCAGGGATCCCAGTAACCATTTCGACTCGCCAAACAGGAAGAACGCAATGGGAATCTCCACCAACGAAATCTGAATGAAGGTGTGCAGTCTAACCGACTTCGCCAGCCAGCGGTATAGGACGGATCCCAGCAGAAAGCCAATGGAGAATGCCGACGTCATGAGGCCGATCGCCTTGGTATTGTGAAAGACCATGGTGGCGAGTTGAGTGAAGTAAACGTCGTTGGGGGCCAACAGGATGTTGAAGAGCAAGGCGGTCGCGAGCACGGGGACCAATGCCGGGAATTGTTGAAAAAGCTGACGCACGTAGCTAAAGCCATTCCAGGCCGACCCGGAAAATGTCGTTGGGGCTGGCGTCTCCGTGACTGATTTCTCGTGAAGGCCGATCAAGAGGCCAAAAACAATCAGATAGGATAAGAAGTCCGCCACAAACAGCGTGGCTAGCGGCAGGACGGTCATCAGGGCAGTTACGATAACCCCCGAGAGCAGGCTGGCACTCATCATAGCCGTACTGATGGCGGCGTTGAGGCGGCTGTAGACGTCGGCAGTGAACAGGCGGACCGTCAGCTTCGTGATGATGGGGCCGTAAAAGGAGGCACAGGTGTCGTAGAGAATGGCACTGGTGATGAGCAATGGAAAATTTTTTACTTGCCAGGCAACTAACCCTAAGATCAACAGGACGGCCACGGCTGCGGCCAGACTCGTTTTGAGCAAAAAAGGCTTCAACTGGGTCTGCTGATCGACAAAGTGGCCAATGGGTGCGGCCAAGACGATGCCGGGGACGAAGAGGCAAAAGGAGTAGATACCCACGTAGATGGCGGCGTGAAACCAGGTGGTGATCAAAATAATCAGGGCCACCCGCGAAAACCCCGACCCGAAGTCGTTGATAAACTGACTCACCAGAATAATATTTTTGTTGACCACCATGCCGCTCACTTCCTTAATGTTTAAGTTAGGGTCGACCATAGCACGAAATAGCTAAGGGGTTGGCGTGATGCGATGAGTTGGCGTAGTCACCTAACGAAGTCGTTAACTTAGTTCAGTTGCCAAATAAAATGGGGGGGTAACTTGTAGGTTGAGACTGACAACGTGTATGGTTAGCAACAACGTTAGCAAAGACTGGGGGAGTCTTCATGAAATTTGTCAATAAACGCTTGATGGGGCTGGCAATCCTGATGGCCGTTCTATTGGGGTTGGAAACGCCGTTCAATGCCGCCACGTACGCCTTTATTTTTACCATCATCGGGGGCAAACACCTCGCCTGGCTGGTGCCATTCGTGGCCATCGTTATCAGTGGGTATTTGATTTTTACGCTGCTCACGTACTGGAACACCAAGGTGGTCAACCGGAACGTGGTCGCCATCAATCAGCGGTTAAAGGCGGCTCTTTTGCGGGGACTGCTCCAGGAACGGACGGTCGACACTAAGGACTTCGTGGCGACTAACCTGTCTTTTTTCATGAATGACCTGAAATTGTTGGAGGACAATTATATTCGTCAGCTGTTCACATTGATCAGTTTGGCGGTCGCATCGGTCGTGACGCTGATTTATTCGCTAAAAAATAACGTGGTCCTCACACTGGTCTTCTTGGCGTTTATGGTGATTCCGGCGGCGGTTCCCGGTCGCTTTGGCAAGCAGATTGGGGCCAAAACGGGGATCTGGTCGACGCGCAACAATCATTGGTCGGGGATGCTAAAGGACGTTTTGACCGGGGCGCTCTCGATTCGCCAGTACCGCGCGATTAGTGGGGTCGAAGGGAAGACTGGTCCGGCCATTCAAGGTGTCGAGCAGGCGAACGCAGGGGCCAAGAATACGATTGCCCTGTCTAACGCTGTGGCGGAGGGCTTGTTTTACTTCTGCACGTACATTCCCATTGGCATTGGGATCTATGCGGCGGTCATTGGGCGCATCAGTTTGGCCCAATTCGTGGCGATCCAGTACTCGTCTAACATGATCATCAACAGTGCCCGGGGTGTGATCAGCAGCTTTAACACCTTAAATAGTACGACGAAGATTCGCGACCACATTCACCAGACGCTGCAGCCAACCACGGCGCCTGCAGCGACGACGATGGCTTTTAGCACGTTAACCTTAGACCAGGTGGCCTTTAACCGGGATAGCACGCCGATCCTCAAAGACGTTACGCTGAAAGTCAATCGGAGCGAAAACATCTTGATTCAGGGTGAATCCGGCAGTGGAAAGACGACGCTGCTACGGCTGATTGACGGTGCCCTACAGCCGGCGAGTGGTCAGGTGAAAATCAATGACCAAGCGGTGGCCGATTACGCGGGGATGAGCACGGTCAACCAAACGCCAATCGTGTTCAACGACTCGCTACGGTTTAATGTGACTCTCGGCATGGCGTTTACGGATGAAGCGGTCTTACAGGCCTGTCGACGGGCCGGCTTGACTGAGCTCATTGAAAAGGACGGCATGGACTACCAGATCGGCGAGGGCGGCCAGAACCTCTCCGGTGGGCAGATCAAACGGTTAGAAATTGCTCGGGCCATTCTATTTGACCGCGACCTGATCTTCATCGATGAAGGCACGGCCTCATTAGATGAGCAGACCTCGATTGCCATTCATCAAACGATTCTGCGGCTGAATAAGACCGTCATCGAGGTCGACCACCATATCCCGGCGAGCGTGTTGCCGCTGTTTGACCACGTCTATACGTTGGCGGCGGGTGAACTGACGTTGGTTAAGTGACTTGTATTAGCATTAACTGGTCGCACTGCGGCTGACAGAGATTCCGCCTGCTGTGGGGACGCTTCAGACTGGAAAAAACACCAGTCTTCTCGCTCGATTTGAAGCCGCGAAGATCACGCGTCTTCAAAGTCGCCCGTGGTGCAAGCTGGCTGAAAAATCGCCAGCTAACACCACTTTCACGGCCGTCTACATCTCTGTCCTCCTCCGGCTTTGATTGTGTTTTTCCACAATAACTATTGATGAATTTTGGATCCATTTATTCGGCGTATTAACTGATAATAACTTAGTGTCGTTTGGCGGTAAATCACGTTAACTTGGGAATCGTAGCAGAGACTGGTAGTAACAGTTGGGCTAGAAACAGATAGAATGTTAGTCGCGTTACCTTAATCAAAGCCAAACGGTAGATAAGTTAGCAGAGATTAGTCGGAAAGCATAGGACAGATTGACCACATATGTATTTGCCAACTTATTTGTTATGGGAATAGCTGTATGGCAACGGCCAATCTTAACGGTCTGCGTACCTTAGGGCTAAGCGATTAAGCTGGAAAAAATCAGTCAGAGCCGTAGGAGGCCAGGGATGCAGCCAGCCGTGGAAATAGTGGTCGCTGTCAGCGACCACTATGGGCGACTTTTAAGACGTGTGGTTTTCACGGCTTAAAAGCGAGTCGGAGGACCGCTTCTCAGTCCGGAGCGTCCCCACAGCAGGCGGAATCCCTGGCAGCCGGAGCGCGGCCATTTCACAGCAATATATAATCAAAAGGTCGTTACGCCAGTCCATAGACGTAACGGCTTTTTAAGCTAGCAGGAAACAAAGCAAAATTTCTCGTGACCGAATCGTCAGAACGCCGAAATTTCTGGTATACTTTTCGGTAACGACTTATAGGAAAGGTGTTCCGGAAGTTATGCTGATTGCAGATACACTCTTAATCGTGCTCCTGGTCGCTGCCGATCAGTGGATCAAGCACGCGGTAGTGGTCAACATCGCCCTTGGCGGCGAGCACCCGGTTATCCCGGGAATACTCTCCTTGACCCACCTGCGTAATGACGGGGCGGCTTGGAGCATTTTACAGGGCCAGATGTGGTTCTTTGCGGTGATTGCCATCGTCGCTTTAGGTATCATGGGCTACTTCTTTTGGCAGTACCGCAATAAGGGGGACCAGTGGGTCGAAGAACTCGGCTTGGCGCTCATGATGGCGGGCACCATTGGAAATTTCATTGACCGCTTAACTCAGGGGTACGTGGTCGACATGTTTCAGCTCGACTTCGTCAATTTCCCCATCTTTAACTTTGCCGACAGTTGCTTAACGGTCGGCGTGATTCTAATTGCCATCGGGGTCTACATCACCGATCGGCGGGAGGCTAAATGATGCAAACAGAAGAATTTACGGTAACGACCACGGAACGGTTAGACAAGTTGGTGGCCGATCAAGTCGATACCATCTCGCGTTCCCAGGCCAAGTCCGCCATTGAGGCCGGTCAGATCACGGTCAATGGTGCGGTGGCTAAGCCCAAGGACAAACCGAAGACCGGCGACACGGTCCACATCGAGCTACCGGATCCGGAACCACTGGATCTCGAACCAGAAAATATTCCCTTAGACGTGGTCTACGAGGACGATGACGTATTGGTCGTCAATAAGCCTCAAGGTATGGTCGTCCATCCCGCCCCTGGGCATCCCAACCACACGCTGGTCAATGCCTTGCTGTATCACAGCCCCTTGTCCAGTATTAACGGGACGCTGCGGCCAGGCATCGTGCACCGCATCGACAAGGACACGTCGGGCCTTCTGATGGTGGCTAAAAATGACCATGCGCACCAGAGTTTGTCGGCGCAACTCCAGGCCAAGACCAACCTGCGCGAGTACGTGGCCATCGTGCACGGTAACTTTAAGGAAGAAGAAGGGGTTATTCGCGCCCCACTAGGTCGTTCACCCAAGGACCGCAAGAAGCAGGCGATTGTCGCTGACGGTCGCCCCGCTGTGACCCATTTCCGCGTGCTGGAGCGTTACGGCAACTACACGTTGATTGCTTGTCGCCTAGAGACCGGTCGGACCCATCAAATTCGGGTCCACATGGCGTACATCAACCATCCGGTCGCGGGCGATCCATTGTATGGTCCCAAGAAGACACTGAAGGGTGACGGTCAGTTCCTACACGCCCGTGAGCTCGGGTTCAAACAACCCACGACGGGTGAGCAACTCGACTTCACCGCGCCAGTTCCGGACAACTTCGCGCGGATGGTCCGTCACCTGCGCCAACAAGCCGGCTTACCGGTTGACAAAGTAATCTAGTTTTTTTATGCTGAACGTACTAAGATAAGCGGGTTTGCCGAATCAGGCGGGCGGGTTTCTTCACCATTTTGCCGAAGAAACGCGCCCGTTTCCTGCATTTACGTTAACGCCGTGAAACTTGAAGGAGGAAATAAAGATGGCAAAGGTAGTTGTGGACGCAATGGCAATGCAACGGGCCCTGACCCGGATTACTTACGAAATCATCGAACGCAATAAAGGGGTCGATGACCTCGTCATTTTAGGTATCAAAACGCGTGGGGTGTACCTAGCCCGACGGATTGCCAGTCGCTTACAACAGCTGGAAAATGTGACGGTGCCAGTGGGCGACCTCGACATCACGCCGTACAGGGATGACATCGAACACGATGCTCAAAACGAGCCAAAGGTCACCGCAACCAACATCGACTTCTCCGTTGCCGGCAAGAAGGTCATCTTGGTCGACGATGTCTTGTATACTGGGCGGACAATCAGAGCGGCCATGAGTGCCGTGATGGATCTCGGTCGCCCCAAGAGCATCAATTTGGCCGTGTTAGTGGACCGGGGTCACCGCGAATTACCGATCAGAGCTGACTTTGTGGGGAAGAACATTCCGAGCTCACAACGCGAACGGATCAAGGTCTCCGTCAGTGAGATCGACGACCGGGACGCCGTAGAGATCCAACAAGCATAACACTGGTAAAGGGGCCGATTTTGCATGGCAAAACGCTATTTGATTTTAGAAGACGGCTCGGCCTACGCCGGTGAAGGATTTGGTGCCGGCGCCACCACGAGCGGCGAAGTAATCTCTAACTTAAACCTTTTAGGCTATCAAGAAACGATTACCGATCAAATTTATCATAACCAGATTATTATTTTCGCCCAGCCAGCGATTGGTAACGTCGGCATCAACCACGACAGTTACGAATCGATTTTGCCCACGGCTAAGGGGATGGTCGTGCGGGATGTGACCAACATTTCGACCAACCGCCTCTCGCGGCTGTCACTGGACGAATTTTTACAGCAACACAATATTCCCGGCATCAGCGGCATTGATACGCGTCATCTGATTCGTAAATTACGCCAGCAGGCCGGGCCAAGGAAGGGCAGTATCGTCGATGTGGCCGACGCGCATGCGTTTGACCAGTTAAACGCGACGGTGCTGACCAATCGTCAGGTCGATCAGGTCGCCACGCCCAAGCCGTATCCCAACCCGGATACCGGTAAGAACGTGGTCGTCATCGACTTTGGGTTGAAACACGGTATCTTGCGGCAATTGTCGGAGCGCCGTTGCAACGTCACGGTCTTGCCGTGGACGGCGAGTGCCCAGGACGTGTTGAACCTGGATCCGGACGGGGTCTTACTGTCCACGGGACCGGGCTCACCGCTCGACTTGGGCGCCGGCGTCTTAGAAATGATTCGTGAGGTCCAAGCGGAGATTCCACTCTTTGCCATCGGCCTGGGACACGAACTCTTTGCGCTGGCCAACGGGGCGGAGCTCGAGGCCTTGCCCGTTGAATACCACGGGAGCAGTCACCCGATTCGCCGGATCATCACCAATGACATTATGTATGCCACGCAGGGCCAGGGCTACGCGGTCATTGCCAAGTCTATCGACCGCGACCGGCTGATTACGACCTACGTGGACCTGATCAACGGGACCGTGCAGGGATTACGTCATCGTGATTACCCAGCCTTCTCCGTTCAGTTCTTTGCGGACGGGGCACCGGGCCCGCACGAGAGTCGTGACCTGTTCGATGAATTCATGGAAGCTATGACAGCACGGGAGGGATAGGCTTGCAAAACTTAGATGATTTACAGAAAGTGTTGATCATTGGCGGCGGGCCGACCGAAATCGGTCACGAGACCGAGCTCGACAGTGCCACCGTGCAGATCATCACCGGCTTTAAAAAACATGGGGTGCGCACGTCGATTATTGACAACAATCCCTTTTCGGTCGCTCTCGAAGAAATTCAACCAACGAATATGTACGTCCAGGCGGTCACGACCGCTAACGTTCGGCACATCATCGAAAAGGATCGACCGGATGCCATTTTACCGTCATTAGGTGGACTGCTAGCCATTCAAATCGTCCAAGAGCTCATCGAAAATGGCGACCTTGGTCGTTTTGGTGTGACCATTTTGGGGATGACGGCTAGCACTCTGCGGCAGATCAACAACCCGGCGGCCTTGAACGCCACGTTAAAGGCCATTCACGAGCCCGTGATCGAGGCGCAGATCGTGGATACGACCGACGAGGCCATGGGCTTAGTCGAATCGATTGGGTTTCCGCTGATCGTTAAGCCGGTCTCACCCCGGTTAGACACCAACCGGACTGTTTGTGAAAACGTCGATGAGATGTTAAACGCCCTCAGCCAGGGATTTCAACAGTCACGGTTTGACCAATGCACGTTGGAACGCAGCGTCGTTGGCTATAAGGAAGTCGAAATGGTCGCGATTCGCGATGTGGCCGACACCAAGGTCCTGTTGTGCGGGCTAGAAAACGTGGACACCATCGGGATTCACTCCGGGGACTCCATCGTCGTGACGCCACCACAGACCTTAACGGACCGTGAGTATCAGAACTTACGGGATGCCACCTTCCGCATCGCCACGGAGCTAGGCATCGTGGGGGTCTTACACCTGCACTTTGCGCTGAATCCCGCGAACCAACATTTCTACGTGACTAAGATCGCCCCATACTTTTCTCGTGGGGTCGCTCTGGCGGCCAGAACCACGGGCTATCCGATTGCGTTAGTCACGGGGGCCTTGTTGCTAGGCCAGCGATTGGTCGATATTAAGCTCCCTAGCCGCTATGTGAAGCAGACGGCCATCATGGAACCGACCATTGACCACGTGAGCGTCCGCATCCCACTATGGCCGTTTCAGGAGGTCCCAGACGCGGATCAACACTTGGATACGGCTATGAAGGCGGTCGGCTCGACCGTTGGGGTTGGGCGTTCGGTGGAAGAGGCCATGTTGAAGGCCGTCCGCAGTTCCCAATTCTCACCACGAGACGTCCTGCCCAGCGTTAGCAATCTGACGGACGGGGAAATGATCAGTCAGCTGATTCATCCACTGGCGAACCGCATCCTGGTCCTGATCGAAGCTTTACGCCGGGGGTATGCGCCCGATGAACTGAGTGAACTGACGAAGATCGATAATTTCTACTTCGTGAAGCTGCAACATCTCCTAACGATCGAACAAGAGATTCAAGATAATCCGTTAAACGTCGATACTTTGAAACGGGCCCGCTACTACGGGTTCGGTGACGGGATGATTGCCCGTATTTGGCAAACGGATACGGCAACGATTCGCCATCTGTCGGCCGAGGCGCACATCACGCCGACCTACAAGATGATCGAACCGACCGCCGGTGAATTTGCGGAAGACGCCAGCGGGTACTACAGTACGTTTGAATATGAAAATGAAAGCCAGCCACTAGGTGACCGGACGGCGCTGGTACTCGGCCGGGGGGGGAATCAACTGGGACCAAATTCGGCCGCGGAATACTTTACGACAGAAATGCTGAAGCAGTTGAAGCGTGCCGGGTACCATACGGTCTTGATGAACACCAATCCCAATGCAATCGCGATTGCTCCCGAGTTCTCGGATAAGCAGTACGTGGATCCGGTCCAACTAGGGGATGTGCTCAATGTGATTCAGATCGAGCATCCGGACATCGTCATCGTTCCGGGGAACCGGCACTATTTGACGCGCGAACTGGGCAAGTTGGACGTGAATCTCCACGTCTTGCCACCGGATCAAGAGACCGGCGAAGAACCCCCGAAGATCGCTACGATTGGCGTGAGCCTGTTTGTTCACGGCCAGCAGAAGATTGCGGTGGGCGTGATGGACATGTTGGCACCGGGGATGAATAAGTCGGTGGCACAGGTCACGGCCTTCCGGATGCCGGCGGAACTGCCTAAGGCTAAGCGGCTTGGTTTGGTAGAATTAGCCAAACAGGCCGTGAGTGAACGCCAGGTGACGGGGATGATTCAGGTGCTCTTTGCGCCCAAGGGTGAGTCCAAGCAGTTGGCGGTCGTTGGGGTGCGGCCAACCCGGCTGACCGAGATGGCCTTCTTAAGTAAGGTCACGGGGATCAACTGGGTCCGCATGCTGACGCGGCAACACATCGAGACGTTGGACGATGCCGAACTGGCGAAGATCAAGATCGACCTGAACAGCAGTCGCGTGGCGCTGATGAATGCGGCCTTCCCATTCCGTCAACTACACGTCTTGAACCGGCCGGGGACGACCGACCAAGAGGTGGGGGCGACGATTGCCTTTGGGTCGAGCGAAGCGCTGACCCTCAGCAATCTCAGCGACACCGCCGAACTCGACCAGATCATCAACCGGACGATTGGCTAGGTGGTTGTGAGATTGCTGTGAAATGGCCGCACTCCGGCCGCCAGGGATTTCGCCTGCCATGGGGAACGCCTTCAGCCGAAGGGCGGGCTTCCGGCTCGCTTTGAAGCCGTGAAAAACACACGTCTCCAAAGTCGTCCCACGATGTAAGCCGAGAAAGAACCTCGACTAACATCGTCGACACGGCTGGCTGCATCCCTGGCCGCCTCCGGCTCTGATTGATGACGACCGTACTAGTTGGTTTGAGTTGTCCGGTTGAAGTCTGACTGTTCTAGCTGAACTTGATTACTGATGCGGCTTTGATCGTGTGGTCAGGGCCTGGGTGGATATCTGCATTGAGAGCGGATGGTCAGATAATCAGCGCGTTTCTCGACGAAATACCGAGTAACTGGTTAACTTATATACTAAATAAATAGTTGTACCTAACAAAAAAGCGGTCTATCAGCATTTAACTGATAGACCGCTTTTGTATTCTAATTTAGTTGTAACTACCAAATAATGGTCGTTCACGCTTCCAGTAGCTAGTTGTCAGCTAACCGCTCGACCAAATCACTTTCTGGGGTCACGTAGACCGTGCGTTGGCCAGTGAAGATAACGTAGCCTGGCTTGGCTCCGTTTGGCTTGTGGAGGCGCTTGACGGGCAGGTAGTCGACGGGGACGTTGCTAGACTCGCGGCCCTTGGAGAAGTAGGCGGCGAGGTTGGCGGCTTCCATGATGGTCTCATCACTCGGATTGTCCGCGTGGATGATGACGTGGGAGCCTGGTATATCCTTCACGTGCAACCAGATGTCGGTGCGCTTGGCGGTATGGAGGCTCAGTTGGTCGTTTTGCAGGTTGTTCTTCCCAACGGAGATCTTGGTGCCATCGCTAGCGGTGAACCGGTCTGGCTTACTGATCTTCTGCCGACGTTGCTTCTTGCCCTTCTTTTGGTGGTCATGGTCACGGAGATAGCCACCCTGTTGCAATTCCAGGCGGATGTCGACCAGGTCTTTAGGCGCGGCGAGTTCGATCTGGGCCATGATGTTGCTAAAGTAATCGACGTCGGCCTGCGTAATGGCTAACTGCTCGTTGACGTAGCTGACGGCGTTCTTGGCCTTTTGGTACCGTTTGAAATACTTCTGGGCGTTTTGGTTCGGTGAAAGTTGATTGGAAAGGGCAATCTTGATTGGCTGATTGTTGTCGTAAAAGTTTGCCAATTCAACTTCGGTCTGGCCGCGTTGGACCTGACCGAGATAGGTCGTCAAGACTTCCCCCTTGATTCGGTACTCGTCGGCGTTTTCCGTTTCGGCGAGTGTCTTCTTCAACTTCTTCAGCTTGTTGCGGTTTTTCTTCAGCTCGTTACGGACCACCCGGATGAGGACGCTCCCTTGTTGCTGTACCCGGTCACGTTCGGCCTTGTCCTGGTAGTAGGTGTCCAAGAGCTCACTGAGGGTCTCAGCATGTTCCTGCGTCCCTGTAGTGGGGTATGGAAAGGCAATGAAGCTAGTCTTGCCCTTAGGCGTGATGTCTAACGTTGGCTGTGGGGCATCGAACCCCTTGAAGAAGGTCGTGAAATTAGCCACCGGGTCGCCGGGTTCGTGCAGCTTTTCTGCCAAGGCCGCCGCGGTGTCCTTGCCAAGGCCCTGGTACTGCTGCTGCAGGGTGTGGGCAAGCACTTCTTGGTTAGGGAAGTCCCGTACGGTGGCAGCGAGGTCGTCGCGGGCCCCCGTGAAGGGATCAACGAGGTCTTGCTTGGGTGGCATGATGTATTGGGCACCCGGTAACAGGAGCCGGTAACGGTTTTGGTCGGAACCAACGTGCTTGATAGCATCTAAGATCTTCATGGACGCGCTGTCGACCAGGATGACGTTACTGTGGCGGGCCATGATCTCAATAATCAGGAGTAGTTCCTGTTGGTCACCGAGTTCGTTACGCGATGTGAAGTGCAGGTGAACGACCCGGTCATTGGCGACCTGCGTAATTCCCTTAAGGATGGCGCCCTGCAGGTACTTCCGCAGAATCATAGTAAAGTTAGTGGGAACCGGCGGGTTGACGTACGGGATCTGCGTCACCTGGATACGCGCGTAGGTTGGGTTGGCCGAGAGTAAGATGGGATAATTATGGCTGTTCGCACGAACGGTCAGGACGATTTCGTTGGCGTAGGGCTGGTTGATCTTGCTAACACGGCCGGTCGTCAACGTTTGGCTCAATTCCTGAACCATTGCGTGGGTAAAGGATCCGTCAAATGACATGGGATAACAACACCTTTCATAAGTAGACTTTATTTTTTGTTGACCGGAAAAACGACACAAGTTCAAGTATAACGGCCCAAGCAGTGAAGTGCAAAGAAGTTCCCCCGTATTCTGACAGAATTCGGTGAAACTGTCATGAAATCGTCATGGTTTTTGACTTGTGATGAGCAACCTGACCGTTGTACAATACAAGTAACGCCGTAGACCCCATTTTGTGTGGAACAAATAGGATCACGGTAAACAAAGGAGTGAGGGCCAAATGAAATCCAGTCTTGCAGCATTGATGGCAATTAATAAGGTGCAACAGACCTTGTTGCAACGGATGACCAAGCAGTATCAGCTCACTGTTTCTGAATGGCAGTTGCTGGACCACATTGGGAGTGGTGAGAACACCCAGGAGATCTTGGCAGAACGGACTAAGTTGGATACGTCAACGCTGAGCCGGCAGTTAAAGGGCTTAGTGAAAAAGGAAATGGTGACCAAGGAAGCCGTCGGTCGTGATAAGCGGCAGTTGGTCTATACAATCACCGTGGCGGGGACCGAGACGGTGACCGCCATCAATACGGCATTTGAGAAGCTTTCCGACGACGTGTTCGAGCACTGGTCCACCGATGAGCGGAACCTGCTGCAGATTTTGTTGAACCGCTTAGATAAGAGTTTAGACCGGCAACGGACAGTTAAGTAACCTTAGGTAAGGAGTGAAGGATTATTCAGCAAAGACTAGTTGTGATTTCATTGGATGCGATGGGTAGTCGTGATCTGGACGAACATTTAGCAGAACTACCGAATTTAAAACGATTAGTGGTCACCGGGACGCGGGTCAGGCAGGTCAGGGGAATCTATCCGACATTAACGTATCCGTCACACACCACGATCATCACCGGACAGTACCCGGTCAAACACGGCATCATTAACAACACCAAGTTACAACCCCAGCGCCAGTCTCCAGACTGGTACTGGTATCAACGAGACGTTCAAGAGCCCACGTTGTATGACTTGGTTCGCCAGCAGCACCACAAGACTGCAGCCTTCCTGTGGCCCGTGACCGCCGGCAGTCGTATCACCTATAACCTGGCGGAGATCTTTCCGAATCGCATCTGGACCAATCAGGTGTTGGTCTCGTTAAAGGCCAGCAGCCCCGCCTTCCTGTTGCGGATGAATCAGAAGTACGGTCACTTGCGCCGCGGCATTCAACAGCCCGAGCTCGATGACTTTATTACGGCGTGCGCGGTCGATACGTTGACGACGAAGAAGCCGTGGCTCACTCTGATCCATCTGGTCGACATGGACAGTATGCGGCACCGCTATGGGGTCCGCTCGGATGAAGCCATGGCCGCACTGAAGCGGTTGGACGCGCGGGTCGGTAAATTGATTGATGCCACGATTGCGGCCGGGACGTTTGCGGAGACCAACTTTGCCATTTTAGGCGATCACTATCAGATCAACGTCGATCACATGATCCATTTGAACCAGTTGTTCGCCCAGAAAGGCTGGCTAACACCGACAGCCGAAGGCACCGTGAAGAATGATTGGCACGTGTGGGCGAAGTCCTGTGATGGGTGTACATATATCTATACCCGCAAGTTTGCGGATACCCAGAACCTCTTGCGGCTGATCAAGGAGACGCCGGGTGTTGCGACCGTGATCGATGGGGCGGCTGCAGCTAAACGTGGGGCTGACCCGCATTGTCAATTCATGGTCGAAGCGCAGGCCGGCTACTACTTTACGGATGAAACGAACCGACCGGCCGTGGTGGAAGCCGTTGACCCAGATAGCTTGGGACAACCGGACCGTTATCATGGGGTACATGGCTATGATCCGGATAAGCCGGACTACTTTACCACGTTGGTCTTGAATGGACCGGCCGTGAAGGAAAATCACCTGATCGAACGGGCCAGCCTAATCGATGAGGCGCCGACCTTTGCCAAATTATTAGGTGTGCGCTTCCCAGAAACGCTTCCCGGTCAAGCCCTAACTGAGGCGCTAAAGGGGGCGGCCACTGATGAAGCTGAATAAAGAACAGTGGAGTTGGGTCTTCTATGATTGGGCGAACTCCGGTTATGGCATTATCGTGACTACGGCCGTCTTACCGATTTACTTCAAGACCGTGGCGGAAGGCAGTGGGGTGACCGCAGCCAATGCAACGGCCTACTGGGGTTATGCGAATAGTCTGGGAACGTTGTTGGTAGCAATTTTGGCGCCATTTTTGGGTGCGTTAGCGGACTATCAGGGGTTTAAGAAACGCCTACTCACGGGATTTGCGACCGTGGGGATGGTGATGACATTGGGCCTTGCCTTAGTGCCGTCAGCGCATTGGCAGTGGCTCCTCGCCATTTATATTCTGTCCGTCCTGGGATACTCCGGCGGGAACCTCTTTTACGACAGTTTCTTGACCGACGTGAGTGACGACCAGCAAATGGACCGCATCTCCAGTACGGGATATGGCTTCGGTTATCTCGGGGGCGTGATTGCCTTTCTATTATTTATGGTGCTCCAATTCACGCACGGGTTTGGCCAGTTGTCGAGCTTGGCGGTTGCCCGGTGGGGCTTTGCGTTGGCCGCGATTTGGTGGGTCATCTTCTTTATTCCGATCCTGAAAAATGTCCATCAACGCCATTCCCTGAGTGTGACCAGAGCACCGTTACGGCAAAGCTGGCAACGAGTGTGGGAGACGGTCCGCCACTTGCAACAACACAAGCAACTGGCGTGGTTCTTAGTCGCTTACTTCTGCTACATCGACGGGGTCGACACCATCTTCACTATGGCCACGTCGATCGGTCTGGATATCGGCATTGACAGTACGACCCTGATTCTGGTCTTACTGGTCGTTCAATTAGTGGCATTTCCATTCTCGATATTCTATGGGTGGTTGGCAAATAAGACCAGTACCCGGACCGGGATTTTAATTGCAATTATTGTTTACCTATTGATTTGTGCGGACGCACTCTTTTTGCGTTCGACGACGGATTTTTGGATATTAGCTGTCCTCGTGGGGACCAGTCAAGGCGGAATTCAAGCCCTGTCGCGTTCCTACTTTGGTCGCCTAGTTCCCAAGGAGCGGTCGAGTGAGTTCTTTGGCTTCTACAATATTTTAGGGAAGTTTTCGGCCGTATTAGGCCCCGTCCTTGTGGGCATCGTGACCCAGATGACGGGGCAGTCGCGGATTGGGGCGGCGTCACTGTCGATTTTATTTGTGATCGGTTTGATTATTTTCTCCCTGATTCCCAGAATGACCGCGGATCACGCCGAATAGCGTTGATTGCGGTGTACCGCTGCTGGTGTGGTCAGGAGTTCGATTCTCCTGAGCGGTATTTAACTTTAAAGAGCGGGTGCCGACAGGTGAAATGGGGTGTCCTTGGTCACCCGTTGCCGGGCCTTTGTACCGGTAAAAGGTGTGTTTTTCGGTGTTTAATGTTAAACTTAAGTTTTAAAATGCCGTTATAAAAGGATTTGTAATAAGTATTGGTTTTCATAGACCATGAAAAATGGTATTCTAGGTAGACGAAACGAAAGAAAAAGTAGGTGTAAGAATGAAGATTGCTGTGGTCACCGATAGTACCAGCTATTTGTCCGCAGAAGAGGTCGAGCGGTATCACATTCACGTTGTGCCGATTCCGGTGATCATTGATGGTCGCTCCTATGATGAGGACGTGGATATTACCACGAGTGAATTCTACGACCGCCTCCGTAATTCCAAGTCATTCCCCAGTACGTCCCAACCACCATTGGGGGAAATGATCAATTTATACAATCAATTAGCGGATGAGGGGTACGATGCCGTCATCAGTATTCACTTGGCCAGCACAATTTCGGGCTTTGTGAACCAATTGAAAAATATTGCACCCACGATTGAAAATATTCGGGTCATTCCGTATGACTCGCAGATCACGGTAAAATTGATGGGTTACTTGGCGATTGAGGCGTCGCGAATGGCTGATAAGGGTGCAGAGCCCGAAGAGATCCTTGCGCGCTTAGACGACTTGCGGTCGACGATTGGCGAGTACTTCGTCGTTGATGACTTGCAAAACTTGGTGCGGGGTGGACGCTTGTCTAACGCTTCTGGTTTTATTGGGAGTGTTCTGCGGATCAAGCCGCTACTGACGTTTGATGACGAGACCCACGAAATCGTGGCCTTTGAGAAGGTCCGGTCACGTAAAAAGGCCTTGGCCCGGGTGGAGGACCTCTTCGTTGAGGCCCAGGCACAGGTCGACTACCCGTTACGGGCGTTAGTTATTAACGCCAACGATCCCGAGGGTGGCCAGAATTGGGCGGCGAAGATTGCGACTCAGTACCCGGAGATCCCGGTGGAACAGTCGTACTTCGGCCCGGTCATTGGCGCGCATTTGGGAGAAAAGGCCTTGGCCTTAGCCTGGATCAAGGATTTTGATCGCGCGTAAGTCGTGCAAGTTTGAATTGGATATGGTATGCTATTGCCTGTATTAAAAATTTACGGAGTAGGAAATAAGGCGTCAAGTGCCGGTGGAACGCAATGTGAACACCGGACGAAGGGGATTCCCCGCGATCTTATTTCCGCATTGGCCGCAGCGATGTGGCAACTCCCTTAGGAGATGTCTGAATTGAAGACGATGGCAAAAACCCAGCTGCCCAAGCTGGACACTTTGAGTGTGGTTACAATGGGACTGTTGATGGCGCTACAACTGGTGATTAGTCGGTTCTCAATTGGGAATACGTTTATCAAGTTTAGCTTTACGTTCTTGGTGGTCGCGTTATTGGCCAAATGGTTTGGTCCGTGGTGGGGCATGATGACGGCGGCCGTGGTCGACGTGGTCGGGACCCTGATTTCCGGTGGACCGTACTTCGTGGGCTTCACCGTGTCAGCGATTCTCGGATCGTTGATCTACGCGATATTCTTGTACCAGAAGCCGGTGAGCTGGGGGCGCATCATCATTGCCTCAGTGCTCATTTCGGTGCTGGTCAACGCGTTGCTGAACACCTTGTGGGTGACGATCATGTACCAGACGCCGTTTTGGAGTTTATTCCCGATTCGGGCGGTCAAACAGTTGATTACCACGCCAATTCAAATCGTGCTGGTTTACCTGGTTCTTAAGAGCCACGTGATTCAAATGATTCAAGAAAGATTAAATCGTTAAATTTATTGACACCATTTCGACGCGGTCGGGATGGTGTTTTTCAATGGGTTGCGACGGAATACTAGTATAGATTAAAATAATTACTTTAACTTATAATAACTAACCTGACCACCACTCATTCTACACTGACTAACTTGCAATACAGCACAACCCGTCACCAAGGTTTAGCCAGTGACCGGCGCAACAATTTAATTTTTTATATCAAATGAGGGTCGGCCCTTGCGTGAGGGCTCGTTCTTCGTTATAACGGAGACTGAAGATGAAGACCAAGGGGAGACTTTCAAATGAACCGGATAATACAGTTATACGCGAAATATAAAGATGTTTTAGCCTACCTGATTTTTGGTGGGCTGACGACGTTGGTCAATCTGGTCGTCTTTTACGTGACGGTGACGGTGTGGGGCTGGAACTATCAGGTCGGCAATATCTGGGCCTGGTTCTTATCCGTCCTGTTTGCCTACGTGACCAATCGGGTCTGGGTCTTTCATTCCCACTTTATCTCGGTGAAGGGGTTACTGAGTGAAGCCGTGTCGTTCTTCCTGGCGCGGGGCGTGACGCTGTTGATGGACATGGCAATCATGTGGGTGGGGGTCTCCCTCTTGCAGCAAAATGAGATGCTGACGAAGCTGGTCGATCAGGTTGTCGTGGTGGTAGCAAACTACTTCTTTAGCAAGTGGTTTGTGTTTCGCAAGACCAAGGCGTCTTCGATGGATGACTAGAATTGTTTTTTAATCGCAGATATTAATTTTGTAATGGGCCGTTGCCGTTTAACGGTCCTTTTTGTTTGGCCTAATCACACATCACGTGTATCGTTAGTTCTGTGGAACAATTATTTGAAATGAGGTGACGCGATTCATGACAGTAGTAAAGATTTCGGGCAAGGGCCAGGTGGTCATTCCCGCTGCAATTCGACAGTCACTGGACCTGACCGCGGGTGACCGGCTAAATGTCACCGTGGTCAATGGCCGCGTGGTGATGGAGAAGCTGCCAGTCGCCGCTGTTTGGCGAGAGATCGTAGCTCAGATTCCCGTGGAACAGGTCGTCTTGGATGAAGCAGGACACTATGATGTGGAACGCGCGCCGCATTTTGACCACTGGTTGCGTAGTGAAAAATAGGCTAAAAATCAGGACCACTACGCTCTGAAAGATCAGATTGTAGCGGTCCTGATTATTTAGTCATAATTATTAGCGACCGTCAGGCAATGGCTTGGGGCCTTTGCCGATGTTTGGCCGCGATGCGGTAGTAAACGGCAATGGCGATGCCGCCAACAACCACGCCCAAGGTATTTGAGATGACGTCGTTGATGTCACTACTACGGTTGATTAACCAGTGATGGGATAAGATATACTGAATGGTTTCGAAGCTAGATCCGGCGAAAATGCCTAGGATGGTGACGCCCCACATGGAAATCTTGGGGAGCACCCATTTGATCAGCATGCCCAAAGGAATCGTCATCAGGATATTTTCAAAGAAGCCTAAATTAAACATGTCGAGGTGCGTCAGGTTGACCCGACCAAGACCGGCTGGCATGATGTAAACGGCCGTGCCCGTGAAGGCCAGTGGTGTGAACAAGATGGCACCAAGACTGGTAAAGTAACCCAAAACGAGCAGTGCAAACCAACGTGTTCGCGTCCGCCGAACGGTAGTGACGATGAGCAGGCCACACAGACTGGCCATGAGTAAGATAATAATTAAAGGTTCCCAGCGCATCGAATCACCTCCGAATGATGCTCCAAACTTTTCTAACGGTTAACATGTTGCTATCCTACCGCATTTTTCGTGGGAGTGGGCGCTTTTTGCTTGGATTTTAGGTTTTCTTTGCCGCCTTAGGAAAAACGTAAGGTGGCTGTCAAAGAAAGGTCATACTTCTTCGCGGGTTTAGCGTGGTTTAGGAAAATGGCGAACTGACCCTTTATATGGATATACGGAAGGCCCCATCTTCTCAATCATTTTAAGAGAAGATGGGGCCTTTTAGTTAAGCTTCATGGCGAAACTTGAATACGGGGACAATCAACAGGGCCGCAAATGGTAGCCAGCTTAAGGTACCAAAGACATTTAGAAAGGCGTGGTTCAAATGGTGCTTCAATGTCTGATGAATCGTGTGGACCAGATTAACCAATTCTTGGTCAAGCTGGTTGACCTTCTGGGTAATCTTCCGGTTGACCGCTAATGAAATCGTGTGGTGAACCTTCTGCTTCAGGGCCTGCGGAATCATAGTTGGTGAAACCTGCTTGGCCGTGGCGAGTTGCTGGATGGCTTGGTGGTAAGCGGCCGTCGTCTTCTGTTGCCGAGTCGCCGTTGAAATGGTGACCTTGGGCGATGAAAAAGTTGCTGACGTCGAGGTTACGGTGGTGCTGTTTGGATCGAGCTTCCGGCGTAGCTCTCGCGTCAGTGTTTGCTTCTGCGTATGATTGATGTTAGCTAATTGATTGACCCGGGTCTGGACATCGGCTAAAGTATTGCGCTTGGCTTGAGTGACGTTGCTGGTCAACAGGGTCGTGAATACCGCGATGGCGAGGACCATCCCCACCTGACGGAGAACGTTAGCAACACTTTGAGAGCTGGTCAACCGGGAGCCGTGGAAGTCGGCTACCGCCAGAATGTTGGCCGTTGCAGCGACCAAACCGTAGCCTAGGCCTAACAGAACGTCCGCGAGAATCAGTTGGTGGTAATTTGACCCCAGTGGGACGGTGCTGAGCAGCAGGTAGCTCACGCCCATCAAGAGGAAACCAGCGGCGACAATAATTTTGTTGTTGATGCGCTTGATCACGAGCGAGGTCAAGATGACCGTGATCATCACCGTTACCGAGTACGGCGTCATTAGTAGCGCGGCCTTGAGTTCACTTGTCCCGTGGACCCGAGTCAGAAATGTCGGCAAGAGAACGGCCATGCCGCCCAAGAAGAAGTTGCAGAGAACGAGTGCCAGGCTGGAGCCGTTAAAATTTCGACTCCGGAAGAGTTGTAGGTCGACCATGGGGACCGTGGTGTGCCGTTCCCAGAACAAAAAGAGTAGGAAACCGACAAGTGAACTCCCAAATAGGCCAAGGATGACGGGTGATTGCCAGCCCCAGTCGTTGCCTTTGATCAAGCCTAATGAGAGGCTAAAGAGCATGATCATGCTGAGGACCGCGCCGAGCCAATCAATTTTGACGTGAGTCGTCTTCTCGTGTCGGAGGGGTAAGACAAAGCCGAAGACCAGTAAGTCCAGAATGACCAAGGGCACGTTGATAAAGAAGACCCACCGCCAGCCAAAGTACTGGGCAACAATGCCACCGATGGTCGGTCCTAGAGCAACGGCCAAGCCCTGAACGCCGGCAAGTGCGGCAACAACGCGGTTACGGTTTGCCATGGAGCTGAGGTCTAAGCCAATGACCATGCTCGTTGGAATGATGGCTGCAGCGCCGATGCTTTGAATCGCTCGGGCAATTAGCATCCAGGCGAGGTTGGGCGCCATGCCGGTCAGCAGTGAGCCGGTCCCAAAGACGACCAGTCCAGCGAAGACAAATTTATTTTGACCGAAGCGTTCCGCCAACCGACCAAATGGAATAATTAACGTGGCGAAAATGATGGTGTAGACGTTCAGTGCCCAAGAAAGTTCAGTGAGGCTTTCCCCAAAAGCAGACTGAATCTCGGGTAGGACGATTGTCATAATGGAGACGTCCATCATGCAGAGCAGGTTTCCTAGGAGTAAAACGGGTAAAACACCTTTTAGCTTGTTCATAAAATTCTCCCCCTTTGATGACACATCCGAGTCGGTGTGTCTCATTTGTGACACCTTGACTTTAACAGCGTATACTGAGGGAAACAAGATGTGGGTCGCTGATGGCAACAAGTGCTACACAAGTTGGGGATTTGTGACAGGAGGTTGGATTATGATGAATGGACAGGAAAGGCTGGCACAGCAGTCTAGGGAGTGGTTGATTGCCGCGCTCTTTGATTTATTAGCGGAACAACCATACGAGACGATTACCGTTAAACAAATTGCGGAAAAAGCACAGTTGTCGCGCCGAACTTTTTACCGTGCGTTTCGGGATAAGGATGACTTATTGGACTATTATGATCGTGAGGTGGGCCAGCGCTACTTGGCGGCATTACAGCAGATTGCACCACAGAAAATGGTATTCAAGGACGTGTTGACCTACTTCTTCGAATTTTGGTGGCAGGAACGCAAGCAGCTTCGTTTGCTGATTGAACAGGGCTTGTTTGGGCGAATGCTAGCTAAGATCACCCCAATGGCCAGTGAAATTTACCGGGTCTTCCCGGCCCCATGGCACATTGAGGGGTCCCCGACCGAGACGGATTACATTATGAGCTTTGCGACCGGCGGATTTTGGAACGTTTTAAATCGGTGGCTAGTCAAGGAACACCCCGAATCGCCAACTGAGATGGCCGCATTGTTAATGGTTGGCTTGAAACGGTTGGGAGAGACGGAAGATTAGTAAGTCGATATTGTCGTCGACAGGAAATTTTCGTATGAATTAATTTGTAAGCAGAGTTAGTTGCGTCATGGACCGAGTCTGGTAAGGTTGAAGGAGTCCCATCGAAATAAGAGGAGGAAGCGCACGTGACGATTACAGAACATCAAGACTGGTTGGTCGATTTCTACCAGCAACGAAATTGGTATCAATACTCACCCTTTGTTCACCTGAATTTTCTGACCGAGGAGACGGGCGAGGTTTCCCGGGCGATTCGGGCAATTGAAATCGGTCGGGACCATCCCGGCGAGAAGAAAGCGACTCCCGAAGAGTTACGGGCAAACTTGAAGGAAGAATTGGCGGACGCGTTGGATCAAGTATTGGTCATTAGCAGTCTGTATGATATTGATGCGCAGGACCTCTTACAAGCGAGTGAGCAGAAGTTGAAGCAACGGTTTAAAGATGATAGGCCACGTCGTTAAGGAATTAAAACTATTTAGTTGTTATATAATTCTTGGTTAATCAAATGAGCAAACGAGTCTAGGACAAAATCCCAGACTCGTTTTGCGTTCCGAACGTATATGGTTGAAACGCCAAAAGGCAGTCAACTCCGGCTTAACCTTGATAGACAAACAATCCGCGACCAGGATTAGTCGGCTATCGACGTTAATGCGCGCTTCTTGGCGCACGCCTTTTCCGTTTGTTTGCTCCCAAGTCTAGCGTGTGTTACGGTTAAAGACAGTGGAAATAAGGCGAAAACCCAACCATCTCAAGCCTTAAGCGGTTGGCTAGGCGATTTGCGACAAGGAGAGAAACGTGAATTTAAAAGAGATTACGCAATTAGATCAGATTTTAGTGAAGGTGGCATCCTTCACGCACAGCACCCGGGCGGCCACAGCGATTCAAACGGCGACCAATCAGACCGATAGTGCCAGTGTTCGGAAAGAATTAACCCTGACGGCGGAGGCCCACCGCCTGTTGGCCAATAATATTGTCTTTACCTACTTTGACTTAGACCAAATGGACGCGTTACAGGCGAAGCTCGATCAAGGGCTCATGTTAAACGCCCAGCAGTTGGAGCTCATCAATCAATTCTTGATTAACCTCCGGCGTTTAAAAGCAACCCTGGAGTCTAACCAACAACGAGCATCGCAATTAACCGCGCTACTGGCGTCAACGACTCAGCTTACCGGCCTGCAACAACGACTGGAACACATAATCGTGCACGGTCAAGTGGCGGATGACGCCACACCTGAGCTGGCCGAGATTCGTCAAAAAATCGTTAAGCAACGACAACAGGTCAAAACAGCGCTGACCCAGTTCGTTCAGAAGCACCCACATTCCGTACAAAGTAAACGCCTGATCACCCGTAATGATCGGGTGTGTGTCCAACTGAAAGCCGGCGAGAAGAATAAATTTAAGGGCCAAATCATCGATCAGTCGGCGACCGGGTCAACGGTCTTCTTTGAACCGGCAACGGTGGCGAAGAAGGGCGCCGTCCTCGCTGGGGTGATTGCCGATGAGAGCGCCGAAGTTTATCAATTACTGGTGACTTTAACCGGGGACGTCTTAGATAATTGGGACGCTCTGACTGAGAACCAAGCGCTACTCAGTCGGTTTGATCAAATTATGGCGCGGGGCCAGTACGGCTTGGAAACAGAAAGCCAGTTGCCCACGCTCAATATGGACCAACACATTAAAATTGTGGCAGGCCGCCATCCCTTGTTAAAAGACGCGGTGCCGCTCAATATTGAATTGATGCCACAACAGGGACTGATGATTACCGGTGCCAACTCCGGGGGAAAAACGGTGGTCTTGAAGACGATTGCGCTGTTTGCCTTGATGATTCAATTTGGCTTGGAGTTGCCGGTTGGCGCTGGGACCCAAATGCCCGTCTTTAGCCAGTTCTGGATCGACATTGGTGATAACCAAAGCATCACGGCGCAACTCAGTACCTTTGCCGCCGAAATGACGACGCTGGTAGAGATGACCGATCATATTCAGGACAACGCGCTGGTGCTGCTCGATGAAATCGGGAGCGGAACTGATCCAGAAGAAGGCTCTGCTTTGAGTATCGCCATCATCGAGTATCTTCGTCAGAAAAAGGCAACGATTATTGCGACGACCCACTTCAGTGCCATCAAGGAATACGCGGTGGACTGCCCAACGTTTATGACGGCAACCATGGCCTTTGATCCGAAAACGCTGGAGCCGACGTATCACATCTTGCTCAACCAGGTCGGGGCCAGTGAGGCCGTGTGGTTGGCCGAACGGTTGGGATTAGCCCCAGCCATCTTGGCTGACACCAGGCGGCGACTCGCGGCCAAGGAAGCTAAGTAAAATCACGCAAAAAGGAGAGTGGGACAAAAGGCGTTTAGTCAATGAGCATTAACGTCGATAGACGAATAATCCCGGTTTTGGATTGTTTGTCTATCGGGGTTAAGCGGAGTTGACTGCCTTTTGTCGCACGTTTCCGCAATATACGTGCGGAGCGCACAAAGGGGTCTGGGACAAAAGTCCCAGACCCCTTTGCTGTGAAAAGCTAGTCTAGTGGGGGCGTTGTCCTGAAAGTTAAGCGCACCGTAAACTGCCGATTGCCGGTTTTGATTGCTAGTTTTCCGCCCAAGGTGGTCACTAGAGATTGCACAATGTTTAGTCCCAAGCCGAGACTCTCCGTGGAGTGGTTATCGGTGGTATAGAACTGCTCAGTCGTCACGGAACTCCCCGCTGAAGTTACCGCGGTTTCGTTTTGAAATTCGAGACAGATATGTTGCTCGTCCAGAGGGGTTAGGCTAACGGTCGCCGAGTTTTGCGCGTATTTCAACCAGTTGCCGACCAGATTTTGAATGATTCGTTGGAGTAGTAACTGGTCGGTCGTTAGCGTGATATTGGGCGTGATAGTCGGCGTAACGGTAATTTGTTTAGCATTCAAATCATCAAAGAAGCCAAACAATTCCTGCTCCAAAAAGTGGGACACGTTCACCGATTCCAGGTTTAGATGAGTCGCTTTGGTGCGCACCAAATTGAAATCCATCAAGTAGCGTAGGTAGTAGTTGACGGACGCCAAGTTGTCCAACACACGTTGTAGGTTAGTCGGCGTGGCGGCCGTTGGTTTTTGCTGAATCAATTGGACGTAGCCCGTGGCCACGGTCAACGGCGTTTTGATGTCGTGCGTGAGGTTAAGGAGCATTTGCTCCAGGTGATGTTCGCGTTGATACTCCGTTTGCTGGAGGTTTCGGGTCTGGCTGAGCATTTGATTTAGGGCCAAGGCCAGTCGTTGAATGGCGCCGAAATGAAAATTACTTGTGACGCCAGCGTTGGTGGTATGGGTATTAATGTAGGTGAGATCCGTTGTGATGCGATGTAGTGCGCTGAGCAGTCCACTCAGAATAATCACAAGAGCCAGGACCACCAAGACTAAGACGCCAATGATAAAAGTTAACATGAGCCCCTCCTTGTCAAACCAGTCGGACACCGATACCCCAGACGGAAACGATATAGCGTGGCTGGTCGGCCAATTCATTTAGTTTGATCCGTAGATTACTAAGATGAACGTTGAGGGTGTTTTCGGCATTTTGATAGGGTTCACCCCAGACCGCTTCGTACAGCTGAGCCTTTTCAAAGACCTGGTGGGGTTCCTTGAGGAGCAGCTTCAGCAGTTTGAATTCCTTTTTAGGCAAGACTAAGGGCTGGTCGGCAACCGTGATATGATGGGTATTGCTATCTAAACAAATTTCGTTAAACTTTAGCACGTCATGCGTTGGCCGAATCGCCGAAGGCAACGTGCGTAGCTGAACTTGAATACGGGCCAACAGTTCATCGATATCGAACGGTTTAGTCAGGTAATCGTTGGCTCCTGCTTGAAGTAAGGCCACCGTTTTGGTCTTTGACTGAATGGCGGTCAGAACCAGAATAGGGACACTAGAGGTTTTACGAATCGTCTTGAGGACGCTTTCACCAGTAATGTTCGGCAACATCAGGTCTAGAATGATTAAGTCGGGTTGCTGATCATTAAAAATTTGTAAGGCACTGATGCCATCTAAGGCAGTTAAAGTTTGGTAGGTGGGACTGAGGACATCGTGCAGGAGGTCCTGAATATCGGTATGGTCTTCCACGATTAGAATTTTTTGCATCGTTTTTAAAAATCTCCTTAAGGTACGTTTCAATTATAGTCGAATCGGTTCATCGTCACAATTTAGGTTAAATTAAGGTTTATTTATACTGGGGCTTTAGAAAGCCGCCGTACATTAATCAGTGTTGAGAACGCTGAGGGGGGAGTTCATCATTAGCGAGAATGTTTTAGTCGTCAAACATGTCAGTAAGCAATTCGGGGAGTTCCAGGCGCTAACTGACATTAGCTTGACCGTCAAGGCAGGGGATATTTACGGGTTAATCGGTGAAAATGGGGCGGGAAAGACCACGTTGATGCGGCTGATCACTGGGTTATCTCATTTAACCGCGGGGAAAATCACCCTATTGGGCGAATCGGTTGGCCACTATCGCCATGCCCTGCGGCGAACGGGGGCCATCATTGAGAATCCAGTGGCTTTTCCCAATTTAACCGTTGACCAAAATTTAAAGCTGTGTGCGATTCAACATGGTCTCGCCGAACCGCAATTGATTCCGGAAGCACTGGATTTCGTGGATCTTACGGCTAAACAGGCGACCAAGGCCAGTCAGTTATCACTGGGGCAACGACAACGACTGGGACTTGCCCTAGCCATCTTACCCCAACCGGATTTCTTGATTCTGGACGAGCCCATCAATGGTCTTGATCCAAGCGGGATTGTTGAATTCCGTCAATTAATCAAGCGGTTGAATGAAGAGCGTCACACAACCATCCTGATGGCGAGTCATATTTTGTCGGAATTATATCAGGTCGCTAACCGATTTGGGATCATTCATCACGGCCGATTGATCAAGGAGCTGACCAAGGCGGAGTTGGACGTGATCAATCAGTCTGGTCTGGAGATTACGGTCGATCAGGTGACACTCGCAGGGCAGGTCTTAGACCATGCGGGTATCGACAAATTTGCGATTCTCGATGATCATCACCTCATCGTTCACCAGACTGTGCTGCCGGCCGCAACGATTAACCGAGTACTGGTCGAACATGGGGTTGCCGTTTCGAAAATCGTTCAGCGTGAAAGCTCGTTGGAACAGTACTATACCAGATTGATTGTGGAGGAGGCCCCAGCGGATGTTGAATCAGATTAAGGCGGATGCTTATCGTCAAATTCATAGTCGCGGGATCTATTTCACGCTCGCTGCCGCTATCCTCTTAGGTGGGGTGATCACGTTTGATGGGAGTTTCTACGGCATCATGGTCAGCTCGACCACCATGCGTCGTCTGGGGGCAGCCAATTGGTCGGCGTTGACTGGTCTGCGGAGTGCCACGTTATCGGCAACGATTTTGCTGTACCTAGCGATTGCCTTGTTTGTGCTGGTGATCGGTCAGGAATTTTCTAAGCAGGTTTATAAAAATACATTAGTCTCGGGGATTTCACGACTGGCTTTTATGATCAGCAAGCTGATTACTCTGCTGGTCGATGTCCTTGTCCTGACACTTAGTTACTATGGGGTTGTTATTCTAGTTGGCGGATTAACCGGTTGGTCGGCGGGAGCACCACTGCTCACTTTGGTACAGACACTGGGCATGATGTTACTGATAATTTTATTCTTTATCGATGCAATTCTCAGCATGGGCGTCATCGTCTTGATTTTGACCGATTCAATTGTGACCGCCGCGCTATTTATTACGCTGTGGCCGGTCCTAATTGCGACCTGTTCGGACGTGTTGGGTTGGCGGTGGCTGACGTACATTGATTTTACCGATGTTGTTCAGAAGATAGCTTTGGGCACGTTGAAGATCACCGGTCTGGTTCCGTACTTGGTCGTGTGTCTGGTCATCATTATCGCTGCGGGTGGGGTTTCAGCGATGATGTTGCAGCGTAAAGAATTATAGGGGAGATATTGCAGATGAGTAAGCGTCAGGTGAAAGGGTTAATCGCCATCCTAATTGTTGTGTTCTTAGGCGTTGAAACCGTCAAGATAGTCCGAATGCCACATCATTTAACGACTCAGCAAATTTTGCAACGATTCAGTTGGCATGTAAACACGAAGCAGGGTTCTGTCGGAATTGCTAAATTTTCTAAGTCAATGATGGAAATCACCGACGCCCATTCTAGTCATCGCTATCGCTACTCAGTTGACGATTATAATCAGGTGTTAAGCATTAGGAGTGGCAGTCTTAAGGGCCGGTACGCCATGAAAATGGATACGATTGATTATAAACTGGTTCCGGAAAAGGGTCATCGGGGGCAACAGGACATTCGATTGATCAGAATTGATTGATGGGGGCAGAGAAAATGCTATTTTTGTTAGAGTTACCTTTGTTTTTGTTGCGAATGGGATTACTGATGTTCAGATTACTTTTTCATTTGTTTTGGATTATTCTGCTAGTAGTTCTGCTAGTTGGTGTTTTGGGGTGGAAGGTGATTTTGCCGATTGTTTTTTAGCAGATATTAAAAAATAAATAAGGTCGAAAAAGTGGTTCAGTCAATGGTATAGGTCATTGACTGAACCATTTGTGGTTTCCGGGACCTAGATTTTTTTACTTCTCAACAGTGTCGTTTAGACTAAGCAAGTGATTGAAGGAGGGAATTTCTATGGACAAGAAGGCCGAGATCATCCGCAAGTATTTTGAGCTTTCAGATTTAGCATCGGCTGATGAACGCGCTGTGAATGAAATAATTGCGCTCTTCTCAGACACTGCCGTCGTTAAGGGAGCCAATGGGTTTGTCGCCGATACACCAGCAAAAATTACGAGTTTCTTTATGCAATTTTTCCAAGACAATCAGAAGCTACGCCATCTTTGTCAGGTTACTGTGGCTAATGGTGCCTACAAGGCCGAATGGGCCGTGGCTGGCCGCAAGAGTGGCGGAAAACTATTTGCCTTTCATGGGGTTGATACGTATCAATTTGACCAAAGCAATCACATCACTTACTTGCAGGTCGAAATTCGTGATTAAGAATTGAATCAGGTTGCGTCTAAAAAAATGCATGAATCAAACGGATTCGAGAATCGTAGAAAACAAATCTTGAATTTTTTAAAGGAGTTGAGCTAAATGCATATTCTTTTTCAAATTAATGCGCTGTTAAGATTTTTAATAGAAATGATAACTCTAATAGCATTAGCTTTTGTAGGTTTTACAAAATATAAGTTACCACTTAATTTACTGATGGGGATTTTAGTACCAATTGTAATTTATGTGATTTGGTCTATTTGTATGGCTCCTTTATCACCAAACAGAGTGGGCCTACTTTTGAGAGTAACGATTGAGATTATCATTTTTGGCCTCTGTAGTTATATGATAATAACTAAAATATCACTTCGTGTAGGGACTGTATATGGAGTTATAGTTGCTCTGAATGCAATAATGGCACACATTGGAGATGGAATATATGGCAGTAGTTTATAAAATGGAAAATGTTTATCAAAAATACAAGGGTGAAAAAAATTTGCGATCAGGTTGTCAGTAAAAATATAGTTGTTCCGGACGTCTTGACCTAATTTAGTCTAATTCCTAGCCTTTTGCGGTAAACTTAAGGGAGTAAGAAAAATACGTTAAAGAAAACGAGGGAGCCGTATGTTAAAAGACGAGCAGATTGTGTGGGCCATTCACCAAATGGAAGAAGACATTGGTCCGGTGGGGCCATCGCTGGACGCCAGAATACCCTTCCAATTTCTAGTTTCGGTGATTCTCAGTGCGCAGGCAACGGATGTGTCGGTGAATAAAGTCACGCCGATTCTATTTGACAAATATCCCGAACCAAAAGACCTGATGGCTGCCAATGTGACCGACGTTGAACTGATCATCAAGAGTGTTGGCCTATTTCACAACAAGGCACGTAATATCATCAAGACGGCTAGAATTGTCCATGAAGAGCTCAACGATGTGGTTCCGACCGACCGAAAGGGCATTATGGCACTACCAGGCGCGGGGCGGAAAACGGCTAACGTGGTCCTGAGCGATGTCTTTGGCCAGCCGACTTTTGCGGTGGACACCCACGTTTCGGCAATCTCCAAGCGGCTGCATTTTGTCGGCCAGTCGGCATCCCCCTTGCAGGTCGAAAATAAAATCGTCAGTGTTCTCCAACCGGAAGAGCTCCATCAGGCTCACCACACCATGATTGAATACGGCCGGAAATATTCGATGAAGCTGACGCCTGAAAAAGAGGTCTGCCAGTTGATTATTGACTGCGACAAGCTGAATGAGGAGAACGAGGCTGAAGTATAATTTCATAAGTTTTTAGAGACTTGCGGCCCCCAATACGCTATGATAGAGGGTGAGCAAAAGATCCCTGAAGGAGGCCATCGACATGGCAGATGTCTTACTAGTCATTGATCTTCAAAATGGCGTTTGTTACGGTGAACAGACCGCGGCGAACATGCCACAAGTCATTGCGGGTGTTAACGCGCGCATTGCAGCGTACCGCAAAGCAAAGAAACCAATCGTTTTCGTCCAACATACGGATGAGAACTTGGTCAAAGGAACTCACGATTGGGAATTGATTCCCGAATTGGACTACCGAGACACAGACCCCATTGTGTCCAAGACCCATGCGAACGCTTTTTATCACACCAATTTACGGCGGGTGTTGACCGGTTTTGCCACCGAGTCACTAGAAATCTGTGGCGCGCAGGTCGAATACTGTGTCGACACGACCGTCAAAGTGGCCCACGGTATCGGCTACGATTTACAGATGACCCGCGGGTTAGCGACCACGGTAGACAACAAATTTATGACCGCTGAACAGACGATTGCCTTTTTCGAGGGCATCTGGGATCATCGCTTTGTGACGATGCTAGAACCTTAGTCGGCAACTGTAAAGACGCTCTGAGCTGAAATGTCAGCCAGAACGTCTTTTTTGTTACCGTGTTCGTCTGAATAGCCAGAATAATCCAGCGACAATGAAACTAACTAATAAGGCGCGTAGCCCCCAACCAATCAGCCACAGGGTAAGTAGTTGTGGCAATAATTGAGACCAATCAATCGTTAAGCTAGTCAGCATATTTAGGCATCCTCCTGATTATAGGTTAAAAGAATTCGACCGGCAGCGTGTCCGTCTACCAAATGGTGATGGGCGGTTCGAACGGCAGTAAAGGGCAATTCTTCTTGAATGACGGCTGTCAATTTTCTTTTGGCGAGCTGTTTCAACAGATACCGGTAGTCGTCCGGGGTAATGGCCCCGCTAACAAAGGTGAAAGCCTGCTGCGGGTGTTGGGGCCGATAATGAGGGAGCGCTAACGAAAGAATGTTGACCGGTCCTAGTAGCATTGTTAGCTGGTCCAGTAAGGCTGCCTGACCAGCTAAATCAATGATTTGATCGACAATAGGTGCAGATTTCAGTTGGTCAGCTAGTGATCGGTCGTAGTCCAGCACCTGATTCGCTCCCAAACTAGAGAGCAGGGCGTGCCGACTAGAATGCCCGACTGCAATGACGTGGCAACCGGCTAGCCGTGCCAACTGAACCAAATAGGTGCCGACACTTCCAGTTGCCCCAGTGATCAGCACGGTTTTACCCGCTTTAAGATGACTTTTCTTTAAGGCCAAGTAAGCGGCATCTGCGCCACCGATGATGGTCGTGGCCGCCGCTAGGGAAACGCCTTGTGGTACGGGAAATAGAAGTGGTGGCAACGTTGAGAGTATCTGTTCTTGATGGCTACCGGCTAACTGAACGCCGATTACGGGTTGATTGAGGAGCTGACGGCTACGCAAGCGACCAACCTCACGAACAATGCCGCCGAAGCCATAGCCGACAACGATGGGGAATTTGACCGGGCGTAGCTGTTTGAGCTGACCAGTCTCTGTAAGCACATCGTAAGGCATGACCGGGGTGTAGCGGGTCTCAACTCTGACTGCGAGCGGATTGTGCAATTTGGGTAACGGTCGGGAATCGACTTCTAAGGCGTCAATGCCGTGATAGGACGTCTGCACGATGGCTTGCATTAGGCAATCACCTCCCTGATAGACTCTGCGAGGGCAATCAAGGCTTGGAGTTTCTGAGCGAAGGCCTGCTTAGCGATGGGGGCTAATAACCGTAGTGGAATGGGAATCGCGGAGGTGCGCGTTATCCGGAGGTCTTCGGTAAGTGTGGCTCCGGTCAAGGTGAAGACTAACTCATAGGCTAAACGGCCGCCATGACTGCGATAACTGATCTGGTCGGTTGTCGTAGTGACGGTTACCCATTCGTGTTCATTAAGTGCCGGTGGCCGCCGGGTGAGTTGGACCTCACCATTCGTGGTCGGGATAACTTGAATAATTTCGTCGTCCCACAATGGTAGGTTCTCCGGGTGAGCTAGAATTACGCGTAACCGGTCCTGCTGAGCACGAGTGACGATAACGTTTTGAAATAAACTTTCTGACATTTAAAAAGGCCTCCCTTAATTGGATGGCCTTACTTTAATCGATTCACATATGTTTTAAAAATCAGAATACTGATAGCTCAAAATCTTTCGGGAACCTTTTCGTGAAAGAGGTCCGATAGAAAATGTTGTTTCCGTCGGGCAGTCGAAGCGTCATTTTCACGGCCAGCCTGCGCGGCAATCTCTGCCAGTAACCGGTAGCTGTTGGCCAACATATAGTGGGAGTCGTGGTCGGTGATATAGGTGATGCCGGTCATGAGCCGTTGAGTGGCTAATGTGGAATCTTGTAGAAAATAGGCGGTCAGGGCGGCGAGGTAGAAGATGATATTGCAATTTTCCTCATAGGGACTTTGGTCGATATTGTCGAGTGCCTGGTTGACCAATTGAGTCGCACTGGCCGGTCGCTGCTGTTTGGCCCGGACGGTGGCGAGCGAGGCCATGGCCAGCCGGGTCAATGTCGTTGGCGTTCGTTCTTCAGCCATGGTCGTGGCGAACTTGAGGTTTTGTTCGGCGGCGGTAAGCGTCGGGTCGACATGAAGTTGCGCCACACCCAGATAGTAGTAATACGCCTGTGTTTGCTGCGCGGTGCTTACGGCATCCTGGGTGTTCGGGGCCGCTAAAAAATCGGCCAACTCCTGATAACAATGCTGATTACAGAGCCGTTGCATGTGCGCGTTCAGGCTATCATCCCCGCTAATGGCAAAGTCGGTCGCTAAACTGATCTCGTCGAGTGAAATGTTCAAGCGATGACAGAGTGCCAGTAAGAGCTTGGCGTTCGGCGTGTACCGGTCATTTTCAAGGGCGGATAGCATGGATTGTGCGCAGATACCGGCCGCGACATCTTTTTGCGATCGGTGCTGCTGCCGACGAACCTGTTTAAGCGTTGTGCCGAGTGACATGGCGGTTCCTCCTTTGATGAGTGATTAGGTCTAATCTACCTGGTTTTGGAGGAGAATGCTAGTGAGAAGAATTGAAAATAATGAGCAGATATGTCGCTTGATCCGTCTACATAAGATATGCTTTCTAAAATTTATCCAATTACAATGGGGTGGGTAATCCAAGCAAACCAACTTGTCTAGAATTTGCGCTCATAATGCCCTAAACTTAACGGTTCCGTAACGTTTGATGGGCCAATGCCTTAGTGAGCAAGTAGTCGCTCCCCTAAAAGATTGTGCCTTTAGAACATCTTAATATATTACAGTCGAAATTCCATTGACACATTTCTGTAACCTGCCTATAATAACTGTAATCTTTGGAAGAGGGAGTGGGATTATTATGAAAAAATCTTTAGTATTAATGACTGTTTTGGGGTTAGTCGCACCAATGGCATTGGCCGTACCGGCTTCTGCTAAGACTACGACGGCTGTCGCAACAACGGCGAAGGCTAAGCAGAGTAAGACTTACACAATCGTTGGGTCCAGCTTTTTCAAGCAAGCCAAGACGTTCCACACCAAGGATGCTAAGCCAGTTGTTTACAAGGCAAGCATCGCTGCTGACCGGCCAACCATGACGTTGACAGCTAAGGGAAAACTAAAGTCTGGTACGACTTACAAGGTCACCAAGCAAGCTACCTTGAAGCTTAACGCGAAGAAGAATCAAAAGTACAGTTACGTTAAGGGGCAAGGCTGGGTCGTTGCCAGCCAGTTAACGGCCGGTAAGTTTAAGGCCGCTGACGGTATCAAGGCCAAGGCCGTGAACTACACGATCGTTTCATCTAGCTTCTTCAAGACAGCTAAGACGTTCCACACCAAGGACGCTAAGCCAGTCGTTTACAAGGCATTCATCGCTGCTGACCGGCCAACTGCTACCTTGACGGCTAAGGGCCAGTTAAAGTCCAGCACCACTTACAAAGTAACCAAGCAATTGAAATTAAAGAATTCAGCCAAGAAGACGCAAACGTTTAGTTACGTTAAGGGTCAAGGCTGGGTATTGAAGAGCGCCTTAACTAGTGGTCAATTCAAGAACGCTGACTAATTGGGGAATTAGTTTTACGCGTTAAGAATGGTCACTGAAGTAAGGGAAGTAAAGCATCGGTCATCCGAGAGGTGGCGGTGCTTTTTTATTTTTGAAAACAAAGCGGCAGAAGATCCGAAGTTTAACTCAGATTTTCTGCCGCTTGTGTATTGAGCTTAAATGAATTGATCAATCGTCGAAATGACATGCGCCCAGGTTACAGGATCACATGTTTCGATAAACTCTAGCTGTCTTTTTTCAAAATCCATTGATCTCAGTTGATGCGTAACAACTTCGCCCTTAATTCTATGGGGTTGTTCGATTGTAATATAAGTTCCAAAAGCACGTTTGGTACTAGTAATCGGACAGATTAGGCAAAAACCAGTGAGTTTATTGAATATCGTCTTGCTGACAATTAGTCCAGGACGTCTCTTTTTAATTTCATGACCAATTGACGGATCAAAATTGATGTAAACTAGATTTCCTTGTTCGGGAATGTACATTAGTCATCTGCCTCGTCCCATTCCCGGTCTTCCTTAGAGATGCTATCGCGAAAACCAACCCAGTCATTTTCATTGCTAAAGAGATTATCACGTAAAGGGGTCATGACGAATGTGTCACCAATTCTAATAATTTTGTACTTATCGCCGGCTTCGGCATTAAGTTCACTAGGAATAATTGCGCCTACTGAGTTGCCAATTTTACGAATCGTTGTTTCCATGGTCATCACTCCTTAATATATTAAGTTGTAACCAGTATAACTTGATTTAACATCAGAGACAAGGAAAGGGCATGTAAATCTTTCAAAATAGGTTACTTATTGATGGTGTGGTTCATTCACCAGAATTATGTGTGGTTGCTTTTACCGCTAATGCTGGCTGGTATTGGATTACCAATGGCTGGACCAGCTCTACAGAAGGCGGTGTTCGGCGCGGTTCCGTGGGTAATGATCGGTAAGAATCCGACATCGATAATGTTTTTCGCTTGCTGGGCGGGGCGCGCTGTACTATCACTGCTGGGACTGGTTTGGTCAGTTCTTTTGCAATTTGCGAAAATTTTTCAACCCGCGATTAAAATCGCAGGCTTTTTGCTTAGTTAATAAATAGGTTGACTATAGCTTCTTCTAACCCCACTCTTTCACCCGCCCCAGCTTACCACTTACCTAGCAAAAATCGCCACTTAATCCAATCACCGAGACGGCATGGGCACTCGGGGTGTATTCTCCTGACATAGGAGATGAGGCAGATGTTATTAGAAGCGCAACACTTAACCAAGACCTTTGGGGACCACGTCGCCGTCAACGCGGTGGACCTGCAGATTGAAAAGGGGAGTTTTACCGCACTACTGGGACCAAATGGGGCGGGCAAGTCGACGACCATGAACATGCTGATTGGCCTGCTGCAACCGACGGCCGGTCAGGTGACCTATGACCATGACCCCAAGCTGGGCGTTGTCTTTCAGGGCAGCGTGCTGGACGATATCTTAACGGTCCGGGAAAATTTACAGATTCGCGCGGGACAGTACCGCCACGTCCCCACTGACCGCGTAGCCGTTTTGAGTCAGCAGCTGGGACTCACCACGTTTATGTCGCAACGCTACGGTACCTTATCTGGTGGGCAACGACGGCGAGTCGACATCGCCCGGGCCCTGATCAATGAGCCAGATATTTTATTCTTGGATGAACCCACGACCGGCCTGGATATTCAGACGCGATTAGCCATCTGGACGCTGATTCAACGCCTGCAGCGTGACCATCAGCTGACCGTCATTCTCACCACACACTACTTGGATGAGGCCGATGCGGCGGACAACGTCATCATCATCGACCATGGCCGGGTCTTAGCTCGGGGAACGGCGACCGAAATTAAAAAACGCTATGCGGCGGATCAGTTGACACTGATTTCACCGGATGTCGCGCAATTAGCAGCGCAGGTGACGCAGAAACCGCTGCGGCGGACGACCGACCAGCTTGTCTTTAGCTTGCCAACGATGCAGGCCGCGCTCGACATTTTGACAGCAAACCGATCACTGATCAGTAACTTTGAATTTCGGCCGGGCACCATGGATGATGCCTTCTTGGCTTTAACGGGAAAGGAGATGCGGTAATGATGCTAGCCATGATCAAACGTAACTTATTGCTGTACTTTCGGGATCACAGCGGCGTCTTCTTTTCGCTCCTAGGCGCGCTCATCTCGTTTGTCCTGTACCTGGTCTTCTTGAAGAAAAACATGTTAACGAGTTGGCACCAGATGCCCGACGCAAAGCCGTTACTCGACACCTGGCTGATTGGGGGCACACTGGCCATTACCAGCATCACCACGACTCTCAGTAGTCTGGCGTTGATGGTTACAGATAAGGAAAAGCACATTGTGGCCGACCTGGAGTTAACCGATGCCGGCCCAATGCGCCTATTTACCAGCTACTTGCTCAGCGCCGCGGTGATCGGTGCACTGACGCAGTTGGCGATGTTCGTCATCATGTGGGGTGGTTTTTACCTGACGGATGGCCTGACGCTGTCCACCACAGCAGTCCTGAACACGCTGGGACTCATGGTCACCAGTTCGCTTCTAGCAGTCGTGGTGAATGCGGCAATCGTCCAAGGCATCCACACGGTAGATAGTTTAGGCAAACTGGGGACCATTGTAGGGACCGCGGCGGGCTTCCTAGTGGGGACGTACATCCCCATTGGGACCTTGCCTAGTTTCGCGCAGGGTATGGTTAAATTCATCCCCGGAAGCTACGTGGCCGCGCTCTATCGGCAATTCTTGATGGATGACAAATTGAAGACAGCCTTTTCTGGAAATTTAGCGGCTAGAAACACCTTTGATCGATTGATGGGTGTCCGGTTAAACTGGTCGACCTTGTTGACCCAACAGGAAACTTACCTCATAATGGGATTAATCTTTAGCGGCGCCGTTATCCTGGTATTTGGCGTAGAGTGGCTACGACTCCAACGTCGGCGCCGGGTAGTCCGCGAGCAGTAAGCAAAATGGGGGGGGGATTGGCGTGCGGCATAAATTTGAGCAGAATCCGGATATTGATCCGGCTGATCCATTGGTGGTCGTCCAGGCGGCTGCGGAGAGTCCGGAAACAACGGCGATTTCGGCTTATCTGGACAGCTATCAAACTAGTCGTACCGGTATTATTCCCGTCAAAACGCCGGAACGGCTGGTGATGGTGAAGACAGCCACGATTATTCTTGCCGATGTCCAACACGAGACCCTCCTGCTGTATACCACGACGGGAACAATCACCACCCACGAAACGTTGCGACATCTCGTCCAACGGTTGGGCGACCCCAATTTCATTCAGGTCTCCAAGCATGGTGTGTTGAATTTGGACCACCTGCAGTCGCTGGAAGACAGTTTTTCTGGGAACATGACCGCCGTCTTAACGACAAACCTCAAGACGGCGGTGAGTCGTAAGTATGTCAAAGGGTTAATGAGCCAATTGGGCTTATAAGGAGGGGAAGCTATGACTAAAATACTCAGGTACGCTATCAGAGGTGTGAGTTATGGTGCCGTTGCCTACCTCCTGCTGATTGCATTTCATGTGGCGCCCGACACCGTATCGTCTAAAGTCGTTGTCAGTCTATTTCTAGCGAGTGGGGCAATTGGCGTTCTCAGCCTCATCTTCGATAGTGATCATGAAGAGGTGGCCTGGCCATTGGCGTTTGCCATTCATTTGGTCGGAACGGCGGCGTTGATCTTACTCCTGATGGTGTATAATAACTGGTCGATTGGCCTCGCCTTTTGGATTGAGTTTGTCTTGATCTACGTCATTGTGTGGGTCGTCGTCATGCTAGACCAGCACCTCCGTGTCAGCCAGATCAATCAGGCGTTGAAGCAACGTGCGAAACATAAGTCGTGAAAAATAATTCTGATAGGATAAGGGATATGACACAGCAAACACAGACAACTGAAGCTGAAATTAAGGTTTTCAAGGCTCTGGCTGATCCAATTCGACTGGAGATCATCCGGTATCTGAATCAATTGGACCATGAAGTCTCCTGTGGTGAAATTGGTCAGGTTATGCACATTAGCAAGACGTCCGGGTCGTATCATTTTAAAATTTTGCAGGAGGCGGGACTGATCACCACGCACAAGGTGGCCCGTGAAAAGTATGTGAGTTTAGACCGGTCGACGGTTGACCAGTACCTAACCCATTTCTGGCAAAACTTATAGGTCATTAGACCAATGGGGAGGAGATCATCAGGATCTTCTCTTTTTTGTTTTGCCGCTTGTCAGCGATTGGTAGCCATGGTATGTTTACATAGTTCAAAAACATTTGAACTATATTTTGACATTAGGGAGACGGAGAACATGACAGGGGAAAAGATCAAATCGGGGTGGGTACTGGTACTGACATCGTTGGGATTTTTTATGGCCATGATGGATGCGATGATCGTCACCACGGCGGCCACCGCGATTCGCACCGAATTTCAGATTTCGGTTGGCACGTTACAGTGGGCGCTGAACGCTTACAATATCACGATTGCTGCGGTTCTATTGGTCGGTGTCTCGTTAGGGGAACGTTGGGGGCGTCGGCGAATCTACAATTGGGGAATCTTAATTTTTACAATGGGCTCAGTATTCTGTGCACTGGCGCCGAATATCAATTGGTTGATCTTAGCCCGAATCATTGAAGGCATCGGGGCGTCAGTCATGACCCCCATGTCAATGGCCATCCTCACCAATGCTTTACCGGCTAGGCAACGAGGCCGTGCTCTGGGAATTTGGAGTGGTATCGGCGGACTGGCTTTAATTGTCGGCCCCTCGTTGGGCGGCTTCATTGTGGCTCGGTTGACTTGGCAATGGATTTTCTGGATCAACGTGCCGGTTGGCATTTTGGCCGTTCTGTTATCGCGGCGTTATTTGCCAGAAAGCCATGGTCAAAGTGACCCCATCAACCTCGGGGATAGCCTGTTAATTATCGTTGCCATGGCGGGAACCGTCTGGGCACTATCGGCAACGACCGATGGCGGCCAGTTAGGCTGGGCGTTGCCAATTGGCTTGCTGAGCATTGGGAGCGCCGGTTGGTTCATTGTTCGCCAGGCACATGCGGAGTTGCCGATGATTGATCTCAGTTTCTTTCGAGCAAGAGCTTTTACTGGTGGCAACCTCGCCACGGCTTGTCTCTATGGGTCCATGTATGGGGTCGTGTTCTTCCTACCACAGTATTTCCAGGCTAGTCAGCACGCTACGGCATTAACGGCGGGCCTGGAGCTCTTACCCTGGACGGGAACGTTGGTTGTCGTGGCCCCATTTGCGGGTCGAGCGGTCGATCGATTTGGGGAACGATGGGTCGCCACGTTGGGATTGTTGTTGCAAGGTGTGGGTTACTTATTGATCGCGTGGTTCGTTCACCAGAGCTATGCGTGGTTGGTTTTACCGCTAATGCTGTCTGGAATTGGATTATCAATGGCTGGGCCAGCTCTACAAAAAGCGGTGCTCGGCGCGGTTCCAAGGGTGATGATTGGCAAGGCGTCCGGTATCTATAATGTCTTTCGATTGCTCGGTGGGGCGCTGGGGACAACCATTGCTGTTATGATCTTTTATCAGTTTCATGGCAACGGGTTTATCAGTGGTTTTCAGGCAGCGATGATGGGGAGTGCGGTGCTATCGTTGCTGGGATTGGTATGGTCAGGACATTTACGTACTGACAAGGTACCGAATGTAAAACGGTAAGCCATTCTGATTTGAGATTATTTGCCAAATAGGTTGTATTTACTTAATAAGGAAAGCTACTGAGCAGAAGGTAAGTAATTAGGAAACTCAAAGTAAGTTGTTAGAAACGACTGTTATGGCTAATTGGTCATAACAGTTTTTCGTATTATCATTTTTTTAAAAGATATGGTGTCGATATTCATTACTCAAGCTGAGCTGTTTAAGCGTATAATTAGAGTAAATTAAATACATCGGAGAATTAAATGCCAAAAAAAGGGAAGAGCACGAATAGCTTGATGAGACATATTCGTGATAACCATCATATAGAAATTTATGGTGCAAATGATAAGAAGAACCTTTTACGAATGGGTTATTTTCATGGCTATAAAGCATATAAATTCAATAAGGACGTTCAGCATGAATTTGTGTTAAACGATTTTCAGGAAATAAAGCACATTTACCAATTTGATAATGAATTAAAGTCGGTATTCTATGGACCAATGATGCAATTGGAAACAACTCTGAAAAATTATACAATTGCAATCATTGTTGCTGAGAGTGATACAGATTTTGAGTCGGTTTATAAGACGCAACTAACGCAGTATAAAGACATTCAGGAGCTTAACCGTAAGAATAGTCCAAATGGTAATGTAAGTAACAATGCGAATAGTAAAGTACAAAAGAGCATAAAGCAACGGTTCGACTTGAAGAAATCTTTTGACGAAGCAATTGCTAGAAAATATCAAAATAATATTGTTCAGCATTACTTGAAATATGGACAACCGCTACCATTATGGGCTATATTTGAACTGATATCGTTCGGTGAATTCGGTATGTTTTTGAATTGCTTGAATACAGAATCACGCTTAAAGTTAGAAGAAGCTCTTGGAATTAAAGATATTGCTATAGACACATCGGGTGTAATGATTGCAAGACATGTTTTTATTTTGAAAGACTTGAGGAATGCAATTGCTCATAACCATATTGTCTTTGATTGTCGTTTCAAGGAGACAGGCGTAAAAAGGGTAGTTGCTCAGCAGTTGGAAAATAAGCTGACAATTGATAATATTAAGTTTGATACAGTTGTGGATTATCTGATCCTAATTGTTTACTATCAAGTAAGTCTTGGAATTTCAAAGACTGATACAAATGCCTTGGTTCGAAGGTTTAATGAAGTAGTTCGTCAGTTTAAAAGTCAAGTTGGACAAAGCATTTTCGATTCAACAATTGGCACCGATGTTTTTAATAAAATTGAGGGCATGAGTCGATTTATTTCAAATCAATAGTCTTTACAAGAGATGGATAATCATCTATACTTTAATTACTAATTGAGGTGTGTGTTTTCGGACCACACTTGAAATGGGAGATTGCGTTTGCTTTCGCCCATTTTTTTATACAAAAAATTTGGTTTTAGATAAGATCTGATTGCAATCAAACTGCGGTCCTTACTTTTTGGACACCTATTTTTAGTTTCAAAGGACAGTCAAAGCAAAGAGGCCTATTTTGCTCTGACTGTCCTTTTTGTTATCTACAACCAATCGTTAGTAAGGTGATTGACCCAGTCACATGGTCAACTCGGCACTTCGCCACTATTTAAGGTTTAATGGAGGTGGAGAGGAGTTGGTCATCCATGACCGATGAAGAAAAATTGCAGCGGATTTACGCGGCGGCGAGTGAATTGTTCATTCAACCAGGGTATCATGAAACACAGATGCAAATGATTGCGCAGCGGGCGCACGTTGCGGTGGGGACATTGTACCGACTGTTTAGTGGCAAGGAGGCCCTCTTGGACTACGTGTTTTTGACGACCTTGCCGACAACCGAGAGTACATCGTGGTCGACCTATCCTTTACAACCGGTTGATCCACGAGAGCTGGTACGGCGGACGGAAGCCGCATATAGTGATTGGAATCATCAACTAGCTGGACAGCAGACGACTAGTTTTGACCAGCTATTAACGGCCTTGTTTACAGCGTTTAAACGGTATGGGCGTTACTTCTTGATCCTCGAGCATAATCCAACGGTGAATCCGGCGCTGACCGCACTGTATCGCCAGCAGCGCCAGGCAATCTATCAACACGTGGGCAATTTTCTGCAGGAACATCAACCGGACTTGAACGATCCGCAACGCAACGGGGTAGTCGTGGTCGATCTCGTGTTCTGGTGGTGCGCTCACAAGCGCTACGACAGCTTTGAAACGGAGATGGCCCGCAATGATGATGAGCAAATGTTGACCGTTGTCCGAGAGATGTTGCGGCGTAGCTATCAGTGAGCCCCTTAATTAGCTGACCGGTCGAAGACCCATGAAATGGCTGCCAAAAATTGTGTTTTGGGCGGGAGTGTTTAGACTGGGTGGCAATCGAATGAATGATTCGTTCGTTCGGTAAAGCAAGGGGGAGAGAATATGAAATCTCATGAATGGTCCTATCTCAAGCATCATCCAGCAGTTTGGCGAATCTTACTAGGCATTTTAGTGATTCCGCTGTTTTATGCGAGCTTGTTTTTGGCGTCCGTTTGGAATCCGTACGGTGAGCTCCATCACCTGCCAATGGCGGTGGTCGATCAAGATAGACCTACGCGCACATTGGCCTGGGGGCGGACGGTGTCGCGGAAGTTGGTCAACGACAAGTCGCTCCAGTTTCATCGGATGAGCGCGGCGAAGGCTCGGCGGGAGTTGAAGGACGGTCGGCTATTTCTGGTCTTGAAGATTCCAGCCAACGCATCGCAAACCCTGAGTCATTTGGCAACGACACCGAAGCAACTAAAGGTGACCTATGACACCAATGCGGGTCAGAGCACGGTGGCTTCAAAAATGGGAGCGACCGTGATGCAAAAACTGCAGACAACGCTTAACCAAGCAGCGGTTCAAGCCGAATTACAGGCTAGCCAGAACGCGGCGCTTACGGTGGGAAAACAGTTAACGTTGACGGCCAAGCAGTTAGGTCAGCTGCAACACGCCAGCACAGTCGGTTTACCAGCAGCCCAGGTTGCCGCGGCAACGCAGAAAATTGTGGCCGGTTTGACCAAGGGTGGTGAACAACTCAGCGAGGTTCGGCGGGCAGATCAGTTGAAGCAGTTGGCGATGCCCGTAAAGTTGACGCAGCATGACGTGGTGGCCGTTGCCAACAACGGAACGGGCATGGCCCCATACTTTATGGCGATTTCGCTATTCGTGGGTTGCATTACACTTAACATTATTTATGACGCTCGCAAGCGTCACGGGGAATACCGCAACTTTGCGCTGGCTTGGCTGGATAAAATGGGATTTCTCTGGGGATTTGTGGTGTTAGCGGCGTCCTTCATGTGGCTGGGCGTGCGTTACATCATTGGCTTACGGCCACTGGAACCGGGCGAAACGTACCTGTTAAGCTTGCTTGTTGTGTTGGCATTCTTCAGTCTGGTGACCTGTTTCCGGTTGTGGTTTGGCCTAACGGGGGCGTGGTTGATGCTGCTGTTCATGCTATTTCAGATTGGGGCCTCTGGAGGGACGTATCCGATTGAACTGACCAATCCGTTCTACCGGGCCGTTCATCCGTACTTGCCGATGACCGTTGCAATGGCTGGTTTGCGGCATACAATTTCACTTGGCGGTTCGATTGCGGGGATTAGCTGGATTTTGGCTGGAATCGCAGTGGTCTTTAGTTTGGGGACGTTGGCATACTTTTACTGGCACCGAGCAGACCCGGCGGTGATGTAAGCTTAAACTTAAAGGATTTGACTTAAAAAGACCAGAATCTCGAAGATTCTAGCCTTTTTATTATCATGTAAATATTCCGCCTAGCCCTTCAGGCCACGCGATTGCCGGTCCATGTCTTCTACAACAACGTCAAACATCTCACCTAAGGAAGCACAGTATTCAAGTACTTCCCAGGGCTTATTCGTGTGAAAATGAATCTTAATCAACGTTTCATCCCCAACAGCAATGAGAGAATCCCCGTCGAAATTCTGTTGAAAATAGGCGTTGATTTTATCTTCATCTAAATTTTGACCCTCGATTAAACATTGCGTATCGTACTTATATTCGGTCATATTTTGCATCTCCTATGGTTGTTACGTCTTTTACAGTACACCGTACTGGAAACGGCGTCAAGTATCTTCGAATATGCTATACTTGGGACAAATGGGGTGAACGATGAATGAGTAAAACCAAGGAACGAATCGTTGAGACGGCAATCACACTTTTTAATAAGGAAGGCTATGCGGTAATTTCTCTGCGCGATATTGCCGATGCAGCCGGAACGACGATTGGCAACCTAACCTACCATTTTCATCATAAAGAAGACTTACTGATTGCCATCCAGAAAAAAATCGAGTTAGACTTTATTAATTTTGCGGATGATTCTTCTGAGACCGGTGAGGCGGCCCTGAATGAGCTAATTATGATTTTTAATAAATCAGCAGAGTTAAAGGCGCACAATAGATTCTTTTTTGCGGATTTTGATGCCATTATCAGCGATAATCCAACGCTTAGAAAATCAGTACAGGCTTTTCGCAAACGGTTATATCAGGCCTATCAACAATGTTTTGCTAAGATGGTCAAGTTTGGGGTTTTTCGTAAAGATATTTCATCCCAACAGTATGATTGCTTGATATTAGCGTTGCTGACAGTGGATTATGCGTGGGAACTAAGGTATTCGCCTAAGCGTGAGTTTAACCCAACAAGTGATACGGCGGCTCTGAGTATCAGTGCGATTTATCCCTATCTAACCGAACGGGGAAGGACTATTTTTAATAATAGTGAAGGATGATTATGACTATGATAAGAGGCAACAAGCCACTCAAAGTTTCCAGCAAGGGACGCGTGGTTATTCCGTTGGACTTTAGAAAAAGAATGCATCTTTCAAGCGGCGACCAGCTAGGAATGACGTTGAGCAATGATGGGCGATTGATTCTTGAGAAACTGCCGTCCAGTTCTGATTGGAAAAGGCTCATCGCTGACATTCCAGTTGAACAAGTGACGGTTGAGCAGGATGGTCACTATGACCCTGTAAAATCGCCAAATTTTGATGAGTGGATGCACGAAGAGTAACGGTTCATTGGGAAGGCACGCGGTTGTTCGCTAAAAGAATCAGGTTTTGATTCAGCTTACCTTGAATCAGAACCTGATTCTTTTAAGTAGTCATTGAAAATAAGACTTGCCTTAGAGTCCACATCAAGGCTTATACTTAGCCGATAAACTAAGTGGCCGAAAATTCGTCGCTACAAACGGGGAGAAAATGTGATATGAAAAGAAGATTGTTACTATTTCTGGGGATTGGATTACTTGTTTCAGGACTCGCAGCTTGTGGGACAACTAGTCGTCAGTCAACTACAACGAGTCTACCAAACGCCAGTAAATATGAGCCAACGCTGTTTTTCCACGGGTGGGGCAGTAGTTATCGTGCTGAAGAGCAGATGGCCCATTCGCTGGTGAATGCCGGCTTAACGAAGACGATTATGCGGGCAACGGTTTCAAAGCAGGGAAAGGTTTCCATGGCGGGCCAGTTTCGGGAGGGCGATTACCATCCAATCGTAGAGGTGGATTTCAAGGATAGCCACAATTCGAATCCGCATCAGTGGGGACAGTGGGCCAGGGCGACCGTCGTGAAGCTTCAGCAGAAGTATCATTTTAAAAAATTCAACGTGGTTGGTCATTCGATGGGGAATATGGCAATTATGTACTACTTGTTGGATAACACGTCGAAGTTACCTAAAATCCAGAAACAAGTTGATATTGCGGGTCATTTCAATGGGATTTTGGGAATGAACGATGAACCTAATCGAATGAAACTTGATCACAAGGGCAAGCCTGAGAAGATGCAGACTGATTATAAAACGTTGTTACAGTTGCGTAAGACTTATCCTAAGCATCAAATTGCGGTGTTGAATATTTATGGTGACAAAAATGATGGCTCACATTCTGACGGTTCAGTCAGCAATGCGTCGTCCCAATCGTTGCGATATCTGGTTTCCGGTCGAGCGAAGTCTTATCAGGAACGAAAGATTGTTGGCCCCAACGCACAACATAGTAAGTTGCATAACAACATTCAAGTCGATCGACTGTTGATTCGATTTTTACGCTAGAAGTAAAAGGCCAGACTCCTTTAAAACGGACTCTGGCTTTTCTAATAGCTATTAGTCTACCCGAGATTTGGTCAGTAACCGGTTTCAGTCAAAATCCGCGTAGAATCCTTTGAATAATTGACCTTTTTCGTCAGATCACCTTGAATTGATATAGACTTATTTAACCTATATTTTAAAATCGAACGGCCCCATCACGGCAGACATTGTGGTGGGGCCGTTTCTATTGACCTAGTGTAAACTGAGCCACCATTTGCCCTAGATACTCCGGGGATTCAACAAAACCATGTTTGACCCAGTTGACCGTAACGTTGATGACGGCACCAGAAAAGAACTCTAGATAGTAAGGGGTCGTTAACTGCGACGTGTGTTTTTCAATGCGATCCTGCTTGATGAGTAGTTGAAAAACGGTCTGAAATGTTTCCAGCAGAATATCCAATTTGTCATTTTTAATTAGAAGTTGGTAAGTTTCAGCCTCAGACTTTGTATTCTCAAAGTAGTGGGTCATTAAGCGCGCCAATTCAACTTGCGATGTCCGTGGCAATCGGCGCAGATAGCGCAGCATGTTCTGTGTTTGGTATGTCCGAATAATTTGATCAAAATTTTGATAGTGGCGATAGAAGTAAGTCCGTGAGACTTGGGCTCGCTGACAAAGCTCGGTAATAGAAATATCGGTCAGTGGCTTTTGCATCATCAGCTCCAGTAAAGCCTGATAAATGGCCGCTAAGTTTTGCTGCTTTCGGTCATGCGGATTCATTAGGTAACAACATCTCCCTTTCTGTAACCTAAAGCTAGTTTATCGTGGTGGCAGCCGATAAACTAGCAATAACACTTGAGGAGGGGGTCAAGATGATGAAAAAATCAGTGAAGTTAGTTGGGGTAATGGCCATTGGTATTTTTCTTTGTATGTTGGACACAACGGTGATGAACATTGCGTTGCCGGCGATTCAGACCGGATTATCGACCAGTCTGGAGCAGCTCTCATGGGCGCTCAATTTGTATACGATTTTGTTTGCCAGTTTGACGATTCCCTTGGGCCGACTAGCAGATATCCATGGCCGCAGCCGTTTTTACATTTTAGGCCTAGCGTTATTCTTAATCGGTTCACTATTTTCTGGATTAGCGGCTAATGTGGCGTGGCTAATTGTGGGCCGGGGAATTCAGAGTCTGGGGGCAGCAATCGTCTTCCCAGCCAGTATGACAATTGGCATTCAGAGCGTTCCTATGGAAAAACGAACCAGTGCGATTGCCACACTGGGCGTCACGCAGGGATTAGCGGCGGCCATGGGACCAACGATTGGCGGAATCATGACGCAATTCTTTGGTTGGCGCGGAATATTCTTGATCAACGTGCCGTTTACCTTGCTCTCACTCGTGCTTTGCTGGCGGTTGTTCGATCTACATGAAAGTAAGCAAGCCAAGGAACGTCTAGATGTTGCTGGTTCGCTGCTTTCAATGATGATGTTATTCAGCCTAACCCTGCTGCTGGTCAAGGGCAGTGACTGGGGGTGGACGAGCGGGAGAGTTCTGGGACTTGGTCTACTGAGCTTTGTTGCGCTGGCTGTTTTTATTGTGGTCGAAGCACATAGTCAACAACCCATGGTGCCGCTGGCTTTATTTAAGGACAAACAGTTTGTTGGGTCAGCAGTTGTGACCGTGATGTCCGGTATCTTTCTGGTTGCGCTATTAGTCCTGATGCCGAGCTTCTTTACGAAGGTGCAAAATAAGGGTGAGCTCCTGGCAGCACTGATGATTACTCCAGCCTCGCTTATGATCTTCATCTGGTCACCCATCAGCGGTTGGCTGTTATCCAAGGTGGGGCCGCGAGCCGTCATTTTGATGGGGAGTCTGTCTATGATTGGGGGTTATGTGGTCCTTAGTCAAATGAATCCCAATGTGTATTGGCAGATTTGTGTGGCGGCAATCCTAGTGGGCGCAGGCTATGGCATCGTGATTGGACCGATTACGGTATTGGCGGCGGGCGATTTCACCGGCAACCTGCTAACGGCCTCGCAGAGCGTCATTGGTGTTTTTCGGCAGATTGGGACATCCCTAGCTGTGGCTATCTTTGTGTCGGCGCTGTCTGCCAATTTGGTAACGGCGAAGACCAATATCTGGACCTTTGCGCAGGACGGCGTCGAGGCCTTAGCGGTAACGGATAAGGTAAAGCGCGACACGCTGGTGCAGGTAAAGACGCAGTTAGCTACGGAGAAAACGCCTAAGCATCAACAGACGACGTTCATCGGTAAGACGAAAACACAACGGCTTATCCGCTTAAACTATCAGCAAGCCTTGCAGAAAAATAAGCTGACCCAAGCACCAACTACCGTTAAAAGGCGTATCCACCAACAGGTTAGCCAGGCCGTGACGACCCAGGTTGCTCAAGATAATCGGGCGTTGACACCGGTAGTTGCGACAATCAGACGCGAAACTAAGCAACAATTAACCCAGGCCTTCTTGCAGCCATATCGAATGTCGCTGCCATTTACATTTGGCATGCTATTGACGGTATTTCTGTTTAGGAAACGTCAGGATTATCTGAATCGGAATTAATTTTTGGTGGCCGTCACGGTGGTTTTCATACGGTAATAACTTGATAAGCAAAGTACGATTAGTCAGTCTGGCGAGTCGGAGAATTAAAGGCCACGTAGGTTCCCGAGGCTAAACAAGCGGCGATGATTTTTGAAACTTCAGCAACGGTCGTGGTCGGACTAACTTCAAACCACCACTTGATGACTTGCATCGCTGAAGCGGCAAATAGTCGCGCATGTAGTTCCTGATATTGCGTACTGTTTTCACCAGGGGTGGCTGCAGGTAAAGTTTCAAAAAATTTTTTCACAAAAATATTTTCCATTTGTTCAAAAACATTGCTCTCGAGCTTAGGTGACCACAATGTCAGGAAGGTTGCGCGTTGTTTGAACAAGGGAAGTAAGGCAGTTGGTAACTTTTGTTCGTAGTTTTGAATTTGGGAGGGTGTCAATTTTAAGTAAGAAACATCAATAGAATTTGAAAATGATTCTAAAGCTGACTCAATCAATTTTAATCGCAAGTCATACTTGTCCTCGTAGTAATTATAAAATGTCGATTTGTTAATCTTCATTTCATTGGTGAGTTCTGCAATGGTTAATTTTGAAAAGTACTGTTTGTCGATACAAGCTAGAAAACCACGTTTAATGGTTTCTTTAGTCTTGACGACACGTAAATCTGTTGTCATGTTTGTTGCTCCTTTTTGTCATTAATTATACCGAAACTTTAAGTGAAGCTGACATTAAAACGTGTTAAAAAGTTGCTTATCCAACTGACAGGCCATCAAAGTTGGATAAGCAACTTTTGGTATTGACCTGCTGGTATTAAAATTTGGGAGCACATGTTAAAAATAAGATGGTGGTGAACAGGTAAACTGTGGTAACCCAGCAGACACCGGGAATTAAAATTGATAGAAAGCAGGAAAATTAAATATGAATGCATTGAGAATTTATACACTGAAGAATCAAGCGATGGCAGATCTTTACTTTAATGTGCATTGGCAACGGCACTTGATTAGTTTGCCAAAATATCATATTCAAGTTGACAATGTGCAATTGGAACAAGTTAATAATGCCGATAAGCCTTGTCGGGTATTTGCATGGGTGCATACTGAAAATGATGATGACATGGAGATATTAAATGCAAAATATATGCAAAGCGATGACTTTAAAGCCGATATGGCTGGTTTTGAGATGACGGCGATTTTAAACGTTGAAGAAGTCGAATTGAAATCCGCAATAGACTTATAGACGACGTTAGGTAAACGTCTGGTAAAGGAATGAGTATGGCAGATGTTTTACTGACAGGCAAACAACGATTAATTTGCATGCAAGATGGGATTGCTACACTTAAACAACGTGTTCAGTACCGGGGTTGCATTTGATGTTTGGCTAGCCGGAAGTATCCAATGGACGCGTCAATGCCGAATTTCAAACGCATGGGCTGCAGCAGAAAACTTCATCGAGAATACGTTAACGATATTTCTAAAAATACTGAGTAACAAAAAATGATTAACTCCGAGAAAACACTCAGGGTTAGTCATTTTTGTTGTTAGAACTCAATTATTTTACATTTTCTCCAGGCCATGCCGCTGTTCCTCATCAATGATATGGGTATAAAGCCCGGTCGCACTAGTTGAGTTCTGTCCCAATTGTGTGGCCACTAGCTGCTCATTTTTAGTGGCTAGGTAGAGCTTTGAAGCTAACGTGTGGCGGAGCTTATGCGGTGTGATGCGGACCTTAAACGCGCTGGAATACTTGGCAACCATTTTTTCCATCGAGTTGGCTTGCATCCGTGAGGCTTGCCCCCGATAGCTACTGAGAAATAACGCCCGGTCACTGCTGGTGGCATGGTAAATTTCGGTTCGTTGGTCGATGTAGTCTTGAATGTAAGGTAGCGTCCAGGGGGCAATCGGGACAGTATCGCGCTGGCCGCCCTTACGAACAACGCCAATCGTGCCAGTCTTTAGATTGAGATGGCGAAGGTCTGCGTTAGCCGCTTCGGACACCCGCAGGCCGCTCCCAAGCAACAGGGCGTTAATGGCGAGGTCTCGCTGTTTATCACGGTGAAAGTATCGTTTCTGAGCGGGGGAAAGTTTAGCCTCATATTTATTGTCGATGAAGTCGAGGTAATCGTGATCCGTATTCCCCAACATCAATTTAGTCTTTAGGTTAGCGGCTCGAGTCGCATAAGTCTCGCTAGTTCTGACCAGCGCAATCTTGTGCATCACGTTGCGGTCAAAGTAGGCTTCACCGTTCTCATCTTCGGTGTCCTCGGTGAGGTACTTAAATAGCGATGAGAGGGCGTTTAACGAACGATTAATTGTCGGATGTGTTCGGCTGCCAGGAGCACCCGTTAGCTTGGTTTGATTAAGCAGGGCGGACTTGTATAGCTCAACCGTTTCTTTTTTTAATTTGGCCAAGACCTGAATATCAATATCTGCGGGGTGAGTGGCGGGGGTGAGCCCTTCGCTGATCAACCAGTTGAAGAAACGACGGAATTCTGTGAGGTACTGATATAGTGTGGCTGGGGACAGGGGAATCGTCGCTTTAGCCTGGTAGTATTCCTGGACATACCAGGGCGCGCTGGCCAGTTCTTCGTTGATCAATTTTAAGTAATGTTGTTTTTCCATAGAAGCGGCCTCCAAACGTATGTTCTCGTTAGTCTCTATGATACTGGTGAAACTTCAAATAAGCAAGCCCCCTGGTCCTTTTTTTACTGACTACTATCTTTAAAATATTTGTTTTAATGAAAGTAGTCGACGATGGTGGTCACTGCTACTAGAATAGTTTGCTTGAATGGCTCTTATTTTCTAGCTGTAAATGTAGTCATAGCAAGGTTTTAGACGATTGTATGTGTTTAGAAGTAAAATTAATCTGCTGTTGTTAGCAGTCGGTCTTTCTATAATCATAAACAGCAATTGGTGTCTGAATGCTGATATAACAGCGTTTTTAAGCGTATTGCGGCTGATTGCTTGGGCCTTTATTGACTGTGCTTGGTGAGGACTAATCGTCAGCAAGCTGTGTAGCATGGCTAGTAGCTGCACCGGCGCTATGAGTTCAGCTCAATCCAGCCGATGAGCGCTACTGCTAATTCGGAAATAAGTTAGTCGGCAGCGGTCACTCAGCCAGCAGCAAAAAATTGCTCAAAATACACGTTGATTCTAAGCACACGTTCAGACTTTAGACGGAGACTTCATCACGAGAATGGCGTAGAATACGCCTAAAAAATCCGATAATATATTTTTTTAGTCAGGCTTAGACGGAGTCGGTTATCGTATGGTGATGAGCTCATTATGATATAGAAATAATTTGAAGACGGTTATGTCGTGCAGTAAGTTTGCTGAATTGCTCAGTAAGAGATCCGGCTACTGTAGTTTAATCACTGACGACGAAGCTAATAAATAATTTAGTTATAGCGGACGCGGACGAAAACCAGCAGCAAACAAAATACATAGTCAAAGTTCAAACAGGGGTCGGTCAATCTCACGGCTGATATTTAAAAGATATTCTACTTTACATAATATATATTATCGAAAGTAGAGTCTAAAGCTAAAAAACTAAGCTGGTTGCCAGTAAATCTAAATAAAAAAGTTAACTCGTTTTGCATCTACGAGTTAGCTTCTATCAGTACAATTTAAATTAACTTGAGCGTCGTCAAAATCTTTTTCGTCAACGGTGTCAGTTGCTCTGGCAATTCGTTTAGGTCAAAAAAACTTGCCGCGCTGGTTTCATCCGTTGCATTTGTCAGACTGCCAGTTGCCGTCACATCATAGACTACGGTTACCGAATCAATCTGGTCGCCATTCGGATAAGTATATTGCATGTCCTGACCACTGACGACCGTCAACAATTGCTGAACGGTTCCTTGTAAGCCGGTTTCTTCTTGTAACTCACGTTCGGCCGTCGCAGCTGTATCTTCGTTTAATTCCTTTGATCCAGCTGGTAGCCCCCAAAGATGATTATCGCGGCGTTCAACTAGTAATAATTGCTGTTGTTGCCGCACGATGGCCGCCGAACCGACAACGATTAACGGTTGCTGACCGATTTTTTGTCGTAAATCTAGTACATAACCCATATGCAAATCCCCGTCCTTTACCTAATTGTACCATGCAATTAGGGACTTGCTATGACCAATTCTGGTGAATGAAGGCTTCACGCCCGCCCATTTCCTCAATTTGATAACGAAGTGGATTCTTCCGGTAGAAATCTTGGTGTTCGTCCTCAGCGGGATAAAATGGTTGGGCAGCTTTAATCTGGGTCACGATTGGGGCGTCAAATTGTTCGCTAGCCGCTAAGTCGGCCTTGGATTTTTCTGCGATCCGCCGCTGGTCGTCATTGGCTACGTAAATCACTGGTCGGTAGCTGTCGCCTCTGTCTTGAAATTGACCACTGGCATCAGTCGGGTCCGTTTGCCGCCAATAAATTTCGACGAGCTCCGCATAGCTGATGACTGTTGGATCAAAGGTAATCTTGACGGCTTCGGTATGACCGGTCGTGTGACTGGCAACTTCGGCGTAAGTGGGATTAACCGTGTGTCCACCGGTATACCCAGAAATAACGGACTGAATTCCAGGCTGGGTATCGAAAGGTTTCACCATACACCAGAAGCAGCCGCCAGCAAAAATCGCCGTTTCAGTTTGACCCATACGAAGACCCCCTTTTTACTTGAACAATTGGCCAAAGTCATGGTAGCCGTTTGCTTCTAATTTATCGGCTGGAATGAACTTTAGAGCCGCTGAGTTGATACAGTAGCGCAAGCCCCCCTGGTCTGTTGGACCGTCGTTAAAGACGTGACCCAGGTGTGAGCCGGCGTCTGTGCTACGAACTTCCTGCCGTACCATGCCAAATGAGTGGTCAGTGTTTTCCTTGACGTTAGTCGCATCGATTGGCTTGGTGAAAGATGGCCAGCCGCAGCCCGCATCATACTTGTCGGTCGAGCTGAACAACGGTTGGCCGCTGACCACGTCCACGTAGATACCGGGTTCGTAGAAGTGATCATACTTTCCGGTGAACGCTGCCTCTGTGGCCGCTTCCTGAGTAACGGCATATTCCTCAGCAGTGAGACGTTGCTTTAAGTCATCCTGTGATTCTTGTTTAGCCATAATAACTCCTCCAATCAATTGTGCACAACTAGTTCCCTATAAGCTCTAGTTTAAGGCTCTTAGGTTAAAACGCAACTAATTTGTTTGGTGTCCGTCCAATCGGATTGTGTTTTTGAGACTGGAAGGATTATCAGAGCTAAATAAGTCATGTTAAAAATTATACGCAAACTGTAGTTACGACGTTATAGTTCGATTGCCACTACATCTGGGATTGCACGTAATGAGGTTGCCAGATATAGGCTCAGGCGCGCTGTCCGCACCGTTCCAAGCCATATCTGGCGGCCGGTAAGGTGAAGAATTGCCGGTTGTCTCTAACTCAAAAACCACCAGTCGGCGGATTGCCCGTCAACTGGTGGTTCAGGGTTAGCTGGATTGACCAGCCGGAGTTTGGTAACGCAGTTTAACGCCGTTGACGTCAACTTGCTTGATTCCAACGGAACGATTGCGATAGTACATCACGCTGTCTTCCGCTGGATTGTGTGCTAATCCCATGGCGTGACCCAATTCGTGTTCCGCCACATGAACATCATCGGCACGTGAATAGCCGTATGATTTCAGCAGTGTTGGATTGAGCGTGGCCGTGACGTCGAGTAGCAGGTCGTTTTTAGACCAATAATCAGTTAAGCCGACATCTTCTCCCAGAGCTATGGCCTGTGTTTTGGAGGCCGTTTTGAGAGTGATCTGTGCATTTTTAGTGGTACCTAATTTGAAATGAAACGCACCGGTTCTGTTCCAAGCGTTAATGGCGGATTGCCAAACTTGCCGATAGTAAGCCGATTTGGTGGTGATTACGTAGGTCGCGTGATTGTGGGCAAACCGCTCCGGACCAAAAGGTGTTGTGCCGGCTGCAGCTGCGGCAACAGCACTCCCGCCCACTGGGGTGACAAAAAGACCAACAGTAACAACCGCAAGGGTAATCCCCCGGGACCAAAAGCTTCTTGTCATGCATAATCCCTCTCTTCGCGAAGGAAGATGCCTAACGGCTACCATCGGCGTCATTATAGCAGTCGCCGCCGTTAAAGCGAATTAAAACGCTCCATGGCAATCGCTAAATCACCATGGAGCGTCTATTCAGATTGTAAATTGAGCGAATTAAGCCTCGAAAGCAGCCGTCAACGGTGGCACAACTTGCTTCTTCCGGGAAACAACGCCAGGTAAACTAGCACGGTTGTTGTCAAGCTTGGTGTTGAAGGCTTTTTCGACAACTGACTTAGGTTCACCAGCAACGATTAATTCGGAGTCACTGTTCAAGACGTTGGTTGCCAAGGTAATGAACAAGTCGTAGCCATCAGCGGCCATTTCAGCTTGCATTTCCTTTTCCAAACCAGCTTGACGATCTAGAACGTCGGCTAAGTCGACCGTGTTGATTTGGCCGATGCGCACGCTCTTGCCAGCCATGTCGAATGACTTAGCATCGCCATCGATGAGTTCCTTGTCGCTCTTAGCAGCCAAGTTCGTCCCCGCCTTCAACATGGCGATGCCGTAGCTTTGAACGTCGATGTCAGCAATTTCAGCTAACATACGAACGGCTTCACGGTCGGTATCGGTCGTGGTTGGGGATTGGAGTAACAACGTGTCGGAGATGATGGCGGATAACATCAAACCAGCCAATTTGGCAGGAATTTCCATCTTCTCTTCGTTAAACATTTCGGTCAAGATCGTGCTCGTGCAACCAACGGGTTCTGCCCGGTAGTACAGCGGTGAAGTCGTCTCGAAGTTGGCAATCCGGTGATGGTCAACGACGAAGCTGACCTGCACCTTGTCGAGGTCACTAACACTTTGTTGAGCTTCGTTATGGTCGACTAACATGACGTTATCAACTTCATTGGCAACCGTCTTAACGACCCGTGGTGCTGGTTCGTCGAAGTGGTTTAAAACGTAAGTGGTTTCCATGTTAGGTTCGCCCAAGGCAACGGCTTCAACGTCGTAGCCCTTTTGGGTTTGGAAGTAGGCAAACGCCTTGGCTGCAACGATGGCGTCCGTATCTGGATTCTGGTGACCGAAAACTAATGACTTACTCATGAGTAGAACTCCTTTAACAGAATAGTTTTAGTGTTACTTGTTACGCAATTGTTTGAGCCGCGAAATGTAATCGTCGGTGTGAAGATAACGATCGAATTGGGCCAAGAAGTGGCTGATTCGCGGAATTTCGGCTTTACCCTTGCGAAATACAAAGGCTAGGTCGAAGCGGATGTTGGGATCGAAATGAGCCGTCCAAGTCTGCGGCAAGGCATCCTGACCAATCATAAACGAATTCGGCAATGCTGTGGACGCTTGTGTCTGCATGGAGAAGTGCAACAGCTGAGTTGGTGTCGTGAAGTTGGCGACACTCTTTGGAAAATCAGCCAGTTGGTTCTTGTAGGCTTCATGCAACGTCTGATTCAGGTAGTAGCCCTCCGGATACATGGCCCAAACATCGGCTGTCGTGTCCTTGAACTTGATCCGTCGTTTCTTAGACAGTTGTTCGTCGTGATGGATGAACAAGAGGTCATCCGAAATGATCTTCTTGGATTCGTAGGGCTTCCAGTTCTTAATCGAATCGTCCGGCAGGTACATGATGGCCAGATCAATCTTATTATTTTCCAGTCGTTCCCAAATTTCCTTCCGCGTTAACATGTGAAAAGAAATCTTCAAGTCGGGATTATTTTGGTAGGACAAGATGGCGAAGTCCTCAAAAACGGCGTCTTCCATGGAGGCCAGTAGCCCAATGTTGATTTCTCCCTGAGTTGCGCTAGTCGACTGTTGAATCTCATCAGTGGCTTGGTTCAGGATTCCATAAATCTTGTGCGTGGCGTCCAACATCGTGTAACCAGCGTCAGATAACCGCAGTTTCTTCCCGACCGAATAGAAGAGCGGTGCCCCCACAGTCCGTTCGAGTTTCTTGATCTGCTGCGTCAATGCCGGTTGCGTAATTCCTAAAATCTGAGCAGCTTGGGTGTAATTCATGGTTTCCGCAAGCTGTAGGAAATACGTCAAGGTCTTTGAAGAAAAGATACTTTCCTGTTTCGTCTTCATCCGCTTTTACTCCTTGTGATTAGTCTGATACCAGGCCAACCTAATGGTTACTATTAATCACTATGATAGGCTGTTTGGCCTAAAAGCGCAACGATTTCTGCTTATAAAATCATTGCTAGCAACTAACTAGTCTAAAACGAGTGTTGTCGGTTTAACGCGTAATTGGGTTGGAATCCCCTCGACATCCGTGTCGACCACAAAAGAACCGTTGGAGTAACGACCACTTAATGGGTGTTCCGTTGGTAAGACATCATGCGTCCGTTCGCGACTGGTCAGAATTTCCAGTGCCGGATTACCCGCAGGAATTGCCATGAAATCAACAATTCGGTGCGGATCACGCTTCAACTCACGCAAGACGATGACGCCGCGACGGGCACGACTGGTGACGGAAAGTTCCTTCATGGCTAGTCGCTTGAATGCCCCCCGTTGTGTAATCATGGCAATGGTATCGCTATCGGTGACGAGCGCCAAGTTAACGACCTCGTCATCGTCACGCAGGTCCATCGACCGTACGCCGGTCGTCCGGGCACCGTTGACGGAGACTTCGTCGATACTGTAACGCAAGGCGTACCCGTTCTTGGAGACGAGCAGGATTCCCTGGTCGATCGGTTCGGTCAGATACTTAACCTGCACAACTTTAGCTTCAGGATGCTTAAGCTTTTCATATACAGCGGCACGACTCTTGTACGTCCGGCCAGGCGTCAGGTCGCTAAAGGCCGTTTGCTTGATGTAGCCATCGCTGGTTGCGATTAAGAAACGACCGGGTTCCTTGAGCGTCTTGAAGGCAAACGTGGCAACGATTTCTTCGTCGGCGGCTAAGCCAGTGGTCTGCGAAATGTGTTCACCGGTTTCCTTCCATTTGACGTCACTGATCTCGTGGACAGGCCGATAAATGAGATTCCCCTTGTTGGTGAACATCATTAAGTGGTCTAGCGTACTGAGCTTTTGCATGAAGATTGGGTAATCCTCATCCTTTAGCCCGTTGTCGTCAGGATCGGATGCCGTGTATGACCGAACGCCGGAGCGCTTCAGGTAACCATCGTGACTCACGAGAACCACGACTTCTTCGTCGGCAACCGTGACCTCGGTATTGATCTTCAGGTCTTCAATTTCAGCCTGAATCTCGGTCCGTCGAGGGTTCCGGTATTCTTTGCCCACTGCCTTAAGTTCCTTGCGCAAGACGGCATTCAAGGTCTTAGGGTCAGCTAAGATCTTGTGGTCTTCCGCAATGGCCGCGGATAGTTTTTCGGATTCAGCCTCTAACTGGGTCACGTCGGTATTGGTCAACCGGTAAAGTTGTAAGGCGACAATGGCGTCCGCCTGCTTTTCGGAGAAGTCATAGGTGTTGACCAGATTGTCGCGGGCATCCCGGCGGTTCTTGCTGGCACGAATGGTCTTGATCACTTGGTCCAGAATAGACAGGGCCTTGATCAGGCCAGTGACGATGTGCTGCCGGTCTAAGGCCTTTTGCAGGTCGTATTCCGTGCGTTTCGTGATGACCTGACGTTGATGCTCCAGATAAGCCGTCAAAATGGTCTTTAGCCCAACGTGTTCGGGCCGCTTGTGGTTGATGGCGACCATGTTGAAGTTGTAGGTAATCTGCAATTCGGTGTTCTTAAACAGGTAGTTGAGCACACCCTGAGCATCGGCATCTCGTTTCAGTTCAATGGCGATCCGTAGTCCATCCCGGTCGGTTTCGTCCCGAACTTCGGCCAAGCCTTCGACCTTCTTGTTCAAACGAATCTCATCGATCTTTTTGACCAACTGAGCTTTGTTGACTTCATACGGAATTTCCGTGACCGTAATCTGGCTCTTATTACCCCGTAAGGCTTCAATCGCCGTCTTAGAACGAACGACCACGCGACCACGACCGGTTTCATAGGCCTTAACGATGCCGTCTTTTCCTTGGATGATCCCGCCGGTTGGGAAGTCTGGTCCTTGAACAAAGCCCATGAGTTCTTCCAGGCTAGCCTTGGGATGACTCAACAGGTAAATGCAGGCGTCAACGACTTCGCCTAAGTTGTGCGGCGGAATGTCCGTGGCGTAACCAGCAGAGATCCCGGTTGCCCCATTGACCAGCAGGTTAGGAAAACGGGCTGGTAAGACGGTTGGTTCGTACTCGGTATCATCGAAGTTGAGGACCATTTCAACCGTATCTTTGTCGATGTCCCGTAACATTTCACCGGCTAATTTACTTAAACGGGCTTCGGTATACCGCATGGCAGCGGCCGGGTCACCATCCATGGACCCGTTGTTCCCGTGCATCTCGATCAGGGGTTCGCGAACCTTCCAATCTTGACTCATCCGGGTCAACGCTTCGTAGATGGAGCTATCGCCATGGGGGTGAAAGTTCCCCATGACGTTTCCGACAGACTTCGCGGACTTCCGGAAGCCTTTATCGTAGGTGTTGCCATCCTTGTTCATGGCAAACAAGATCCGCCGTTGAACGGGTTTTAACCCGTCTCTGACGTCGGGTAAGGCCCGCTCTTGGATGATGGATTTGGAATAACGACCAAAACGATCCCCCATGACTTCTTCCAGAGTTAGTTCTTGAATTTTTTGTCCTTCACTCACGACATGTTTGCTCCTTTCACCGGTCGATTAATCACTGGTCGACGTGGCATCATTTTCTAATAAGCTGGTGTTGTCGTCTTCCAGCGTAAATTGAACGTTGTTTTCGATCCATTTCCGACGCGGTTCGACCTTATCGCCCATCAAGGTGGTGACCCGGCGTTCGGCCAGGGCAGCATCGTCGATCTGAACGCGAATCAGTGTCCGGTTGTCGGGATCCATGGTCGTTTCCCACAGTTGTTCGGCATCCATTTCCCCTAACCCCTTAAAGCGTTGGAGGTTATAACCGTGGTTGGGAATTTTCTGGGTCTTTTCGGTCAATTCGTCATTGGTCCAAGCGTATTCGATATCCTGGCTCTTCCCGGTCCGCTTGATCCGATACAGCGGTGGCAGGGCAATGTAGACCCGCCCAGCGTCGATCATTGGCCGCATGTACTTGTAGAAGAAGGTCAGTAGCAGAATCTGAATATGGGCACCGTCATCATCGGCATCGGTCATGATAATGATCTTGTCGTAGTTAGCGTCCTCAATGTTAAATTCAGTTCCGACACCGGCCCCAATGGTATAGATCATGGTGCTGATTTCTTCATTTTTCATAATGTCTGGGAGCTTGGCCCGTTCCGTGTTCAGCACTTTCCCCCGTAAAGGCAGGATGGCTTGGAACTTCCGGTTACGGCCCTGTTTAGCTGAACCGCCGGCGGAGTCCCCTTCGACTAAGAATAGTTCGTTCTTGGACGCATTTTTGGACTGTGCCGGGGTGAGCTTACCGGACAACAAGCGTTCATGTTTCTTATGCCGCTTGCCATTTCGGCTTTCGTCACGCGCTTTACGGGCGGCTTCTCGTGCCTGACGGGCTTGCGTAGACTTCTTGATCAACATCTTACCGAAGTCTCCGTTTTCCATCAGGTAGTAGCCAAGTTGTTCACTGATGACACTATCCACGATGGTCCGTGCCTCGGGCGTCCCCAACTTTTCCTTGGTTTGGCCTTCGAATTGCAGGAGATTTTCGGGGACCCGCAGTGAAATAACCGCAGAGAGTCCTTCACGAACGTCGGAACCTTCTAAGTTCTTATCGCGGTCCTTTAACAGGCCGACCTTGCGTGCGTATTCGTTGAATGCCTTGGTCCAGCCACTGCGCATCCCGACTTCATGGGTTCCGCCGTCTTTGGTCCGGACGTTGTTGACAAAGGACAGGAGGTTTTCGGTATAGCCGTCGTTGTACTGAGCGGCAACTTCGACCTCGATGCCGTCTTTCTTGCCGTCAAAGTACATGACGTTGCCTAACGTATCCTTGTCTTCGTTCAGATAACCAACAAACTCTTTGATACCGTCTTCAAAATGATATTCTTCGGCTTTTTCTTGGCCCTCGCGTTCGTCGGTCAGCGTGATCTTAACGCCCTTCAGCAGGAACGCCGACTCACGTAACCGTTCGGACAAGGTGCCGAAGTTATAGACAGTAGTAGTGAAAATACTACTGTCTGGTTTGAAGTCAAGTGTGGTCCCGTTATGAGCGCGGGTATTGCCTAATTTTTTCAGTGTCCCTTGTGGTTTCCCACCGTCCGCAAATTTTTCTTGGTAGCGCACACCGTCACGCACAATGGTCACGGTCAGCTTGCTGGACAGCGCGTTCACAACGGAAGCCCCGACCCCATGGAGTCCACCAGAGGTCTTGTAGCCTCCTTGGCCAAATTTACCCCCGGCATGGAGGACCGTTAAGATGACCTCGGGTGTCGGAATCCCTGAGGCGTGCATACCGACTGGCATACCCCGTCCGTGGTCGACCACCGTGATACTATTATCCTGGTGAATGGTTACGTTAATTTCTTTACCGTAGCCCGCTAAGGCTTCATCAACGGCGTTATCCACGATTTCGTAGACCAAGTGGTGTAGTCCACGGCCGTCGGTTGAGCCGATATACATCCCAGGACGTTTACGAACAGCTTCCAATCCCTCCAAGACCTGAATGGAGGAATCGTCGTACTTTGGTTTTGCTTTCGCCATGCGTAAATCCCCTTTACATTTTATTCGTTTTAAATGATGTGTTGCAATACTTACCTAGTTTACCGTAATGCGAACATATGTTCAAATGAAATGGACAAACGCCCACACTGTGGTCAACAATAACCACATTATCATACCACAGGAAGTTAAAAACTGGCTAGTTCTCTTGAGATAATTGGCGTGACGCGGAAAACATGCTAAAATATAGAACAGCTTATTTGCAGTGCGGTCATGAGGACCACATTGGGAGAAAGAGCGGAGGAATTGAGTCGTGAAATTAATTGGATTACTTATTTTTGCTTACCTACTAGGCGCCATTCCTAACGGGGTCTGGGTTGGTAAAGCCTTCTTTGGAACGGATATTCGGCAATCAGGATCTGGCAATATTGGAACGACCAATACGTACCGGGTCTTAGGCCCCTACGCCGGAACGGCCGTCATGGTGCTCGACATCGCTAAGGGAAGTGTGGCCACCTTGCTACCGACCCTCGGGCATGTGACGACATTTTTAGGAACGGCGACCCCACTGCTATTTGGTCTATTCGCTATCCTGGGCCACACGGTGTCGATCTTCGATCACTTCAAGGGTGGTAAGGCCGTTGCCACGTCTGCGGGGATGCTGTTGGCTTACAATCCCATCATGTTTGTGATTGCGGCCGGGTTGTGGGTCAGCCTGATCTACTGGACCAGCATGGTCAGTCTCGCCAGCATGATTGCTTTTAGCCTGATTACGCTGATCTCCCTGGCATTTCAGGATTGGTACCTGACAGGAATTGCGTTGGTCTTGACCATCTTTGTTTTTTATCGTCACCGCGCCAATATTCAGCGAATCCGCGAAGGTACGGAATCGATGGTTCCCTTTGGTCGGGGCTATCACAAGCGGCAAAAATCTAAATCGCGTTAGAGACGTAAGGAGACCCGGACATTGTTGTCCTGGCCTCCTTTTTTATTGACAGAGTACGCCTAAAGGTGGTTAGTCGGCGAGCATTAAGGCTGATAAGCGAATAATCCCGAACTTGGATTGTTTGCTTATCAGGTTTAAGCGGAACCGACTGCCTTTGGGCACACGTTTCGACAACATAATATAGCGCTGCGAACTAACACGAATTTTTAACCTTAGAAATAAGTGATTTCATACCCCGCCTGGAAACTCTTGTGAGCAGCCAGGTGATTGATGGCGACCTTCGTTTCGAGGTCCCCTGTGGCCTGAACATCGTCCGCTAAGCCCCACCAAGGTTCGATGCAGACAAAGGGGGCCTGCTTCGGATATGGGGACCAGACGCCCACGTACGGCGCCGCAAGCGTCAAGGCGATACCGTGATCATTGACGGTACTGCTCAGCATGAGCGTGGTCTCTTGATTGTCCAGCGCGAGGACCTGCGCATCGTGCGCAAATAATTGATGGTCCAACTGTAGCGGCTTGGTCAAGTCGAGTGGGACCGGATGGCAGGTATCGCTGTATGGCCCGACAAGTGGGACCCGCTGATACGTTTGTTTAGGAGAAACGGTGACTTGATAGTCGGTAAAATCAGCGATTGCCTCGCCCAATGGCACGTTGAAGCCGGGATGGGCACCGAATGAAAAGACCAGTGGTGTATCGGCCGGATTGGTAACCTCTGCGGCGACCTTTAGCCGATGATCGACCAGCGTATAGGTGATCGTCAGTGTAAAGTCGCTAGGAAAGAGCTGGCGACTCTGCTCGTCAGCTGTCAGTTGTAAGCTTAATTCTGTATCCGTCTGAGCGACCACCTGAAACTCACGGTCACGGGCAAACCCATGTTGCGTCATCTGATAGGTCTTCCCTGCCAAACGATACTGATTGTCTTGTAGCCGGCCCACGATGGGGAATAAAAACGGTGCGTGGCGGCCCCAATAGGCCTTATCCGCCTGCCACATGTATTCCAAGTGACTGTCGTTGTCCTGAACGCTGGTTAACTCGGCGCCCAAGGGATTAATTTTAACCGTTAAATACGTGTTCTTTAACGTTAGCATGTAAATTCCTCCCGTTTGTTTTTGATTATTTTTAAATTAGAGATTCAGACCCAGATGACAAGTAATTGTTGCCCAGTTATCGGCCATGAAATGGGATTAAACGTGGTTGGACCCATCAATCTAGTATGATGCTCCCTAGTCAAACCTGTTATGCGAATAAGTCAGGTCATGGAATCTAGCATTTGTTGTGGGTAGAAAGTAGTCTTAGCCGGAGGATGTCAGGGATGGAGCCAGCCGTGGAGGTGGTGTTGACCGGGGTTTCCCCGGTCTACACCACGGGCGAACTTTAAGATGGGCGTTTCTCCCGGCTTAAAGTCGCGCGCTCAGCCTAGCGCTTCAGCGTCCCCACAGCAGGCGGAATCCCTGACATCCGTAGTACGGCCGGTTTACACAACGTTTTTCACTATCCCCATCATACCCGATTGACGAAAAAAAGGACCAAGACAACCGTCTCGGCCCCACAAATTATTTACAGGATGTAACGCGACAGGTCCTTGTTCTGCACAATGTCACCAATCTTATCGTTGACGTAACTCTCGGTAATCGTGACGTCGCCAGTACCCATGTCGGGGCCCTCAAATAACAGGTCTTCCAACAGCTTTTCCAGCACAGTCTGTAAACGACGGGCCCCAATATTTTGGTTCTCGTGGTTCAGTTCAAAGGCCAAGTCGGCGATCCGCTCGATGGCTTCCATGGTGAAGGTCACCTTAACGTTGTCGGTACCGATCAAGGCGATGTATTGCTTGATCAAGGCATTGTTGGGTTCCGTCAAGATCTTAACGAAGTCGTCCTTGCTCAGGTCGTTTAATTCGACCCGGATTGGGAAACGCCCCTGTAATTCGGCAATCAAATCGCTAGGCTTCGATTCAGCAAAGGCCCCAGCGGCGATGAACAGAATGTGGTCGGTGTCGATGGTCCCATACTTGGTCTTGACCTGCGTTCCTTCGACGATTGGTAAGATATCGCGTTGGACCCCTTCACGGGAAACGTCGCCGCTGTTTTGGCTACTGCCCTTGGCGATCTTATCAATTTCGTCGAGGAAGATGATCCCGGTATTTTCGGCCCGCTTGATGGCATCATGATTGATGTCGGCGTTGTTGACCAACTTCTCGGATTCCTCAGCGACCAGGATTTCCCGGGCTTCAGTGACCGTGACCGTCCGCTTGATGCGTTTCTTTGGCATGATAGCACCCAACGTATCGTTGAGGTCCACACCCATTTGGCCCAGCATGTTGTTGTCGCCGGCGTTGGCTTGTTGGGGATCGTCCATTTCGATTTCGACCATATGGTTTTCGAGCAGGCCCTTATCGAGTTGTTCGGATAAGGACAGGCGTTCGTTACGGATATCGTCGGTAACTTCTTCCTCTTCACCCGGTGCGGTTGGTGTTTGACCATTTTGCATCTGGGAGAACATGTTCATCATGTTGGCGAAGTCGTTGTTGTTCTTGTTTTCTTTCTTCTTAGCGGGTGCCAGCAGCTTGACCAGACGCTTGTTAGCGGCTTGGATGGCATCGGCACGAACGTTCTTAAATTGGTCTTGTTTTTCCATCGCAACGGAAACCTCGACCAAGTCACGGACCATGGATTCCACATCACGACCAACGTAGCCAACTTCGGTAAACTTGCTGGCTTCGACCTTGGTAAATGGCGCGTGAACGATCTTGGCTAACCGGCGGGCAATTTCAGTTTTCCCAACCCCGGTCGGTCCGATCATCAACATGTTCTTCGGTGAAATTTCTTCTTGCATGGCTGCATCTAGTTGCATGCGGCGGTAACGGTTACGTAAGGCAATCGCAATCGCCTTTTTAGCCTCGTCCTGGCCAATGACGTATTGGTCGAGTAAGGCGACGACTTCTTTAGGTGTTTTATTAATGGCGTCCACAATGGATTCCTCCGTTTCGATTAAAGTTCTTCAGAAATAACGTTTTCGTTGGTAAAGATATCGATCCCACCGGCGATGTGAATGGCGCTCTCTGCAATTTCCTTGGCGCTCATGTCGGTCGCATGGTGGTGTAAGGCAGTGGCGGCGGCTAAGGCAAAGTTACCACCAGAACCGATGGCTAAGATATCGTCATCGGGAGCAATGACTTCACCGGACCCAGAAACCAGCAACATTTCGTCCTTGTCCATGACGATCAGCAAGGCTTCCAACTTTTGTAAAGCCTGGTCGGAACGCCACTGCTTGGCGAGTTCAACGGCTGCTCGTTGGAGGTTACCGCTGTATTCGTTGAGTTGGCTTTCAAATTTTTCTTCAAGGTTGAACGCGTCAGCAACACTTCCGGCAAACCCAACAACGACTTGGTTGTTATAAATCCGGCGAATCTTGTGCGCGGTCCCCTTCATGATGACCTTTTCACCCATGGTGACTTGTCCATCACCGGCCATGGCGTTATGGCCGTTATGCCGAACTGCACAGATGGTGGTTGCTTCAAATTTTACTGGCATAGTTTCATCAATCTCCTTACGATTGTTTTGTGTGATCAGACTTTTCTTCAGTGGCTCGGGGGAAGAACTGGCGGTAATCGCGCTGTAGATGTTCCCGGGTCACGTGGGTGTAGATCTGCGTGGTCGATAGGCTACTGTGTCCCAGCAACTCTTGGACCGACCGTAGATCTGCACCCCGGTTAAGCAGATGCGTGGCAAACGTGTGCCGCAGCATGTGGGGATGAATATCCGTGGTGAGACTGCTCCGCTTGATGACCTGATTCAACAGGTAGGTCACCCCGGCTGGCGTCAACTGCTCGCCCCGTGCGTTGATAAAAACGTATGGGTGATGACGGTCGAATTTCGCCATTAGCGGTGTGCGGGCAGCGGTGAAGTAACGTTCCAAAGCGTCACTGGCGTAATTGCCAAATGGCACGTAGCGTTCCTTGTTGCCCTTCCCGTGAATCAACATAATTCGATTGTCGAAGTCAATGTCGGGTAACGTGAGGTTAACACATTCGCTGACCCGAATGCCGGTGCCGTACAACACCTCAAGCACCGCCGAATCACGCGTGGCGAGTTGGGTATTCGGATTAGCAGCCGCAGCCGTAAACAGCGCGGTCATTTCCCGTTCGTAGAAGAACCGGGGCAAATGATTCTGATGGTGTTTCAACTGAACATAGGCGAACGGATCGTCCTTGGCCAAGTCGTTACTCATCAAAAAGCTGTAGAGTGACCGTAGCGTCGATAACTTCCGGGCAATAGTTGTGCGGGCGTAATGATGGTCGTACAGATCACTCAGGTAGACCTCAACGTCTAACTGATCGATTGCCGTCCAGGGCTTGACACCCCCATTGTCGGTTAAAAACTGCGTAAACTCGTCGATGTCCTCGCGGTAGGCCTTGACCGTTTCCGGTGAGTATTGCCGTTCACCGCTAAGATACGTCATGAACTGTGAGACCGTTTCATCCACGAAAAACACCTCCTGTACGTGTTAATGCTAGCAAACAGCCTTGAAAAACACAACTAACTCATCAAACTGGCTTCAATATTGTGCTTGGACTGGCTACGTGGTGGTTCTTTCGCCTTACCGGCCGGCAGATATGGGCTGGAACGGTGCGGACGCAACTTGAAGCCTCGAAAACCGCGAGTCTTCAAGGTTGGTCTTCTGCTAAGCCGGCGGAAGCTCACCGCCAACTAAGCAGAACGACGCGCCTGAGCCCATATCTGCCGGCCTCTCGGCTTACGTGGTAGCGTTATGGCAACTTATGGTGAAGTTTATAAGCTTGTTATTATTCCAAGGAGAGACCTGTAACACATGTATTATCCGGTGTTTGCTGCGAAAAAATCAATTAGAACCGGTTGTAATTCTCCCCGGTTTACGATATAGGACCGCCCTAAGATATGTGTGATTCAGGCTATCCGGAATCTCGAGCCAACGACTGGAGGCAATCCCTGTATCTGGCAACTGCAGTGCGTCCAACGAAAACAGATATTCATAGCTCCACACAAATAGGCATTGGCAGTTTCCCCCATGGAGAGACTCCCAATGCCTATTTCAACTTTAGTCTTGCTTACTTTTGTGGTGCTTCTTCGTAGTCGCCGTTCGGGCAGACGATTTGCACGCCGCCACGAATCTTCTTGGCAACTAAGTAGTGACCATCCTTCGGGCAATCACGACCGACTGGCTTGTCCCATGAGACAAAGTCACAGTCGGGGTAGCGGGAACAGCCGTAGAAGATCCGGTTCTTCTTAGACTTGCGTTCGATGACTTGGCCCTTATGACAAACGGGACAAACGACGCCGATTTCCTTCACGATTGGCTTGGTATTGCGGCAATCGGGGAAGCGGGAACAAGCGTAGAACTTCCCGTAACGGCCCATCTTGATGACCATTGGGGCCCCACAGATGTCACAATCAAAGCCGGCGGGTTCGTCACGAATCTGAATCTTTTCGATGGCGTCCTCGGCATGAGCAACTTCTGTAGAGAATGGCTTGTAGAAGGTGTCAATGACCTTGACCCAGTCCTGTTGGCCCTCTTCGATGCCATCCAATTCGTGTTCCAAATTGGCCGTAAAGCCAACGTTGACGACGTCTGGGAAGTATTCGTTGATGATGCCATCGACGATTTCACCCAGTTCAGTCGGTTCAAAGCGCCGACCGACTAATTTGACATAGTAGCGGCGTTGAATCGTGTCCAGCGTTGGCGCATACGTTGATGGTCGACCGACACCGTTTTCTTCCAGCGCCTTGATCAGATTGGCTTCGGAATAACGTGCAGGCGGCTGAGTAAAGTGTTGGGCCGGATCGGTCTTGGCCAAGTTGACTTGGTCACCGATCTCAAGGTCGGGTAACAGGTTATCCTTTTCCTTGTTGTCCTTGTAGATCTTCAAGAACCCTTCGAACTTCATCTTGGAGCCATTGGCCCGGAACGTCACGCCGTTTTGTTCCAGCGTCACGGCCATGGTATCCATCACGGCATTCGTCATTTGACTGGCCACAAAACGGTTCCAGATCAATTGGTAAAGTCGGAATTGGTCCTTGTTGAGGCGGTCCTTTAGGCTAGCGGGTGTTCGGAAGACAGAGGTTGGCCGAATCGCTTCATGGGCATCTTGAGCACCTTCAGGCAACTTGCCCTTGATAGGCTTAGTAGCGGCGTATTCAGCACCGTACTTTTCATGCAGGAAGGTCGAGGCCTCGTGCTTAGCAATGCTTGAGATCCGCGTGGAGTCGGTCCGCATATAGGTAATGAGCCCCTGTGTGCCTTCCTTACCCAGGTTGATCCCTTCGTAGAGCTGTTGCGCGGCCATCATGGTCTTCCGCGTCCGGAAATTAAGCTTCCGGTTAGCGTCTTGTTGCATGGAACTGGTCGTAAATGGTGGTTGAGGTGACCGCTTACGTTCCTTACGCACAACGTTTACGATGTCAAACTTGCCCTTTTTGTCGAGCTTGGCTAACACTTCTTGAACGGCCGTGTTGTCCTTTAGGCTGGCCTTTTTACCGTTGAGGCCATAGAAGCTCGCGTCAAATGCGTGTCGAGACTTCTTGAACTCACCGTCGATCGTCCAGTATTCTTCCGGCACGAAGGCTTTGATTTCCTTTTCGCGTTCAATGATCAGTGACAGAGCAATAGATTGTACCCGCCCGGCACTGAGGCCCTTCTTCACCTTTTTCCAGAGCAGTGGTGAAATTGAATATCCCACTAATCGGTCAAGGATCCGGCGCGCCTGTTGGGCGTTGACCAGGTCCATGTCGATGGTCCGGGGCGTCTTGAAGGCTTCCTTGACGGCGTCCTTCGTGATTTCGTTAAAGGTGACCCGGTTCTTGTCGGTGACGTCTAGGTTTAAGACATGCGCTAAATGCCACGCAATGGATTCCCCTTCACGGTCAGGGTCAGATGCGAGGTAGACGGCTTTGGCCTTTTTGGCTTCCGACCGCAGTCCCTTGATGACGTCACCCTTACCACGGATGGAAATGTAGTGTGGATCATAGTTGTTTTCGGTGTCGACCCCCATCGAACTTTTCGGTAGATCACGCACGTGTCCCAGACTAGGCATCACCTTGTAGGTCCGCCCTAAATATTTTTCAATTGTTTTCGCTTTTGCTGGTGATTCAACGATAACTAATTTTTTTTGCGTTTTTCGCCGTTTCTTGGTACTTGCTGTTGGTTTAGACTTAGTCGGCAAATCACATTACTCCCTCGAATGATAGACGATAAAGGCCCGTTTGGTGCGGACCGTCACCTCTATTTGATTTGTTTTTACGACGAACTTAGAGTTCGCTAATTTATTCACTATAATCCCACACATGATATTTCAAGTCAGGGCCACTTGTCAACTAAAACTTCTTCCATTATATGTTCCGAATTCAAGATTGGTTTCGCCCCAGCTAGAATTAATTCGTTGGTGCCAACGGAATTTTTACCGTCGATGGTCCCCGGAACGGCCAGCACATTTCGATTTTCTTGTAGCGCGATATTAGCGGTGATCAGGCTTCCCGAGTGATGGGCGGCCTCAATCACTAAGACACTTTGTGAAAGACCGGCAATGATCCGATTTCGTTCCGGAAAATGATGCCGAGCGCCCTGCGTGCCCCACGGATATTCCGAAAAAATAAGCTGCTGATGCGCCAGGGTGGTCATCAGCTCACGATTTGCCGCTGGGTAACAGTGATCCAGTCCCGTACCGATGACGGCGATGGTCTTGCCACAATGGGCGAGCGCCACCTGATGGGTCAGCGTATCGACGCCCTGGGCTAACCCAGATACCAGACAGACGCCCCGTTCAACAACGATCGGCAACAAGAGCCGCATTGCCTTGATGGCATACGGAGTGGGATGGCGCGTTCCCACCACGGCCAGTTGTGGTGCCCGTAATAACCGGAGATCCCCCAGAAAGAATAAGGCCACTGGTGGCGCGTAGGTCTCCTTCAACTGTTCTGGATACGCGGAATCGGCAATGGTCAGGCATCCACTGTGGGCGAGATTGGTCGCGATGGTAGCATCGAGGGCCGCCGAGAAGAGATGGCGAGTAATTGCTGTCGTACGTTTCTCGGGCAAGTTGAGTTCAGTCAGCATGGTCATCAAAGTCCGCGCGTTGATCCGCGTCACCTGCGGGTGGTCTAGCGTCCAGTGCCAGCAGACCGTAGTGGTCCCGTGGCCAATACCGGGGATGAGTGGTAAGCGCATGAAAAAATCACGAAGTGTCAGTTGCATAAGCAACCTCCTTTTCCCTTTTAGGGTTAACTCCGTGATTTGTTCGCGATTATTTTTTGTACGGGTGAAAAAGTTTTGCGATGAATCGGGGTGACGCCTCGATCGGCCAATCCGGCCAGGTGTTCAGCCGTGCCATAGCCGGCATTCTGGGCAAATCCATAGCCGGGATAGAGCTGGTCATAGGTTGCCATTAAATGGTCCCGGTAGACCTTGGCCACGATACTGGCCGCGGCCACACTGGCACTCTTGGCGTCCCCCTTGATCAGTCGCGTCTGCGGCAAGTCCACCGGAATCTGCATGGCGTCCACGATGAGATGCTGTGGCGCCAGGCCCAAACCGAGGACGGCCCGTTGCATGGCCACTCGGGTAGCCTGATAGATGTTGATCTGGTCAATGAGTTGGGGGCTGCCGATACCGATACTGACGGCCTGTGCTTGGGCCAGAATTAATGGGTAAAGGCGTTCCCGTTCCTTAGGTGTCAACTGTTTTGAGTCGTTGACTAAGGGGATGTCGAAGTCTGGCGGCAGAATCACCGCACTGGTGACGACCGGTCCGGCGAGTGGTCCCCGCCCGACTTCATCGATACCAGCGACTAACTGTCCCCGTTCCCAGAATGGCCGTTCGTAGTGCAGTCGGTGTTGAAATGCTGCTTCGGCCGCTGCTGCTTTGGCTAGTCGTCGTTTAATCTGTCCTAGGAGCTGCTGAGCCCCTTTACGGGAGTCCACGGCTAACGAGTCCAGTCGCGGGTCAGCGGGGTCAGTAACGTCGTTTAACGTCTGTTTTAAGGTACTTAAGCTGGGACGGTCACTACTCATCGGACTCATCGCCTTTAGGGGCGCGGTCGAGGGTGAAGCCACCGAGCTTACGGTGACGGGCGTCTAAGATGAAGCGTTCGCTGGCCCGTTCGTAATCGTCACGCATGCCGACCTTTTCGGTGATTTTCAGGAGCAGGTCAACGTCGCTCAACTCTAAATCGGCTGGTGCTAAGTGATAACGTTCAGTCAAGGCTGGCGCATAGTACTGCCGGAAGAAGTTCAGACCGTACAGGGCAACATCGTCCTTGGCGTAGAGCTTTTCCTTGATGGCACCGGTCAGCGCCAACTCTTGGGCGGTCGTCTGGTCCTTGAATTTAGGCCAGAGAATCCCCGGAGTATCGAGTAATTCCAAATGCTTACTGGAACGTAACCACTGCTGACCCTTGGTAACCCCGGGGGTATCGCCGGTAACGGTGGCCTTGCGGTTGACCAGATGATTGAGTAAGGTCGATTTCCCGACGTTGGGGACGCCGACGGTCATGGCACGCATTGGCCGTTCCTTCAGCCCCTTTTCGCGTTCGTTAGCCAATTTGTCGGCTAAAACGCTGCTGGCGATCTTTGTGATCTGCTTGGGGGTCACGTTAGCCCGGGAGTCAATGGCGATTGCAGCCAGGCCCTGGGACCGGTAATAGGTCATCCAGGCGGCCGTTTGTTGTGGATCGGCAAGGTCTTTCTTAGTCAAAATAATCAAATGGGGCTTGTGTTGCGCAATGCGGGCAATCTCAGGGTTGCGAGAGGCTGCGGGGATGCGCGCGTCGACTAATTCGAATACGATGTCAACGAGGTGGATATTTTCTTCCATTTGGCGAATCGCCTTGGCCATATGGCCGGGGTACCATTGAATAGTACTCATAGTGTTCTCTCCTTTGATATATCAACGTTTCTAGCACGTTAACAATCGTAATTTTCAAAAAGGTGCCCAAAAGTGGTCATCTGTCCCGGTGGTTCCGGGCACCTAAAGTTAGTTGGTGATACCTATCTTATCAGCAAAAGCATCGACTGCCTTCACTGACTTGGCTTGTGAATGTGAAAAACGATGTGTATAGCCGTCAGTAGTTTCTTCTTCCACATGGCCTACACGTTCTTGAACTTCTTTCAGAGAAATTGACGAGTCACTTCTAAGAATGGAAACATGAATATGCCGGAAACTGTGAGGGACAACATTCTTTGTCCACTTGAATCCGTAAACAGTTTCACAATTCTTTCGCAAGTAACTGCTGATTCTACTCAATAGTTCTCGAAAGCTATGTGACGTGATTGGTGACCCATATTCAGTTCTGAAAATGACTTTAGAGAAATGAAAGGCGTCACTAGGACACTCACTGTGCAACTGGTCGACCATCTTATTGCGCTCTATGCTCCGTTTTAGAGCCTCTATAACAAAGTCGGGTAATTCTTCAACTCGTTCACCAGCAGGCGTCTTTGTGGTATCCATGTAGTAATTATCAACGGTCAGGTCGTGTGACTGCAAAGAACGATCAATAGTCACCGTTTTCTTTTGAAAATCGATGCTATCAACTGTAAGTGCGGCTGCCTCACCGATTCTACAACCCGTTCCCAACAAGAATAACGCTAAGTCAAGATATGAGGGATTACGTTTCTTTTTGAGTTCTGAAATTAATTCTTTAATTTCAGCTGCATTCAAAAATTTATCGTTTAACCGCTCCTTCTTAGCCATCTTCTCATCAACTGATGCACGTAGCTTGATCACCTGTGAAGGTGAAAACGGTAAGATGTTATATAAGACGGCATAATCAAAAATCTTGTTAAAAGTTGACTTGATATGCTGCATCGTTGAAAAAGTCGAGTGGTATTTCTGTTGATAATCGTCAAGACACTGTTTTACCATCAATGGCGTAATCTTCTTAACCAAGATATCATCAGCAATTAGCTTCGATAATCGATTGATGACTAACAGTTCCCGTTGAACGGTCTGTGGTTTGACAGTGGTAGTCCACTGCTTGAACCATGCTTCCTGCAACTCACCAAAAGTATAGTTTTGAATCTTTTCATCTTGGTTTTTGTTTAGGTCATCAATGATACTCGAAATTTTATCATCAAGTTCTCGACGTGCTTGAGCTTTTGCACGTGGTGTTCCTGATTCAAAAACAACAGTCGCTCGCCGCCGTTTGCCTGTTAATGGATCAGTGAAGCTTTCAATGGCAACATTAACTGTGCCGCTCTTTCGTGTTCTTTTTTCAAAATGCATAATTTTATCCTTTCTCAGCTCACTGTAAAAGAAAAGATAAAATAGGATTTATTGACTCGCCTCCAATTTTACCATTTTATGAGCTACTTTAGATAGTGGTGCTGCTTCCAGTAAAGAAATTCTTCAAAAGTCTGGAAATTAATCCAGACCAATTTGTGTGTTGGGTTAATAACACCGTTTCTAAATCGTCGATTATTCCGCATTTCGGTTAACCAACGATTCAGGGTATAGATGTTCAGCCCTTCATATCGCTTTATAATTGCTTTTTTATCTCCCCATTCAGCATGTGAATTGGAAACTGGAACATAAGTTATCTTCATTGTTTCTGCTCCTTTGTATTATTTCTTGTTGGTAATGATTCAGCAATTAGTGAATCAGCATAGTCATCAAGATGATTCGCTATCGACATAAGCTGTTTTTCTAAAGAAACCAACAACGTTGGAATCTTCATTAACTTGCCATTTGGTAGGGTGCTAGATAATTCTTCTCTAACATCAATAATTATAGTAACCAGCTGAAGCAGCTCAGTGGCCGTTTCTTCTAGTAATTTTATATTTTCAAAAGTTTCTTTCGGCATAATTTCCTCCTCAGGCTCTGTTTTCAAGCAGCAATAAAGAGTTAGCAACCAAACAATTATCGTGGATCAATTGTCGGTACATGTTCAAGGCCTTTGCAAAGTCGTTATAGTCCATCAGAAGGTCAGCATAGTCTGGACTAATAGCCTTGCCGTTCTTTGTAACTAAATGTTTCATAATCTTGTTGCTTCGCGTCATTGTCTTAGCCAAGTGATCGAGTTGCTGTTCCAATTCGGACATAGCAATGGCAACAGTTCTATGACTGTCAAGTTTAGTCTTAGAGCCTTCAATTGTAGGAATTGAGATTCCAAAAATGTCAGCATTCGAGTTATTGTTTTCGTTCATTTTTTTATTCATGTTTAAGTTCTCCATTCTTTCGTTTATGTTTTGGTATACATACATATTTGTTCTAAACATCGGTAGCAGAGTAATTATTGATACGTTTATTTTCTATTACCTAAAATCACTCAGGGTTCAACATGATGAGTTGTGCATTCAGAGTATGGGAGCGTAAATTGAACGTCATTTTGTACCTGATCGTGAAAAGCTTCCATAAATGCTTCCAGTAACTCACAATTTTTCAAAAGTTCAGCATGTTCAGGCATGGTAGTCCCGTCATCGTTTGTAATGGCATGTGCAATAATTTTATTGTTCTGTGCGGCAAATTGAATATGCCGCTGCAATTGTTGCTCTAGGTTAACTACCAAGGCTGCAACGGCTACACGTTCGTCATCATTAATCATTTTTTTCATCATAATAATCTCCATTCTTTAAATGCTTGGTACATATCATCAGTAAAGTGTCATATTTCAGATGTAGCGTTAGTCATCATGTGCTGGATCTTCTGTTGTATCATCTACTTTTGGTCGTGTTCTACGGTTGGGATTATTGCGCCGTGAATCTAAATACTTTGAAAAAAAGAAAGTATGATCCACAATCAGTGACAGCAAAGCATAATCGTTATCACGTGCGTAATAAACCAAGTCTTCAAACTCTGTGATATCTTTGTCTTCAATCACATCGACCACATCATTCATAAATGTGTCGGAGTTTTGTTCTACTAAAAACTTGTCCAACTCAAAGCCGCCACCGCTTTCGATGTCTTCGACTTTGTAAGGTGTTTTGCCTGAATTCTCGGCGTGTGTGAAATAGTTATACATACCTTTGGGAGACATAACAACTTCGACATGAGTCGGACCATTAAGTTTTTCGCTAATTAGGTCTGAAACTTGCGTGTAGCTCTTCAAACTTTCAAAGAAAAGCGCACCATGTTTATGCGCCTTTTTCAGCTCGCCAGTCTTAAAATTCACGTCTTTGTCGTGCCATGGACTAAGAATGTACGGTACTTGCATACCGTTTAGTACTTCCAGATAATTTTCAGGTGCACTTTCTTGATACATCAAGAATGCCCATTTATTTGAACGCTTGTCTTTAACCATATGTTATTCCCCCATGATTATTGATTATTGATCCTATGGGGGGTCGTAGTAGCCCCCATAGGATCAAATAAGAGTTAATTAAAAAAGAGTGCTGCCGCGGCTCTTACTTCGTAAGCCGCGGCGCACTCAATTGGCATCTATCGTTTCCGACCTTCAAACCAAAGTACGTTTCTATCACGGGTAGCCCCAGAGAAATAGTAGTCAGGCATTTGGCTAGAAAGGTACTCTTTTAGCTGTGAGTCAATAGTCTTGAAAATTTCTTGTGACTGCTGAGTGTAGGGTAACTGAACCAAAACTATTACTTTGTCGCCCTGAATATCCACGACACTCTTTTTAACTGCACGATTGAATGCGCTCGTTACTCGACTATTTTTAGCGTTGGCTGGTATGCCAGCCATTAATTGAGTAATAGTTACATCTTGACGATGTAGAAAGCGATGCAGACTAAATGTTTGCTTCGTCGATTGAGTCGTACACGAGATACTTGTGTCAGGGAGACGGCCTACATACACCATGCAAACTGTAAAAATCAGAAGAAACATTAGGCCAAGGCCGACAGTTTCAATCGCAACAATAGTCACTGAAACCCAGAAAGCCAAACTTGCCGTCCCGGCCAAGGAAGACCTCACTAGCATGCGCGCAAATATTTCTAGGATAATCCATGCGGCCAGCAAGGCAATATCCAGCCAAATGCCTATATATATCGGACGATAAAGCTTCATAAACAGTGTTTTTTTCATCATAAGATCCCTTTCTGAGTGTAATAGGTTGGACAAAGTAGCGGTAAAACCTGATAAGGATGCTCAGCATCGATAACTTGAATTAGTCCAGTCCCCTTACCAATCGGAATGACAATTCCTTCCGGATCAAGGTCAGGAAATAAAAATTGGGTCGATTTACGATTAATATTTCCAACTTGAAGCAGCAAATTAAGCTGTTCGCGTACACTTACAGGAATACTGGTGTGATCAAATCGTTGAGAGACCAGCAGTAAGTGAACACTAGTTGCGCGGCCAAGTAAGGCCACCTGCGACAACAGCGAGAAGAAAGAATCTTTAATGACTTTGTTGACTCCCTCAGATAGCGCTAAAACCTCATCAATCACGATGGTTATATGCTTAAAGCTTTTGGTAGGGTCATCATATAGAATTTCCTGTCGATCTTGGATCCGCTTTAGGCACTTACTAAGCGCTGCATTAACTTCTGAAAGAAAGTCTGACTTCGATCGGTTTTTCTGGGGATGGATCACCGGAACCCCATTCACCCGTGCCCATCGGCTAGGTGTATCAAACTTCGGATCAACAATAATTAATTCTGATATCGGTTTTAGCACACTTAAAAAGTAAGTGAGCGCGTACGATTTTCCAGAGCCTGAATTTCCACAAATAGCCATGGATGTCACCTTATCGTACTTAACGGTCAAGTTTTTCATAATTGGGACGATGTCTCCCGATAGCGTGTTAACGAATTGACTCAAATTAGGAATGATCAATCGCTCCGATATACCAACTTTCATTGGAAAGAAAAGACCACGTTGCACATGAATATCATCAGTTTTCAGTGGCACAAAGTATGCCGAATTTTGCTTTAGTAGCGTGTACCGTGGATATAGCGCTGCATTAGCAATCAAAAATATCTTTTGATAAAGATCATTATCGATAATGTATCCGGCTGGAAGTCGCGGAATAAAAATTATTCCGCCATTAATAACTTTTATGTCAAAGCTATTTGTGTAACTCGTTTCGCCTTGCATCAGTTGACCTAAAGCCATATTTAAAGCTTGCAGTAAGTACTGCGCTAGCTCTACAGCTTGCATTACTTAACCTCGGTGACATCGTCAGCTTTAAAATAAACATCGTATCGGATTTCGATACCTTGTAAATTTTCGAACTTAACCAGTGATAGATACTTAGGCAGCTTCACATCTTTTTCAAACTTAACCATAAAAGGTGGTAAGCCTTCTTGCGTGTACCAAGAACGATACCCCGTCACCTCATCGGTACGTTTGCCGTCCACATACTTGAATTGCTTTTCAGACTCCGTACTTAGCGAATAAATCGGATTTTCAAGGGCAATGTACTTACTAGCAGTTGCATCTGAGTATCCGGATTTTCTAAAACGTGTTTTCATAACTTTTTCCCCTTTAATTTTGTGAGTTTTTTGACGGTCGACTAAAAATGTATGCCGGACTACGAACATGAGTCATCATGAATTATCGCCACCTTTCTTTGAGCAAATTATTTTACTCTCTACTACTCAGGACATTTTTTGGCACTTTTTAAACCATTTTTTGAAAAAAAGTTTAAAAAACTTTTTTCACCATTCTAAAAGCTGACAGAATCCCTGTTCTATCAGCAAAGTTCGTAATATCGTTAATATTCTAATTTTTCTTTTTCTGACCGCTGGAACCGTTATGCCCATTTCACGGCTAACTGTTGTTAACGTTTTAAAATGTAAAAACAATTCCGTCACAACAAAAGCATCCTTCTCACTTAATTTACTTAAGGCATTAGAGAGTTGACGAGATTCTTCACACTGAATTATTATGCTTTCAGGATCTTGGTGTTCCACATAGATTGTGTCAAAAACCGTCACTTCATAGCCATCGTTGAAATATTCTTCACCTCGAATAGTATTGTGTCTTCGGTCCTGACGTTCTGCATTTAAACGTGGACGATCAAGTTCATTCAAGATTCTTTGCCAATATTCTTTATTATCTAATCCACTAACCAGCCGGTTAATATTGTCTTGTTCTAGTCTCCCCATGTTAGCGCACCCCTTCTGCTTGCAACTCAAAATGGACAGAAAAGAGTTTTACCCATACTAAGTGCAAAATTAGATAAACAAAAAAGCGCATAGCAAGGCTTTTTTAGCCTAGCTATGCGCTTATAATCTGTCCGCTTTGAATTAGAACTTTAATTTCTATGCAAACACCTCTCTGCTTTTTTTAGAAGCTTTTGTCTCTCCTTTCAGGCTTTCTAAAAAATCGATGGTCATTACTACACTATTCAGGGACAGTTATATCTTATTCAATAATAGTAAGAGAACTTGACAAGTACTGTCTTTAGCTTTATGCTAGTGACTGCAAGGAACCAAATTAATAGAAGTGTTTACATGAATTATTCGGGGTGTGGGGCGTTTTGTGCCCCAAGAGTAGCCTCGCGTACGCGAGGCTACTAATTTTCATTAAAAAGTTATGCTAATCATAATTACATAGTTATAAAAAAACACGATGACTTTTTTGACAGTCAATCGTGTTTTTTTATAACTTATTTTGTACACACTTGAAAACCCAGAATTATACCGGAACTAGTTGATAAAATACATGTGTTAACTATTTTTCACCTTATTACCTGTACTATCTGTTGGTGTCGTATTTACAGACTTCTGAAAAGAATCTGTCTTCTCATTTAGCGGCGTCTGATTTTGCAAACTTTTAGCTTGTTTTTGTTGGGTCTTCGGTGAATCAATAAATGTGACATGGGCAGTAAATTTCATTATACTCAGCTCCCTTTTCTATTTGTGGCTTCATCTTACAGTAATAATTAGCAAAAAAAAAGACGGTCTCCTGAGATGATGGAGATCGGTTAATTATGAGACGTAGTTCTGTTAGATCAAGACAATTTGTCTAAGGTCTCGCTGATAATTAAGGATTTGTTTCTGGCCGGGTTGCCCGACAACCTCATACGGATTGTAGCGGTCAAAAACCTCTTCTGGCGTTCCCTTGGCATCGACTTGAATGATAATCAAATCATGCGTGATAGTCACCATTTGAAAAGCATTATCATCGGCGGGTTGACCATAACGATTAGGTCGCCACGTAGGGATAATCGTTTGTCCATTTAAATCTAAACGGGCAATTGAAAATTCCGGCAAGTCAGTTGGTTTAAAATTCATCGGCAAGTGCAAGCCATGGCGCTTGATTTGAAGCGTGAAATCTTGCGTGCGGGGGTCAAAGGCACTTAAGGCAATCTCACCAGTGAAAGTGAGACCGGTTATGCCATTGTCCCAAAGCGTTAATTTTGCCATTTTGCATCGGTCCATTCTATAGGTAGTCTACTAGTGACAGATTAGTCCGGTGCCGGTCTGATTCCGGTCCGACTGGAAATGGAACATAAAAATTTAAGTTGACGCGTGAAAAGAAAGGCCAACGAAAATTTTTACATGGATTAGATGGGGGTGTGGGGCGAATGCCCCAATTTTAGCGATTCGCGTAGGCGAATCGCGGGGCTCAAAGCGGCTCCTCCCAGTAGAGGTACGTTTTGGTAGACCCCCATCATCAGCTATTGTAGTGGAGATAATGAGAAAGCACAAGATGGTCGATTAAGCGCATTGAATCGTGATAAGCTTGTCAGCAACAAGCTGTTTATTATCCCAAGTTCGTGTTTCGCCATCGGCCGGAATCGTTAAATTAAAAGCTGATTGATTCTCAGGCACGGTCAATAATTGGGCGTGATGATTTTGAACTAAGGCATCGACTAAACTGGTTGATGGGTTAGTCGAAAGGTTCATTTTTCTTAATGTCGGGGTTTTGGGGCCAACTTGTTCAATATAGTTTAGTAATTTTGGCGTTAATTCAGCAATTAAATAATTGTTGCGTAAATAAAAAGCGGCACCCTCAATTTTAACATGTGATGAGTTGCTTTTAATGGCCGCAATATAGGCTAAGTAATTACTGAAAATAGACCCGACTGTAACGTTGGGTGATAATGTCTGGAAGAAGTCTTTAAAAACTTGGTCTTCACAAGTCGTTTCATATTCAATTTGTTCACTGTCAGTCATTTGGGCTTCAACTTGTTCATCACACAGTTGGTCACCGCGTTCATTAACTTGGTTCCAATCATGGTTGCTCATGATGCAAATGGGGTCGACTACTAAGAATTTTGCCATCAAGCTATCCTCCTATAAATTGATAAGACAAAGATTAAGGTACTAAAATTAACTGGCATAAGTCACCAGATATTCAACGACATCAATGTTATTAAACGATTCAGTCACACTAATTAAAGTTGCATTTGATGGGATACAGGCATTCAGCCAGTCGTCTAACGACTGATACTGACCATGGTGATTAAAAGTTTTACTGAAGTTACCGGTAATATAAGTTTTCATTTTGGTATCATAAATAACATTAACCACATGATATTGATAGTTTTTGTTCAATGTCAAAACCCCCTGATTTTAGGCATATAAAAAAAGACCTACGAATAGGTCTCTTAAAATGAAATCATATATTTGATATTAATGCTTCAAGTATCAGTGCATTCAAAATCCTTTTTCAACTCGCCAAATAACTTGCTGTAAAGTTGGTTATTTGAAGTGAACTGGTCTCTTGATTAATGTTAATTGATTAAACATGAGTTAGATGGGGGTATGGGGCGAATGCCCCAATTTTAGCGATTCGCGTAGGCGAATCGCGGGCTCAAAGCAGCCCTCCCAAGTTTGACAATATTAAAATTGACACCGGATTACTTGTGAAATGCATTAGATGTTTGATGACTAGCTGGTTGATTGTCAGTTAGAATGCCAGCAGTGAGAATTTTAGTCACAATGGCTTGGGCTTTCGCAATACCCGCACACTATTGGGGGCTTAATCTGACATTCCTCCCCTATGGAGTGTGAGGCGATAGCCTCAATAATAGCGATTCGCGTAGGCGAATCGCGGCACCAAACTAAAGTCAATTGACTTTAGTTTGACACTATATTTTCAATTATTTAAAGTAATCTCCATGAACTTCGGGGAATTGAAATGGGTCGCCATTTCCGTCCAATGCACCACCATCAGTTCTACCTGAATAATAATTTCGGCCATTGGTATTTAATGTTCGATACCAAGTGTCAAAATCTGCATAATTATGAGGGCCAGCTTTAAAAGTTTTCACTGGCTTCATATCCGTTAATTTTACCCAGCCACCGGTATGCTTCTTCTTGGTAACAGGCTTCATGTAGTAATAGACTAGCCAATTACCATTATGTTTGATTTGGGTAATCTTCGTCCGGGTCCACTTGTTCTTCTTATAGTTCTTCAAATAATGATTGGTCTTTAATTTCACATTTTTAGCCGGACCGGTAATGGTATAGGTCTTACCTTTAGTATTTTTCACCCGATATGTTGCGTGTCGAGTACTAATTTTCCGATTTCGACTATATCCAGTACTAGCGGCCGACGCGGTTACAGCGGGCATAACCGTGCCACCCAGCATGCCAACAGCCATTAAGGCAACAACGACTTGATTTAACTTCTTCATTTTAAAAACTCCCTTTTTAATTTTCAATTTTTTGACGTTTCCCCTGAATTCTCTCTTCCCTACTTTCCCAACCGGGTCCACGTTTCTTCTTACATGAATTAGTGGGGGCATGGGGCGGGTTTGGCCCCATGGACGGCAGCGGTGCGCAGCACCGGGCCATTTGGTAAGGAAGGGGTATTGGGGGTTTACCCCCAATGAGTCCCGGAGTAATCCGGGACGCCCTTTTGATGAGACAACGATTAATGACTCATGCGGCGATGACTAAAGTCGAGCCACACCACGCGAAAACTAGGATATTCAGCGGTCGTGTTATACCGTAAGGTCACAACATCGCCTAACGTCACCCCCGTAGCAGTCGCATAGGCTTTAGGAATTAAATATTTCTTAAATGGTGAGACTTTGACTAATGGTTCGCCAGTCACTGTAGTGTCAGCATACAGTTCATAATTGCGTTGTTTAACCGTGACTTCAATATCGCGATACCGACTGGCTTGGGAATGCTCCGGCCGTGCTTTACTAATAATGACCGGGTCCTTGGGGTGTGGTAATTCAAAGCGAATCTCATCGCTGTGGATTAGATTGTTTTGTCGGACATAATTTTCAGACACCGCAATGCGCCGGTTACCCGTCATTTCGGGGGTATGGCCGACTAATTCACCGCCGGTCATCGTCTGTTGAAAAGTCCCTTCATAAACTGTCGCCGTTTGACTGGTCTTCGTATCGGCATCTAGTTGATTCAAGAAATTAGCCACGGGCTTAGCGGTCTCAGAGGACGCTGAGGCCATGTTAGGAATAGCTGGGGCTAGTGAGGTTGATTGAGCTGTAACCGGGGCTACCGATGCTGTGGTGGCTAAATTTGAAGCTTGATCCTATTAGTTAAGGCCACAGTGTATTAATAAAGTTTGCCCACGCTTCTTGATTGTCCACCTCATTAAGAAGCTTTGACGCAGTAACAGTATTGATTGTCGGATTGGCTTAATCCCTTGCTAGGATCGTTAGCATCTACTCCAGTTACTTGTCTTACACGTGCCTTTAGTCCACTATTAGTAGTTCCAAGAAGTTGAGCATACTTTGTCCTTGTATTGTAATTAAGACCGCCAGTTTGATATTTATGTAGGTATACAGCTAATATATCTCCTTCGATTGACCACTCGAATTTTTTATCATCAATATTATTCATTAACTCACTCTCCTTATTCTGAATATAATAATTCCCCTACATTATAATCGAGTAAAACTAATGTTTCAATTAAATTTTAACACCAATATTGTCAGTTAGTCAATTTTAAACTAAAAAATAGGCTTATCGTCCCTGTTTCCTCTTCTGCCGTTTTACTACGCTTGATATTAGATAGGGAGGGAGCTCATTGGATACTAGTGTGGGAAGTAAAGTAGCCGAACGGATTCTCCAATTACGATTGGCAAAGAAAATGACACAAGAGCAGTTGGCTGAACGTGCTGATATCGATGCATCAGTGATATCAAGGATCGAACGTGGCTCACGCTCAAATATTCGGTTAGATACACTTGAAAAGATTGTTACGGCTCTTGGAGTCGATTACGCGTCCATCTTTTCATTTCCTGATAGCAATCACGTTAAGACACGAATCGATAGTAAATTAGATTTGATCACAGACCAAGAGACGTTGGCAACTATAGAGAAACTGGTTGACCTATTGGCTGTCCCAAGAAAATAAGAAAATTGTCTTGTTTTCATATGTCCATTCAGTAAATCTGTGTGCCCAAAAAGGTGCCCAAATTTGCTAATTATTGCTTAGCATTGCTCAAACAAGTACATTCTTATAGGAATTAGTTCGCACTATTCATTTAATTTATTGTATTAAAAAAGCCCGTTAAACCGGGCTTTTTTGGTCAATTAATTCCTATTTTATCATCGATTCTAGTTTCTTCTCAGAGCCGGAGTACCATTCAACCATTGAATGGTACTCATAAATTGTCTCCTTTTCTCTTACGCGAGTGCTGCCAGGTATAGTTGCCAGGCATCGTCAAAAATCGTCATGGATGGTAAGTAAGGCGCGTTCTCCTCCAGGTACTTGGAGAGTGAGTCGAACTCGGTGTCTTGTTTCGGGAAGGCGCTATCCAGAAAGGCATTATTCGCAAATGTGGCGATGGGATCATAGCTTTCGGTATTACGCTGTGTCATTAAAAATTGATAGAACGTTTTGGGCATTAGTGGTCTCCTTAGTTGTTCGGAATCCGGGCCTGAAAGACAAATTTACCGGCGCCGGAGAGGTCGATCTCCTTAGCGGCGTACGATGGCTTAGTCCCATTACCGATGGCCGTGAGGTGTAACGTCATCGTTTCCGCCTTAGTATCCATTGCGACCCATTTAGGCAACGGATAGTTCTTGGCAATGTAGCTCATGACGAAGCTTACGGGAACCGGTAAGGAGCCAATCGACAGCTTCTGGGCCTTTAATTGGACGTCTCCTGAGGATAACACGGTCGGCTTGAAGAGTAAAACAAAGTTGACGTTGGCCCCCAGAACTTGGGTCGATCCGGTCAGCATCGCATGGTTGGTGACCTGGAAACTGTATTTAAGTGCCGAATTCTTGAGTGATTTATTCACGTAGTAGTCGGCCAGCGCGTTGACTTGCTTCTTATTCAGGGTCACGTCAAGGTTCGTCGTATTCTGCGTGACCTTGGCCGTCGAGTCGACTTTGACCGGTGAAAAGGCCTTGACGCCGATGGTGACGGTCGTGATCAGTAGGACGGCGACCAGGGCAATGAAGCCCCATTTCCACCAGTTTTGTGTCCGTGCCGGTTTTTCTGTTTGTCGTTGCATGACTGCGGTTCCTCCTTCTGACTTACTTTAATAACCATTGTTGATGGGCCTGCATCTGCTGGAAAGCATAGCGGGTCATGAGGCGGTATCCCTTGGCGTTCGGGTGGAAATGGTCGACCGGCGACAGGTACTGGTTAAGTTCCTTGGCGCTATCACTGGCTAAGGCCATCTCTTGGAAGCTCTGTGTCGATAACTTCCCGTTATTTGATTTTTGCGATTGCCGTTTCAGCCGAGCTTGTTGGGTCACTGACTTGAACTGCCCCACGGACAAGGCCCGGTTAATGTCGATCATGTAGAGATTATCCGTCTTGGCGGCGGTTGTCTTCGTCGTAGCGTTCCAATCGTCAACGGCATGGGTGACCTGATCGATATTGGCAAAGTAGACGTAGATAGGATTGTAAATGGAGAACAGGTAGATTGGCGCGCGGTCATTGTAACTCCGCACGGTCGTCAACAAGCGGTGCAACTTCGTTTGATAGGTGGCTTCCGCCGTGTCGAGTTGCGCATCTAGCCGCGACTGCTTGTTGATCGTCACGTTCTTCTCCAAGGTCTGTAGCAGGTCATTCCCGCCGACCGTCATCACGATGGCCTGGGCCTTGCTGACCTGGTCTTGCATGTCTTTGCTGTCCAGCAGCCGTTTTTCGATTTGGTCACTCCGGTCACCTGACTTCCCGTAGTTATGCATGACCACTTTCACGTGATCTTTACGGTGAATCATGGTTTTTAACCGGCCGGTGTAGCCGCCGTCATTTTGCTGATCGCCCACGCCTTGCGTCAGGGAGTCCCCCAACGCCACGACGCGAACGGTCTTACGATGATTATTGGTCGTGGACGATGTATCTTGGGTCGTCCGCGCACCGGGATGCCAATACGTCAACGCGGCCACCACGACCACGACGAGTAGCAAGGTCACCCCAATGATCTTACTGATATTTTTAAATTTCATCTCAATCCCCCCTCGGGATAAAGAAAAAGCGGTGACGTGGCCACCCCTTTTTCTCAGTTGATTATTTAGTTGGGTCCGTGTAATACATCAAAGCAAAAGCCCCGGGTCCCCCGTGGGTAGCGATGATGGGAACCGTTTCTCGAACTAAGACTTCTTTGTCTGGTAAGATCTCGTGCAGATGGCTTTGAATCTTATCAACAGATTCAAAAGCCTCAACGTGAGAAATCCCAATGGCGACGATGTCGGGTGTTTGCTTGATTTGTTCGTAAACTTTGTCGAAATACCGGTCGATGGTCTTCATACCCCGGCCCTTAGCCCGGATCTTCAGTTCGCCACCAGTAACTTGCAAAACGATTTTGATGTTTAAAAGTGACGTCAGCATACCAGCGGCACGACTGAGACGACCACCCTTTAAAATATTTTCAAGGGTCACGATACCCATGAACAGCTTGGTGTGATCACGGACAGCGGCGGCCCGCTCAATGATTTCGTCCTTGGTAGCGCCGGTAGCGGCTAATTTAGCAGCTTCGACGACCTGGAAGCCTAAGGCCTGGTCGGTCGTTTGACTGTCCACGACCGTCACGTCCGTCTTGGATAAGTTTGCAGCCTGTTCGGCGGTGTGGACCGTCCCACTGATAGCCGCCAGCATGTTGAAGCAGATTACGCTGCTACCATCGGCACCTAACTTATCAAAGGTCTCAACAAATGACCCTAACGGTGGCTGACTGGTCTTAGGCAACGTCTTTGCCGTTTTCATTTTTTCAATGAACTCTTTATTCGTAATGGATTCCCGTTCAACGTAAATCGTATCGTCGATCATGACCGTCAACGGAATAATGGTAATGTTGTAGTCTTGGATGTCCTGCTCGGAGATGCCGGCAGATGAGTCCGTAACAATTTTTATTTTAGCCATGCTATTCCACTCTTTCTGACCAGAGATTTTGGTTTATGCTACAATATGCGTAATGAAACATACGGTAATAGTATAGCAGAGTTGCCAATTTTTTTCAGTAGTTGTTCGGAACTCCCCCATTGGTTTTCGCAAAAAAATAGTTACAGCAATAAAGGAGGAATTTGTTTGGAAAAAGAACGTAGCCACACCTATCAAGTCGTCAATGAGGTCTTAAACGCCGCAACACACGGAATCGGTGCCGCCCTAAGCATCGCGGGCCTGGTTGTCTTGCTGTTGCAGGCCCACGGTAAAGGCGGGTCCTTAAGAATGACCACGTTTGCCATCTATGGCGCCATCTTAGTCCTGTTTTACCTGGCATCCACACTTTTTCATAGTTTGTACTTTACCCGTGGTCGCCACGTATTTCAAATATTCGACCATTGTGCCATTTACTTATTGATTGCCGGAACCTATACGCCCTTTAGTTTATTGGTGGTTGGCGGTGCCTTGGGCTGGGTGATGTTCGGTATCATCTGGGCGATGGCCGTTCTAGGCATCGTGTACAAGGCCATTTGGCTAGGTAAGTATCAGAAATTGTCGACCGTGATCTACGTGGTCATGGGCTGGATGTGCCTGATGGGTATCAAGCCGTTGTACGTTGGACTGGGACCGGTTGGTTTTGCCCTGTTGTTCTGCGGTGGGCTCGCCTTCACCTTGGGCGCAGTTATTTATAGTTTCAAAGGAATCCCGTTCGGTCATGTTATCTGGCACCTGTTTGTGATGTTGGGAACAGGGCTGATGTACTTCTCGATTTTATTTTATGCTTAACCTCTATCATGAAAGGCTTTGACGTTATCTGATTTTCAGACAATGTCAAAGCCTTTTTTTCGAACAATTAACGTGGATTTTAAAATTTGATAAGTTAGGGTAATCGTTAAATGTTAGATTTACAATTAGTAACCGCAGTGCGACAATCCAATCTAACTAGTCTGTTACCCGCTGAAACTGTTCAAATACATAGTCATATGGATTCTTTTCATTGCGCACGCCGGGTTGGCGGTTAATGCGCTGAAATTTGCTGTAATCGAGCGCAGGCATCCAGGTATCACCGTCGAATCCGGCATCGATTGTTGTCCGGTAAAGGAAGTCGACATCGTCTCGTAACTCATCGAAGAGCTTGGCACCACCCACGATGAAGAGCTTTTCAGCTGGTCGTTGGGCCGCATATTCGCGAACGGCGTCAAGTGAATTGAGCACCGTCACACTCGCCGGAAAATTTTCCGCGGGTTGGTGGGTCAAGACCACGTTCGTTCGGTTCGGCAACGCGTGTGGAAACGAAGCAAATGTTTTGGACCCAGCAATGATGGTATTTCCAGTCGTGACGGTCTTGAAGAAGTGCATGTCGGCCGGCAGATGCCAAGGGAGTTGGCCCTTAAAGCCAATCACGTGGCCCTGACTCTCGGCCCATAGAAAAATCAACATCGACGTTCCCTCCTAAACGGCCACAGGGGCCTTGATTGCGGGCTCCGGGTCGTAACCCGTGACCTTGATGTCGTGCATGTCGTAGTCAAAAATGCTGGACTTGTCTGGATTGAGCCAGAGCTGTGGTGCCTCGTGCGGCGTCCGTGCCAGTTGCGTCTTAATTTGGTCAACGTGATTCAGGTAAATGTGGGCGTCGCCTAGCGTATGGACGAAATCGCCGACCTCTAAGCCAACTTCCTTGGCAATGAGTGACGTTAACAACGCATAACTGGCGATGTTAAACGGTACTCCGAGGAAAATGTCGGCGCTCCGCTGATAGAGCTGGCAACTTAATTTGCCATCGTTGACGTAGAACTGAAAGAGCGTGTGGCAAGGTGGCAAGGCCATTGACGGCACATCGGCTGGGTTCCAAGCAGAAACGATCATTCGCCGAGAATCCGGATGGGTCCGCAACGTGTCGATCACGTTTTGGAGCTGATCGATGGTCTCGCCATTGTGGCCCTGCCAAGCGCGCCACTGACTACCATAAACCAGTCCCAGGTCACCATAACGGTCCCCAAAGGCTTGATCGGTCACGATACGGTCGCAGAACGCCTTTTTTTCGGCCTGATAAGCCGTGTTAAACTCGGCATCGACTAAGGAACGACGACCAAAATCGGTCATGTCTGGTCCATGATAGTCAGGACTGTCGATATAGCGCTGAAAAGCCCATTCGTCCCAGATATGATTGTGGTGCTGGAGCAGAAACCGAATATTCGTATCGCCCCGTAAGAACCACAACAGTTCGGATTTAATCAATCCAAATGGCACTTTTTTTGTCGTTAGCAACGGAAAGCCTTCTTGCAGGTTGAATCGCATCTGGTAACCAAACAAACTAATGGTTCCAGTCCCCGTTCGGTCGGTCTTTTGGTGTCCCGTCGTTAAAACGGTCTTGGCTAAATCAAGATAAGCATCTTCTAACACACCCGTCATCTCCTATTCGGCGTATTCACTCAGGTATTCCCACCGGACCATCTTATCATCTAACTGATGGTCGAGGTCATCTAGTTTGGCTTGTAAGTCAGCTAACTTATCATAGTTATCCCCGTTAGCGTTCATATCCGTTTGGACTTGGGATTTTTGGCTTTCGAGGTCGTCGATGACGCCTTCGATGCCCTCCCATTCCTTTTGCTCGGCATAGGTCAGCTTGACCTTCTTTTTCGGTGTATCGTCGGCCGGCTGGGTTGGCTTCTCTGCGGTCTTCGGCTTGGCCTTCGCCGCGTGGCTCTGTTGTTGCGCCATGTCGAGGTACGTGCTAAATTGCCCGGAGTAGCGTTCAATGTTGCCGTCCCCCGTGAAGATGAGGAGCCGATCGGCCACTTTATCCAGGAAGTAGCGGTCATGGGAGACCGTGATGACGGTCCCGGCAAATTGGCTAATGTAGTCTTCCAAAACGGTCAGTGTGCCGATATCCAAGTCGTTCGTTGGTTCATCGAGGAGTAAGACGTTAGGCTGTTCCATCAGTAACTTCAATAGGTACAGCCGCCGCTTTTCACCACCAGAGAGCTTGCGAATCAAGGTACCATGCATGAACCGGGGGAACAGAAATTGTTCTAGCAGTTCGGCAACGCTGACGGAATCGCCCTGGTTGTTAGTCACGTTTTGACCGACCTCGGACAGGTAACTGATCATCCGTTTGTCTTCTGGAATGGGTTCGATCTGTTGCGTATAGTACGCCATCTTAACCGTTTCCCCAATCGTGACGATTCCGGAATCCAGCGGCAAACGTTGGGCAATCACGTTAAGCAGACTCGATTTACCGGCCCCGTTCTCCCCACTGATTCCAATACGCTCGTTACCTTGAATCAGGTCGCTGAAATGGTCCAAAATGACGTGGTCGCCGAGCTTGAGGCTGGCGTCCTTGAGCTCAATAACCTTTTTTCCTAGCCGTTGTTGGCCAAGGGAAATCGACACGTTGTTCTGAACTTGTCGAGTACCAACGTTACTGGCAATGTCGTTAAACCGGTTGATGCGGGCCTGTTGTTTCGTCGACCGGGCTTTAGCCCCAGCCTTCATCCAGGCTAATTCCTTCTTGTAGAGCTGTTGTTGCTTTTGGTCGGCTTCAGCCTCTTGGGTGACCCGTTCGGCCTTTTCTTGAACATAGGCTTGATAATTACCGGGGTACTGATAAAGCTTCCCGAAGTCCAGTTCCCAAATCTGATTGGCAATCTGGTCCAGGAAGTACCGGTCATGAGTCACGACCAGTAAAGCCCCTTTATACGAGCTGAGGTACTGTTGCAGCCAAGCAATGGAATCGAAGTCCAAGTGGTTCGTTGGTTCGTCTAGCAGGAGTAGATCTGGCGATTGAATCAGGACCTGTGCCAGGCCGACCCGCTTGATTTGACCCCCGGACATGGTCTTGATGGACTGTGACAGATCAGTGATCTTCAATTGCGTCAGAATCGTTTTAACATCGCTCTCGGCGGTCCAAGCGTCCTCTTCGTTCATCTGGGCTTCGGCGTCCAGGTAACGTTGCTGGGCCTTGGGATCCTCTGGATGTTCCCCGTAGGTTGCCAGAGCTGCTTCGTAGCGGCGAATCGTCACGAAAACCTTTTGATCACCAGAAAAGACGGCGTCCATGACGGTCATATTTTCATCCAAATCGGGCTTTTGTGTCAGGTAGCCGATGGTGTAGTCCTTGGGGGTGTTGATCTCCCCGGATTGTTCGGTGCTAATACCATCTAAGGTGTTAAGTAGCGAGGTCTTCCCACTCCCATTGACCCCGATCAACCCGATCCGGTCGTGTTCATTGATAATAAAGTTCAGGTTATCGAAAAGTGTTTTTTCACCGTAAGTGCGGTGTAAGTTTTCTGCGCGTAAGGTTTGCATAATGTCTCACTCTCTTATTTCAAATTCGATTGGGCCATCGCGTAGGCAACCAATGCCGCTGATTCATTTGGCAGTTGTCCCGTAACGACTTGGTACTCCAGGTCACCCAGCAAAGCGCCGAGTTGTGGTCCTGGTTGAACGCCCGCCTGCATCAGATCTTTACCGGTAGCGGCGAGTTCTTTTTTGTGCTGGATGGGTAACGCCTGCAACCGCTGAGTCAGATCATTGCCGCGGTCGGGTGCACCTAAGATGACGGCGATTTCATTGGCCACGGGTGTCAGGTCAGCGCCGCACTGGTACAATTGCCAAGCGTTGGGTTCTTTAGTCAATAACGTTTGTGCCAGTCGGCTGGCGGTCTGAACGGCCGTAATCATCTGATTGGCGGCCTTCCAATGCTTGAGAAATGACGTAATTGTGGTATAGTCTAGGCCAAATTTCGTGGCTAATAACGTCCAGGTCGCCGTGTCACTGGAGGTGCCTCGTTTCAGTTGCGTGCTCAGTGTCTGTAGGTCGTTCTCGTGAGCCGCAAAGTCCGGGCAATGTTGCCACAGACCAGTTCGCATGAAGACGGCTAGACCGTTTTGCGGGGCCTTTCCCGTGAACATTTTTTGTAATTCTACTTGGGTCCGTTCTACGGCAATCTTAGCCAGAAGCTGGGCGTGGTCAGTAATGGCGGCCTCGGTCTCAGGGATAATGTCGAAATCGAGCTGACTGGCAAAGCGCACGGCCCGCATCATCCGCAAAGCGTCTTCGTGGAACCGTTCTTGGGGGTCGCCCACGGCCCGGATATGGTGGTTTTCTAGGTCGGTCAAGCCATCGAACAAATCAATGACCTCACCGTCTTCTCGCATGGCCAGCGCATTAATGGTGAAATCACGGCGTTTTAGATCTTCCTGTAAGGACCGGACAAAGGTAACTTGGTCGGGGCGCCGAAAATCGGTATAGGTCGATTCGGAACGGAAGGTCGTGGTCTCATAGCCAGTCCCGTGGTCTAAAATCATGACGGTGCCGTGATCGATCCCCGTGTCGACCGTTCGCTTGAACAGGCCCTTAATTTCATTGGGATAGGCACTGGTCGCAATATCAACGTCGTGAATCGCCTTCCCTAGGATCGTATCGCGGACGCTGCCACCCACGAAGTAGGCTTCGTAGCCAGCTGCTTCGATGGTCTGAAGGACTGGTCGCGCGGCTTCAAATTCATTTGGTAAGTGTTCTAACTTCATTATCTTTCACCCTTCTGCCAGCTAAATTCTGTCAGTGCTTGTGTTCCACTCAACTAGGGAGTAGCCACAAGGTTCTATATGCCAGTCTAACAGATTCCCCGCAAGAATTGAATTCAAACCACGATTCGCTAATCAGTTTCTCAGCAGTTTCTACATTGGCTGTGCTATCATAAAATGAGGATTTTTTGTTGGGAGAGATGCAGATGACACAAAAGGACGAGTCAATTCATGTGCTAGATTTAATTATGATTGGGGTTGGGTGCGCCATGTTTGCTTTTGGATTGGTATTTTTTAACATTGCCAATCACTTAGCGGATGGCGGTATCTCTGGGGTCACGTTGATCTTACGGGCCTTGTTCGGCATTGACCCCGCCTATTCGACGATTTTGATCAACATTCCCCTCATTTTAATTGGGTGGCGTTTTCTGGGCCGGCAATCATTGATCTATACAATTTACGGAACGATTATGCTGTCGGTATTCTTGTGGATCTGGCAACGGGTACCCATCGTCATTCAATTGCACGGCGACCTTTTGCTCTCCGCACTGGGCGCTGGGGTCATCGGTGGATTCGGTTCCGGTCTGCTCTACCGCTATGGTGGGACAACTGGTGGGACAGATATCATCGCCCGCATTTTTGAGCGATTCCGCGGCGTGCCAATGGGTCGGACCCTCCTCTACTTGGACGTGATCGTGCTCCTGGTCTCATTGGTTTATATTGACATTCAACACATGGCCTACACGCTGATTTATTCCTACATCTTCGCGCGCATCGTCAATTTCACGCAGGAAGGCGCCTACGCTGCGCGGGGAATCATTGTCGTATCGGACCACCATCAAGAGATTACGGATAATATTATGGACGAGTTAGGTCGCGGCGTGAGCCTGATCGATGGTGAAGGTGGTTACTCGCACCAGTCACGAAAAATGATCTACGTGGTCGTGGCACCAAGTGAACTGCATCGGTTACGCCAGATTATTCAGCGTAACGATCCGCGCGCATTCGTCTCGGTGATCAATGTTAATGAAGCACTCGGTGAAGGCTTTACGTTTGCCGTCCCTAAAAAGGGCTGGTTGGGGAAATTGAAGCGTTAGTGACTGGGTTGGCAACCGCGGGTTTGGCGGTTGCTTTTTTTATTATCTATAAGTTAAAGTAGTTTTTGTGTTCTAACTATATAAAAAGAGCCACTCCAATGAGTCGCCCTTTTACCTTCCCTAATCTTGGTAGCCTTCCAACATCAACGCCATTTCGGCATCGTCTGGGACGACCTTTAAATAGGCCTGCAATAACTTAACGACCGTCTCGCTGGCCCCTTCTTCACGGTAGAAGTAGATGGCGGGCTTCAAGAAGTCTGCCTGATCCATAAAGAACGGCTGGGCCGCGTCGTAGTACTTGCGTGCCAGGTCATACTCTTCCTTGTGCTCAGCTGTGACCGCCAAGTTCCAATATAACTGTGGATCCGCATCTTCGGCCTTCACGTATGGCTTAGCTAAGTCCTCGTTTTCGTCCCAACGCTCCTGCTTGACGTACAGGTTGCTGAGCTGAATAACGGCGCCTAGATCATCGCTGTCGAGCTCATGGCCCTTCTTCAGGTATTTCTCAGCCAACGCCTCATCGTCGAGCTTAGTGGCCACGTGAGCCGCCTGTAGCCAGAGCTTCTCGTTGTACTGGTCGACACCCAGCCCTTCTTGTAAGGTCGTCAAGGCCTCGGCTAATCGATTCTCTTCTTCCAACGCCTGTCCCAAATAAGGATACAGTGACGTATAGTGCGAATCGCTGTCCTTCAACTCGCCAAATAAACGAATGGCGGCCGTTCGGTCCTTCAGTTGGAGGTAGGTGAACGCCGTTTCAAATTTCACATCCGGGGTCATGTCACCGGTATGGATCTGCTTCAAATAACCGATGGCTTGTTCGAAACGCCCGGCATTGGCGTAGGCAACTCCTAGCCGTTCGACCAAGTTGACCCGTGAGAGTTCCGTGGTCCCGGCCGTAATCAACTCTAGATACAGCGGAATGGCCTTTCTAAACTCCCGCATGGTGAAGTAGAGCTCAGCCAGGGCAAACGTGATGACTGGCTCGTCAGGGGCCAATTTTTTGGCCGTCAACAATTTCTGTTCGCTGACCTCAAAGAGCTCTTGGGTCTGGTAAAGATCCGCCGCCACCATCAAGGCCTGGACGTAGGCCGATGACTCAGGACTGACCTCGTTCAGATATTCCAAGGCTTCATCATTTTTATCTTCATCAATGGCAATGTCGGCCAAGTTGGTTCGTAATTCGTCTTCAGTTGGATACTTTTTCAATAAATTTTCGTAAATTCGTCGGGATTGATTCAAAAAACCTAACGAGTACAGCTCCTCGGCTAGACTAAACAGCGTGTCATCATCGTCATGCCGCAGGGACAAGGCGTACTGTTTCTTAAATTCTTCAAGTTGACCCTTTTCTAATAGGTCCAATGCCGTTTCTGCGTAACTCATAACCCGCCTCCAATTATCATTTTCCTATTACAATTAACCACTAAATGGTGCTCACGATTAATTGCTGGTTACGACTTATTGCGCAACTATTCTAGTTTACAAGATTTTTGCCCGAAATACTGCTATTTTGACTTATTTTTAACCACTCATCATGAATTGTCCAACTTGGCAACATAGTCGATGCAACGCCTTACCGGCCGGCAGATATGGGCTGGAACGGTGCGAACGCAACTTGAAGCCTCGAAAATCACGAGTCTACAAGATTGGTTTTCTGCTAAGCCGGCGGAAAACCACCGCCAACTAAGCAGAACGACGCGCCTGAGCCCATATCTGCCGACCTCTCGGCTTACGTAGTAGTCCTACAGCAACCAATACTATACTTATAAAACTTGCTACAGAAGTTTAGGTTGTCAGTAAAATATCAAACACACGAGGCTCTCGGAAATAGTCACAGTAAATCATAAACTTAGCCGACCGTGTCAACGATGTTAGTCGGCGTCTTTTCCGTCTTACATCGTAGGATGATCTAAGAGACGCATGATCTTCGCGGCTTTTAAGCGAGTCTGAAGCCCGCTTCTCAGACCGAAGACATTCCCCCACAGCAGGCAGAATCCCTGGCAGCCGTAGTGCAACTAGTTCGCACTATCGCGTAACATCGTTTAGAGCGTAACAAAAAGCCAGTCCGGCATACACCGTACTGGCTTTTTTACGCGTTAAATAATTGCTTATTTAACAGCATCCTTTAAAGCTTTACCTGGCTTGAATGCAGGTACTTTGCTTGCAGGGATTTGGATTTCTTGTCCAGTTTGTGGGTTACGGCCCTTACGAGCTGCACGTTCACGTACTTCAAAGTTACCAAAGCCGATCAGTTGAACCTTTTCGCCTTTAGCTAACGTTGCTTGAACAGAATCGAAGACTGCATCAACTGCAGCCGTTGCGTCCTTTTTAGTTAAACCAGTTGCAGTTGCAACGTCGCTAACCAATTGTGCTTTGTTTGCCATGTTTGAATTCACCTCCTGAACAGAAGATTAGATGAATGCCATCTAGTGATCATTTTTGAGTGGTCCAAAAATGATGAAACAAATACGGTCAACCGCATCATTTCTTTATCAAAGATAGCACAGGAAGCCTTATATGACAAGGGATAACGGTGTTTTTTAGCAATTATCCTAAAAGAATCGTCAATTTTGGCGAAAAATCACCTAAAAACGGTCCCAAAGCTGGTCTCACGCACCTAAATTACTTCCGCGCCCGTTCGATCAGATGGATTGGGGTTCCCTCGAAATCGAAGTGTTCCCGAATCTGATTCTCCAAGAATCGTTCGTACGAGAAGTGCATCATCTTCGGGTCGTTGACAAAGACCACGAAGGTTGGTGGGGCCACAGCCACTTGTGTCGCATAGTAAACCCGCAACCGCTTCCCGTTGTCGGAAGGTGTTGGGTTCAGTGCGATAGCGTCCATGATCACATCGTTTAACGTTGCGGATTGAACCCGCTTGTTGTGGTTCTCAGACACACGTTTGATCATTTCAGGCAATTGTTCCAACCGTTGTCCCGTCTTCGCTGACACGAAGATGATGGGGGCATAACTCAGGTATTGGAACTCTATCCGAATCAGGTTCTGGAAGTCCGTCAACGTGTGGTTATCCTTCTTCAAGGTATCCCACTTGTTGACTAAGATAATAATGCCTCGACCAGCCTCATGGGCATAGCCAGCGACCCGCTTATCCTGTTCCCGAATGCCTTCTTCGGCGTTCAAGACGACCAGCACAACGTCCGAGTCGTCAATGGCCCGCATCGCCCGCATCACACTGTAACGCTCCGTATTTTCGTAGACCTTGCCTCGTTTACGAATCCCGGCCGTATCGACCATCGTAAACTTGGTGTCGTCCGCGGTAAACTTGGTGTCGACGGCGTCCCGGGTGGTCCCAGCAATGTTGGAAACAATCACGCGGTCTTCACCAAGAATGGCGTTAACCAACGAGGACTTCCCAACGTTAGGCCGACCGATCAGACTAAAGCGAATCGTATCGTCCTTAGGAGCACCGTCATCGTCAGGAAATTCCTTAACGACGGCATCTAATAGGTCCCCTAAGCCTAACCCATGGACCCCAGAAACGGGGTATGGATCACCAAAGCCGAGTGAATAGAAGTCATAAATAGATTCTCTGACGTCTGGGTTGTCGGCTTTATTCACGGCCAGCAAGACTGGCTTATCGGCACGGTACAAGATCTTAGCAACCTTTTCGTCAGCATCGGTCACACCCTCAGGAGCGCTCACAATGAAGACGATGACATCGGCTTCTTCAATCGCAATTTCGGCTTGTTGCGTAATTTGGGTCAAAAATGGTTCATCACCGAGGTCAATCCCCCCGGTATCGATCATCCGAAATTCAGTTCCCAACCATTCGGCACGGGTATAAATTCGGTCCCGGGTAACTCCCGGTGTATCTTCCACGATGGAGATCCGTTCGCCGGCGATCCGGTTGAACAGGGTCGATTTCCCAACGTTAGGTCGGCCGACAATGGCAACTACTGGAAATGCCACTACAAATCCCTCCTTTAACTTTTAAGCAAACGTCTGTTGACATGAAAAGGGTTCAGAACGAAACCAACAAAGTTCCGCTCTAAACCCTCTTCAACCAAACGTATTAGTTGTTTTCGTTATCTTCCATATCTTTCTTCAAGCTGTCCCCAATGAGGTCACCTAAAGAGAAACCGGTGCTTTCTTCTGGGGCGTTAGCCGTTGAAGTTTCAGCAGAGTTCCGGTTGTTACGACGACGGTTGTTGTTACCGCCATTGTTGCTCCGGCTCCGGTTGTTGTTACTGTTGCTGCTGTGGCTTTCGGAAGCTTCGTCACCAGATTGTGGCTTTTCTTCCAAGGCCTTGATGGACAATGCCAAGCGGTGGTCGTCAGGACGAACATCCAAGACCTTAACCTTGATTTCTTGGCCAACCTTCAAAACGTCAGCAGGCGTTGCGATGTGTTGGTGAGAAATTTGGGAAATGTGAACTAAACCTTCAACGCCAGGGAAGACTTCCACAAAGGCACCGAAGCTAGTCAGACGCTTAACTGTACCATCTAAGACGCTGCCTTGAGGGGCTTTGTCTTCAATACCGTCCCAAGGTTCTGGTAAGGTTTGCTTGATGGAAAGAGAGATCCGGTCGCGGTCTGGGTCTACAGATAAGACCTTAACCTTAACATCTTGACCCACCTTCAAGACATCGCTAGGCTTTTCAACCCGTTCGAAGGCGATTTCTGAAACGTGGACCAAACCATCAACGCCACCAAGGTCAACGAAGGCACCAAAGTTGGTCAAACGAGCAACTTTACCTTCGACAACATCGCCAGCAGTCAACTTAGCCATGATCTCAGCCTTTTGTGCGGCCCGTTCTTTTTCAACGAGAGCCCGGTGAGACAAGATCAGACGGTTTTCGCTAGGTTCGATTTCGACGATCTTGAATTCAAGAGTTTGACCCTTGAATTGAGAAAGATCTTCAACGAAATGGTCGGATACCATGGATGCAGGAACGAATCCACGCACACCAGCATCAACGACTAACCCACCCTTAACCACTTGGGTAACGGGTGCAGTCAACGTATGACCTGCTTCGAATTCCTTTTGGATGTCGTCCCAAACCTTACGGGCTTCCAAACGACGTTGTGACAGTAAGTAACTGCCGCCTTCCTTATCGGTACCAATGCGAGAAATTACGACGAGGTCCATAACGTCCCCGACTTTAATTACGGAATTAATATCATCTACTGGTTTCGTGGAAAGTTCCTTCTTAGGAACAACCCCTTCAACGCCAGTATCAGCAATACCAACGATTGCTTGTTGGTCATCATCGATTGCTAAGACTTCACCCTTAACAACGTCACCAACTTTAACGGTGTCGATGCTGTTTAAAGCATCTAACAGATCGTTATTTTCATTGTTTTGACTCGTGCCATTTTCACTCATGCGAATTTTTCCTCCTTGCGACAACTCTATATACTATTCTAGCCGATTGTGTCCGTAAAAGCTAGTAAAAAGCCCATTTCTATAGGGATTCTTTTTCTTTGATGGTTTCAGCGATTTTATCAGCCACCTGTTCGATGCTCATAGACGTTGTATCTAAGCGAATCGCGTCGGCTGCTTGGGTCAATGGAGAAACCTTCCGGGTCGAATCTTTTCGGTCCCGTTCTTCGATTTCGTGCTTTAACGTTGCCAAAGGTGTATTGATTCCCTTAGCGGCATTGTCCTTCAATCGACGTTGCGCCCGTTCGTCAACACTGGCAACCAAGAAAATCTTGACCTGAGCATGTGGTAACACGGTCGAGCCGATATCCCGACCGTCCATCACGATGCCACCAGCCTCAGCAATTTGTCGTTGCCGTTCCGTCAGTTCTGCGCGAATCGCTGGTAAGGCCGAAACGGCTGAGACTGAATTCGTCACATCCGGTTGGCGAATCGCTAATGTCACTTCGGTATCATCCACGAACACTTTTTGCACGGGTGTCCCCGGTTCAAAGCGAATCGTGATCTGATCCAACAACTGCTTAACGGCTGGTTCGTCATCCAAAGCCACACCGGCCTGTAAGACTTTCCAGGTAATTGCTCGGTACATCGCACCCGTGTCACAGTAGATGTAGTGGAAACGTTGCGCAACGATCTTAGCAACCGTACTCTTACCGGCCGAAGCAGGACCGTCAATTGCGACTTGTAACCCTTGTTTCTCCATAAAGCCAAACTCCTATCAAATAAAGTTTAACGAACCCGTAATCTCTGTCCTGGTTGTAATGATGCCCCGGAAGAGAGTCCGTTTAATTCCAATAATTTCTGCACGGAGATACCCGCATTGGTTGCAACCCGGTAAACACCCTGGCCAGACTCAACCGTGGCGTACTTGGCACCTGCAACGGAACTGCTACTACTCTTGTTTGAGCTGCTTGACGCAGACGTTGATGACTCATCGGTGGTAGCAGAAGAACTGCTAGCGCTCGAAGCCGAACTAGCAGTTGTGGTTGATGTTGTTGATTTCTTTTTGCTACTGGCTTTAGTCTTCTTAGCCGCCTTGCTGCTCTTAGAGCTCTTGGTTACCTTGTCCTTGTGTGAAGAACTCGACGAACCAGCAGCCACATTTTCCGTGTTCTGGGGCCGGTTAACCGCGCTCTGGCGTGCCAGACCGTAGACCAACGAGGCCGCCGCAATCACAACGATAATGGCAACGAGAATAACCGTCACCATAGTATTGCTATGATTTTGTCGCCGCATTTTCGTTCGTGACAGGTTTCCCTGATCGTCTCGATCATCGGCAAACGATTGATCCCAAGGATGGGATTCTTGCTCCTTCGACGTTTGATCGTCACGCTTTTGACTCATCATCTAACCTCCCTGAAAAATCTTCGACTGTAATTGTATCATTATTACAGATTTTGCGATACCCATATTTCTTTAAGATATCGCTATGAAAGGCTTTTTTGTATTGCCGGTCAACTAAGTTAACGGGCAAACTAGTCCCCGTTTAAAATAATCGTTGTAACCGGGCGACCCAGTCCTCACGTTCAGTCGTCGCGGTTACCATTGGCTGCTGGCGCGTTAACCCCACGGCATTCAGATTCAAGGGGGTATTCCCCGGCGAACAACACGCCACCGTGTGCTCGGGACTCTGTTCATCAAACGCCGCCAACCAGCGTTCACGCAGGCAGTGGGTCTCACGCGCATACGCCATCATCTGCGCCAAGGCCCGGTTGCGTTCCCGCTCACGCCCCGTAAACATTTGTGTCACCGCCGCTTGACTGATGCCATGCTGGCGGTAAAAAGCCAACAATTGGATCACCGGATCATCCCCAGAGAATTGCTGAGGGTGCGCGTAGTACCGCTGAATCGTCTCCTCATCCGGGCGATTAGACTGTCCCAACGCCAACGGCAATTGTTCATCCCCCGGCGCATAGAGTAGTATCGCCACGCTAGGCTTGCCATCCCGACCGGCCCGACCGATCTCTTGGGCATAGCTCTCCAGGTCGGCGGGCAAATGATAATGAATCACATAACGCACGTTGTTCTTATCGATGCCCATGCCAAACGCACTCGTTGCACAGATGACATCCAATTGTCCCGCCATAAACTGCTGCTGGATCTTAAACCGGTCCTCACTATCCAGGCCGGCATGATAAGCCGCTGCTTTCAGCCCCGTCTCCTGATGCAACCACAACGCCGTATCCGTGGCTTGCTGCTTACTGGAAAAGTACACGACCCCTGGTTGCTGTAATTGGCTGACCAGGCTTTTCAGCCGCACCTGTTTTCCCGGCTCATCGGCCACATTTTCCACATCTAAGAAGATATTGGGCCGGTTTACCGATTCGGCAACGATTGCCGGCGTCGTCCGTAGTTGCTTGGTAATCTCATGGCGGGTCGTCTTCCCGGCAGTCGCCGTTAGCATTAATGTCAATGGCTGTTGTAACTTTGACCGAATCGCCCCTAACAGCAGATATTCCGGTCGAAAGTCCGGTCCCCACTGGACAATGCAGTGGGCCTCATCAATCACCAGCAGGCTGAGTTGCAATTGTTGCACCTGAGCCAGCATCTGCGGTTGCGCCAGCATTTCCGGCGACAGAAACAGGAATTGATAATCCCCTAGATGGCGCAAAATCTCTTGGCGTTCCACATAACTCGTCAGTGAGTTAATGGCTGCCGACCGGCGAAAACCAGTGACGCGCATCCGGTCGACCTGATCATTCATCAGAGACAACAGGGGGGAGATCACGAGCACACACCCTGGATGCCGATACCCATACAGCTGATAGATCAGCGTCTTCCCGGCACCCGTTGGTAAAATAGCAAGCGTGTCTTGCCCCTGCTCCAGTGCCGTCAACGCCGCCTCTTGCCCAGTCCGAAATGTATCGAACCCAAAGACGCGTTGCAGGCTAGTTGTCAGTGACTCCATCATTTGTCATCCCCCGTCCCCGCCAAATCGCGTATAGTCGAAAATAAAAGAAATCATAGCGCGTCCGTAAGGCTTCCGGGAGCTGCGCAAACTGCCACGAATCAATGTCGCCGTTCAGTGCCGACGCAAAGTCCGCCCGCACGTGTTCTGGCAGTATCTGGTCATAGGGGAAAACCGCCATTGGTGACAAAATTGCCGCCTCCAGGAGATGCTCCTTCACCGTATTGGCCTTCACGTGCCGTTGTACCGCGACATGTTCCAAGCTACCGCCCCGCTCGACCGCATACAACGTGGCCTGTGCACTACGCGTGACCGGTGACCGCCACAGTGGTTGTAACAGGGAATGCAATGGATGATCACTCTGTCGCGCATCCCGTGCAATTTGCGTCATCCCGTCGCGTTGCCGCAACTGGATCTCCCAAGCCGTCTGCTGTTGTTCGCTCGCCACTTGGTCGATCGTCAATCCAGGGTGCTCATACCCCGTCAAGAGATCCGTCATAACTTCCGCCGTCTGGACCGGCAACTGCTGCAAGCTATGGATCATGGCCGCGGCCAACATCTCTGCTAGCTGTGGTCCCTTCATCCGGTGAAACCACGGCCGAATGACGCGTCGTGTGGCCAGGTCCGTTGCCAGGGGGTAATACCGATTAGTCGAATGCGCATATTGCGACGTGACCTGGACCGCCAGTAGGATTCGTTGCCGTGCCGCCCCCAGGTCAAGATTAAGCCAGTCGTCACTCGTCTGGGGTTGATAATAAGCCGCGGACTGTCGCTGTTGACCGGATGACGTCAGCAGCAGCTGATCTTCCTCACTATCCAGGGTCACGAGACCATTAGCGACCAATTGCTGTGCCGGCGCTGTCAACGCCCTGCGGTCTAAGTGTTTATCCGCATCCAGTAGGGGCAACAAGTGATAGCGCTGGCCCCAATACAAGGTCGACACGGTTCGCCGTCCCCGCAAGAGATTCTCAATGACCCGTAATCGCCGGGGCTGCTTCTGGTCTAACACCTGTAAAAGATCCACCGCTTCCATCTGCACCCCTCCTCATCAAGTCTGTTCCTAGTTTACCATACACAAAAGGGGCCAACGACTCGTCAGCCCCACCTTTTAACATTTAAAAATTTCCGGTCTTATGACAGCGTATGCTTCGCCAACCATGGTGCCATTCGCCGACTCAGCAGGATAAACAAGATTCCAAGCACGATCCCCTTGATCAGATTAAAGGGAATGACCCCTAATAGGATCAACTTGTTAACGGGTAAGCCCAGTGACATCCCCCACACCTTTAAGTACAGGGGCGTAATGACCCACCAGTTTGCTAGGGACAAGACCACCGTCAGCGTCAACGTTCCCACGATAACGGCGACGATTTGCCGCTTCAGTGTGGGCTGGTGGTGATGCTTGAGGACGGCACTGATCGGTAAGACCAGCGCTAGATCGGCGATAAACGCCGTTAAGACCCCAATGAAGTTGACGATATCTAATCCGGTCGTGACGAAGTAGAGCAACTCCTTCACCGCGGCGATCAAGACCGCCCCCGCCGGACCAAACAAACTCATCCCCAACAAGACCACCAAATCACTCAGGTCGAGTTTCATATAGGGCACGATTGGGATGATTGGGAGCGAGACAAACATTAAGACGTAAGCCACCCCCGCAAATAATGCCATCTCGACCATTGCCCGCACACTTAACCCGTGTCGACTATTTTCCATCACACTGTTCCTCCTTGCGGCCATCTCACGTAGCGCGACCCCATGAAAAAAGGTCTCGCCACAGAAGGGCAAGACCTTGGAATTTACGTACTTTAAAATGACGCCTACGCAAAAAGCAACATCTCATCTTCTGCATACCAGACTATACTGTCGGTTTCGGAGTTGCACCGAATCAACCGCTCTCACGGGTTGCGGACTTTACCGCCGGTCGGGAATTACACCCTGCCTTGAAGATGGACCTAAATTTTATTACATGTTTAATATACTAACATTCCCGAACAGTGTCAACCGCTTAGCTTAGTAGCCCCGTCAGGCGTTTGAGTTCCTTAACTTCTTCGGGCTTTAAGTTCCGCGCTTCACCGGCGTTCAACCCCTTCAACGTTAAGAAGCCATACTGCTCGCGCTTCAGCTTTTCAACCGGGTAACCCACGGCCTCCAGCATCTTCTTGACCTGATGATTCTTGCCTTCGTGAATGATAACTTCGATGATGGCGGACTTGCGCTTGTCGTCATGGCTCAACACCTTCGACTTGGCTGGCGCATAGGTCTCACCATCAACGGTGATTCCTTGCCGTAACTTTCGCATGGCGTCGTTGTTGGGAATCCCTTTGACCCGGGCCACGTAAGTCTTTTCCACCTCGTACTTGGGATGGGTCAGCCGGTTAGCGAGTTCCCCATCATTAGTCAGCAGGAGCAGGCCCGACGTGTCGTAGTCCAAACGACCGACCGGGTAAATTCGTTGACTCACGTCGGCAACTAGGTCGACCACCGTCTTGCGGCCCTTCTCATCGTTAGCCGTCGAAATGACCCCACGAGGCTTGTACAATAAGACGTAAGTTGGGGCTTCACTGGTCACCTGAACGCCATCGACCATGATCTGGTCGTGGACGCCCACCTTGGTCCCTAATTCGGTGACAACGGTCCCATTGACCTTCACGCGACCGCTCATGATCAATTTTTCTGACTGTCGCCGTGAAGCGACCCCGTCATGGGCTAAAACTTTTTGTAAACGTTCCATTCTACGATTCATCTCCTGATTCTGATTGGTTAAGTTGCTGGTTAAAGGCCTGTAAGAACAGGTCGCCCCCATCGCCGGTCGACTCACTAGTCGTTGCAGCAGCGGGTAAGGGGGGCAAATCACTGAGCTGCTTTAAGCCAAAGTAATCTAAAAAGTAATCGCTGGTCCGATAAACTTTCGGGCGGCCGGGCTCGTCTAGGCGGCCGGTGGCTTCGATCAACCGCCGTAAAACAAGTTTTTGGACGGTCGATGAACTCTGCACGCCGCGAATCTCATCCACTTCGATCCGGGTGATCGGTTGCCGGTAAGCAATGATCGCCAACACCTCTAAGGACGCTGGCGACAAGCTGGTACTCAGGGGGTTCTCAAAGTAATGCTTGATCACGTCCCCAGCGGCTGCCTTCGTGACTAACCGGTAAGTCGTATCGTTGACCATCAATTCAAGCGCTGAGTCGGTATCGGCCGCATACTTCTGGGCCAACCGTTCCAACGTTGCTAGGATAGCTGGCCGTAAAAGTCCGGTTGCGGCAGCGAGGTCCGCCACGGTGATACCCTCATCACCGCTGACGAACAATAAGCTTTCAATCTGTGCCAGAGGTGACATCGGTGGCATACCTTCCTTTCAACTTTAAAAAATTGACCTGTAACGGCAGTAAGCGACTCACTTGGGTCAAAGCGACCTGCCGTTGCCGGGCGAGCTCTAGGACGGCGAGAAAGGTCGTTACGACCTCTTCCATAGCCGGAACATGGCCCAGTAAATGATCGAAAGCGATCGGCCCGTGGGCATGTTCCAACCGGGTCAACACCGTTGCCATCTGATCTTTGATCGTAAAGTGTTCTTCTTGAATGCTCTGTGTCACTGGTTTAGCCCGGGTCGTTTGTTGCATTAACCGGACCAATGCCGCCTGAAGATCACTGGTCTGCAGCCCTGGGGCCACACTGATCGTTGCATCTTCTGGAACCGCCATGGCCGGTCGGGTAAAGTGATGCTGCCGGGCCACTGCCAATTCCTTTAAGGTCTGAGCAGCTTGCTTATAGCGCTGATATTCCAAAAGCTGATTGACCAGCTCCTCACGAGGGTCACCCATTTCCGCATCGTCTTGTGGTTCGACCGTCTGTGGCTTGGGCAACAACAGCTTAGCCTTAATGGCCATCAGGGTCGCCGCCATCACGAAGTATTCCCCGGCAATGTCCAACCGTAATGTCTGCATCTGGTGCAGATACGTCAGATACTGGCTGGTGATCGTCGTGATCCGAATATCATAGATGTCCATTTCATTTGTCTTGATCAGGTGGAGCAGTAGGTCCAAAGGCCCCTCAAAATCGCTGACCTGAATCAGTGGCTGCCCATCAGTCGTTGTTTTGTTCTTGTCCATGATGATACTCCCAGTCCGCAATCGTTTTCGCTGTATTTAAGGTGCCCATCAGTCGTTTTTTAGAAGCCGCCGTGGCGAGTTGATCCAGCATCCGCCGATTATTCAGTGGTGATTGCTTATCCGGCATCAGGGTGATCAACCGAACAATCAGGTAATCGCCCTGCGTTTCAGTCCCCACAGCGCCAGCAAAATCATCGTGCTCGTCCTTCCACAGGTACAGGGTCCGATCTTCCCCGCCCTGATACCAGGCTAATTCACGTTGGAGTCGGTCCCAGTCTTTAAAGCTCGGAAGTAGGCTCAACAAGCCCATCGCGATTTTTTGATAATCTGATCGGTATTTTAATAACATGCGTCTGCCTCCGTTTACCGTCTCCTGACCCATTTAGGCCCGAGGATGGTATTGATCATAAACATTTTTTAAGCGTTTCTTTGAAATGTGGGTGTAGATCTGCGTCGTGGTAATGTCCGCGTGACCCAGCAACTCCTGGACCACCCGCAAGTCGGCCCCATTTTCTAAAATGTGAGTCGCAAACGAATGCCGCAGGGTGTGGGGCGTCACGTCCTTTTGAATCCCGGTCAACGCCACGTACTTCTTGATCTTTTGCCAAATTGCTTGGCGGCTCAGCCCACCGCCGTGGCCGTTCAAAAACAGGTACGGGCTGGTCCGTTGCTTCAGTAAGACCGGGCGACTCGTCTGGAGATACTGGTTGATCCAGTCGGTGGCAACGTCCCCAATGGGAATGATCCGTTCCTTGTCGCCCTTACCCAGTGTCTGGATCAGCCCCATCTCTAAGTGCAGGTCCGCCAGCTTGAGGTGGACCAGCTCGCTGACCCGTAAGCCAGTGGCATACATCACTTCTAGAATGGCACGGTCCCTGAGACCATACTTATTGGTCGTATCCGGTGTCGCCAGCAAACGGTCCACTTCTGCTACCGTCAACACGGCCGGCAGATGTTCCGCATGCTTGGGCGCGGCAATATTTGCCATGGGATTGACCGTTAGCTGATGAGTCTGCACCAGATAACGATAAAATTTCCGTAGTGCGGAAACGGCATGGATCACCGAATTGCGTGACTTTCCCGCCGCGGTCAGCGCACTCAGGTAAGCCATGAGTTGCAGCCGGTCCACCTGTTTGAAGTCCGCGACCCCTTTAGCCGTCAGGTACTGGCTGAAATTGTGTAGTTCTTGGGTATAACTCGTGACCGAATTAACGGCTAATCCCTGCTCCACGGTCAGGTAGTGGGCAAAGTCCGCAGTCTGATTCTCTAAAACGGTCATGGTCAGGCCTCCTAGTCTTCGGTCGGCGTGGTGTCGGCCTCGGGTTGAGCTTCGGCACTGACTAGCCAGATTTGGCCGTCATGTTGCGTAATCTGACGGTCCTTTAGCAAATGACCGATAGCTCGTTTGAATTGGCCCTTGCTGATGCCAAAGTAGGCCTTAATGTCGGCGGGGTCGGACTTGTCACTAAAGTCTAAGTGACCGTCTTCGGAATGTTGTAACGCCGCATAGAGCATGGCGGCATCATCGTCGATGGCCTCGTAGGTCCGGGGACGCAAGGACAGATTCAGCGTGCCGTCTTCACGAACACCGATGACCCGGGCATGGAGTTCTTCGCCTAAACGAGGTTCCGTTTCCCGTTCGGACGGGTGAATGAAGCCCAATTCGTAGTGGTCGGTCATGACCCGCGTCCCAACTAATTTCAATTGGTAAGCCGTCGCAATGACGTTGGCATTTTGCATGTGCTTCTTGGCCGGTTGGGCGATTGCCTGGTAGACTTCACCATCGGCCAAGACTCCCCACAGCCGTTGCTTGGCATCTTCACGCAGAGCGATCAACAGCCGGTCGCCTTGTTGGGGCCAAAGCTCCATCATATCTGGCAGGTCGTCCAATGACACGACGACGTCCTTGTTGGGGAGGCCAATGTTGACAAAGACTCCCAGCGTCCGTTGCGTACGAACAACGGTCCCGAAACCATAGTGGTCGACCTGTACCTGGGGCGCGTTCCGGGTGATCTGTAAGTCGTGGCCCTCATTTTCGTAAGCAAATCCTTTAAATACAGAGCCCAATTTCAATGGTTTTTCGATTTCAGCCTTGTCGAGACGGAAGGTCGTCCCGTCAACTTGTACGAAGTAATCTTGTTCATTTTCATCGGTAACTTTTCCCGCGATGATGCGGCCTAATAGTTCTTCCATAATCTCCTCGATTCTACTGGTTTCCCAGTTTACCGTCCAAAAGTGTCTAGTTTATATTTTACACGGAAACGGTCCAACTAGCGAGCTTAAATCCGACAAAATTGTTCAAGTCATAAAATTCAGGTGGTGGGAATTGTCCGCGCTCCGGCTGCCAGGGGTTCCGCCTGCTGTGGGGACGCTTCAGCCTGAAAGACCATCAGGCTTCTCGCTCGCTTTTAAGCCGCGAAGATCACCCGTCTTAAAAGTCGCCCATCGTGGTAGCCTACAGCTATCACGATTTCCACGGCTGGCTACACCCCTGGCCTCCTCCAGCTCACATTGTACTCTACAACAGTAAATGTTAATCTCCAAATTGTTCTGAACTTCAAGGTGTGTATCCGTAATAGCCTTAGCGGTAATTCAGTATGTTTGTCCGCTCATAGCATACGCTGTTGCATGCCAGTTTACGACTTACTCTGATTGCTAACCGCAGAAAAATTATAATTTCTCCGTCGGGTAGATTATAAAATACTATTTTTTGGCCACTCATCATCTCTAATTAAGAACCCGTTTAGAATAACTCGTGTTAATCAGTCCAGTACCTTTTAGGTTAACCGGCCATTAATACAACATAGGACTATATCGTGATTGCAATTCAAATTTACCATGACCATTCTATAATCTGAGCGCTTACCTGACACACCATTTAGTATGCTCAAAAAATACATTAGAAAATCAAACTATTTTGACGGGCCAAACTCTGCCGCGGAAAAAATCAACCATAGCCGAAGGAGGCCAGGGGTGGAGCCAGCCGTGGTGGTGCTGTTAGCTGGCGCCCTTTCAGCTAGCTTACAGCACGGGCGACTTTTAAGACGCGTGATTTATGCGTGGCTTAAAAGCGAGCGAGAAGCCCGCCCTTTGGCTGAAGCGTCCCCACAGCAGGCGGAATCCCTGGCAGCCGCAGTGCGGACAGGTTCATCCGAATTCATCACTTATTTATGCACAGCAAAAAACGGACCCCCGACAGAGGGTCCGTTTTTCATAACAGGTTTATCTCTTATTAAAGCGCGTTGGAAGCACCGTGGTAAACGATACCGCGACGTGAGTCAACAGTGATCAATTCGCCATCGGAGATCTTGTCGCTAGCGCCAACGGCACCAACGATAACAGGAATCCCCATGGAAATCCCAACAACAGCAGCATGAGAAGTCAACCCACCGTTTTCAACGATAACGGCGCTAGACTTTTCGATAGCTGGCAAGTAGTCTTTGTCGGTGTTCTTGGCAATCAAGATACCACCTTCAACGACTTTAGCGTTAGCTTCGGCAGCGGTGTTGGCAATGATTGCCTTACCGATAACGGTGTCGTCACCGACGCCTTGGCCTTGAACTAACTTTGAACCGATTAACTGGATCTTCATCAAGTTAGTCGTCCCACGTTCGCCAACTGGCACACCAGCGGTGATCAAGATCAGATCGCCTTCCTTGGCTAAACCAGTTTCAACAGCCTTAGCAGCTGCTAAATCAAACATTTCATCAGTGTTTGAAGGCTTTTCGGTAACGATTGGGTAAACACCCCAGTTGACCATCAAACCACGACGGGTCCGGTCGTCAAAGGTAACGGCTAAGATATCAGCATTTGGCCGGTACTTAGAAATCATCTTAGCGGTGTAGCCACTTTCAGTTGCGGCAACGATGGTCTTAACGCCCAATTCGTTAGCAACACGAGCAACGGAAGCACCGATAGATTCAGTAACGTCACCGTTATCGAAGTTCAAGTTGTCACGACCAAAGTCCTTCAAAGCATTTTCAGCCTTGATGTCGATCCGGTTCATAGTAGCAACGGATTCTACTGGGTATTCACCGTTAGCACTTTCACCAGAAAGCATGGTTGCGTCAGTACCGTCAAAGACAGCGTTAGCAACGTCAGATGCTTCGGCACGGGTAGGACGTGGGTTTTCTTGCATGGAGTCTAACATTTGGGTAGCCGTGATAACTGGCTTGCCTAAGAAGTTACACTTCTTGATCAAAGCCTTTTGTACCAAAGGTACGTTTTCCGTTGGAATTTCGACACCCATGTCACCACGAGCAACCATTAAACCATCGGAAACCTTGATGATGTCATCAAAGTTGTTGATACCTTCTTGGGATTCGATCTTAGGGAAGATTTGGACATGTTCCATGTGCTTTTCTTCGAGGAGTTCACGGATGTCCATGACATCTTGTGGCTTCCGAACGAATGAAGCAGCGATGAAGTTGATTTCGTGGTCCAAACCAAAGCGAATGTCATCGGAGTCTTTTTCAGTGATCCCAGGTAAGTTGATGGAAACACCAGGTGCGTTAACACCCTTACGAGAACCCAATACACCGTCGTTTTGAACAGTAACAACTAATTCCTTAGTTGCGTCATCCTTCTTTTCAACGACAGTATCTAACAAACCATCATCGAATAAGACGTGGCCGCCTTCGTGAACGTCATCAAACAAGCCAGGGTAAGTAACAGCAATCTTTTCCTTGGTTCCTTCGAGTGAGTCGTCCATGGAAATCCGGAAAACGTCACCAGTCTTGAAGTTGAGCTTACCGCCCTGTTCAACAGTGGTCCGAATTTCGGCACCCTTAGTATCTAACATGATACCAACGGTCTTACCAGTAATCTTTTCAGCCTTGTGGACATTCTCCAACCGGCCTAAGTGTTCTTCATGGTCACCATGTGAAAAGTTGAACCGGAAGATGTTGGCGCCAGATTCGATCAATTTAACAATCGTATCAACGTCAGTACTTGCAGGACCAAGGGTACTTACGATCTTGGTTTTCTTCATTAGAAAAATCTCTCCTTTAGAATTGGCACGAAACTGTTCATCAATTTAACTAAAAATCGACAAGCGAAAAGTTTCGGCGCAAATTTGATTCCAAAATTATTCTATCACTTTTAAAAATTTATGTCTGCTATGTTTCCCTCTTTTTCGCTACTTTGTGGATAAATTGTCAAAGTAAGCGTTTTCCAAGGCCTGCCGGGGCCCCAGGAAAGTTAAAACCTGCTGGTTCAATAACTAGCAGGTTATGTTTCAGATAAAAATATTCTACTTGGTCACAACCGAATCGACCGGAATTGTAAATCCGAGTTCGGCAATATCATGATCAAACGTCTTGACCGTGTCCACCGAAACTTGAAGAGCGGGTGTGTCGAATTTGCTCAATTTGCCTAAAATCTTGGGAGGCACGGTAATAATATCACAACCGGTCTGGTCGGCCTGAACGATGTTGAAGACCTCCCGGGTACTTGCCCAGAGCAGTTCCACGTTAGGTTTGGTGTGACACAGGGTCGCCGCCTGCGTCATCACGGGTAACGGGTTGACCCCGGTATCTGCAATGCGACCGGCAAAGACGGACACGATGCCGCCCACCTCGGGATTCAAAGCATCCACGGCAAGCTTGACTTGCGTCAACGTCGTGATGGCCGTGACGTTGACCTTGACCCCCGCCGTTGACAGTTGGTGAATCACCTCGGCATTGTCTTCGCCATTAGCCCGAATCACGGGCACCTTAACGGCTACGTTAGGCCCTAAGGCCGCTAACACCTTGGCTTCGGCCAACATCCGGGCAGGCGTATTGCCAAAGACCTCAAAACTGATTGACCGGTCCGGGAACGTGGCCACGGCTTCCTTAGCAAAGGCCAAGTAGTCGGTGATTCCGGCCGCCTTCATCAAACTCGGGTTGGTGGTGAACCCTTCGACCAAACCCTTAGCAGCAACATCTTTCATGGCGGACAGTTCCGCCCCATCGGAATAAATCTTCACAGTTAATTGCATTAAAAAATACCTCCAAAGTCGTTATATTGAATCATTGGTATAATCATACCAACGCCAGTATAAATAGTCTAGAAGTATTTTTAGACAAATTGGTCTATCCATTTCGAAAAACAATATTGCCACTACCCATCAGTGCTTCCAACTCCGGTTGTAGCTGGGCATCCCCCCGTAGCCATTGGGACTTCGGTAGGACCCGCTTCTGATCAGTCTGGGGTTGATACACGATGACCGGTACCGGACCACTGTGAGCCATCAGAAATTGGCCTAATTTGGCGGCAATCGTGCGCTCATCGTGCGTCGAATCGACCCGCACGAACCAGCGGGCACCATCGGGCAAGGCTTGTGGTGCGCTGGGCTGTAGCTGGGTTGCCGGCGTCACGCGGTCGACCACGATCTGCAAGCCTCGCTGTTGTTCGACCTTGCCCTGGACCACGATGACCTGATCCGTCACCAGCCACGTACTGGCTTGGCGATACAGATTGGGAAAAATCGTGAGACTGATTTCCGCCGTTTCATCGCTCCCGGTCACAAACGCCATCGGTTCGCCGCGTTTCGTGCGAATCGTGCGAATCTTGGTCACGTAGACGATGACACTGACCCGCGCGTCAACGGTGAGGTCGCTCACCGGTTGCGCGTGGATCTTCTTGGCAAGCGGCCGATACTGTTCGACCGGATGGCCCGACAGATAGGCGCCCAACACGGCTTCTTCTTGAGTCAATTTCGTCATCAAGTCCAGATCCGGCTTGGGCGTGACCTTGGGGGCTAACGCCGCGAAGAGCTCGACGTTGTCCCCGGACAATTCAACCGTGCTCAAAAATTCCGGCAGTGCCGCGATCAATTCTGCCCGGTTATAGCCAAAGTGGTCAAACGCCCCGGCATAGACCAGCGCATTTAAGAGGTCGGCCTTGCGGTACTTGGCATCGATTCGCTGCAAAAACTGATGCAGGTCACGAAACGGCCCGTTGGCATGGCGATCGGCCAGAAGCTCTCTGAGAAAGTCTCGCCGGACCCCTTTGATGGAACTCAGGCCAAAGATGACCGCGTTGTCGCGTAGATTGAAGTAGGCGCTCGACTGATTAATGTCTGGGGGTAAGATGTTCACCCCGTGGCGTTTAGCCTCCGTCAAATACATCTTGGTCTTGACCGGCACGTTGATCACCGAGTTGAGCAACGCCGCGTAAAACGGACCAGGGTAATGGGCCTTCAAATAAGCTAGTTGGAACGCCAGCTTACTATAGGCGACCGCATGTGAGCGGTTGAAGCCGTAGTTAGCGAACCGGTCCATGTAGGCAAAGACCTGCTCGGCCACCGTTGGCGCGTACCCGAGCTTCTGAGCCCCACTCACGAACTGCTTTTGCATGGCATCCATGGTCTGCTTCTTTTTCTTACTCATGGCCCGCCGTAGCAGGTCGGCTTGTCCCAGCGTGAAGCCCCCCATGACGGAGGCCACTTGCATGACCTGCTCCTGGTAGACCAACACGCCATACGTCGGCCCCAAAATTGGTTTTAAGGCTGGTGCCGCGTAGTCGACCTGCTCCTGACCATCCTTGCGCCGAATGAACGTATCGATATTTTCCATGGGACCTGGCCGATACAGCGCGTTGACGGCAGCGACTAACTCGAAGCTGTCTGGTTTTAGCTGTCGCAAGACCCGTTTGATCCCGGAAGATTCGAACTGAAAGACCCCGTTCGTCTCGCCCTGGGCAAATAGCTTCAGGGTTGCCGCATCGTTGAGGTCAATTTGATTCAGGTCGAGCGCTTGCCCCGTCTGCTTTTTCACCAGCGTCAAGGCATTAGCCAGGATACTCAGGTTCCGCAGTCCCAGAAAGTCCATCTTCAACAGGCCGACCGCCTCGACGGTATCCTTGGGGTACTGGGTCATCAGGAGGTCCGTGCCGCCCGGTTGCAAGGGCACCAGATCGAGCAAAGAACCCTGACTCAACACAATACCAGCCGCATGGGTGGAGTAGTTCCGTGGCAGGCCTTCCAAACGTTTCGCTGTATCAAATAATAATTTATTTTGGTCACTATCGGCTACCAGATTTCTCAATTTCTGCGATTGGTCATAGGCCGCTTGCAGGGTGATGTGTAGCTGGCTTGGAATTGCCGCACTCCACTCGCTCATTTCATAAGGGGCCATCCCCAGTACTCGACCGACATCACGCAAGGCCGCCTTGGCTGCCAGCGTCCCAAACGTAATGATCTGGGCAACCCGGGAATGCCCGTACTTATCGTGCACGTACTGTAAGACCTGCTCGCGTTTATCATCCGGAATGTCCAAGTCGATATCGGGCATCTGGGCCCGTTCTTCATTTAAGAACCGTTCAAATAATAGATTATAAGCTAGCGGGTCCACTTCCGTAATCGCCAACACATAGGCGACCAGCGACCCCGCGACTGACCCCCGACCAGGGCCCGTCTGAACGTGGGCACGGTGGGCATAGTTCATGACGTCCCAAACGATCAGGAAGTAGTCGTCAAATCCCATCCGGTGAATGACCCCTAATTCACGTTCTAGGCGTTGCTGATAAGGGGTACTGTCCGTCACCTGATTCTGTCGTAAACGTGCTTGTAGCCCACGTTGACACAGCTCCTTCAAGTAACTCTGTGAGTCCTGCTGGTCAGGCGTTGGAAATTGAGGCAATTGGGGTTGCTGAAATTTCAGGGTAACCGCCGTATCAGCCGCAAGTTGTTCCCCAGCCGTTACCGCTGCCGATAAGCCCGCCGCGTTGAACAGCTCTGCTTGCTCGGCCGCGGGACGTAGCCAGTGGGTCCCCAGCGTTTGTTGGGCGGCGTCCGTATCCGTTAGGGTGGCACCAGCGCCAATTGCGCGTAAGACCGTCACCGCAAAATGATCCTCGCGGTTGAGATAGTCGACCGGCGCCAAAGCCACCACCGTTGCCTGGGCCTGATCCGCCACGGCCTGAATCTGCTGTTGGGCTTCGCCGGTGAGCTCTGGACTGGTCCCCATAAACAGACTGTCAGTAGCGAGCAATTCCCGTACTTGGGTCAACACCCGGTCAGCTGTCGTAACATCCCCAGCGGCGAGTGCTTGGTGCACCTCACTATTTAACGGGGCGATCACCTTCAAGTGACTCAGATGCTGGGCCTGTTCCTGCAAATCGACGGGCGCTGCGGCCACCTGGTAGGCCGTCGACAGCTGCATGAGCTGCTGATAGCCCGTGAAATCACTGGCGATGAAGAGCCAGTCTTGCTCCTGGGTCGCATCGATCAGGCCTTGCGTGGATAGTGTCAGGCCTAACAGCGGCTTGATACCAGCCTTTTGGCAGGCATTGTAAAACGCCACGATCCCATACATCACATTCTTATCCGTGAGGGCGAGAGCTTGGTAGCCCCGGTCCTTGGCCGTTTGCACGAGGTCATCGATACGACTATTACTCTGTAGCAAGCTGTACGTACTCGTGACCTGTAACGGGACAAACATGGTCAGCGCTCCTTTCTCTCAGTTAGTTTGACATTATTATACCAGAAAACCGGCCTTAAAACTCGGGATACGAACAAATGTTCTAGGATACTGAAATGCTCAGTTTGATATTAATTTCCGCACTGCGGCTGCCAGGGATTCCACCTGCTGTGGGGACGCTTCAGCCAAGAACCGCGGCTTCTCGCTCGCTTTGAAGCCACGGAGAACACGCGTCTTCAAAGTCGCCCATAGTGATTGCTGTGAGCGACCACTATTTCCACGGCTGGCTGCATCCCTGACCTCCTCCGGCTTAGATTGTTTTCTCTCATAACACTTGTTTCGCTGTGAATTAGGTCTAACTTTCAAATTATGCTTATAACATTTTTTCAGCATACTATTTAGAGTCTGCATTCGGCTACGCAACTAATATATTCAGACCACTTAGTCCCCAAACAGTCAGCCAAGCATCCCACTTCAAATGGAAAAGATTTTTGGTTCTCTCAAACTTAGGGTCGCTATTAAAGTAAACACAACCCAGCATGCACGAACTTCAATTCCAACCCAAAAAGAAAGCCCCCAGTCATCACAACCGGAAGCCTCCTTATGTCACTTACTTTAGTTTTTTACTGCCATTGGGGTAGACGTAAATTGCAATTGGTCATCGACCACGTCGATCGTAATCAGACTGTTAGCCGGGATCTTACCCGCAATCAATTGCTTAGCCAGCGGCGTTTCCACGTGAGTCGTGATGAACCGTTGCAGTGGCCGCGCGCCATAGGCTGGTAAGTAGCCCGACTTTGCGATCCAGGCCTGAGCCGCTGGCGTAATCGTCAAGTCTAACTGCTGTTCGTGCAGCCGGACCGCCAAATGGGCCACCAGTTTGACCACAATCTGTTGAACGTCCGCCAAGGAAAGCGGCGTGAACATGATTGTTTCGTCGATCCGGTTCAAGAATTCTGGCCGGAAATGGGTCTGCAACAACTGCGCCACTTGTTTCTGCGCGTCCGGACTGATATGTCCCTGGTCGTCCGTTCCCTGTAACAGGAGGTCCGACCCCAAGTTTGACGTCATGATCAAAATGGTGTTCTTGAAGTCAACCGTCCGCCCTTGACTATCCGTTAACCGCCCGTCATCCAAGACCTGTAGCAACAGGTTAAAGACATCTGGATGGGCCTTTTCAACTTCATCAAATAAAACGATGGTGTACGGATTGCGCCGCACGGCCTCGGTCAATTGGCCCCCTTCCTCGTAGCCGACGTACCCCGGTGCCGCCCCGACTAACCGGGACACGGATTCCTTTTCCATGTACTCGGACATGTCGATTCGCACCATGTGATCTTCGCTATCAAAGAGGTTCTCGGCCAATGCCTTCGCCAATTCCGTCTTCCCGACCCCAGTTGGTCCTAAGAAGAGAAATGAGCCTAAGGGTTTAGTCGGGTCCTGAAGGCCTGCCCGCGACCGCAACACGGCATCGGCCACGGCTGAAACGGCTTGGTCTTGGCCCACGACGCGGTCATGTAACCGGTCAGCGAGCTTCAACAGTTTCTCACGTTCGCCCTGAACCAACTTGGTCACGGGGATGCCGGTCATCCGACTGACGACCGCCGCAATTTCGTTTTCAGTGACGGACTCGGAGACCAGCCAGTTTTGGTTCTGGTCCTGCTTTTCTAATTCGGCTAATTCTTGTTGTAAACGTGGGATCGTCCCGTGTTGGAGTTCGGCCGCCTTGTTCAGGTCATAGGCGGATTCGGCATTTTCCAAATCGCGCTTCGCCTTGTCGAGTTCGGTCTTCTTGTCCCCAACACTCTTGATGGCCGTCTTTTCTTGATTCCACTGGGCGCTCAACTTGTCGACCTTTTCCTTGATGTCGGCGAGCTCCTTATTCAATTCCGTTAGCCGTTTCTGCGAGGCTTCATCGGTCTCTTGTTTGAGGGCCGTTTGTTCGACCTGCATCCGCATCATTTGCCGCCGGGCCTGATCCAATTCGGTCGGTGCCGAGTTCATCTCAACTCGGATGGACGCCGAGGCTTCGTCGACGAGGTCAATGGCCTTGTCGGGTAAGAAACGGTCGGTCAAATACCGATCGGACAGTTTGGCCGCCGCAATCAACGCGTTATCGTGGATCTTGACGCCATGATGAATTTCAAAGCGTTCGCGCAAGCCCCGCAAGATGGTGACGGTATCGTCGATGCTGGGTTCGTTGACCAGTACCCGTTGGAACCGCCGGGCCAAGGCCTTGTCCTTTTCCAGGTACTCCCGGTATTCGTCCAGCGTGGTGGCTCCGATCAAGTGGAGCTCGCCTCGGGCTAACATTGGTTTGAGCAGGTTACCGGCATCCATACTGCCTTCCGCCTTACCCGCCCCGACAATGTTGTGAATTTCATCGATAAACATGATGATCTGCCCATCGCTCTTGGTAACTTCCTTCAGAACAGCCTTCAACCGTTCCTCAAATTCCCCCCGGTACTTGGCACCGGCGATCAGGGACCCCATGTCCAGTGAGAAAATGGTCTTATCTTTCAGGTTATCCGGCACATCCCCGCGCACGATTCGTTGGGCCAGTCCTTCGACGATGGCGGTCTTCCCGACACCGGCTTCCCCGATCAAGACCGGATTGTTCTTGGTCTTTCGCGACAGGATTCGAATCACCGACAGAATTTCATCGTCTCGACCAATGATGGGGTCGATCTTCCCACTGCGCATGGCCTTGACGAGGTCGATCCCGTATTTTTCCAAGGCCTTGTATTGGTCCTCTTGGTTCTTCGAGGTGACCCGTTCGCCGCCCCGCACCTTATCAACGGCATTACGAACCAGTTGTTCCGTCATCCCCTGACTCTTCAAGTAATCGGTCAGGTTTTCCCCGGTAAGCTGCATGACGGCGATCAGGACCGTGTCGACGGCCATAAATTCGTCGTGATAGCCATCCTTGACGGCATCCGCTTTTTGCAGCAATTCCGTCAGGTTACGAGAAAATTCCTGACCATACTGAATGCCACTACCGGAAACGGTGCTGATGGCATCCAATTCCCGGTCGAGTTCGCTGTCGAGGTTGGCGATATTCGCCCCGGCATCGGCCAAAATCTCTCTGCCCAGTTCGCCGGGTTGAATTAAGAACTTGAAGAGATGGGCGACCGTGACGGCCTGGTGCTTTCTGGTCATCGCAATGTGTTGCGCTTCAGTCAGGGCGTCGGTCAGCGCCTGCGTCATTTTTTCTGGATTCATGTTGTGTCCCCCTTAAATTAATTGGTTGTTAGGTCTCATTGTTAGCGAGTAACTTAGCGTCTTTTTGCCGCAAGTTGTCTTCGCACTTAGCTGATGATAACGGATGACCACAGGCAGCAGGTTTCGTTTGAACCTAATAACCGCCTTTACTCACACGCTTCAAAAAAAGAGGCAACCCTTAGGTCAACCTCCATTTTTCACTCATATTCTAACTGATTTTAGACCAAAGTCAAAATAATTTGACCTATTTTGACCAATTAATTTATGCCTGTTGTTCGGCGAGTTGGGCAATCTTGATCACAACATCGGTTGCCTTTTCCATGGTCTGTTCGGAAACGTACTCGAAGCGACCGTGCATGTTTTCCCCACCGGCAAATAAGTTTGGCGTTGGTAAGCCCATAAAGGAGATCTTGGACCCATCAGTCCCCCCACGAACAGGGAAGATCAGTGGCTTGATGTCGAGTTCTTCCAAGGCCTGCTTAGCCAAGTCAACGACCGTCATGTCCTTCTCGATGACTTCACGCATGTTGTAATACTGGTCCTTGATGGTGACCTGGACCCGTTCTGACCCGTATTGCTTGTTTAGTTGGTCAGCAACCCCTTGGAACAACTTCTTGCGGTCTTCGAAGACCTGACGATCGTGGTCACGGATGATGTAGCTCAGGTGGGCCGAGTCGACCGTGCCAGTCATGCTGTACAGGTGGAAGAAGCCTTCCCGTCCTTCGGTGTTTTCTGGCCGATCATGTTCCGGCAATGCGGCATGAAAGTCCATCGCAACTTGCGAAGCGTTGACCATGACCCCTTTAGCTTCGGCCGGGTGAACGTTGGTCCCAGTGACTTCGACCTGCGCGTCAGCGGCGTTAAAGGTTTCGTATTCCAATTGTCCCAGTGGACCGCCATCGACCGTGTAGGCAATGTCGGCACCGAAATCTTTGACGTCAAAGTGGTCGGCACCAGTCCCAATTTCTTCATCGGGGCCCAGGCCAATTTCGATTTCACCGTGCTTGATTTCTGGATGCGCCAACAGGTATTCGGCAGCCGCCATGATTTCAGCGACCCCGGACTTGTCGTCGGCACCTAATAGCGTGCGGCCGTCCGTGGTGATCAAGGTGTCACCCTTGTAGTTTTTCAAATTAGGGAAAACGGCTGGGTCCAACGTGTACTTCCCAGCTTCATCGAGCTTGATGACGGAACGGCCGTCGTAGTTTTCGACGAACTTAGGGGTAATGTTTTCGCTGTTAAAATCAGCCGTGTCAAAGTGGGAAATAAACCCGATCTTCTTGACCTGCTTCGTGGTGTTTGCGGGCAGGGTCGCGTAAACGTAGCTGGATTGCGCGTTGATGTGGACGTTGTCCAGACCAATCGCCTTCAAGTCCTCGACCAAGCCCTCAGCGAACTTCGTCAACCGTTCGTTAGAGGGAACGGTCGTTGAATTCGGGGTGGAACGGGTGTTGACCTTTACGTATTTTAAAAACCGGGGAATCAAATTTTCATACTTTGCCAAAATGAATCACTCCTCAATTAAATTAACTTACAAATTTAGTGTACGCGTTTTCGCGATTAAAGAAAAGTAAACGGGTCAGTGTTTAGCGCGGACGGGACTACGGTAATCGGCCAATCATTTTCCTGCGCCCATTGCTGAAAGAGTTGTGTTAAGTGCGGCTTGCAGATACTTTCGATGTGGTGGCCGGGGTCGATCACGTTGAGGCCGGCCGCAATCATGTCGTGGCCGGGATGATAGGAAATGTCGCCCGTCACGTAAACGTCGGCACCCTTCGCCAAGGCTGTTTGATAAAATGGCCCACCGGAGCCGCCCAAGACGGCAACTCGGCTAACTGGTGCATCTGGGGTGTGGCTGATCAAGCGTAGGCCCTTAACGTTGAAGATAGTCTTACACTGTTCAGCAAAGGCCTTGACGGTCGTTGGCTGAGCCAGCGTCCCGATGCGACCCATCGTGATCTCCGAGGTCGCCGTCGTGCCGTTGCTAGGAACAAGGCCGGTCACATCATGCAGGCCCAATGCGGCGGCTAACCAATCATTCATGCCACCGGGGGCACTGTCCAGATTCGTATGTGCCCCGTAAACAGTGATGTCATGCTTCAGAAGGGTCGCGTACATTTGATTCTGCGGCACCGCCAAGTCGAGGTTCTTCGCCGGGTGAAACATCATCGGGTGATGGGCGAAGATAAAGTCTGCCCCCACCTCAATGGCTTCGGCGACCACCTCCGGGCGAACGTCTAGCGTGACCAAGACCTTGTGGGCCTCGGCATCCAGACTACCCAACTGCAACCCGACTGGATCGCCGGGTTCTGCCCAGGTTTTCGGGGCAAACTGTTCAAATCGATCAACTAACTCACGCACCAACACGTTGCAAGACCTCCTTGATCTGCTGAATCTTTGTCTGTAACTCGGTGACTTTGGCCGCCGGAACCTCATGGGCCGATTCGACCTGCTGGAGAACTTCTCCCGTCCGCGTCAATTCCCGCTGCCATTTGGCAATGAAGATGTCGTTGTGCTCGGCTAATAGGTACGGGCCAAAACGCAGCGTTTCTTCGTCATACTGCTCGGGGTCGGCTTTGCGGTCAGCCACGAGGATTTCGTAGGTGTGCCCATCCTCAGCCACAATCTGTTCCGCCACCAGCTGAAAGCCGTGCGTCATGAGAAACCGCCGCACGGTCATTTCACCCACATTGGGTTGCAGAACTAACCGGGACACACCGTCTAAACGGTCAAAGTCCTGCGTCAAAATCTGGGTGATGAGGGCGCCCCCCATCCCGGCAATGGCAACCGTATCAATGTGGTCACCGGGCTCGATAGCTTGAAGGCCGTTGGCTAAGCGCGCGGTAATCTGGTCGCTCAACCCCTCGCGATTGATCTCGTGTTCGGCATTCTTAAAGGGACCGGGAACGACTTCGCCGGCAACACCGCCAACGATGACGCCATTCTTCGCTAAATTCACGGGTAAATAGGCGTGATCGGTCCCAATATCGGCCAACCGGGCCCCCTGCGGAACGTAACTGGCAACAATGGCCAGACGTTGTGAAAGATGGTCTGCATCCATGAATAAATCTTCCTTTCTGAAACTGGTTTTTAGGTTTTGTTTAATGATTATGCTTACTTGAGCTGGTCGCACTGCGGCTGCCAGGGATTCCGCCTGCTGTGGGGACGCTTCGGATTGTGAAGCGGTCCTCTCGCTCGCTTTTAAGCCGCGAAGATCACGCGTCTCAAAAGTCGCCCATAGTGGTCGCTGTCAGCGACCACTATTTCCACGGCTGGCTACATCCCTGGCCTCCTCCGGCTTCGATTGATATTTTCAATTACAAACGTTAGAACAGTAAATTCATCGAAGTTTCAGCAAGTCTTTTCAGTTTTACCGATTGCATCTGTTTAAGCTGAACTTAGTACATTGTGCCATTACCCTCTAGCTAGACCAGACGTTCATCTGGCAAGCTATTATGTGACCCCAACGACTGGTTTAGCTAATTTCTGTACTGACGGCATTCACCAACTTCAAGTATAAGCTACCACAGCGGAATTGGATAGCAACAAATTTTCTCTAAACAAATAGGTGCCAGATCCGTCCACTCCAATGTGAACGTTCCTGACACCTACTTTTGATGATTGACTGACAATTTGATTAAATAACACCCGCCAGCTTCTGAAAAACAACGTTTACACGAAGAACAATCAGAGCCGGAGGAGGCCAGAGATGTAGCCGGCCGTGGAGGTGGTGTTAGCTGGCGTTTTTTGACAGCTTACACCACGGGCGACTTTTAAGACACGTGGTTTTCGTGGCTTAAAAGCGAGCGAGAAGACTGGTGTTCTTCCAGTCTGAAGCGTCCCCACAGCAGGCGGAATCTCTGGCAGCCGCAGTGCGGTCAGCCCCATCTCTTCTAGTTAGTCTTTCTGGTTCCGTCGTGTTTGTGGTCGGTCGGCATCCTCGTCATTGACCGGTGCATCCCCCATTTTAGAATATGGGTACGGATACGTGATCTTCATGACGGCTGGCATCACGATTGGTAACAAGATGACCAGCAGGATGATCCCGATAATGACGGCCAACGCAATCTGGATCAGCGTCATGACCCCGGACGGAATCAGTGCGGCAAATGTCCCACTCAAAATGATCCCGGCAGAGATGACGACGGTCCCAATCACGGTCGCGGCACGGAGCATCTTATCACTCGTCGCGCCCGGTTCGTGTAAGTACTCACGATACTTGCGCATCAGGAAGATCGAGTAGTCGACCCCTAGGGAAATCAGCATGACAAACGTAAAGAACGGTGTGTTCCACGTCAGCATGCCCGTTCCCAAGACCGGCTTGACCAACCAATGGACGATGGTCAACGCTCCTGAGTAAGCGACGATCAGGATCCCTTCGATCACGATCGGTTGAACCAACGAACGGGTCACTACCATTAAGGCGACAAAGAGTCCAGCCAACATGATAATGACGGTCCGCGTAAAGTCACTGGAAGCCATGTCGTTGATGTCATTGGTCTGCGAGGTGTTCCCACCAAAGGCGACCTTGGCCCCGCTGAGACTCGTGCCCTTCAGTGAGCCCGTGACGACCTTCTCCAGTTTAGGTAACCGGGCCATCGCGGCGGCCGAACTTGGATCGTCATCCAAGACAACTGTCAGCTTGGTGATCTTACGACTTGGTGACATGTACGTGTTGAGGGATTCCTTAAACGTACTCCCGTGCAATTGCTTGCTAGGGATGTAGAAGGTCTCGACGGCCGCAGACTTTTGCAGGCCCTTCAGATAAGAGTTGGCGGTGCCGACCCCACTGGAGACTTGTGTTAAGCCACTCGATGCCGACGTCAGGCCCTTCCGTAATGCCGTGAGTTGTTTGCTCATCGCGGCTAATTTTTCAGCCATGGTCTGGTTACCGGCAGCGACTTGACTCGCGCCAGAGACCAGACTTGGCATCTTGCCGTTAATGGTAAACATGGCACTCGACAACTGGCTCGTGGCGCTGGCCAATTGGCTGCTCTGCGAACTAGCCGATTGTAGCGCCGTTGTAGCCCCCGGCAAGACCACGTTTGACTTCTGTGCCAATGTCGCAACGGCACCTTGTAGCGTTGCCGTTGAACTTTGTAACGATTGCAATTGACTGGCCACACTTTGATCGGCGGCACCAATGGCACTGGCATCGCTACCGATCTTAGTCAGTGAACCGGTCAATGACGCTTTCAGCTGGTTCTGGGCAGCTGTCTGTTGTTCCAGCACGCCCGCTAAAACCTGCTTTTGCGCAGCAGACAACGGTACTCCTTTGGCACTAAAGGCCGCCGCCACGGTGCTAGCACTGACACTTGGCAAATTACCAACGCTGCTCTTGATGGTCTGTAGCTGCGTGGCAATGTCCTTGGTCTGGGTTCCAATGGTCGTCAATGAACTTGTGACACCACTGGTACTCGTGGAGCTAGAGGAAACTTGCTGGTTCAACTGTTGAATAGCGGCGTTCAGTTGTGGCAACGCGGATTCCAGTTCGGCCAATTGAGCGGCCTGTTTGCCACCAGAAGCCGAAGAGACCTGGCTGTTTAACGAGTTGACCCCGGTCGACACCTGGGCAATCGCAGATTGTAATTGACTCGTCCCCGTGCTAACTTGTTGGGCCCCGGAAGCCAGCGTCTTTGCGGACTTCACGGAACTAGCAACGTTTTGCTTACTCAATTGGCTATTGGCCGACTTCAGGCCCTTATTGACCTTGTCGACACCCTTTTGGGCCTTCACTAAACCACTCGTTACCGTGCTCATTTGATTGCGGACGTAGAGCGCCTTAATGGCCTTGCCCCCAGGCTGGGTCGCAGACGCCACCGTCTTGACGCCCGTTGACCCTTGTAACTGCTTGGTCAGCCGGTCAATCAGCAACAGTGATTTTTCGTTGTCTAACTTATGATTGCTTTGAATGTAAATGGTCGTTGGTTCAGCAGTCCCCTTGGAGAAGTGACTCTGAACGATCTTGAACCCTTGCTTAGCCGGCACACTATCGCCAATTTCAACTAAGTTATCGTAGTCCAAGGTCCCATGTGACGAAAGCGCCAGCGGAATGAACACGATACCGGTCACAATCAGCGTGATGATTGGCCGAATCATGGCGTGCTTGGCCATGCCGTGCCAGAGGCGACTGTCACCTTCACCCTGGAACTTCTTGATGGGCCAGAACATGTGTGGTCCACAGATGGCCATGAAAAATGGGTTCAACGTCAGGAGCACGGCCAGCAAGACCACGACCCCCACGGCGATACCAACGGCGGAACGGTACAAGGAGAAGTTGGCAAAACCCAGGACACTCATCCCGATTAAAACGGATAAGCCGGAGTAAAGGACCGTCCGACCCCCAATTTTAATGGCTTCCTTAGTCGCTGTGTACCTGTCTTTCCCCCTGGCAAGGCGCTCGCGGAACTCGTTATAGAGCAAAATGTTGTAGTCGGTCCCAATCCCAAATAACACAATGACGATGAAGACTTCGGTAAAGTTGGAGAATGGGAAGTTGAAGCGATCAACCAGGTTGGCCACCACAGAAATCGACGTGATGACAGAAACCCCGACGGTCAACAGTGAGAATAACGGCGTCACTGGTGACCGGAAGACCAACCAGAGAACCAGGAAGATAAAGATGGCCGCAATGATTTCGGTCTTCTGGACCCCGGCCTGCGTGGCGTCCGAGAAGTCTTGGTTCAAGACATCGGCCCCGGTCACGTAGGTCTTCACGCCACTGGTCTTCGCTAGCTTCGTAATTTGCGAGCGAATTGACGAGACGGAATGGCTAGAACTCTTATGCACGTTCAACTGTAACAGCTGGGTGCTCTTGTCCTTAGAAACCAGCTGAGAAGCGGCCGTTGAACTATCGCTGGCCGCCGTCATTGATCGAATCTCATATTGGTCCTCATGACTTTTGATTCGATTAATGGTTTTATCGATTTGTGTATTTTGACTCGCGGTCAACGCTGAATCGCCGTTGTTAAAAACGACGACGACCGCGGTAGTTCCCCGTTGCGAACGACCCCACTGTTTTTGCATGTTGGTTGCTCGCGTACTTTGATAACTGCTAGGCACGGTGATCTGCCCCTTATCAGCCACCAATTTACTCATGTTAGGAATCGTTAGGACGGCTAGCATGACAATCACTAACCATCCTAAAACGTTCCAAATATAATGTTTATTCATCCAACGCACGGTGAAGTCCTCCTTTGGTTCATTTGTTTACTTAATTTTCTATTCTGCTGAATGTTGCTTGATCCACGCGGTCCAATCCAGTTGGAGGGGTTGGCCCGCTGAAAGTGGTGATATCTGACCGATTGAGAGGGTGGCTAACTCCTGACGATAGCGTTGTTCCGCATCGCCGAAGACGGCCAGCGCGTTGGCAATCGGTTGTTGGTCCTTTAAGTCAGGAAGATCATACATCTTCATAAATTTTGGCTTTTGATCAAAGCCGAAGATCTTTTTGACGAGCCCTGTATTCTTGACGAACGGCACGGTCCCTTCGATGGCGTCGAAGACATCGAGTAACGTAATTTGATTGGGGTCCTTCGTTAAGACAATCCCCCCATCACGACCGGAAACAGTCTTAACAATCTCAGCACCGGCCAATTTCTGGACGATTTTCTTCAGGTAACTCGTGGAGATCCCTAAATGTTCCGCAACTAAGCGGCCATGGAGAGGAACATTTCGATCTTGAATCCCAAGTAAAGCAACGATACACAGCGCCTGTTCTAGGCTAGGTTTTGTTTTCATGCGACATCTCCTTTAAGCCAAAAGCATTGAAAAGCTTAATTATTAAACGTGATACATTATATCCCCTTTACCTAGCATTTCAAGGTTTTTAACCCAATAAATCAAAGCTGCTTCGACTATTTTCTTATGTAAACGGTTACGCCGTATATAGAATCGGTAACCGTTGGGATAACCCATTACTTTGCGTTATTTAATTGGTGTCAACTAACCCGTGCCAGAATCTTCTGATTGTTAGATTACTCCATTTCTTCAAAAAAATAGAAGAGCCCAAGCTATCACACTTGAAATCTTCCAATTCTGTCTTAACCACTACATAGTCATGTAGTGCTCTGTTAAATTGCCTTTTTTAAAACTCGGATATGCTCTGTATCAAGTAAATTATTTTTAATGATTGCTTTTGCTTCATCACGTGTCAGTAGGTCCAGCATCCTTACTCCACCCACCTGATTTAAAATTTTATTGGCATTTGAGTACGAATATCTATTTTCAATCATTTTATGTTCTTCTGTCAGTTCCTTAATGGCCTCAACCACGCCTAATGCTAATTTTTTATTGGCAACGAAATTACTTGAGAAAAACGCCACTGCATTTCCACGGTAAGAATTATTGACAAAGTATTCCACCAAATGAAATTTATCATTCGAGTTGTCATCATCAATTAAATAATATGCAATCCACCACAGAATTGAAATGTTGTTAATGAATAATGAACGCTTTTGCCCATTATTAAAAATTGTCCTACTCATAATACTTGTATCTTTTCTTTGAGGACCTAGTTCTGCAAGCTGCTTCAAATGATAATCCAAATAATATGTGCTCTCCATTGCGACCCATAGCTTTTCACTTTCCGCCTCTACGGGTGCTAAGAAGCTTAAAGACGACCAAATGCTTTTGATATTTTCAATAGTAACTGTACTATCAGCTGTATTGTTTGAAATCAATGGTTTAAAGTCAAAAAATGTGTCAGTTTCAATAACATTTTGTGGATTGGAAAAGATTCGTTCGATTTCCTTTTTATTCCCAAGCTTATAAAGCTCTAAATACTCTTCTTCAAAGTCTACTTTGAACTGATCCAAAAATGTATCTGATACATATTTAATTCTTTCCTTCATCAAATTCACCTCTTTCATTGTAAAACATCTCAAACGCGTTATCTAATGGGCAACCCAGCAAGACTTGTGCTATCTTCATAGCATCCTCCTGCATGAAACTTTCCTCGCCATAGTTCAGTTTCTTTAACTTGTCTTGTAACGCAGAATACCATTCCTTATCCTCAAAGTCCTCGCCACGTTGAACCTCACTAATCACGTGACTTAGAGCTGGTAGAACAATAGTCACCATAAGCAATTGCTCTTGGCCTTTACTACTCTTTGAAAGTAACTTATATAATTTATGCGTTTGTTCAGGAAGACGAATGTAAATTACATCACCATCTGTATCAACGACCATAAATTTTCCCTTAGTAGCAGATACTCTCATCATTGACTCAACACTAGGCTTATCCTTATTGCTTACGCCGAGGGTAAGCTTTTCGTATGGACAAAATGCTAAAATATCACCTTTATCTAATGAGGCCACTTTATAATCAGAATCGTAAAATTCAGGATTAAAATTCTTGTTTTGATAGCTACCGATTTCCTTACAGGCCATAATCACCATATTCATTTCAATATCTCCTCCAACTTCACTGGGGTCGATTGAAATAATTATTTTGTCTTTGTTACCTTCTACCGGAAATAGTTTTCGATAGCTTGAACTTATGCCTTCTACATGAACTGCATAGACAGCTCGCTTATTCTTAATCAGATTTCTCAGTCCACTATCATCCAAGGTAAATGCGACTTCTAAGTTCAACTGGTCAGAAGATACCTTCTTTTCTCGCCATTTAGTAGAAAAACTACTTCCAATATAATCATCCGTAACCGAGCTCAGAACTGGATATGGAAACAAGTCAGCCTGTAATTTCATTAACAACACCTTCCATCTTCATTCTTAATTTACTTCCCACCTGACAATCAATTTTGACTATCTGCCCCTTCTTCATCTTTTGCAATATAATTTTTCCGTCATCAATATTCACTTCATTTGTCTCTGATTTGGCATCTTTAGTCATAACAGAATAGCTTTTCCCATCTGCTCCAATATATCTCAACTCAAGCTCTGCCAATTTGATGTTTTTATCAGCTTTTAAAACCAGTTTGTATTTTCCCTCAACATAATTCAATTCGATAACTTTCATTCTCACTTTGTCACTAACACTAGTTCGTTTTTTCCTTTTGCTTGTTTTTTTCCTTCCACTACGAGAAACAGGGCGAGAATTGCTGTTTTTATTTGAGTTATGACTGTCTTTTTCTTCATCACCAGACTCTTTTAAAATTGCTTCTATTTTTTTATCTTCCCAATCGTTATCAGAAACTGGTACTGTCTTTGGTAAATCGTGCCTAATAATTTGGCCAGTGAAGATATTTCGAATTCCCTTATCAGGTTTTTCATTTTCACCATCGTTGTTTAAAGGTAACAAATTCTCGATTCCAAATGCATCTACTTCATCACCATCTGCACTATCAAAAGTATTTTTTATACATTCTTTATAAAAATGAAGCAAATCAATTAAGAACTTGCCAGCCTCCCTCTCTTCAGAACCACGTAAGCGAGTAGCACTCCAATTATCGTGGTCCGCACTTTCTAACTTCTTTAAATAGGCATTTAAGCCCTTCCCAGTTGCTTGGAAAACCCCAGAAAAGTTAATATTTCCGTTAATGCGATTTCTTTCATAAATTTTCATTCCGGCTTTTCGTGTCTGCAAAATAGTTCTGTTGGCTGGCTCATGTTCTAAGAGCATCAATGTAGCATCAGTGGTTTTATTGATAAAGCTATATTTTAAGAACCGTTCATCAAGATTTACCTTAACCGTATTCTTATCCACTAACACACTATAAAAATTATGCATTGTTTGAAATTCATTGACTATTTCTCTATTACCATTTTTTCTCACCCAATTATGCAATGCTTCAATCTTACCGGGCAATGTCTCCTTAGAAATTTCCTCACCACAGACATCCACATCCAAATGGCCACCATAAATCGATACCATAAAATTATTGAGGGTGGCAAACAATATTTTCTCCTTCAAGTTATCAAATGGTCTTAACCCTAGAACAAACACATCCGTTCCAAATTCTTTGTCTGCTAGATTACGCTTAGGCTGACTAAAAGTCATCTGCTTATCAATAACTCGCTTCTCAGGATCATAGAAAGAAATACTATCCTGCGTATAGTCATCAACTGCCTCACTTGGATTGAACAAATACGATACAAAGTTCATAACACCTGCAGAACGTTCTTGCCCATCAACTGCTAGTGAGTTATAGAAAACCATTCTCAGGTCTGAGGCTGCAAAAGGCGCAGCCTTGCCAATCCCTTTACTACCTGCAGAGTCGTCGGAGTCTTTAACTGAATAGGATTCTCCTAGAACTAAAGATTCGTAGTTGTTGGTGTTAAGTCCTTTAGTATAAAAATCACTGACCCCTAATACTTGTATCTCATCCTTCTCAAGCACACTACCAAAGGAAGTTAAAAATTTAACAGTCTCGTCATCTTGTTTCTTCTTCCAAAATTCAATGGCCTTCGGCAAAATATCTGCTTTAATTTGGTCCACCCCTGGAATCATCACTGTCTTTAAGTTAAAAACCTTGTATACGACTTTTGTTCGATTGCTTACGTCATCATTATGCGCATCAACAGAGTTTTGAGTAATCTCACGAGTTAAAGACGAAATTACATCATCCATAAATCTATCTTGACCAGCATTATTGCTTCCCTTTACCTTCAGCCCCCTAGTATGTACAACATCCCATTCAACTTTGCTCATCCTTTTCACCTTCCTTTTGAAAAACTAAATGATTTATTCTCATTCCCCAACTCATCATCATACTTCTTTTTAGCTTGTTTTAATTCCTTATCAATAGCAGTGAACATCTCATTGACCTGCTGATCAGAATACTCATAATTATTTCTGTTGGCCAAATTCCCAAGTAACCGGATTCGACTGATAGCATCATTAGTTCTTCGTTCTGCTAACCTTCTGAACTTATCTTCTTTAGTCTCATCACTCATTATTCTCACCTTTCAATGACTATATATTATTTTTTTGTTCTCAGCAATCATACTATATAGTCGAAATGTAGTCAATATATAAATATTATAAAGAAGATTATTAAAACGTTTGTAAAACAGATAGATACATTAAACGTATTTAGACTAAATTCTATTTTAAATTAAAATATAAATTGACAGTGAATTTAATCAAACAATTTTATTGGCAAAAAAATCCCACCACAACCATTCAGTCGTAGTGGGATTCTCTAATTTTTCTATTCCAAGAAGTCTTTTAATTGCTTGCTCCGTGATGGGTGGCGTAACTTGCGCAGCGCCTTGGCTTCGATTTGACGAATCCGTTCACGGGTCACACCGAAGACCTTGCCGACTTCTTCCAAAGTCCGTGTCCGGCCATCGTCCAGGCCAAACCGTAACCGCAAGACGTTTTCTTCACGATCAGTCAGGGTGTCCAAGACACTTTCCAACTGTTCCTTCAGTAATTCGTATGCGGCGTGGTCAGCAGGACTCGTCGCGTCTTGGTCTTCAATGAAGTCACCCAAGTGAGAGTCATCTTCTTCACCAATTGGCGTTTCCAAAGAAACTGGTTCTTGCGCGATCTTCAAGATCTCACGAACCTTTTCCGTTGGCATGTCCATTTCGGCCCCAATTTCTTCAGGCGTTGGTTCCCGCCCTAAGTCTTGGAGGAGTTGCCGTTGAATCCGGATTAATTTGTTAATGGTTTCAACCATGTGCACGGGAATCCGAATCGTCCGTGCTTGGTCAGCAATGGCCCGTGTAATGGCTTGCCGAATCCACCAAGTGGCGTACGTGGAGAACTTAAACCCTTTCCGGTAGTCGAACTTTTCGACGGCCTTCATCAGACCCATGTTCCCTTCTTGGATCAGGTCCAGGAATTGCATCCCCCGACCCACGTAACGCTTAGCGATGGAAACGACCAACCGTAAGTTGGCTTCCGCTAATTCTTGCTTAGCTGCTTCTTCGCCCTTTTCGATTCGTAAGGCCAAGGCAACTTCTTCATCGGCCGTTAACAGGTTGACCCGCCCAATTTCCTTCAAGTACATCCGGACAGGGTCGTTGATCTTCACACCACTTGTGGTCGAAGCTTCCTTTAATTCCTTCTTCGAAACGGCCTTTTGGGCTTTAACGGCCCGTGGGTCTGGCTCACCCTTCGCATCAACCACGCTGATTCCGGCATCGGAGATCGTTTCGAGTAACTTATCCATTTGCTTGGCATCCAACGTGTAAGGGGTCGCAACCTTATCAGACAGGTCATCATAGGTGATGCTGCCGGCCTTTTTGTTATCCTTAATTAAGGCACGCACCGTTTTGTTGTATGCTTTTTGGTCAAACATTGGTTGATCTTCTGTGGTCTTTTTTGCCATTAAAATACCCCCTATTAAACTTGCTTGTTCGCTTGTCGCTGGCGTTCGAGTTGAACGATCTCAACGACGAGTTGCCGTTGTTGCTCGGCGTCCCCCAACCGGGAAGCTTCCGTCAATTGATTTTTCTTTAACCGGAGCTGCTCCTCGATTGGGGCTTCATCCATAATGACTGCTAAATAGTCATCGATCTCCCGCGGGGTAACCGCCGCGTAAGACTTGGTCTCTAGCGTAATAACGAGCTGTTGTAGGCGGTCTTCTTGAATAAAGTCCGTGAACTGAGCCGTCACATACGCCTGATGCGTTTGGAAATAACCCTGGGCCAAGGTATAAATAACTTGATAATCGTCGTGAACAAAACTAAAGTCCGGCATGGCCGTGACTTGTGCCCAGACGTTGCGGTCGTGTAACAGCCGATACAGTAGGCCCTGTTCCGCCCGTTCTAGGCGAGTGAGGGGCCGCTGTTGCTGATGCACGGTGACCGCGGGGCTCGCGGCGGGAACGGGCGCCGACTGCTGTTGTTGCCGCGGTCGCTGCCGTTCCTGTTGGGCCGCCGTGTCACGCTGTACCTGTTTTAACTGGGCAACCAGCGCGTCCTTGTCGAGCTGAAACTCCGTGGCCAACTGATTGAGATACATGTCGAGTTCCACGGGTTCTTGGACCTGAGCTAGCAGTGGCATGGCCTGGTTTAAGTAGTCCAGCCGCTCACTGTCCGTATCCAATGCCCGGTTACGCCGCAAATACCGCAAGTGGAATCGAATCGGGGTTTCCTTCGCCGTTGTCAGCATCTGCTTGAAGGCATCGTTGCCGTGCGCCTTGCGATACTCATCGGGATCTTGGCCCTCCGGCAACTGAATGACGCTGAGCTGCAGGTGACTGTGTTGTCCCAATAACGACAAGGCCCGTTCGATGGCCCGTTGACCAGGCTCATCTCCATCGTAACACACGTTGAGCTTATCCGTCGTGCGTTCGATCGCATAAATTTGCTCGGTCGTCAGGCTGGTCCCCATAGAAGCGATGCCGTTCAGCACCCCAGCTTGGGTCGCCGAAATGACATCCATGTACCCTTCAAACAGGGTGACCTCACCGGCTTGCCGAATGGCGGGCCGGGCAAGATCAAAGTTAAACAACAACCGACTCTTGGTGAACAGCGCCGTTTCCGGACTGTTCAAGTATTTCGGTTGGTCGTCGGCCTTCTTTAACAGCCGTCCCGAGAACGCCGCCACGTGCCCACTGGCATTGCGTAAGGGAAACATGACCCGTTCGGTAAACCGATCGCGTAACTCCCCGTCCGCATTTTCAATGAACAATCCCGATTGGCGTAATAGCTGGTAATCGCTCTGTCGTTGGTCGAAGAATGGTTTCAACAGCCGCTGACTCGGCGCAAAACCCAACTGATAGGTCTCAATCGTGTCATCAGTGAGGCCCCGATCATGCAGGTAATCCAAGGCGGGTTGCCCCACCTCGGTGTTGACCAAAATGTGATGATAAAGCTTCGCTGCTTGTTCGTGTAAGGCAATCAACTGGCCCGTCTTGGAATCCACGGCCGGTGCCGAAGCATCCTGCCGGTATTCGCTAGCCAAATCGACGTGACTAAAATCAGCCACCTTCACCACAGCCTCGGGAAAGCTGATGTGCTCGAGTTCCATGAGGAATTTGAACACGTTGCCCCCGCGACCACAACTGAAGCAATGGAAAATCTGTTTGTCCTCCGTCACGGAAAATGACGGGGTCTTTTCCTCGTGGAAGGGACATAGGCCAAATAGGTTTTTCCCGGATTTTTTGAGTTGCACGTACTGACCAACTACATCTGCAATGTTAGTCGCCGTCCGAACAGTTTCAATCACTTCTTCGGGTATCTTTGCCAAGCCATCACTCCCTCACCTGCGCGCCCGTAGCCTTGAAAAGTCGCACCCCGGAAACCCGAAAAGTGCGACTCTTTAATTGGAATTCGTGCGCAAAAATACACTATACATATTACTCCTATTACGGCCGCTGTCAACTTTTAAACCTCGCTAGTAAGCTCCGCCTAGCAACAGGAGCACGAGACTGGCAGCCAGTAAAATTCTGCCGCCCGCGACTAACCCCCGCTGAATGAGCGGATAGTTTCCCCTTAAGGCTGGCGGCACATGCACTCCGTCCGGCGGCCAATAGGCAACCGGCAAGGTCAATGCAAAGCAGATTAAGCCGCCCCGACCAACCGGATTAGCCATCGCGGTCGCGCCCAATGCCTGAGGAAAGGCCAGCAGGATGCTCGTGAGCAGATCAAACATGAGATTTAGGTCCAGCAAAAATGCCTGTCGTTGCCGCCAACTTATCTGTTTTAATAATACCGTTATGACGACCAAGAATAAAGCAAGTCCCGTAAAAATAACAAGCAGCCGCAATGACCGTACCGGTTGCAGGGCACGCCATGAGAGTCCCAGAATTTGTGCGACCCATGCTAACACGAGTAAAACCCAGCCTAATGCTTGAAGCAATCGGAGCCTTTGCGGCGTAAAATTTAGTAATAACATGGTACTCACCAAGCTTTTTTCTGACAATTTCTTCCTATAATGAGAACTCCTACACAATTCTGCAATCAAATGTACTTGATAAGTTAAGCTACACGGCGTGGTGGATGGCGTGGACTGAATCATCTTCTTTATCCCGGTGTTAGCATGAATTTATACCGTTAAACTAACTCCAGTTGCCAGGTTGTGTTCTGTTCACAACAACTGCTGAAAGCCTGGTGCACTTGACATCTTCGGCCGAGTCGATGACAATTTTACGTTCATCTTCCTAATCGACAGAAAGCAACTATGTAAGCCGAGAGGTCGCCAGATATGGGCTCAGGCGCGTCGTTCTGCTTAGTTGACGGTGGTTTTCCGTCGGCTTAGCAGAAGACCACGCTTGAAGACTCGTGATTTTCGAGGCTTCAAGTTGTGTCCGCACCGTTCCAGCCCATATCTGGCGGCCGGTAAGGCGAAGGTCATCCTAGGTTGCCTAATTCACCTACCAATATCGGCATTATACCAAGCTTAAATCGTGTTTAGATACTTTCATCCCTAGCCATCATGAGGCAACCAACCCCATCATTTTCCCCAACCAGCAAAAAAGGAACCACTCCGCAGAGCGATTCCTTCATATCATATGACTTACAGATGACCTATTTAACGATCAATTGGTCCAAGTCGCCCAAGGTCAACGCTAAGGTTGCCAAGTGGCTCAGTTCAGTTAACCGGTTGTTCCGAACGGCATCATTCTTGTCCATGACCATCGTGGCTTCAAAGTAAGCCGCAATCGTTGGTTGAATGTCAGCCAGGCTAGCGTACAGGGCATCCAATCCCTTGCCAGCGGCGGCAGCGACTGTAGCAACACCCTTGTCCAGTTCGCCTTCGCTGTCATTTTCAAACAGCTTAGCATCCACCGTGCCGGCAGCCAATTCAGTTGGGGCCTTTTGGGCTAAACGGATCACCCGGGTCAAGGATTCGATGACTGCCTTGAAGTTGTCGTCGGCAGCGTGGTTAGCCAAAATTTCAGCGGCCGTGAAGATCTGTAAGACGTCACTGCTGGAGCCGGCGGTCACGGCATCGATGATGTCATGCCGTTGCTTAGCAGAACGCAAGATCTTCCGAATCCGGTCCTTGATGAAGGTCACCAGCGCGTCGATTTGACTAGCTTGGTCAAGGTCTGGTGCCACGTTAGCAGCCCCTTCAGCGGTGATAAAGTCACCAGCCAATTCAGCAACTGGCAAGGACCACTTCTGGTCACGCGCAATCCGCACGATCCCGGTTGCCTGACGCCGCAAAGCGTAAGGGTCGTTGGAACCACTAGGAATCATGCCAGCAGCGAAGAAGGTCAAGATGCTATCAAATTTGTCGGCTAAGGCCAAGACAGCACCAGGGATGGATTCTGGTAAGGCACCATCGGCTGAGATTGGTTCGTAGTGTTCGCGAACGGCTTGGGCAACGGCTGGGTCTTCACCTTGAAGTAAGGCGTACTTTTCACCCATGACCCCTTGGAGTTCGGCGAATTCACCGACCATCCCGGTCACCAGGTCAAACTTGTAGATTTCGCTGGCCCGTAAAGCGGCCTTGGTTTGGGCATCGTTTAAGTCGAAATGCTTAGCCAAGACGCTCACGATAGCCTTAACGCGATCCATTTTTTCGGCCATCGTGCTAATCTTATCGTGGAAGCTAACGGACTTGAGCCGTTCCACGTAATCGGCGATGGTCTTCTTTTGGTCTTCCGTGTAGAAGAACATGGCGTCTTCCAAACGCGCTGTCAGGACCTTTTCGTTCCCGGCAACCACGTTTTGGAGGTCGTGGTCGTTCCCATTACGAACGGAGATGAAGTTAGGTAAGAGCTTGCCGCTGGCATCCCGTGCGTAGAAGAAGCGTTGGTGGTCACGCATGGAGGTGATCAGGACTTCTTCGGGGATGGTCAGGTATTTTTCATCGAAGCTACCTTCAAAGGCAGTTGGCCATTCAACCAGGTTGTTGACCTCTTCCAGCAGGCCGGCGTCAATGTTGACCGTCCAGCTGTGGTCGGCAGCAATCTTTTCAATCTGTTGCTTGATCAACGACTTGCGCTTATCGGCATCGGCAATCACGAATTGAGCGGTTAAGTCGGCTTCGTAGTCGGCCGCCGTGGCGATATCGATGTCGGAACCTAAGAAACGATGACCGCGTGTGTTGCGACCGGTCGTGACGTCCAGGATACTAAATGGAATCACGTCGGCATCTAACAATGCTACGATCCAACGAATTGGCCGGATGTATTCGAAGTGATGCGTGCTCCATTTCATCATGGTTGGGAAGGTCATCGCCGTAATAACGTCCTTCAAGCCAGCCAAGACAGCGGCAACGGGTTCACCGGCAATAAACTTGTCGACGTAGACGTATTCGGTTCCCTTGATTTCCTTAAAGGTAATGTCATCTGGTGTCAAGCCCTGACCACGGGTAAACCCAATGGCGGCCTTTGACCAGTTGCCATCGGCGTCTTGAGCGATTTTCTTAGCGGGGCCCTTGACGGATTCGCTGATGTCTTCTTGCTTGTCGGCTAAGCCACTGATTTGAATGGCTAAGCGCCGCGGCGTTGAAAATGGCTTGATGTCGTCATAGTCGACGCGTTGTTCCTTTAAATAGTCGGCCGTACGCTTGACCAGTTGCTTGATAGCTGGCGTCACCACGTGGGCCGGCATTTCTTCTAGTCCAATTTCAAGTAAAAATGTGTGTGCCATTATTTTTTGGCCTCCTCATCGTCTGCTAATAGTTTTGCACGTAAGGTGTCATCCTTGATCAATGGGAACCCACGCTTCTTCCGTTCAGCAACGAAAGCCCGTGCCACGGCGCGCGCCATGTTCCGGATGCGAGAGAGGTAACCGGCCCGTTCAGTCACGGAAACGGCACCCCGCGCATCGAGCAGGTTAAAGGTGTGGCTACACTTCAAGATGTAGTCGTAGGCTGGGTGAACCAGACCATTAGCAATCTGCTTCTTGGCTTCGTCTTCGTATTCGTCGAAGTGCCGGAGCAACATGTCTTGGTTGCTTTCTTCGAAGCTGTACTTGGAGTGTTCGTATTCGGGTTCCTTGAAGATGTCGCCGTACTTAACACCGTCGGCCCATTCCAGGTCAAAAACGGAGTTGACGTCTTGGACGTAGGAAGCCAACCGTTCCAAACCATAGGTCACTTCGGAAGTGACGGGATCAACTTCCATCCCCCCAACGACTTGGAAGTAGGTGAACTGGGTGATTTCCATCCCGTCTAACCAAACTTCCCAACCAACACCGGCACAACCCATGGATGGGTTTTCCCAGTTGTCTTCAACGAACCGAATATCATGTTCGAGCGGGTTGATGCCGAGTTCCTTCAAACTGTTCAGATAAAGTTCCTGAATGTTATCGGGTGAAGGCTTCATGATCACTTGGAACTGGTGATGTTGGTATAACCGGTTGGGGTTTTCCCCGTAACGACCATCGGCTGGTCGCCGGGAAGGTTCAACGTAAGCGGCGTTCCAAGGTTCTGGTCCGATCGCCCGTAAGAAGGTGTAAGGACTCATCGTCCCGGCCCCTTTTTCAGTATCGTAAGCTTGCATCAGCATGCAGCCCTGTGCGGACCAGTACTGTTGTAACTTTAAAATGATTGCTTGCATGGACAGTTTTTCTGTCATGGGTGCTGTTTCCTCCTTAAATTTCAAACAAATAAGCGCAAAAAAATCCCCACGAGAATTCACCGAGGCAAATTCACGTAGGGACGAAGTTTTAATTTCGCGGTTCCACCCTACTTCTAGTCACAGACTGACTAGCAGCTTACTTGGAAACGACTCCGAATGTGCCAACCCACAGCACTTGCTATCCGGCTAACACTACCCCGGACTCGCTGAGAACAACCACTGCGTTTTTCATTCATCATAATCGACTTATTTAACTGAGTTTTATGATAGTCGTCTGGGGTGGGGTTGTCAATGGATTTAGGGGAAACGGTGTCAATCCTTGTTGGCAGCAGCTGCCGCTTTCATTTGGTCTGTCCGATGCCGCCGAAGATCACTGTATTCTCGTAAATATTTAAAGGGAAATGGGATGACGGTGTATTGATTCAACCGGACAAATCCAACCTGCATGAGTGATTCCAAATCATGGAAAATTTCGTGCACATCTTCCTTTGGCTGTTCACTTCCAATCGCCACAATTTTTTTCAAGGGAATCGCCCGCTTCTGCTGGGCTTCTAGCGCGTTATTGCGTCCAATGAAGTAATAGGTACTTCCAGCCAATTCAAGCAAGCCCATCCCACAGGTTCCTGTCCAGTATGCTGCGTACGTCTTTTGCCGAATAGGCAACTTTAACCATTGACCCTGAGCCTGATGAAATGCGGCATTGAACGCTTTCATGGCGTTCTTTCTCCAGGTCAGCTTAAGAGCCATTCGCAGCTCTCTAATCGACAACTCGGTCTTCTGTAGCTGTGTGAGTTCGGCAATCAGTTGTTGCTGCTGCGACGCATGTTTCTGGTCGATAACTAACCCCCGGGCAACCGTCAACAGATCCTGCCGGCTAACTAAATTTTCTTCACTGGCCGAGCGCAACTGAGCAGCGATCTTTTCTGCATCTGGGACCGTGATCAAATTTGTACCATAGATGGCAAAGAGGTCTGATTTGCTTTGAATAGCCCCCTGTAACAGATAGGGATTTTCTCCAGTCACAGCTAAAGTTCTTTTAACTGTTTGCTGGAGCTCAGTTGCGGTAGAATCGTTGATTTCGCCTTTAATATGCGTCTCTTCAAAAATCAATCGTTGATCAGGTGTAATGGTTAAGCGCGTCACAACAAGGTTTAGCGGTTCCGTCCGTTTGCTCAATCTATTGAAAAACAAATACTTAAAATGTCCAGCGGTGTCAGCCTTCACAACTGTAGGCAACCGTAGCTCACAGACCGAAATATCCCGTTTAACTAGCAGCTGGACTACCGTCATCAAGAATTGATTGTTCGCCATCAGATCGACTTGCTGGTCACCCTGCCACTGGTACTGCTGTTTGTCCGCATCAAAGTCCCCAAATTTCTCAAAGGTTAAATGTTGAATAACTTGATCATTACAGCCAACTTGATAACGTGGGTCCTGCTCGTCCATCACGACTTGCAGATTCAATCCCGTCACAGCCTGCTCACCGACTGAGACTGTCACCCCTGCCTGTACAAGTTGGGGGCTGGTCCGGACTCTATCCGCCAAATGTGCGACTAACGCGCGAATGTCTGGTTCGCTAGCATCGCCCATCAAATGTAGGTTCTGACCTTGTAGTAACGCTATCACCTGATTGATTGCTGGTACCTTGGCTTTGGGCGAATAAGCCATCACCTCACTGGCGTGAAAATGCGGCAACTGGCGGAAACAATCCCCGTACACCTGCTTGAGATCTTTCAGGAGGGCATTTTGAAGGCCCACCTTGGTTTGTGTGAAATCAGCCAGTGCCCGCAGCGTAAAGAAATCAATCGCGTTTTTCCGGCCATGAACATGATGTTGGTCCCACAGCTTTTCGGACGCCGTGGCTGCCCACCTCAAACACCCGTCACTGACCAAAAATCCCATTTTTTGTGGTGCCGACACTGGTTTAAAGGTCCGCGTGCGTAATTGTAAAATATGATTTTTTAAGTCGACCTCGACTGCAACCAACGTTTTTTCTGTTTGTCTATGCACTAATAACAAACGATCAGTGGCTCGCTGATTTCTGAGTACGAGTTGGTCATCAAACTGACACTGTTTGACTGCTTTGAGCATGAGCATAACGATTGTATCCGGGGTGATTCTCTGCTGGATAGCTTGCTGCAGGGTCAAGATCTTTTGACGAATGTCAGTCATCTGTTGCGGGATTGGCTGTTTTAGTGCCATCAACGCTAAATACCGACTGGGACCAACTGCCTTGCCAGCCTGAGTATCGTACTGTTTAGCCAACTTATGAATCGCTAAAACTGGACAAGCATCGAACCAACTTGGTAGTTTGCCGGGATGGTCCGTTTCAACCAAAATTAACCGTAGCCGCTGATTAAAACCGACCTCATTGAATTCATAGTCCACTAGATTTGTCAAAGCTATTGGCACGTTATCTACCATTTAAAAAATCCCCTATCATTTTTTCCTGTTCAGACGTCAAAGCAAGCTTTCCCTGTGCATCTAACAACTGCGGTACCTCCATAATTTGTCCATTACGCGTTATTTTCGGCACAAATTTTTGGGTCCCGGCCGTTTCAATCAAATTCACGATGAGGACCCGCCGACTGTGTAGCTTTTGCACATCAGTCATACGATCCAATTTGTCTTGCACATGCCTGCGTTCCGCTATAGCCGATTGGCCGTGAGGATGCCGCCAATTCTTAAAATCAAGATAGACGTGATCCGCCGTTTGAAAATCAAAGAGCTCATGATTACCTGCAGGAAGCGTCCTGAGCTTAACCGCCCAGTGGTCTTCAAGAATAAGTTTACCGGCAACCTCGCCAAGTATCCCCGAGTAATTGTCAAACTGAACTGGATTGACAATAAAACCAGTCTTCTCCCAGATGGTTGCCCATCCATGAGAATTGAAATATGCTTTCATTCCTGGATATTTCAGCAAGATAGGCAGTCCCGCCGAATCGGCGGAAATTTCTTCCGCCCCACGACCATTCACACCAAACGTAAAGTTCTCACCGGATCGGCCAACCTGATACTGGATCACATCGTTGTCTAAATAGGCGCCCTCTGGTTTCTTCTCCCATTGGTGATACTGATCAAATGTGGGTGTAGGATGACATAATAGGTGCTCCCTAAAATCTTGATACCGTTTAGCAACCTTGGTATCCGTTTGAAGTTGCCCTACCATTTCATTAATTGCCTGCTGTGTTTCTAGAGTTCGGTTAGCCCACCGTTCAAACTGAATCTTCTCGTTTGTCTGAACCGAATCTGCAGCTTCTCGTTGCAGGTCGCGAATGGCCTGAGCTTCAGGCCCCAACTGGTAGTCAGCCAGCATGGACACGTTAAAGTAGTTCCGGACATCTGTTCCCAGAATCACGAGTGTTTCTGGCAATTTATTAAATGACCGGTCCATCCGACCGAGTGCTTGCAAAACAACCTGCGTATGAGCACCAACATAGCTAATCGTGTTCCGAAATTGTTTGGCCGGAACGCCTAAGCTTTGCTTCTTAGCATGCTTACTGATATCCAGGAGTGAGACCTCACTATTGTCGGCCAAGCTCAGCAATTCATAGCAGGCACGAATCCACTGTACCTTACTTTTTTCGGTTGCCACTTGTGGAACCATGGTAAAAATATTTGTGACCCGTCCCAAATAGATTCCGGATAAATCCACCATCTGACGCCGTAGATCATTCGAATTGGCATCAACCGGAGCTATATCAACTGTCTTACCCGTCTCAAGCATTCCGATGTTGTGTTGGAGGTTTTGACCAACCCCCAAAGTGGCATACGAGCTCAGTAAGTACATCCGTGTCTCCTTTTGGGCTGGCAGCTCGAGTGCGGCCGTAATTTGGTCGTCAACTAATTGCTTATCTGTCGCGAACTTTTTGGCAATTGGTCGTAATTGTGGCTGATGCGGTTCACCGGTACACAGTAACTGTGACAGTAATTTAAAAACCTGCGTCACAAAATCCAGTGACATCTGAATTTCATTTTTTTCCCCTTTTATCTTAGGCAACACGCTTTGTAATCCCAGGAAGGTCGTCTTATCTGGAAATTCCAGAAAACAGATAAAACTCATGAACAAATCCAAATAGCGTTGCTGAACAAACGAAACCAGTTGCCGTTCAGCATTGTTCGGATAAGCGCTGTGAATCCCTTGCATCTTCTGTTTGACCAGCATATCGAGTGTTCTTAATTGTTCCAGCTGATCAGGGGCCAAGACAACCTCAGGGCACAGTTTATGAATCAATTGGAACATGCATTCGCCACTCTCACCAGAAACCTGTGTCTCAGCCGTTTCCTTGACAATCACTTTAGCCCCATTCGCCCGACAACGTCGACTAGTGTCAAATTGCTTCTGGACACTTACAGGTAAATCCGCCAAGCCATCTATGAGTCGGTCGCCTAACTGCTCACGAATAAAGTTAAAATCGAAATTGTTAATCACCGTATCAACCTTAACCGTTGCGGACATGCCAACCACTATCCCACGTTGAGCCAGCTGAATGAGAAACTTTTCTGGAGTTTCTTGGACTAACGCCGCACTAATTTTTGTTCGATTCAAATGGGCATCACTATCTGTTAATGCAACCAGTTGCAGACCATTTCGTTGCAGGTAATGGCCGCATTGACCATCGGTTGTAGGCTTAACCGTTTTACGGTATTTCAAGGGCGTCTGATGATACATACCAAGTACTAATTTCTTTGAGTCAGCGGATAGCCACAGACAATCACAAATTGTGGCAATCGCATCTTCTAACTCCAACCGATTCTCAATCGCCAGTCTTTGTGCGTTAACTTGTTGACAATATTTCCCAGCCCAATCAGCCAGCAGATGAACAAAGCTACTGAAAAAAAAGCTCATACTTTGAATCATTTGATAAAATTTTAAATCATTTGTCACAATATGTTGTCCCGACAGAACAACCCGCCTCCCCGGAAGATCGCGGTGGCTCCACCACCCGTGACTGCTGCTAATCGTGAGGCTGTCCAAATTAAAGATAAAATTAGTCGCCGTTATTGCATCAATCGTTTTATAGTCCTCCGTTAATTCATACTGCGCGGATAGATAGTTGACCTTTTTCTTTAATTGGCTAAATTTTCCCTGCTGGCGCAACACAGACATCACATCATCCGGTCGCTTCTTTTGTAGATTATTGACGCCACTTCGAATTTCCCGAAACAACGACAGAAAGTCCAATGGGACCTTCGTTGCGTCATCAATAATTTTATCGACCAGTTGTGACTTCATCTCATCAACTTCATCTAAAATAACTGTGGCATTGCCTAGACAACCAGTGGCAGTGACCGGGATGGACTGTTGACTGTAGAACGACGGAAAGGTCCGTACAAACTTTGCCCACGTGAGCAACACCAACCGATATTTTTTTAAATTGATTTCGGGAAAATATTGATTCAAATAGTGTGCTAAGTCCGTCTTGTCTGCATTGACATACTCCTCAAGCGTCACTTTATCTTCTTTCGTCATCGGGTCATTGAACATTAATGTTTGTCGCAATACATTGATGACTTCTCTTTTAAATGCTACATAGGCCAATTTTAAATTTTGAAAATCATTGCGGCCTGCCAGTGACTGTTTCTCTGGCTGCTGATTATAGCGTTCATGATAGGTTTGCAAGTTACCTAAAGCTTGTTTAACATCTTCACTTACTGATAGTTCTGGTGGTAATTGACTAGTACTAACTTCGCCCGTTGCTTCCCCTAAGGCACGTAATACAGCGACAGTTCGGTTGAGATAGGCTTCACGAGCCGATGAAGTCTTAAACGCCCCATTTTTATGCTCAAATTCATGTGCAATTGCTGCCCGAAAATTTTCAATATTCAAATTGTTCTTTTTAACGGTGACGAAAAAAAAACGCCTATCAGTAGTGTCGACAACCGTTTGACTAATATAGTGAATAATTCCGTACGTCTTCCCACTACCAGTTGGTGCTGGAACGGTCACCAAACAACCAGGGTCGGCTACCGTAATCATCCGCTGGGCTTTACCAAGGATTGCTGAAAAATTTAATTCGGCCATTTACTCACTCCTCCACTTATATATTTCTAAAGTTAGCAGTGCGTAAAATGCCTGTCAATATGCTTTACAGTCCTGATACAAAAGCCTTTCTAAGACTTTACATACATATTAAAAGGCACATCCACCAGCTCAATCTGAGCAGTTGAATGTGCCTCAAAAATAATGGTTCTATGATATTTGGTGTTGATGGAGAAATCCATCGACACCATTTTTGCATAAAAAAAGAGGCATATCACCTCTG